>JACKDA010000039.1 GCA_020633775.1 Gemmatimonadales bacterium | reverse complement strand
GTGAACCGCGGCCGCAGCCAGCTCGACAGGGTCGGGGTGAGCGCGAACGAGGTCCCCACCTGGCGGTCGCGCTCGACGCCGACGTCGATCCCGGCGAAGGTCCGCCGCGACTGCCCGGTGAGGCGGCCGAGGGTGGTCGAGTCGTCGTACTCGCGCAGGTCGCGGGTGCTGCTCCAGGTCCCGCCCACCGTCAGCATCCCCAGGGGCTGCCAGCTCGTGACCGCACTGTTGGTCCAGAGGTGCTGGATGCTGCGCTGGGGAATGAGCAGGGTGTCCTCGATCCGCTCGATCGGGACGAGGAAGGCGGTGACGTTGCCGGTCGTGCGGCTCAGGTTGCTGGTGAATCGCAGCGTGGTCGGCACCGGGTTGAACTGCGCATTCGCGATCCCGCGCCCCGCGGCCGAGCTGGCGAACCAGCCGGGCAGCCGTCCGACCGTCCCGCCCAGCCCGAGCGGGATCCCGCGCCGCGTGAACTGGCGGTCCCAGGTGAGCGAGACCCCCCAGCTGTTGCCGTCGGACTCGCTGTACTCGGTGGCGGCGCTGCGCGAGGAGAGGTTGGCGCTCAGCGACACCGGGTTCACGAGCGCCCGGACGAGCAGCGGCCCCGTGGTGCGGACGCGGCGGGCGCTGAGCGTGACGGTGGTGAGTCCGTTCCGCGGGCGGCGCAGGCCGTCGAGGTCGGAGCCGCGGACGTCCGAACCGGTGATCAGCTCCGGCGCGACGCTCTGGCGGTTGAAGTTGACCGTCATCGGCATCACCAGGCCCAGCTCCGCCGGCAGGAACCGGTCGAGCTGCACGGTGGTGAGGCCACTGAGGGCGCGGGTGGTGCGATACGACGGCGCCTGTCCGATCTGCCGGAAGTTGCCGTCCTGCGAGACATACTGCAGGGACATCGTGCCGACGTCGCCGGCGACCAGGCGGGCGGAGAAGGCGGTGGCGACCCCGACGTCGGTGATCGGCTGGGCGAGCCGGACGTCGTCGGTCCAGAGCTCGGTCTCGGCGATCGGCAGCCCGTCGACCGCGTAGCGGATGCCGGCGGCGATCTCCTGCACCGCCGCGAGGTTGGGCGGGTTCACCGTCGGGTTGCGGACGTGCACGACATACCCGCCGTCGCACGCGACCCACGCCTCGGGGTCGCCGCCGCAGCTCTCCGCCCCCGATGGCGGGTCACCGCGCAGGAAGCGCGTCTCGACCTCGGCCCGCAGGCGACGCCAGGTCTCGAGATCGACCACCAGTTCCGGCGTCCAGCTCATCGTGCCGGCCGGGGCCTCGAAGTAGTAGAAGTTCTCGTCGTCGGTCCCGACCTTGATGAACGCCCGGAGCCGGCCGTCATCCCAGCCATCGCCGCGCCCGCGCATCCAGACGCGCAGCTCCCGATAGGCCAGCAGGTTCTGGGCGCCGTTGGAGAAGCGGGTGTACGCCTCGGCCCGCTCGCCGAAGCGCAGGTCGCGGACGACGGTGCGCAGCGACTTCTCGTTCACCTGCACGCCCAGCCCGGTGGCCCCGGTGTTGACCTGGTTGAGCGTGCTGCCGAGGCCCGGCGGCGAGACGTAGCCGAGTTCGATGTTCTCCGTCGAGATCGACGAGACCGCCACCTCGCCGCGGGGCTGGGCGAGCGCGCCGTCGAGTCCCTCGATCGGGGCATCGGCCCGCGCGATCCACGGGGCGCCGACGAGGCGCATCCGGGCGAGCGCGAAGCGGATCACCGGGTCGGGGAGCCCGTTGTCGGGCGGGGTGGCGAGGGTGACGCGGAGATGCTTCACCAGGCGGATGTTGGGCTGGCCGATGGTCCGGTCGACGTCACGGAGCGGCACCCGGTACAACCGCCAGCCGGCGACGCGGGTCGAGTCGGTCGGATCGACCGCCTGGACCCCCGTCCGGACGAAGTACTTCGGGTCGTTCAGGTCGACGACGTAGCGGAAGACGTCCTCGGTCGGGCCGCGCGCATCGAGCAGCAGGTCGCCGTCGAGGTCCTCGGTGTCGAGGACGCCGTTGCCGACGCTGCAGCGCGCGCTGAGGTCGCCCCACGGGAAGACCTCGACGAGGTTCGACAGCGACCGACGGCAGAGCGGCACCAACTGCTCGCCGCCATCGGGGAGGGTGAGGAGCGGGCGGTCGCCCAGGATCCCGATGTCATCGGTCAGGGCGTTGAAGGTCCCCGTCGGCGAACGCTCGGTGTCGAGCATCCCCACGCCGGCGTACCCGCGTCCCGTGAAGGTGGTGTCGCCGCCACTGACGGTGAAGGTCTGCGGGGCCAGCGCAAGGGCGTCCTCGCTCACCGTGCCGAGGTCGATGACGAGCCGCATGTCATTCGAGGTCACCGGGCGGTCGGCACCCTCGAACACCCAGAACTCCAGGAACTCGTTCCGGGAGAGGTCGCGCCCGGTGAGGGAGAGCGGCGTGACGAGCGAGCGCCAGCGCGGCCGGAAGTCGCGCCGCGGCAGGCTCCACGCGGCGCTGTTGTCGCGGGCCACCACCCCGCCCGCGGTGTCGGCGTGGAAGGTCATGTAGAGCACCGTCTCGGTGCCGATCGAGTTGCCGCCCCGGATGACGATGTTGGTGTCGATGTCGGTGGGCCGGAGGTCGCGCGCCCCGCCCCGCCCATCGGGGATCAGGTTCTGCCAGGTGAGCTGCACCGCGTCGGTCGAGTCGAAGCCGGCGGCGAAGCCCAGCGCCTCGAGCCCGTTGGCGGAGGCCGGGCGCGAGCCGTAGCTCCACGCGTTCTCGCGCAGCGAGATCGGGATCCCCTGGTCGTCCTCGAACTCGTCGAGGAATGCCTCCCCGCTCCGGTTCGGGTCCGGCCGCGAGAACGCCACCTCGGCGTCGATGTCGAGCGTGGACCGGGCCGTCATCCGCCCGCTGGTGAAGCGGTCGACGAAGCGGCTCACCGACGGGACGTCGAAGCGCAGGTCGGTCGACACCCCGCCGATCAGCGACGCCGTCGGCTCGAAGCCGAGGGGCGGGCGGTTGAACGCCGTCGCCTCGCGCTGGTAGAGCCCGACGAGGTTGATCCCGCCCCACTCCCCGAGCTGGTAGCGGGTCGTGAGGCCGAAGATCGAGGTCGGCGCGATCGCGAAGAAGCCGCGCTGCTCGAAGCGCGCCGTCACCGTGGCGGGCCGGTTGCCGAACAGCGCGTCGGGATCGAGGAAGGTGACCTGCCCGAGGTCGTAGTTCACCGAGTAGTCGATCCCGCGCGCCAGCCGGCGTCCCTCCACGAAGATCTGCTCCGTCTCCTCGCGGATCTGGGTCGCGTTGAGCAGCAGCGTCGAGCGATCGCCGCCGCCCGTCGCCACGTAGCTGAGCCGCAGGTTGAACTTCGCCGGCGGCCCCTGGGTGAAGAGGAGGTACTCGGGCGTCTGGTAGAGCGAGTCGTTGCGCACCGCCGGATCGGCCACCAGCTGCGGATCGCCGAACGGGGTCAGGTTCGGGAAGACGACGAACTGGTCGCGGATCGTCTCGACCGCCCCGGGATC
>JACKDA010000038.1 GCA_020633775.1 Gemmatimonadales bacterium | reverse complement strand
GCGCTGGCGACGTTGAACGCCTCGATCCCCATGTCGATCATGCGGATGATCGTGCTGGGGGCGTCGTTGGTGTGCAGCGTCGAGAGGACCAGGTGGCCGGTGAGCGCCGCCTTGATGGCGATGCCGCCGGTCTCCAGGTCGCGGATCTCGCCGATCATGATGATGTTCGGGTCCTGCCGCAGGAAGGCCCGCAGCGCCGAGGCGAAGGTCAGCCCGATCTCGCTGCGCACCTGGACCTGGTTGATCCCCGGCAGGTTGTACTCGACCGGGTCCTCGGCCGTCATCACGTTGGTGTCGATCGTGTTGACCCGCTGGAGCGCCGAGTAGAGCGTGGTGGTCTTGCCCGACCCCGTCGGCCCGGTGACCAGCACCATCCCGTACGGGTTCAGGATGTTCCGCATCAGGTCCTTCTCGGCCTTCGGCTCGAAGCCGAACTTCGAGAGGTCGAGCGTCAGGTTCCCCTTGTCGAGGATCCGCATCACGATCTTCTCGCCGAAGAGCACCGGCACGGTCGAGACGCGGAAGTCGATGACGCGGGAACCCATCTTCAGCTTGAGGCGGCCGTCCTGCGGCACCCGCCGCTCGGCGATGTTGAGCTGCGCCAGGATCTTGATGCGGCTGGTGAGGGCCGCCTTCATCTTCATCGGCGGCTTCATCACCTCGAGCAGCGCGCCATCGACCCGGTAGCGGATCCGGATCTCGTGCTCGAACGGCTCGATGTGGATGTCGGAGGCGCCGCGCTTCACGGCGTCGGTCAGGACCCCGTTGATCAGCTTCACCACCGGGGCGTCGTCGACCGCGGCCTGCATCGCGGCGATCGACTCGTCCTCCTCCTCCTCGACGACCTCGACGTCCTCGCCGATCCCCTCCATCTCGCGCAGGATGGTCTGGAGCTGCTCGTCGCCGGTCTCGTAGTGCTTCTCGATCAGCGCCTTGAGGGTGTGCTCCCCCGCGAGGACCGGGAAGAGGTCGTAGCGGGTGATGAACTTGAGGTCCTCGAGCAGCCCCTGGTCGGTCGGGTCCGCGACCGCCACGGTCAGGGTCCGCCCCTCCCGCCGGAGCGGCAGGACGATGCGCTTCGCGGCGAGGTCGGGCGGAATCAGGGGGACCAGCCGCGGGTCCACCTCGAACTGGGAGAGGTCGACCGCCGGCATCCGGTACTGCCGGGCCAGCATCTTGGTCAACTCGAGCTCGTCGACCACACCCTGCTTGACGAGGATGTAGCCCAGCCGATGGGTCCCGGTCTTCTGCTCGGCCAGCGCCGCCTGCAGCTGCGCCGGGGTCACGATCCCCTCGGAGAGCAGCAGGTCGCCGAGGCGGTCGGCGGAGAGGTCCACGGGCCCGGACGCGGGGGGCTTGGTCACGGTCATGGCGTGTTGAGGTGCAAGGGGGATGCCTTTCGGCCAAAGGCGGCGGAAACGCCGGCTGGATCAGTCCAACCGGATCAGGCCCGACCAGCGTGCAACCAGCGTTCCGGACACCCCCGGCACCCTGGCCAGGTCCTCGACGTGGCGAAATGGCCCCGCGCTATCGCGAAATGCTACGATCGCTGCCGCCTTCACCGCCCCGACCCCCGGGAGCCGGTCGAGTTCCTCCGGGGTCGCCCGGTTGACCGAAATCGCGGTGGGATGGGCACTTGGGGAAGCTTCGGCAGGTCGGCCACTGAACGTGAGCCTCGGCGCCAGCCGGGCGAGGGTGGCCGGGCCGATGCCCGGGACCCGGTCCAGCCCGGCGATGCCGCCGAACACCCCGGCGCTCTCGCGATCCGCCACGATCCGCCGCGCCAGCGCCGGCCCGACCCCCGGCAGGCGGGTCAGCTGCTCGGCGGTGGCCCGATCGACATCGATCCGCTCGCCCGGGGCGAGGGGCCGCGCGAGGGAGTCGATTCGCGCCAGGTGGGCGGCCGGGTCACCCAGCGAGGCCGAGTCGAGCACGTCGACCGGCACCCCACGCTCCGGCGACGCCTGGACGGCGCGGACCAGGTGCCCGCCCCCGGCGAGGGCGAGGACGGTCAGCAGCGCGCGGCGTTCCCGGGGATCCATCCCCGCAAGAGACACGGGTCCCGCCGCGAACGACGGGACCCGCGAGCGCGTGCCGGCGCCTGGTCGTGCCGTGGGGGCTCAGCGCTCCCGGTCGACCTCGCGCACGAGGGCCACCGCGACGTTCCCGACCGCCTCGAGGGTCTCCTGGCTCAGCTTGTCGAAGGTGTCCTCGGGGGTGTGCCAGTGCGGGTACGGCCAGCCGATCACGTCGATCGCCCGGATCCCGGCATCGATCAGCGGCTTGTGGTCGTCGAGCAGCGAGGTCCCGCTCGTCTGGACGAAGATGTGGCCGTACCCCATCCGCCCCGCCAGCGCCCAGACCCGATCGACCACGGCGGGTGCCGCGATCGTGCCGTACCCCTCCCGCGGCATCTGCGCCTCGGCCGCCCCGACCATGTCCCAGACCACCGCGAACTCCGGCTTCGCGGGCGGGAGCATGTTGGCGGCGTAGTGGCGCGACCCGATCAGGACGTCGGCGTAGTCGCCCTCGAACTTGCCGAAATCCTCGCCGTCGACGAAGAGCAGATCGACCCCGATCGACGGCCGATTCGCGGCGAGCGCGTCCATCACGCCGAGCAGGACCGACACCCCCGACGCCCCATCGTTGGCGCCCGCCACCGGTGCGGTGGAGTCGGCCGATTCCGGGGCGTCGGCCATCGGCCGCGTGTCCCAGTGGGCGAGGTAGAGCACCCGTCGGGTGGCCTCCGGGTTGAACCTGGCGATGACGTTGACCTGGGGGATCGTGTCGCCGGTCAGGGTCACGTGCTGCCAGCGCTGGGTCACCACCGTGTCGGCCACGGTCCGGGTGAGCGAGTCGAGCCAGGCCGCCATCGCGGCGTGCCCCGCCGTGCCCGGGATGCGGGGGCCGAACTCGAGCTGGGTCCGGGCACGGGCCATCGCCCGGGCGCCGTCGAACTCGGGGACGACCTGGGCGGCGCCGCCGTCGCCGCAGGCGGCGAGGAGCACGAGGAGGAGCGAGCCGAACGGGCGGGCGTGCATCTCAGATACCCCCAAGGGAACTGATCGGGATCGTGAGCACCATCGACAGCGACAAGGTAGACGTGCGGCGCTCGAGGTGGCGGATCTCGTTGAGGACGTATGCCCCCGAGAGCTCGCCCCGCACGCTCCCCACCACGTTGGTCCCGAACGAGAGGCGGTAGTCGGTGCGCGAGATGTCGGAGATCACCGTGCACTCGGTGCCGCCCTCGGCCTCCAGGCACTCGTCGGACGAGAAGCCGGTCGCCGAGAGCGTCGTCGTGAGGGGGCGGCGCAGGCCGGAGACGGCCCCCGGGAGCCGGATCGCCCACGAGGCGGTGGCGTTCCAGTTGAGCTGGTTGCGGAGCGTGCGGCGCCCGTTCGCGAGCCGGTCACCGTCGGAGACCTCGAACCCGCCGCTCAGCTGCACCCCGTTGCGGAAGATGAGCTGCAGGTCGGGCCGGAACGACTGGCTGCGGGTCTGGTTCACCGAGGGCGGGGCGTCCGGGTCGAACGCGGGGACGGTCGCACGGATCTCGCGGTCGCGGACGTTGCCCGAGAGCATGATCAGCGTGAACGGCCCGATGCTGGTGCGCGACCAGCGCAGGGTGAGGTCGGGCCAATCGACCTGACGCGACGTCGTCACGAGGAACCCGGTCTCGGCGGCGGATCCGGTCCCCGCGCGCTGGTAGCGGTCGGCGTCGGTCGCCCGGTACCGGCCGGTGGCCGTGAGGCCGAACGGCAGGTCGAACGCGGCATCGGCCTGGCGCGAGATCACCTCCGCCGCGCCGATGGCGCTGGTGCCGTCCTGGCGCAGGAACTGGTCGAGCCCGCCCAGCCCGAGCTGGTACCCGGTCCCCGGGTCGAAGGCGGCGAGGTCGTAGGTCGAGGTGTAGGTGTGGTTCCAGCGGGCGTCGACGGGCTGCACCCGCGCAAGGAACCGCGTGATCCCCGCCGAATCGCCGAACAGTCGCCGCACCAGCGTCGCCGGCTCGACGGTGGCGCCGATCTCGTTGGTGCGCGAGTTGTTCAGCGTCTGGGGCAGGATGTATGCGCCAGCGGTGTCACCATCGACCCGCACCGGGTTGCGGGTGGTGAGGTTGCGCGACAGCACGAAGTTGCTGCC
>JACKDA010000037.1 GCA_020633775.1 Gemmatimonadales bacterium | reverse complement strand
CGGATCGCCACCGCGTTCCGACCGGTGAGCACCGACCCCTCGCGGGAGAGCGGCTCGGTGAACTGGCAGAACGAGACGTGTCGCCAGTCGGGGTTGCCCGGATGCCGGAACCCGAGTTGTTCGGTCGCGGCATCGGCGATCCGGACGCCGAGGGTCGCGAGGGTGCGGGCCTGCTCCGGCACGAGTTCCACGCCGACCGACGCGGCGTCGACCAGCACGAACGAATCGCCGCCGTAGGCGGTGTCGACGGTGATCGTCCCCACCTCGGCCACCTCCAACGGCACGCCGAGTCGGTCGACGAACGAGGGAACATTGGTGAGGGTCGCCCGCTCGACCTTGCCGCCGCGACACGCCGCGACGATCTCGACCACGCCACCCGGCGCCTCGAGCACGAGGCGCGTCGTCGGTTCGGTCATCGGCACGATACCGGTCTCCAGCACCACCGTCGCGACGCAGAGTGCGTTCGACCCGGACATCGGCGGCGTGTCGGCCGGCTCCATGATCAGGAACCCGACCTGCGCCCGCGGATCGACCGGCGGGACCAGCAGGTTCACGTGCCGAAAGACGCCGCCCCGCGGCTCGTGCAGCATGAACCGCCGCAGCCGTTCGTCCGCTGCCAACCAGGTGCGCTGCTCCCAGAGCGTGGCACCCGGCGGCGGCGCGACGCCGGCCACGATCACGTCGCCGACCTCACCCTCGGCATGGCAGCCGACGACCTCGATCGCTTCGAAGTCAGTCATGGCCCGCTCCCGACCGCACCAGGCCGGCCCGTTCGCAGGCGAGCACCGCGAGGGCAAGGTCGCCGAGCGCATGGCCACGGAAGACGAACGCGGTGCGCTCCCCCGCCCCGCCGCGGCCGGGAAGCTCGCCGAGGACGAGGCCGGAGAGGTCGCCCGCGACCACCTCCGGTGCGAGCAGTTTGTTGGGCATCGCCGCCTCCTGCGCCAGGTCGTCGATCACCACCCGATCGAGCGCCGCGAAGCTCGCCCGGTGCCACGGCGCCGCGAGATCGGTCACCGCCGCGAACGCGCCGGGCGCCAGGTCACCTGCATCGAGAAATGGCGTGAGGGTGGCCGAGTAGGTCACCGAGCTCACCACGATATCTGCGCCGGTCAGCAGCTCCGCGCCCGAGTGACAGACCACCGCTTCCATTCCCCGCTCCTCGGCGTCGCGCGCGAGGCGCTCGATGTTCTCTGGTCCGCGTCCGAGCAGCCGAACCTGCGCCAGCGGATAGCCCTCCGCGAACGCGGTGAGATGGCTGCGCGCCTGGACCCCGCACCCCGCGAAGGCGATCACCGCGCTGTCGGCGCGGGCGAGGTGACGCGCGGCCGTCAGGCTCAGCGCCGCGGTCCGGATCGCGGTGATCCACTTCGCATCGAGGAGCGCGACCGGCGTCCCCCGCTCGGCGTCAAGGACGGTCACCACGCCATCGACCTGCGGCAACCCGCGGGCGGGGTTCCGCGGGTTGAGGACCACCGACTTGGTCACCAGCAGGGGCGGCTCGTCGGTCGCGGCGAGGGCCGCCATCAGGTAGCGCCCATCGGGCGGCAGCATCACCGCCTTCGCGGCGCTCTGGGCGACGCCGGCGGCCCGCTGGCGGATCACCCGCTCGATCGCCGCCACGGCGTCGGCGGCATCGATCCCGAGCGCCGAGAGGGCCGCGCCGTCGAGGAACGGGATCGGCGCGGTGGTGGGGCCATCCAGGGCAGGTGGGCGAGGGTCCACGGGGAGGGGACTCCGGGGCGCGGGGGAGACGACCCCCAACGATACCTCGCCCCGCCCCGGCGCGCCGACCCTTCCTCCCTTCACCGGTGAACGAGTATTCTGGGGGCTCACACCACTCCTTCTGCCGGAGCTCAGCATGTCGTCCAGGAAGCGCATTGCCGTCATCGGTGCCACCGGTGCCCAGGGGGGCGGCCTCGTCCAGGCGATCCTCGCCGACGACTCGGGCGCGTACGCCGTTCGGGCCATCACCCGCAACCCCGACGGCGAGAAGGGCCGGGCCCTCGCCGAGGCCGGCGCCGAGGTGGTCGCGGCCGACCTCGACGACCTCGCGTCGCTGACCGCGGCGTTCGAGGGCGCCGACGCCGCCTTCTGCGTCACCAACTTCTGGGAGCACTTCTCGGCGACGAAGGAGGTCACCCAGGCGAAGAACCTCGCCGACGCCGCGCGCGCCGCGAAGGTGCCGCACGTCGTCTGGTCGACGCTGGAGGACACCCGCAAGGAGATCCCGCTCGACGACCCGCGGATGCCGGTGCTGCAGGGCGAGTTCAACACCCCGCACTTCGACGCGAAGGGGATGTCCGACGCGTTCTTCCTCGACCTGCCGGTCACCTGCCTGCTGACCTCGTTCTACTGGGACAACCTGGTCCACTTCGGGATGGGACCGACCCGCGGCGAGGACGGCGTGCTGCAGTTCGTGCTGCCGATGGGTGAGGCGAAGATGCCGGGGATCGCCGCCGGCGACATCGGCGCCTGCGCCTTCGGGATCATCACGGCCGGCGAGCGCTACCGCGGCATGCGGGTCGGCATCGCCGGCGAGCACCTCACCGGCGCCGAGATGGCGGCGAAGCTGGGCGAGGCGCTCGGCGAGGAGGTGCGCCACGTCAGCCCGCCGTGGGATGTCTATCGGACCTTCGACTTCCCCGGCGCCGACGACCTCGGCAACATGTTCCAGTACTACCACGACTGCGCCGACGCCTTCACGGCGCGCCGCAGCGTCGACTTCTCGCGCGCGCTGCACCCGGGGCTGCAGGACTTCTCGACCTGGCTGGAGCGCAACGTCGAGCGGATCCCGAAGGGATGACCCCCTCCGGTGGCCGTCACCGGCCGCCCTCCGAGCGCCCCACCCGGACCTGCGCCCACTGCCTCCGCCCGTTCACGTGGCGGAAGAAGTGGGCGCGCGTCTGGGACGAGGTGAAGTACTGCTCCGAGCGCTGCAGGCGCAGCGCCCGGGGGTGACGCTCAGTTCTTGACGGCCTCGAACGAGTAGTTCACGTCGACGCGGCACGAGCTGCCGCTCTGCACCGTCAGCACGCCATCGGGGATGTTCGGCCAGGCGCCATCGGCGTAGCGGATCGTCGCGGTCGCCGACTCGTCGTCCATCCGGTCATCGGCGCGCGGGTTGTTGCCGAAGATGTCGTAGTCCCACTCGGTCGCCTGGATGGTGAGGGTGACCACGTCGCCACTCTTCGAGCCGGTGACGGTGCGGCGAACGTCCTTGTCGGTCGAGGAGAGCGCCAGCGAGCCGCCCCGGCCAGCGTTGCGGATGCTGTTGGCGTTCGGGTAGCCGTTGGTCGCGCCCATGGTGATCGAGGTGGAACCGGGGAACCGCGAGGTCAGGCGATGCGACCACTCGCCGCCGTCGATGTCGACCGGGAACCCCTCGCACATCTCGCGGACGATGATGCTGCTGACCGAGAGCTCGAGGTCCCAGCTCTCGGGACCACCACCGCCGCCGCCGGGACCGGTGGGGTCGGACGAGCAGGCGGCAAGCGCCAGCACGGCGGCTGGCAGGACGAATCGGGTTCGCATCGGGCACTCCAGGGCTCTGGGAAGGTGAGGGGCCGGGCACGGCCGGCCGGCATGGTCTCACCCCCCGAAGCGCCAAGGCGCCCCGGATCCCCTCATCCCCCTCCGCCGGTGGGCTCCGCCCCCAGCTCCCGCGCGAGCCAGGCCCGCGCCATCCGCAGGTCGCGATGGACCGTCGCCGCGGAGATCTCGAGCACCGTCGCGGTCTCGTCGTAGTTGAGCCCACCGAAGTAGTGCAGCTCGATGACCCGCGCCTTGCGCTCGTCGAACGCGGCGAGCCGTTCGAGCGCCTCATCGAGGTCGAGCAGGTCCGCCCCCTGGGCCTCGGCGACCTGATCGTCGACCAGCGGCACCTTGACCGCCCCGCCGCCGCGCTTCGCCCGACCGAGCGCCCGGGCATGATCGACCAGCACCCGTCGCATCGTGCGAGCGGCCACCGCGTAGAAGTGCGTCCGATCGACCCAGTCGACGTCGCTCCCCACCAGCCGGAGGTAGGCCTCGTGGAGCAGCGCCGTGGTGTCGAGGGTGTGGTCGTCGCGCTCGCCCCGCCGCTGGCGACTCGCGATCCGGTGCAGCTCATCGTAGATGAGCGGCAGCAGCCGATCGAGCGCCCCGGGATCGCCATCGCGCCAGGCACTCAGCAGCTGGGTGACCTCGACAGGGTCGGGACCGGACATGTGGGAGAAGGCTCCGATGGGCGTGGGTGGGCTCCCCAAGATATCCACCCCCCGAGCCGTCGCCTGAGGGCGGCCAGCGCCGATGCCTGCCGACCCCCATGCTGGCCGCCTGACGGCGGCCAGCCCCCATGCCCGCCTGGCCCCATGCCTGCCGCCTGACGGCGTCCGCCGCCTGACGGCGGCGGTTAACACGGGGGGTTGTGCATCGCCTGTAGCTTATATAAGCTATCAGCATGATAGTCATGGACGACGTCTTCTTTGCGCTCTCGGACCCCACGCGGCGGGCGATCCTGTCGCGCCTCACCGCGGGCGAGGCGACGGTGATGGAGCTGGCGGAGCCGTTCGCCATCTCGCAGCCGGCGGTCTCGCAGCACCTGCGGGTCCTCGAGCGGGCCGGGCTGATCGTGCGCCGGATCGACGGGACCCGCCGCCCGTGCCGCCTCTCGCCCGACGGGCTCGCCGCGATCGAGCCCTGGCTCGCCCAGTTCCGTGCCGCCCTCGAGGCCAACTACCACCGGCTCGACGCGCTCCTCGCG
>JACKDA010000036.1 GCA_020633775.1 Gemmatimonadales bacterium | reverse complement strand
CCTCGAGCAGCGGGCCGAGATAGATCGAGGCGCGCGTGAACGGCTCGGCCGGCGTGGTGCTCACGCCGGCGCCCGGAACCGTTCCATCCAGGTGACCACCGCCTCGGCCCAGCCGGCGATGAACTTGCGCGTGGCGGCGTCCACCAGCGTGAGCGAGTCATCGAAGCGATCCTGCGCGTTGCCGACGAGCACCTGTGGCTGCGGCAACGTCGGGGCGTTCAGCGCGGCGAGGGTCTGGCGCAGCATCGCCTGGGCGCGGAACGTCCCGATCGGGCCGTTCGACGCGCCGAGGATCGCGGTCGGCACGCCGTACAACCCGTGCGGCATCGGCCCGCGCGAGAGCCAGTCGAGGGCGTTCTTCAACCCGCCGGGGACGCCGTGGTTGTACTCGGGCGTGGCGATGATCAGGCCATCGGCGGCGCGGATCTGCTGCTGCAGCTCGCGCACCTGCGCCGGGAGCCCGTGCGCCTGCTCGTCATCGACATCGAGTACCGGCAGCCCGCGCCACTCGAGGCGCGTCAGCGTGACGTGGTCGGGGAAGAACTCCGGCAACGCCCGCAACAGCGCGGAGTTGAACGAACGCTCGCGCAGCGAGCCGGAGAGGGTCACCAGGGACAGCGGTCGGGTCATGAGACGGCCAGGGGTGGAGATGAACGGATCAGCGGCGCGCGAGGTCGGGCAGCGGCGTCAGGCGCTGCTCGATCTCGGCGCGGCGCGGCTCGAACTGCGGCGGCAGGATCAGGCGACGCCCGAGCTCCTCGAGCGGGTCGTCGACCGTGAACCCCGGCCCCTTGGTCGCGAGTTCGTAGAGCACGCCGCTCGGCTCGCGAAAGTAGATCGACTGGAAGTAGTGTCGATCGATCACCGGGGTGGATCGGACGCCATGGTCGGCCAGCCGGTCGAGCCAGGCGTCGTGCTCGGCAGGCTCGGTCGCCCACGCGACGTGATGCACGGTGCCGCCGCCCGGGCGCCCGGGCTGGGCGGGGGGCGACTCGAAGCGGATCCAGCCGCCGCGACTGGGCCCGCGCAACTCCCAGGTGTTCGCATCGCGCGCCTGGGCGCCGAGGGCCGTCGTGAGCAGCCGCCCGCTCCCCTCGAGGTCGCGGCCATACGCCACGACATGGTCGAAGCCCCGCAGGTCGTGCTCGGCGGGAATGTCGGGGTGGCGACCGGCGAGCGGTGCGTCATCCGTGGTGTCCGCGACGAGCGCCAGCGCGAGTCCCTCCGGATCACTGAAGTGCAGCTCGCCCTCGTGGCGCGTCGTGGCGACACCCTCGGCGGCGAGGCGTGCGGCCCAGAAGTCCAGCGCCGCCGCGCCGGCGACGCGGAAGGCGATCCGGTGCACCATCCCGGAGCCGGCGCGCCCGGGAAGCGCACCGGGATACTCGAAGAAGGTCAGGTCCGCGCCGGGCGACCCCTCGTAGTCGGCGTAGAAGAGGTGATACACATGCGGGTCGTCCTGGTTGACCGACTTGGCCACGAGGCGCATCCCCAGCACCCGGGTGTAGAAATCAAGGTTGGCGCGTGCATCGCCCGTGATGCACGAGATGTGGTGGATGCCATCGAGCCGCATGCTGGTCCCCTTCACCGTCGTCGTGAACCGGAGCCGCTGCGTCGTGCGGCGGCCACTGCCCGGTTCACCCAGGGCTGTAACGCCGCGGGCTCGTCGAGGAGTTCCCCGGGGACCGCGAAGTACCCCATCGCCGACCCCTCGGGACCGAAGGGGCGGAAGGGCGGCCACCCCGCGGCCTCGAACTCGCCGCGGACCGCCTTGTCCCCCTTGAGGTAGAGGATGTCGTCGTCGATCAGCGCGAACGTCCCCGCCTCGCACGAGAGACTCACCCCGCCGAACATCGGCCGGTGGCGCAGGCCGATCACCAGCGGGCCCACGCGCTCGAGCACCAGGTCCCGGAATCCGTCTCCCACTGCCACCGTGCACCTCCCTCCGCCGCGTCAGGCCAGCGGGGAAAGGTATCCCCGGCCCGGGTCAGGGGATGAAGGCGATCCCGTCGGGCCCCGTGCCGGCGCCGGTGGGGAGGGTGCGGACCACGGCGGCCGCGTGCAGGTCGAGTTGGGCCACCTCGCCTACGCCACGCAGCGTGATCCATGCGGTCCCGCCGTCGGGGGCGACGGCGATCCCGAACGGCTGGGTGCCGGCGCCCGTCGGGATCACTGCGGTGATCCGCCGGGTCGCGACGTCGATCAGTCGTACCTCGCCCGCCTCGGGATTGGTGACGATCGCGGTCCGACTGTCCGGGGTGAACCCGATCCGATACGGGAACCCCGCCGTCTGCACCGAGTCGATGACCGTGCGGCGCACCACGTCGACGACGAACACCTTGCCGGTGTTGTTGCTGCCGAGCCAGACGGTGCGCCCATCCGGGGCCGCGGCGATCGCCTCCGTCATCGTCCCGACCGGGACGATCGTCGGCGCGCCGCCCGCCAACGGGATGATCGAGAGCGTGCCGTCGGTGATGTTGGCGGTGAACGCCGTCTCCGCGTCGGGCGACAGCGCCACCATGTGGCTGGTGCGCTGGCCGGTCGCGTACTCCCCCGTCACCTCGCCGGTCACGACATCGACCGCGAGCACCTTCCCGTCACGCTCCGCAGTCACCAGCACGGTGCGATGATCGGGCTGGAAGACGGCCCCGTGCGGCCGCACGTACGGCAGCGTGATCGTCCGCGCGACCCGTGCGGCGGGCACGTCGACGACGGTCAGCGTGGTGCCGCCGGGCCCCTGCGGGCCGTAGTCGGTCACGACCGCCCACCGTCCGTCGCCCGAGGCCGCGACCTCGTGCGGGCCACTCCCCGTGGGGAGGACGACGGCCGCATGCTCCGGTGCGGAGAGATCGTGCACGCCGACGGTGCTGGCGTCCTTGTTCACGACGACGAGGTGCTGGGCAGCGAGCGACGGCGCCTGCGCCATCACGGCGAGCATGGCGAGGCGCGAGGCGAATCGGGGCATGGCGGGACACTCCGGGGCGCGATGAGGTGTCCGGGCCCGTACGCCGGGATCGGAACCGCGGATTCAGCCGGTGCCGGCCTCGACGGCGGTCGCCAGCCGATGGAGTTGCAGGGCGAACCGTTCGCGATCCTCGGGCGCCAGGGAGTCGATCGCGGCCATGAGGTGGCGGTCGGCGCCATCGAGCGCGCTGTCGAGGCGCCGCCGCCCCTCGTCAGTGGGGAAGAGCCGCCACCGGCGGTGATCGTCGGGATCGCGCGCGCGCCGGACGCACCCCTTCGCGAGCAGGCGTGCGACGACCACCGAGGCCGAGCTGGCATCGGTGGTCGTCAGTTGGGCGAGTCGCCCGATCGTGGACCCGGGAAAGGCGTCGATGTGACGGAGCGCCGAGAGTTGCGCGCCCGTCAAGCCGGACTGGCGCTCGGCCAGTCGCTCCCGGCGACGAACGACCTGCAGCAGGCGGCGCCAGGCGGTGAGGACCGCCTGGCTGCCTGCGGCCACGGGCGTCTCAGAGGGACGTGCGCCCATGCTTGAGATCGCTGAAGGCGTCGTGCACCGCGAAGACCTGGCGCGCCTGCACATCGATCACCGTCTTGATCGCCGACGGCAGCGACTGCTGCATCGCCTGCTGGTACGCCTCCTTCATCTCGTCCTCCGCGCGCTCGACCTCCATGATGAGCGCCTTGTCGCCATCCGGGCTCAGCTTCTCGCGGACCTTCATCCAGGTCCGGTGCAGCGAACCCGAGACGCTGAGGTCCTTCTCGGGCTCGCCGCCAGCGGCGCGCACCAGCGGCTCGAGGGCGCGGGCCGCCGAGGTGCGCTCGACGCGGGCGCCATCGAGGAGGGTCTTCAGCTTCGGGGACGTCGCCAGTTCCTTGGCCTTCGCGAACCCCTCGGCGGAGTCGCGGTTCAGCTGCAGCAAGTCGTTCAACAGCCCCACGTGGGCGCTGGAAATTCCGGTCGGGGTGGTGCTTGAGGTGTTGGTGGTGGTGGTCATGGAACCTCCGGTTCGGGTTGCCGAGCGGGGCGCGCACGCCCCGGGAGTGGTGGGCCGGACCGACTGTGTCCGGCGCGCACCTGAAGTATATGGGCTCCCATGCAATAATGCAACCCCATGTTCCACAACAACTTGGGTATTCAACGCACGCATCCCCGCCGATCGCCCCGGACTGCGGGGGATGGCGGGGATGCTGGTGCCTCGAGTTGCCCCTCCTGGGATCGAACCAGGACTCTCCTGATCCAGAGTCAGGCGTGTTGCCAGTTACACCAAGGGGCAGTGCCGCTTCGGACCGGCCAAACTAGCCGATCGCCCGGGGGGACGCAATCGCGGCCTCAGGCCGCACGCACCGCCCCGTCGCCCGATGCCGCCGGCTCCGTGGCCGCCTTCGGGAGCCCGCGGAACCACCCCTTGAGCGCCTCCGTCGCGGCAGGGCAGAGGTGCCCGACGGCCACCAGCGAGTCGAGCCGCCGGAGTGCCTCGTCAAGGCCGAGCCCCGAGCGATAGGGCCGGTCGGCGCACATCGCCTCGGTGCAATCCGCGACCGCGAGGATCCTGGCCGAGGTGTCGAGTTCGTCGCCCCGCAGCCCGAGGTGGTAGCCGCTGCCGTCGAGCCGCTCGTGGTGGGCGGCCGCCATCGCCGCGAACTGCCGGAACCGGCTCACGTGACGCAGGATGTCGAACGTGTGCCGGGTGTGCTGCCGCATCGCCTCCATCTCGAGCGGATCGAGGGCGCTCGGCTTGTCGAGGATCCGGTTGCTGACGCCGAGCTTGCCGATGTCGTGCAGCAGGGCGGCGCGGCGCAGGGTGCGGATCTCCCGATGCGGCAGTCCCATCTCGGCGGCGGTCCGGGAGGCGAGGAACGCGACGTTCTGCGAATGCCTCGAGGTGAACGGGCTCTTCGCGTCGATCACCTTCGCGAACCCCTCGGCCACCATGTCGAGCCGCGACTCGTCGGCGTGCACCACGCGATCCGCCGGCTCGACCGCCGCGAGTGCCTCGAGCGAGTCGGCGCCCGAGAGGGTCGCCCAGAACCCGGCGTCGAACTCGAACGTGCACAGCGCATCGACGAGCACCGGATCGAACCAGCGCCCGCTGCGGGCCCGGGCCATCTCGTAGGCGGTGCGGACGTCGAACGACCGGGCGAACACCTCGACCGTCTGCGACAGGCCGGCGATGCGGGCCAGCATCGGGATCGCCGTGCCCGACAGCCCCATCGGCATGCCGTTGCCATCCCAGTGCTCGTCGAGGCCGCGAATCGCGTCGGCGGTGCCCGGCGGCAGGCCGAGCATCCCGGCGATGTCGGCGCCGCGCTCGCAGCGGGTCGCGATCATGTCGCGGCCGATGTCGCGGGCGCGGGTGCCGAGCAGCAGCGAGTGCCAGGCCCTCGCGAGGCGCGAGTGGCCGGGCAGCGAGTGCCGGTAGGCGAACCGCGCGGCGTCGCTCGTCTGGGTCCAGTCGGTGAGCTTGTGGGAGTACTTGAGGAGGTGATCGTCCGAGCCGAAGAGCGCCGCGAGTCGCGAGGCGTTGCTCGAGCAGCCGAGGTCCTTGAGCAGCAGGGCGTAGAAGAGGTCGCTCCGCTCCCGCTCCGGGAGGCCGAGGCACTCGGCCAGTCGCATCCCGATCAGCGCGGTGCGCACCGAATGGCCAGCCGGCTGCCCCTCCGTGAGGTCGAGCGCGTGCGACAGCGCCCCGACCACGTGCGCGAGGCGCACGCCGGTCTCGGCGGCGTCGCGGCGCAGGGCCTCGGCCGAGGTGCCCGGCCGGTCCCGCCCGGTGCGGGCGATCGGCGCAGGCGTCGGCGCTGCGGCGAGGCCCTGGGCCCGGGATGTCAGGGAGAGGATGGAGCGGCTCATGCCAGTGGAGGGGGCAAAAAGGATGCCCGCACCACCCTGGTGCGGGCATCCATGGAGCTGAGGGGGATCGAACCCCTGACCTCTGCAGTGCGATTGCAGCGCTCTCCCAGCTGAGCTACAGCCCCCGGAAGGCCGGAGAAGTTAGGGGCGGGCCCCGACGCCGGCAACCCCGGACCGCGAACCGTCGAGGAATGAGGCACCCCATCCGCCCCGGCGCCACGGGCGAGGCAGGGTGCCAGACCCTGCTACCCTTCCCCCCATGCAGACCTGGTTCATCGGCCCCTGGGAGCTCTCGACCGCCACCGCCTGCCTCCCGGACTCGCCCACCGCAGGCCGGGTGCTCTTCCTCGATTCCCTCGCCAAGGGCGCGGCGCTCCCCTGGCACCGCAAGAAGCTGGTCCTCGTCCTCTCCGCGCTCCGCCACTTCCGGGACGAACTCCGCACGGCCGGCTACGAGGTCCACCACCGCGCCGCGGCCTCCTACGCCGAGGGGATCCGCGACTGGCTCGCCGACCATCCCGATGACACGGTGATCGTCCAGGCACCGGCGGAACACGGGATCGGCGCCTCGATGGCCGAGCTCGCCGCCACCGACCCCAGGGTGCGGATCGTCCCCGACCGCCGCTTCATCGTCTCGCGCGAGTGGTTCGCCTCCTGGGCCACCGACCGGAAGCTGTTCCGGATGGAGGACTTCTATCGGGCCCAGCGCCGACGACATGGCGTGCTGCTCGACGACGCGGGTGAGCCGGCCGGTGGCGCCTGGAACCACGACGCGAAGAACCGGAAGACGGCGGCCGCCCTCCGCCGTCACGGGCTGCCACCGGCCCCGATCGCGTTCCCGCCGGACGACGTGACCCGCAAGGTGATCGCCCTCGTGGATTCGATGCCGGGCAAGTGGGGCTCGACCGATGGCTTCGCGTACCCGGTGACCCGGACCCAGGCCCTCGCCGCGTTCGAGGACTTCGTCGAGCACCGGCTCCCGTCCTTCGGCCCGTTCGAGGACGCGATGCTCGCGGGCGAATCCGTTCTCTACCATTCACGCCTCTCGGTTGCGATGAACGTCGGCCTGCTCCACCCGATGGAGATGGTCCGGCGAGTCGAGTCGGCCTGGCACGACGGGGCCGTCCCGATCGCCTCGGCCGAGGGGTTCATCCGGCAGATCCTCGGGTGGCGGGAGTACGTCAACGGGATCTACTGGGACCGGGGGCCCGCGTACCGCGACGTCAACTACTTCGGCTTCACCCGCCCACTGCCGCAGTGCTTCTGGGAACCCGGGCAAACCGATCTCGCCTGCGTGGCGGATGTCCTCCGCACCGTGGAGCGGCATGCCTGGGCGCACCATATCCCCCGGTTGATGGTGCTCTGCAACTTTGCGGTGCTGACCGGGGTCGATCCGGGGGCGCTGTCGGACTGGTTCTGGGCCGCGTTCGCCGATGCGATGGAATGGGTCGAGCTCCCCAACGTGGTCGGAATGGGGACCTACGGCGATGGTGGCCTCATGGCGAGCAAGCCGTACGTCGCCTCGGCCAACTACCTGAATCGGATGGGCGATCACTGCGGC
>JACKDA010000035.1 GCA_020633775.1 Gemmatimonadales bacterium | reverse complement strand
AGCACGGCGCCGTCCAGAGCACGAGGGCGATCGGCCACCACGCGCGCATCAGGGTGCCCCACCGCCGGAGGCGTCGCGAATCGCGGCCGTCTTCTCGGCGATCCGCACCAGCAACGCCTCCAGCGCATCGAGATACTCCGCCTCGCGCATCGTGTCCTTGCGGCGCCGCAACTGCTCGACCTGCGTCTCGAGTGCCGTCCGCTCGGCCACGAGCGCCGCAACCCGCGGATCGGTCGAGATGGCCCGGCCGCCGAACCCGACCCGCCGCGCGAGGGCCCCGTCCGAGGCGCCGTCGGCACCGGGCGTGCCGCTGCCGCGTCCGTCGCCGTCGTCGTCAAGCTGGGCATGCTCGGTGAGCAGCCGCTTGTCGTCGTCGTAGGCGCGCTGCACCGCCCGGGAGGCATAGGTGAACGATTCCAGCAGCGTGATGCGGCCATCCTTGTCGGCGTCGGCCTCGGCGCTGGCGAGTCCCTGCACCCAGCGCGACCCGAACAGCGACTCGTTCCGCTCGACCGCGCTGCGCGTCGCGGTGATGATGATCCGCCCCGGTCGCGAGAGCACCGGCAGGAAGTCGCCGCTCCCGCTCGCGGCGACGACGACGACGAGCACCCGCCCGTCGAGCGCATCCAGGGCGCGGCCGAGGTCGGCGGCGGTCGGGTCCGGCCCGGGGAGCGAGATGCGCGAGGTCGCACCCTCGCCACTGCCATGCCCGATCAGCACGACGAGCACCGTGTCGCCACGCTGCCCCTGACGGCCGATGCGCACCAGTGCGGCCTCCAGTGCGGCCTTCGTCGAGCGTCCCCGCACGCGCGCCGCATCGCGCGTCGTGTCCTCGGCGAGCCAGGTGATCCGGCCCGCGGGGACGCCCCACCCCCGGGCGGCATCGACCAGCCCCGCACCGGCGGTGGCGAACGAGGCACTGTACGAGGGCTCGCCCCCGAGTCCGGTGACCACGAGGAGGTGCAGGCCCTGTGCGGCGACCGGGGGCGCGATCGCGAGCGCGGCGGCAACGAGCAGGCGCACCATCTCAGGCGAGTCCCTTCATCCGGCGATAGAACCAGTCGGCGCCGAGCAGCAGCAGGAAGAGGAGGAACACCAGCGGGGCGTCCCAGAGATCGGTGGCGGCGCGTGCGGTGATGCCGCTGGTGGTGAGCGCGGCCTCGTCGGGAAGACGGTCGAGCGCGTCGATGTCGTACACCCGTCCGCCGGTCCGTGCGGCGATCTGGGCGAGGGTGCGATCGTCGCGCTCCATGCTGCCGGGATCCTGCACGTCGGCGGAGACCAGCGCGAGGGTCGCGGCGTGCAGGGTGTCGGTGCCGACGATCGCCTCGCCCTCCAGTCGCCACGGGCCGAGGCCGGTCGGGGTGAGGGTCGCCGTGAACTCGCCTGCGGCGCCGAGATCGCCCTGCAACGGCAGGTCGAAACTCGGGGCATCCGGGGGCGAGACGCGCACGGTGACCAGCGCGTCGTCGCGCGGGCGCCAGGTCGAGTCGGCGACCCGCATCCGGACCTGGAGCGGCTCGCCGGGTGCCACCAGTCCGGGTGCCGCATCGAGGGCGACCTGGTCGGGGACCCCGTCCACGACCGCCCGCAGGAGACGGGTCCAGAACGCGACGTGGGTGCGGTCGTCCGGCGGAAGGTCCGCCGCCATCTGCCAGCGCCAACTGTCCTGCGGCAGGAAGAGCGCCGTGTGCCCGCGACCGTAGCGCTGCGAGACGAGGACCGGCACGCTGCGGCCACCGGCGACACCCTCCAGCAGCACCTCGGCACCAGCCCGCGGCGCGCCCACCGCGTTCACCACCGTGAGTTCCGGCAGCGAGTCCCAGGGAGACACCCCCTCGCGACCGAGGTCCGTGAACCCGGCGTCGCCGCGCTCCGCGTTCGGGCGGACCCGCAGCCGCGTCGCGCCCGCCGCGTCGCCGTTCCCTGCCACCTGCGGATCGAGTTCGAGTGGCAGCGCCTCGCCCACCGGCGTCCCGGCGTACCCGCCTTCCCCGAGCGCGTCGCGCCCGCCGAGGGCGAGCAGGCCGCCGCCGCGCTCGGTCACGAACGCCTGCAGCATCCGCAGCTGGTCGCCACTGAAGAACCCCGCTTCGACACTCCCGAGCACGACCCCGCGGTACCGGAACAGGGTGGCACGATCGACCGGGAACCCGTCGCGCAGCTCGAGGGAATCATCCACGCCGAGCCGGAGATACTTGCCGTCGGCGCTCCGGATCAGCGCGACCACCTGCAGGGCGGAGTCGCGCGCCACAGCCCGGCGCAGGAATGGGAGCTCCGGCCGCGGTTCCCCCTCGACATAGAGGATCTTCTCCGGTCCCGCGCGCACCCGAAGCACACCGGCCGTGCGGTTGTTGAGCGTGGTCGCCTCGCCGTCGACTTCCTGCACCGTCACCGTGACCGGGACCGTCCCGGGTTCGGTGGCGGGAAGCCGCAGTGGCACCTCGAGCAGGTCGCGATCGGTGGGGACCAGCACGGTGTCGATGCTGGCAAGCCGCGCGCCCACCTCGGCGGTGATTACGACCCGCCGACCGGCGACCCCGCGGGTGCGGAGCAGCAATGCGCCGGGGGCTTCGCTGCCGAGGAGCACTTCGTCGGGGAGCTGCAGCGCATCGACGCCGACGTCGCGGGCGAAGGGGGCGCTGCCGACGCCGACGGTGTGCACCGGGATGCCGCGTGCCGCGAGGCGACCGAGTTCCTCGTCCAGGTCACCGAAGCCGTTCTGCGCCCCATCGCTCACCAGCACGATGCCGGCGAGCGGCTGGTCGGCGAGCGCCTCGCGCGCGGTGGCGAGCGCGGCGCCGAGGTCGCTCCGGCTCCCGGTCCCGGTGAGCGCCTGGGCCGAGGCAACCGGATCGGTCGCGGTCCCGGCCCGGAACCCGCGCACCACGAACCGTTCCGCGAGGTCGCGCAGCAGCGTGGTCGAGTCGCCGAAGGCGGCCTGGACCGCGGCGAGCCGGGTCCCGCCGTCCTGGTCGGCCACCGTCATGCTGCGCGAATCGTCGTAGACGATCGCGAGGACATTGCGCTGCGCGATCGCGCGCGAGAGGACGAGCGTGGGGCGCAGCAGGCAGAGGCCGACGAGGAGGAACACCGCCAGCCGGAGCCCGCCGAGGACCACGCGGTCGCGACGGGTCGTGCCGCGGAGCCCGCGCACCGCCACCCACACCACCGCCGCGGCCGCAAGCAGAAGCCCGAGCAGGGCCAGCCACGGCAGCACCGGGGCGAGCACCAGGTCGCCGCGCGCGAAGTCCCCTGACGGGTGCTTCAGGAGAAAGGCGCTTGCGGCGTCGAGGGTGGATTGCACCGGTGGCTCCAGCGGGGACGGCTCGGACAGGCGAGGCCGGCTCGATTCACCGGCATCCTACAGGACGAGGCAGGGACCGCGAAGGTTGCGCGGCCCCTGTGCATGATACGTACGGTCGGGCGGGGATGTTGGATGGGGTGGAGGGCCCGGACGGCAGGGGCGGGCTCAGCCCGCCCGATGGAGGCGGTACATCCGGACCTGCTGGCCGCCGTCGCTGAGCCGGGTCTCGATGCCGAGGAGCCAATCCGAACCGATGTCGAACAGTTCGAGGGTCACGGGGAGGTCGATCGACCCGATCTCGGTGCCCTCGGGGTCGAAGACGATCCATCGGACTGTCGGGTCGAGGTCCCGGGGGTAGCTCCGCACCCAGAGATTGTCGTCGCGATCGACGAGCATCGCATCGTAGGCGGGGACGGTGGGGGGGAACTCGAAGGTCTCCCACTCGCGGAGCGATCGAGCGATCTCGTCGGGCTCCTTCCCGAGGGTGTCCAGCAGCCGGAAGCGGGCGATGTCCTCGGCTGAGGTGGTCAACACCACACTCGGCTTCAGGATCGGTGGCAATGCCGAGCCGTCCATGCCGAAGACCTCGATCGCGAAGGAGTCGGCGGTTCCGAGATAGAAACGCGATCGGCCAGCGGCAAGGACCGGCTCCTTGCCGAGCGGGTGGGGTCCCGACCCATTGCGCCGGGAGAGGCGTTCCGATCCCATCCACGAGCCAAGCACGCGCTCGACCTCGCCATCCCGTCCAGAGATCCAGTATGGGACGGTCCCTCGCACGCGTTGCGGCTCCAGCACGCGGACGGTGTCCCACCCGTTGCCGAGGAACCGCATGTCCGTGCTGCATGCCAGCTTGTAGGAGTCGACGAATCGGGGCGTCGGCCCGGTGAGCCGGAAACCGCGGCCGAACCCACCGGCGCGGTCGAAGACCAGCATCTCCCGTCGCTGCATCTCGTGAACGACCAGCGAGTCGCCGCAGCGATACATCCGCCCAAGGTACCGCACTTCACCCGGGCCCTCGCCCGGTCCGCTGGCGGTCCGGGTCAGATGTCCATCGCGGTCGAAGAACCGCAGTTCCTGGTAGCCCCGATCGGCGACCACTATCTCGCCGTCCGAGACCCGGTAGGTTGCCACGGCCAGGCCGATCGGGGCGAGGGTGTCGAGGGGATTCGTGCCGATGTCGAGCAGCGGTGTCGCATCGATCGCCCACGTCGCCGGCTCCGTCAGCGGGCGATCCACGGGCGCCGAGGAGCAGGCCGCCAGGGCGACGGCGAACAGGAGCCACGTGTCGCGGGCCCTCATGCGCGCCCCTGCATCTTCGCGACCCACCAGCGGAGCCCGACCAGCAGGAAGCGCCAGTCGGAGAAGAACTCCGGCGGCTTCCCCTCGACGGCATGTCCCGCGAACTGGAGCAGCCAGCCGCCGACGAACATCGCCGTTGGCACCTTCCAGAAGCCGGGGACCAGGAGCACCACCGCGAAGAGCGGCAGCGAGAGCGCGATCACCGGGATCCCGACGGTGTGGCAGAGCCGATTCACCGGGTGCTGGTGACTGCCGGCGTACTGGCGGATCCACTCATCCCACGACTTGCCTGCGAGCATGACGGACTCCGGATCAGGCGGGTGGCAGGGCGGCCGGGTCGCCGACACCAGCGGTGACGGCGCCACCGCCGCGGCGGGCGACTTCGGCGAAGGCCAACGTGAGTGCCCCGGTCGCCGTGCCGAAGATGCCGGCACCAAGGAGCATCGTGGTCCCCCACATCGTGACGTCGGGGAGGGTGAACCCGCCGGCAATGAAGATGAGAACGATCAGGAGCACCACGCCGGCGGCGAATCCCGCGACGAAGGTCTCCCACCGACGCACCCGGTCCAGCGGGCGGCCGCGCGCGATCGCCATCAGCACGACACCCATCACCGCTCCCGTGAGCGTCCCGGCCACCCAGGCGATGCCGAACACGATCAGGGCCTGGGAAAGGGTCGGCGTGATCGGGGCACCAAGGGAACTGACGACCGCCAGCCCCACGTACAGCAGGGCGGCGAGGAATCCCCAGAGGGCGGAGACCACGCCGAGGGCACGGAGTCGGCGAAGGGTGGTCATGCTCGGGTGGCACCGTGGGGGCGCAGTGGCACGGGACGCTCGGCGCTCGGGTCTCCCCAGAATGTCCGGTCCACCCGAGCTCGGGCAAGGGGAACACCTGTCACGGGGCCCCATGGGGAGCGTATCATTCGTCTGGCCCAACCGCCCCGGAGATCGACATGCTGCTCGGACTTGCCGCAGGGACGCTCCTCGCTGGCGCGATGACGCTGGCCTGGCCCCGCTGGGTCGCGGCCCCACCGCGCCGCGACAGCAGGGAATGGACGCGGTCGCGGCGGATCCTCGCCGTGGTCACGGTGCTCACCTCCGGCGGTCAGGCCGCGGCCGGCCACGTGGGGGTCGCGGGCAGCCTGCTGGGGTTCGGCCTCGGATCGTTGATCGGGATGGAACTGGCCACCCGGTGGCAGGAGCGCGACGCGCGACACCAGGAGGGGTGAGCGGGCTGGTAGCCCGGCCCGGGCTCGGGCGCAGGGCAAGCAGGTGACGAATGTCGAAACCCCGCCTCTCATGCAGCGCACGAGGGCGGGGTTGTCCTTCGGCGGCGCAGCCGCCTCAGGATGACACGGCGGCGCAGCCGGATCAGGTGACATAGCTGGGGCGGGACTCGAACCCGCGACCCCGGCATTATGAGTGCCGTGCTCTAACCAGCTGAGCTACCCAGCCGAAACGGCCTCGCGGCCGCACGCCAAACTAGCCACGGCGCCCCCTGAAGGGAACGGCCTCAGCGGGCGGTGTCCTCCCCGGCGGCCGGTCGCTCCGGGACCAGCAGCACGGCGATCTCCCCCGGCCGGATCATCCCGGCCCGGGCCCGCGCCACCCGCTCCTGGACCCGCGGGTCGGTTCGCAGCGAATCCCCGAACGCCCGCAGCGAGTCGAGCTCCCGCCCCAGCGTGTCGAGCTGGGCCCGCAGCCGGGCCTCGCTGCTCCAGCCGCCGGTAGTCCGCCATCGACCAGCTGCCGCCGGTCACCGCGTACACCCCGCCGCGACCAGCACCACCAGCGCGAGCCAGCGTCCGGCCGTCATCCCGGGTAGAGGTCGGCCCCCGGATACTCGGCGATCGGGCCGAGCTCCTCGGCGATCCTGAGCAGCTGGTTGTACTTCGCCATCCGGTCGGTCCGGCTCGCCGAGCCGGTCTTGATCTGCCCCGCCCCGGTCGCCACCGCGAGGTCGGCGATGAAGGTGTCCTCGGTCTCGCCCGAGCGGTGCGAGATGATCACCCCGAACGCGCTCGACTTCGCGAGGTCGATCGCCTGCAGCGTCTCCGTCAGCGTCCCGATCTGGTTGACCTTGATCAGGATCGCGTTGCCGCAGCCGGTGGCGATCCCCTGGTCGAGCCGCTGGACGTTGGTGACGAAGAGGTCGTCGCCGACCAGCTGGCACTCGTCGCCGATCGCGTCGGTGAGCAGCTTCCAGCCGTCCCAGTCGTCCTCGTGCAGCCCGTCCTCGATCGAGACGATCGGATACTTCTGGCACCAGCCGCGGTAGAGCTCGACCATCTCCGCCGCGCTGCGGCTCGCGCCGTCGCTCTTGTGGAAGACGTACTGCCCGTCGCGGTACAGTTCCGAGGCCGCGACGTCGAGCGCGATCGCGATGTCCTCGCCCGGCCGGTAGCCGGCCTTCTCGATCGCCTCGACCACCGCGTCGAGCGCCGCCTCGTTGCTCGGCAGCATCGGCGCGAAGCCGCCCTCGTCACCGACGGCGGTGGAGAGCTTCCGGTCGCCGAGCACCTTCTTCAGCGCGTGGAAGGTCTCGACCCCCATCCGGAAGCCATCGCCGAAGTCGGCCGCGCCGACCGGGACGATCATGAACTCCTGCGCATCGACGTTGTTGTTCGCGTGCGCGCCGCCGTTGAGGATGTTCATCAGCGGCACCGGCATGGTGCGCGCCATCGGGCCGCCGAGGTACCGGTAGAGCGGCAGCCCGGCCTCGTCGGCCGCCGCGCGCGCGACCGCCATCGACACCGCGAGGATCGCGTTGGCGCCGAGGCGCGACTTGTTCTCGGTGCCGTCGGCATCGACCATCTCGGCGTCGATCGCGACCTGGTCGAAGACATCCATCCCCTCGAGCAGTGGCGCGATGAGCTCGTTGACATGGCGCACCGCGGTCAGCACGCCCTTGCCGCCGTAGCGCTTCGGGTCGTTGTCGCGCAGTTCCATCGCCTCGTGCTCGCCGGTGGACGCGCCACTCGGCACCGCGGCGCGCCCCATGACGCCCCCGGCGGTGACGATCTCGGCCTCGACGGTGGGATTGCCGCGCGAATCGAGGATCTCGCGGGCGTGGACGTCGACAATCGTGCTCATGCGGGATGACCCTGTGTGGGAGACCGCCGAAGCTAGGCCGGTCGGGGCGCCGGGGTCAACGGCGATCCGTCACCCGTGCCGATACCCCTGCACCGCCACCGGCTCCCCGCCGAGTCGCAGCGTGACCCCTTCCCCCGCGACGACCTCGCCGATCCGCCGGATCGGCGTCCCGGTCCATGGCTCGGCCTCGTCGGTCCCGTCCCACCCGGCCGGCATCGCGACGAGCAGCTCGTAGTCCTCGCCACCCG
>JACKDA010000034.1 GCA_020633775.1 Gemmatimonadales bacterium | reverse complement strand
AGGATCGCCACCTTGGTCGCGTGCGCCAGCCCCGCGGCGCCCATCAACCGGATGTACACCCACGAGATCGGCAGGATGCTCGGGCTCCCCCACGGCGCCGCCGAGACGGTGCCCGAGGAGGCCGCGTGGCCGAGCGGGACGACCGGGTGGTCGGGCAGGTGCGGCGCGAGGTGCGCCGCCACGCCGATCGGTCCCATCCCCGGGCCGCCGCCGCCGTGCGGGATGCAGAAGGTCTTGTGCAGGTTGAGGTGGCAGACGTCGGCGCCGAAGTCGCCCGGGCGGCAGAGCCCGACCTGCGCGTTCATGTTGGCGCCGTCGAGGTAGACCTGCCCGCCCGCGGCGTGGACGATGTCGCAGATCTCGCGGATCGATGCCTCGAACACCCCGTGCGTCGACGGGTACGTCACCATCAGCGCCGCGAGCGACGCCGCGTGCTCGGCCGCCTTCGCGCGCAGGTCGGTGACGTCGATGTTCCCCTTCGCGTCGGCCGCCACCGGCACGACCCGCATCCCGGCCATCACCGCGCTCGCCGGGTTGGTCCCGTGCGCACTGGTCGGGATCAGGCAGACGTCGCGGTGCGCGTCACCTCGCGCCCGGTGCCACGCGCGGATGGTGAGCAGCCCGGTGAACTCGCCCTGCGAGCCGGCGTTCGGCTGCAGCGACACCGCCGCGAACCCGGTGATCTCCGCCAGCCACGCCTCGAGCTGGCCGAACATCACCGTGTACCCGGCCGCCTGGTCGCGCGGGACGAACGGGTGCAGCGCCGCGAAGCCGGGCCAGCTCACCGGGATCATCTCCGCGGTGGCGTTGAGCTTCATGGTGCAGCTGCCGAGCGGGATCATCGCGGTGGTCAGCGAGAGGTCGCGGCTCTCGAGCGTCCGCAGGTAGCGGAGCATCTCGGTCTCGCTGCGGTGCACGTGGAACACCGGGTGGTCGAGGTAGCCGCTGGTGCGGGCGAACGCCTCGGGCACCCGCGTCCCGCCGACGAGCAGCTCGCGCGCGACCGGCGGCGCGCCGAAGCAGGCGGCGAGGTCGTCGAGGTCGGTGGTCTCCACGGTCTCATCGAGCGCGATCGTCACGTGGGTGGCGTCGAACCGGCGCAGGTTGATCCCGCGCGTCAGCGCCTCCGCCATCGCCGCATCGGCGGCCACCGGCGCCAGCCGCACCATCAGGGTGTCGAACACCTCCGCGTGCACCACCGTCTGGCCGCCGCGCACGAGGGCGTCGGCGAGCGCGCGCGCCTGGCCGTGCACCCGGAGCGCCGTGCGACGGATTCCCTCGGGACCGTGGTACACCGCGTACATCGCCGCCATCACCGCGAGCAGCACCTGCGCGGTGCAGACGTTGCTGGTCGCCTTGTCGCGCCGGATGTGCTGCTCGCGGGTCTGCAGCGCCATGCGGAGCGCCATCCGCCCGTCGACATCCTTCGACACCCCGATGATCCGGCCCGGGAGGTGCCGCTTGTGCTGCTCGCTCGTCGCGAAGAACGCGGCGTGCGGGCCGCCGTAGCCCATCGGGACGCCGAAGCGCTGCGAGTTGCCGACCGCGATGTCGGCGCCCCACTCCCCCGGCGGGGTGATGACCGCGAGCGCGAGGAGGTCGGTGGCCGCGGTGATCAGCGCCCCCGCCGCGTGCGCCCGCTCCGCGACGCCACGGAAGTCGCGCAGCGCCCCGTCCGTGGCGGGGTACTGCACCAGCCCGCCGATGACACCCTCACCGAACGTCCACCCCACCGGGTCGGAGACCTCGACCGCCACGCCGCGCGCCTCGGCGCGCGTGGTGACCACCGCGATCGTCTGCGGATGGCACCGCTCGTCGATCAGGTACCGCGGCGCCTCGCCCCCCTTCACCACCGCGAGCGTCAGCGCCATCGCCTCCGCCGCGGCGGTCGCCTCGTCGAGCAGCGACGCGTTGGCCACCGGCAACCCGGTGAGGTCGCTCACCATCGTCTGGAAGGTGAGCAGCGCCTCGAGGCGTCCCTGCGCGATCTCGGGCTGGTACGGCGTGTAGGCCGTGTACCAGCCGGGGTTCTCGAGGACGTTGCGCTGGATCACCGGCGGCGTGAAGGTGCCGTGATAGCCCATCCCGATGTAGGAGCGGAAGACGCTGTTGCGCTCGGCGAGGCCGCGCAGTTCGGCCAGGACCTCGCGCTCGCTGCGCCCCGGCTCCAGCGCCAGCGGGCGATCGAGCGCGATGCTCGCGGGGACGATGTCGGCGATGAACGCGTCGAGGTCGTCGTAGCCGAGTTCGCCAAGCATGCTGGCGATCTCGTCGGGACGGGGGCCGATGTGGCGGGTGGCGAATTCCTGGTCGGGCTGCATCACGGTGACCTCAGGTTCCGAAACGGCGGCGGGGCCCACGCGGGGCCCCGTCGAGACAACATGGGCCGCGCATCCTCAGGCGGCGTCGATCATGGCCTGGTAGGCGGCGGCGTCCTTCAGGCGATCGAGCTCCGACGGGTCGCTGAGCGCGATCTTCACCAGCCAGCCGGCACCATGCGGATCCTCGGCGACCGTCTCCGGCGCGTCGGCGAGGGCGCCGTTCATCTCGACGACCTTCCCCGAGGCCGGGGCGAACAGTTCCGAGACCGCCTTCACCGACTCGATCACGCCGAACGGCTGGGTCGCGGTGAGCGTCGTGCCGACCGCCGGGACCTCGACGAAGACGATGTCGCCCACCTGCTCGGCGGCGTACGCGGTGATGCCGATGGTCGCGACACCGTCCTCGACCCGGATCCACTCGTGCTCGTCGGAATACTTGCAGTCGTCGGGATACGCCACGCGGTGCTCCTCGTTCAGGTCGGCCGGCGGTAGAACGGCATCGGGATCACGACGGCCGGGACCCGGTCGGCCCGGATGCCGACCTCGAGGGCGGTGTCGGGCGCCGCCAGCTCGGCGGGCACGAAGGCCATCGCGATCGGGTGACCCAGCGTCGGGGAGGCGGTGCCGCTGGTGACCCGGCCCACCGCCTCCGCGGCGGCCGGAAGATAGACGGGATAGCCGGTCCGGGCGATGCCCCGCCCCGTCAGCCGCAGCCCGACCAGCACCTTCGCCGGGGCATCCTTGACGGCCTCCAGCGCGGCCCGGCCGACGAAGTCGCCGTCCTTGTCGAACTTCACCACCCGGCCGAGGCCGGCCTCGAACGGCGTCGTCTCGCGATCGAGCTCCTGGCCGTAGAGCGGCATCCCGGCCTCCAGCCGCAGGGTGTCGCGGGCCCCGAGCCCGGCGGGGACCAGTCCGGCCGCCTTCCCCTCCTCGAGGAGATGGTTCCAGATCCGGGCCGCATCGTCCCACGCGAGGTACACCTCGAAGCCGTCCTCGCCGGTGTAGCCGGTCCGGGCGATCAGTGCCGCGCGCTTGCACACCTGCCCCGCGGCGATCGAGTAGTACTTGAGCGGCGAGAGGTCGATGTCGGTGTGGGCCTGCAGCAGTTCCACTGCGCGGGGCCCCTGGATCGCGATCAGCGCCGTGCGCAGCGAGGCGTCGTCGAGCGTGGCATCGTGCCCGGCGAGCCGCTCGGCGAGCGCCGCCGCCACCACCTCGCGATTCGAGGCGTTCGCCACCACGAGGAACTCCTCCGCGGCCGTGCGGTAGACGATCAGGTCGTCCATCACCGAGCCGTCGGGGGCACAGATCATCGAGTAGTGGGCACGCCCGTCCTTGAGACGGGAGGGCGCGGTCACCAGCGCCGCGTCGAGTGCGGCCGCGGCACCGGGCCCCCGGATCCAGAGCTCGCCCATGTGGCTCAGGTCGAACAGCCCCGCGGCGGTGCGCACCGCCTGGTGCTCCTGGACGATCCCGGCGTACTGGACCGGCATCTCCCAGCCGGCGAACGGGATCATCCGTGCGCCGAGGGCGCGGTGCTGGGCGTCGAGCGGGGTCTGGTGCATCGGGTGGGGTCCGGGAGAGCGGGGAGGCGAAGGAAGCAGATTGCCGACGAATATAGATGCACTTGGCACGCGTGCCGGTTTGGCGCGATACTCCCCCACCCCATTCTCCCCCGGTCGACCTGCCATGCCATCCTCGCGACTCCCGCTTGCTCTCCTCACGGTCATCGGCGCGGTGCCGGCGGCGGCGCAGGTCAGGACCTGGACGCCAGCGGTCGACACCGTCGGGACCGCGCTTCGGGTCACCAGCCCCGGATATACGGCGTGGCGCGACACCACGACCGGATGGATCCTGCGCCTGGAGCAGGAGATCGACCTCGCCGGCAGTGAGCCATGGTCACCCCGCGCGCAGCGGCGCACCCTGCTGCTGCCCGACGGGGGCGTGGCGGTCTCCACCGTCGAGCCGGCCAAGGTCGAGATCTACGATCGCGATGGCCGGTTCGTCCGCCTGATCGGCCGGGCTGGCGGTGGGACAGGGGAGTATCTCATGCCCTCCGCGCTCGCCATCACCGGCGACACCCTCGTGGTGAACGATGCCCGACAGGGACGAGTGCTGCTCTACAGCCTCTCGGGTCGTTTCCTCAACTCGTTCTTCACCGACATCCGCGGTACGGACCCATCGATGGCGCTCGATCCCCGGGGGCTCTTGCGGCTGGGGGAGGCCGCAGGGGCGGCCGGCGAGGGGAAGCGGTGGGTCTATTTCACCCTCCGTGGCGAACGGCGCGACTCGCTCGAGCGGCCGCCGCTTGAACCGGCACCGGCGTGGGACCTCGAGATCGGGCCACGGATGCGGAGCCGGTTCGTGATTCCCTTTTCGCCGATGCCCAGGGAGGCGTTCCTGCCCGATGGGAGCCTCGTGTACGGGCGAGGAGATCGTTGGCAGTTCCTCGTCACGCGCTCCGGCGACGACACGCTCCGCATCATGGAGCTGGCGAACACCCGCGTGGACTCGGTCCCACCTGCCTACGCGGACACCCTTGTCCGGGATCTGGTCGCGAGCCAGCCGCTACTCGCGGGGGTCGCGACCCGCGAAGCGATCCCACGAATCTTCCCGGCGTGGAATGACGTGGCCGTTGATGGCCGGGGATTCCTCTGGGTCTCGGTGGGCTACTTCTTCCGGCGAACCCATTACTTCGCGGTCTTCCACCCGGACGGGCGCTACCTGGGCTACGTGCCGTCGTGGTTCGAGCGCTTCGAGGGGACGTCGTGGCGCGAGGACCGAGTCGCGGTTCCCGCGGTGGGACGCGACCGACAGTCGATCGTCCGGATCTATCGGATCGACCGGCGGGGCGAAGGATCGCCCTGAGCGCGCCGATACTCCCGGCATGACCCACTACCTCCCCTGTCTCCTCGCGGCCGCGTTCGTCACGGCCCCGCTCCCCGCCCAGTCCGGGATCTCCATCGGCGTCCGCGCGGGCACCCTCGGCCTCGGCGCCGAAGCCGCGGTGCTGGTCAGCGACCACCTCGCGCTTCGCGCCGGGGCCCACACCTTCTCGGGCAGCTTCTCCCGGACCGAATCCGACGTGGCGTACTCGGTCGACTACCGCTTCAAGGGACTGAGCGCGGTGGTGGACCTCTTCCCCTCGGCGCGCGGGACGTTCCACGTGAGCGGCGGGATCATCTCCGCCCCGGCAGAACTCGATGGAATCGGCCAGCCGACCGGTGGGACGTACACCTTCAACGGTCGGGACTACACCGCCGCCGAGGTGGGGACGGTCCGCGGCGACGTGCGGTGGCCCGGGACGCTGCCGTATGTCGGGATCGGGTGGGGGACACCGGCGTCGCGCGGCGGCGGGATCGGCTTCGTCTTCGACCTCGGCGTCGGCATCGGCGCGCCGACACTGGGGCTCACCGCCTCCTCGGCGGTGCCGGGCTCGACCCTGGCCGCCGACGTCGAGGCCGAGCGCCGCGACATCCAGGACGACATCGACCGGTACCTCAAGGTCTATCCGGTACTCTCGCTCGGGCTCGCGCTGCGGTTCTAGTCGGGAGACTCCACCACGATCTCGTACACCCGCACCACGTCGAGCCCGGTCGCCTGATCGGGCTCGAGCGCATGGACCCATCGGGCCCCGATGTGGAGTCGCTCGGCGTCGAGCGGTGGTGAAATCACCCGCGCCAGCAGACGACCGTGAGGGTCCACGACATGCCAGTGGTCCGCCCCGCCGCCGGGCCCCGGTCGCAGGATCCAGGTCCGATTGAGGTCATCCACCGACAGCCCGCTCCACGCCGGATATGTGGTCGGCACGTCGGCGACCTGGGCGATGTTCGCGAACACCGGGTTCGACGCCACGAGGTCATCGACCGCTGCCTGCCGCACCGAGTCTGGGATCGCCGGCGGGGACTCATCCAGCACGAAGCGGGCGAGGGTGTCGCGACCGGTGCGGGAGATGACGAAGGTCCCGCCGCGCTGGCTCCCCCAGATCATCCGCCCCTCGCGATCGAGGACGTGCGCGACCGTCGGCTGCATCGGGATGAACCAGTTCCAGCGGTTCCGTCCGTCGGTCGCGCGCCACATCGCGGGCAGCGGCGCGGGCGGGAAGTCGAGCGTGTCCACCAGCGTGCCGTCCACGCGGTAGCGCAGATAGCCCATCCCAGCCCCCGCGTCGTCCTCGCTCGGCGGGAGGCGCCCGACGTCACCGGGGATCGGGATCCGGCCGAGCGTGTCGGCGAGCGTCGGCACCCGCACGCAGCACGGCGACGTCCACTGGGTGATCAACGCGCCGTCGAGCGTGAACGCCTGCGCCCGAGACTGGCGCGGGTCCTGGTGCACGAGCGTATCGTGCGAGAGGAAGATCATCCCGCCACCGACGAATTCCCCTGGCCCGCTCCCCTCGCGACCGATCGTGTGCAGCGGCCTCCCGTCCGACGCAAAGACCCGAACCACCGCCGGATCATCATCGAGGACGTACACTCGCCCCGCCGCGTCGACGAGAATCTCGGACGGATCGCTGAGCTCGGCACCGGGGGTGTCGGCGAACTGCTGCCGCAATACCAACCGCCAGGCGGGCGCCAGGTCAACGCGGTTCGTCACCTCGACGATCCCGCTCGCGAGCGTGTCGACCCGGGCGATCGGCTCCCCACCGCCGCCGGCATCGGCACAGGCGGCGATCATCACGATGATCGCCGCCGGGGCCAGGCGTCGCGTCACCGACCGCCGATCCGGTCGATCAACTCGGCGAGCCGCTGCTCGGCAGGCGCGAGCCGCGCCCGCACCTCCTGGAGCCGCTGGCCGGCCACGTCCCGCGTGGCGCGCCGCTCCTCGATGCGCTGCCGAGCTGCGACCTCATCCATCTCGCGCAATGCCTGCATCTCCTCCGCACGCCGATCGGCCTCGGCGACCGCGACCCGGGCACGCACCTCGGCACGATCGGCCGCCTCGGCCTGCCGCATGGCGCGCTCCTCGATCACCTGCCGCTGCTCCGCAACCCGCGCGACCGCCTCCACTTCACGGAGCTCCCGCTCGCGGTCCGCCTGGACCATGCGGGCCTCGGCGACGTCGCGGCTGCGTGCTTCCGCCCGCACCCGCGCGGCACGGTCCTGCTCGACCTCCCGCAGGCGCTGGCCCGCCACGACCTCCTCGGCCACGGCCGCCTCGGCGATCGCACGCGCCCGGTCCGAGCGCTCCCGCACCTCGTCCGCGGCACGGCGTGCCTCGACCGACGCGCGCTGGCCACGCACCGTGGCGACCTCCGCGAGGTCGGCCGCCGCGGCTGCGCGTACGCGACCCTGTTCCCCACTCAGGGTCATCACCTCGAGCATCGCATCCCGCCACGCCATCGCGTCGCGATCGAACGGCCGCACCCGATCGTTCACCGACCACTCGTGCCGGTTCCCGTCGCCGGTGCCCGAGATCACCAGCCGCTGCACCCCATCCGCCCCGCGCGCGGCCATCGTGATCACCACGCCCTCGGGAAGCGTCGGCAGCGGACGGAGCGAGGTGCGTTCGGGCAGCGGACCCCGCACCGCCATGCAGATGGCCCGGTCGCCGAGGTCGCGCTGGATGGTGCGCACCGGGCCGCGATCGCGGGCGCTGCTCCGCACCGTGACACCCGACCCTGCACCGAATTCGCAATCGGCCGACGCGGCCGGCGGTGCGGG
>JACKDA010000033.1 GCA_020633775.1 Gemmatimonadales bacterium | reverse complement strand
CCGCTCACCGCCGACCGGCTCTCGGCCCAGGTCGAGGCCACCGATGCCGCGGCCGACGCCAAGGCGCGGAAGGCCGCGAGTCTCGCCGAGCAGATCGACGCGCTGGAGCGCGCCCGCACGCTCGCGGGAGAACAGGCGATCGCCTCGCTGGAGCAGGCCCGGCTCACGGTCGCGGTCGATTCGGCACAGGTGGCCGTGGCGCGCATCGACTCGGTGCAGGCCGGTCGCCAGCTCGCCGCGCGCGAACAGCTGCACGCGCAGGGGCTGCTGTCGCTGGTCGACATGGAGGCCGCACGCAGCAAGGCCCAGTCGGCGTTCGCGGGCATCGTGAAGGCCGAGAACGCGCTCGCCAAGTCGCGGGCCTCGCTGCGCAAGGCCGAGCTCGACGTCGCCGCCGTCGCGGCCGAGTACGACGACAAGCTCGCCAAGGCGCGCGCCGACCGGGCCGCCACCCTCGCGGAGGTGAGCGAGGCCGCCGGGTCGCTCGCCAAGTTGCGCAACAGCGAGGCGAACATCCGCCTCCGGCAGGGGCTCTACGAGGTGCGCGCCCCGCGCGACGGCTATGTCGTGCAGGCGATCCGCGCCGGCGTCGGCGAGGTACTGAAGGAGGGCGAGGCGGTCGTCACGATCATGCCCGCCAATCCGGAGCTCGCGGTCGCACTGCAGGTGCGGCCGATGGACGTGCCGTTGCTCACCCCGGGCCGCAAGGTGCGGCTGCAGTTCGACGGCTGGCCGGCCCTCCAGGTCGCCGGCTGGCCGAGCGTCGCCGTCGGTACGTTCGGCGGGATCATCCGCGTGATCGACCAGGTCGCCTCGACCGGTGGCACGTACCGGGTCCTCGTGGTGCCCGACCCCGATGACGAACCATGGCCCGACTCGCCACCGCTGCGCGTCGGGTCCGGCGTCCTCGGCTGGGCGCTGCTCGACAACGTGCCGATCTGGTTCGAGCTGTGGCGGACGCTCAACGGCTTCCCGCCGTCGGTCCAGGAACCGGTCGCGCAGGGCGACGCCAAGGCGAAGTGATGCGCGGACACCTGCTGCGGCTGGTGGCGGTGCTCGCGCTCGTCCCGCGGGCGGGCGCCGCGCAGGCCCCCGACTCGCTCGCGCTCGAAGCGTTCCTGGCGGACGTGGCCCGCCACCACCCGGTGGCGCGCCAGGCCCGGCTCTCGGCCGATCAGGCGGGGGCCAAGCAGGCCGGTGCCGTGGGCGCCCTCTTCGATCCGAAGCTCGGGGTGTCGTGGGCGCGCAAGGCGTTCGCGGGGAGCGAGTACTACAACTACCTCGACGCCGAGCTCAAGCTTCCCACGCCACTCGGGGTCGACCTCTTCCTCGGCTACGAGCGCACGCGGGGCCGCTACTTCGCCCAGGATCGCCTCACGCCGGACAACGGGCTCCTCTCGCTTGGGGTCTCGCTGCCGCTGGGGCAGGGGCTCATCACCGATCGCCGCCGGGCGATGGCCGCCGAGGCGCGCGGGTTGCGCCGCGCGGCGGAGGCAAAGCGCGACGGCATCATCAACAAGCTGCTGGGTGAGGCCGCCGGGGCGTGGGCCGCCTGGCGCGCCGCCGAGGCGAAGCTGGCGCTCGCGCGACAGGGCGTCGACCTCGCCGTCTTCCGCGCGGGGGCCGTGCGGCAGCGGGTCGCCGCGGGCGATGCCCCCCCGATCGACACGGTGGAAGTCGATCTCGAGGTCGCCCGGCGGCGGACCTCCCTCGCGTATGCCACAGCTGAGCGGGTCGCGGCCCGCGAGCGGATGGGCACCCTCTGGTGGGGGGACGACGGGCGACCGCGCGACATCGCGCCCGCACTCGCGCCCGGCGACGCCGGGCCCCTCGCACCGCCCGCTCCCTCGGTGCTGGCGGATTGGACGGCGACGGCCCTGCGCGGGCATCCCGACATCGTCGACGCCGTCGCCCGGCGCGATGCGGCCACGGCGGTGGAACGGCAGGCCGTCGCCGAACTCCTCCCCGACGTGGAGGCCAAGGTCGCCCGACTCGCCGACGGCTCGACGGACCTGGGTGACTTCCCCGATGCAGGCGGTGCGTACAAGTTCGAGCTGACGGCGGCGACCTCCCTGCTGCTCACCAAGGAGCGGGCGGAGGCCTCCATCGCCGGGGCACGGCGCACGATCGCCGGGCTCGACGTGGTCGATGCCGAGCGGATGGTCGCGGCCGAGATCGCGACCGCCGCGGCGGCCCTCACGGCGGCCACCGAGGCCAGGGTGCAGCAGGCGCTTGCGGTCGCCTACGCCGAGCGACTGCGCGAGGGCGAGGTGACACGGTTCGAGGCGGGGGATGCCTCGCTGTTCCTGGTCAACCAGCGGGAGCGCACCCTCCTCGATGAAGCGGCCAAGCTGGCCGATGCTGAAGCGAAGGCGGTGAGTGCCCGGGCCAAGTTGGCGGTGGCGCTCGGGTGGCCGGGGCAGCTGCCGGAATGACGAGGATCACTCGTAGGGGAGGAGCGGGGTGCGGTGACCACGCTGGTCGAGACCGTACGGGTCCACGAGGGAAGGGCACCGCTCTGGCCGCTGCACCGCGCGCGGCTGGAAGCCAGTGCCGCCGCCCTCGGGCTCGCCCTTCCCGTGGTGGAGCCGCCGCAGGGTGGTGACGACCGCGTCGTCCGGTATGCCATCACCGCCGGTGCGGTCACCATCACCGAACGGGACGTCGGCAGCAGCGAGCCGATCCGGCTGATCACCTCGCCGGCTCCCCACCGCGGCTATCCGCACAAGATCGACGACCGGGGCTGGCTGACGGCGGCCCGCCACGGCGTGCTTCCGGTGGGCGGCGACGATGCCCTGCTGCTCGATGCGGCCGGGCGCGTGGTCGAGTCGACGATCTGGGCGATCGGCTGGTGGGACGGGGAGCGGCTCTGCTTCCCGCCGCTCAGCCTGGGCGGGCTGCCGAGCGTGGGCCGCTACCGGCTCGACGAGGTGGCACGGGGCGGTGTCCACGACGTGACGATGTACCGCGAGGGGCTGGGGTGGCGGGCCCTGGTGGCCTGCAACGCCGCCCGCGGGATCGTGCCGGTCGGCACGCTGGACGGCGAGGATGTTCCGGGGAACCAGCGGACCGCGGCGCTCGCGGCGCGGTTCTGGCGCCGGGCTCCGGCTTGACCGCGGACGACCCGACCGGCATTTTTCAGGGCTCGGGAGCGTGGTGCTTGTAGCTCAATCGGTTAGAGCGCCGGATTGTGGTTCCGGAGGTTGCGGGTTCGATCCCCGTCAGGCACCCTGCAGGAGTGTACAGGTCCGTAGCTCAATTGGTAGAGCACCGGTCTCCAAAACCGGGGGTTGGGGGTTCGATTCCCTCCGGGCCTGCTGAACGAGCCGCCGCAGGGCGGCTCGTTCCGCATCCCGAGTTCGCGCAGCGGGCGAGGGATCCCTCGATCACGGGCCGGAGCCGACCCGCCCGTCCGGGGGTGAGCATTGAACCGTACCGTCGGCGGGTTATATTGGCCGCTCGAAGGTTGCACGGCGCTATCGTCTAGAGGCCTAGGACACAGCCCTCTCAAGGCTGGAACACGGGTTCGAATCCCGTTAGCGCTATCCCAAGGGACCCGGCCCCATCGTCTATCGGCTAGGACGCGACCCTTTCAAGGTCGAGAGACGGGTTCGATTCCCGTTGGGGCTATGCAGGGGAGCCCCTGCGAGCACCACGCCTCGATAGCTCAATTGGTAGAGCAGCTGACTCTTAATCAGTAGGTTCTAGGTTCGAGTCCTAGTCGGGGCATCCCACGAAAGGCCACCTCCGGGTGGCCTTTTGCGTCGCACTCGGCGTGACCCCGGCCACTGCCGCCGGGTCCTCGCCATGGTACCTTTCGCGTCCCTCCACCATCCGGACTCCCGATGCGCCGCCTCCTCCTCGCCGTCCCGTGCTCCCTCCTCGCCGCCTGCGGCGGGTCGCCGACCACGCCGGACACGATCAACCCGCCGTCCGCCGGGATCGTCATCACCCCGGGCGACCTCGACTTCAACGCCCTCGGGCTGACGGCCACCCTGAGCGCGGTGGTTCGCGACGCCGACGGCAACGTCGTCCCCGGTGCGCAGGTGACCTGGTCGCGCGGGACCAGCACGGTGGTGCAGGTCAACAACAGCGGAGTCGTGACCGCGATCGGCAACGGCGAGGACCAGGTCGTCGCGACCTCGGGGAGCGCGAGCGCCTCGATCACGGTGCGGGTCCAGCAAGTGCCCGCCGCGGTGGTGGTGACCGTCGACCGGAGCACCCTCAACCGCGCGCTCGAGTCGGCCCAGGTGCAGGCCAGCGTGCGCGACGGGAACGACCGCGCGATCGCCGGTTCCACCCCGACCTTCACCAGCTCGCAGCCCAACGCCCTGCCGGTGAGCGACGCCGGGGTCGTGACCGCCTCGGCGCAGGGCACCGCGACGATCACCGCCTCGGTCGGCGCCCTGTCGGGTCAGGTCCAGGTGAGCGCGGCGTTCAACGGCCCCCTCGGTCCCGGGATCACCGGCCAGGCGGTGCCCTGCGTCGGCGGGACCGCGGGACCGTTCCCCTGCAGCGGCATCACCCTGCAGAGCTACCTGCCGATCGCCGCCCTGGGTGGCGGCCCTGGGGTCGACCTGAACGACGTCTGGGGCTGGACCGACGCCAGCACGGCGCGCGAGTACGCGCTCGTCGGCCGTCGCGACGGGATGGCGTTCGTCGACGTGACCGACCCGGTGTCACCGCGCTTCCTCGGCTTCCTGCCGATCACCGCCGGCGCCTCGCCCAATGTCTGGCACGACGTGAAGGTGTACGCCGATCATGCGTTCATCGTCGCCGACGGCGCCGGCCCGCACGGGATGCAGGTCTTCGACCTCCGGCAGCTGCGCGGACTCACCACGCCGCGCCAGTTCACGCCGACCGCGGTGTACACCCAGGTGCGCAGCGCCCACAACATGGTGATCAACGAGGCGACCGGCTTCGGCTACATCGTCGGCGCCAGCGGCGGCGGCACCACCTGCGGCGGCGGGCTCCACATGGTGAACCTGCAGAATCCCGCCGCGCCGACCTTCGCCGGCTGCTTCAGCCACTCCGGCACCGGGCGCGCGGGGAGCGGCTACACCCATGACGCCCAGTGCGTCGTGTACGCCGGGCCCGACGCAGCGTACCAGGGCCACGAGATCTGCTTCGGGTCGAACGAGACGGCGCTCAGCATCGCCGACGTCACCGCGAAGGGGTCGCCGGTCGCGGTCGCCTCGGCCGGCTATCCCGCCGTGTCGTACACCCACCAGGGCTGGCTCACCGAGGATCACCGCTACTTCTACGTCAACGACGAGCTCGACGAGCTGAACGGGCTGGTCCCGCAGACCCGGACCCTGATCTGGGACGTGCAGGACCTCGACGACCCGGTCCTCGCGGGGATCTTCCTCGGGCCGACCACCGCCAGCGACCACAACAACTACATCCGCGGCAACCGGATGTACGCCTCGAACTACCAGTTCGGCGTCCGGGTGGTGAACATCACCAACCGGACTTCCCCCGTGCAGCTCGGCTTCTTCGACACCTCGCCGCAGCGGCCCAACATCCCGGGCTTCGACGGGTCGTGGAGCAACTACCCCTTCTTCCCGAGCGGCAACATCGTCGTCACCTCGGGGGACGAGGGGCTGTTCGTGCTCCGGGTGCCGTAGCGGCCGCTACGGCACCAGCGCCGGGCGGGGCTTCAGGATGAAGAGCCCCTCCTGCATGCTGCTCACCGCGACCCGCCCGCTCGGGAAGTACGGGAACGCGGTCCACGCGCCGTAGAAGCCGGCGCTGTTCCCCTCGTAGGGCGTCGTGTCGAAGTGCCCCACCTCGCGCGGCGCCAGCGGGTCGCTGATGTCGATCACGCTCAGGCCCGACTGGTAGTTGGCCTGGTACATCCGATCGCCCTTGACGTACAGGTTGTGATCGGTGGCGCCGTCGGGCCCCTGGTAGCTCCCCACGAGCACCGGGTCGTCGAGATCGGCGACATCCCAGATGAGCGTGCGGGTGCGGCCGCCGCTCGTCCCCACCAGTTCATCGAGCTCGTCGTTCAGGTAGAACAGCCGCTGGTCCTCGGTGAGCCATCCCTGGTGGATGTACGCCTGCCCGGGATAGCGGCTCGCCGAGAGCGGGACCGGGTTCGCGGGATCGCTGAGGTCCACGATCCGGAGGGCGGTCTCGTTGAGCGCGAAGCAGATCGGCTTGCCGCGGTGCTCGCTGTCGGGCCCCCGGTAGCCGACGCACTGCGCGTCGTGGGTGCGGCCCGGCGCCACCAGCCCCTCGGTGTCGGTGTAGCAGCCGCGGAAGACCGGCGCCATCGGGTCGCGGATGTCCACGATGTGGAGCCCGCCACCGCAGGTGTTGCCGCCCGCGGTCGCCGCGACGGGGACCGCGAGACCGTCGGTCGTGTCGATGACGAGGTTGTGGGCGCTGGCGATCCCGCGGTACACGGTGTCGGGGGCGAACCGGGTGCCGGTGCCCGTCGCCGCGCGCAGCCGGGTGAGGTCGAAGATCATCAACCCGTGCTGCCCCGCGCCGTCGCCGGTCATGAAGGCGTGGTCCTTGTACACCTTGATGTCGCGCGCGCCGCTCGGCGGCGCGGGCATCTCGCCGACCACGCGCGGGCTGCTCGCATCGGTGAGGTCGACGAACACCAGCGCGCCGGTGCGCCCGACGAGGGCGTACTCGCGGCGGGTGACCGGGTCGGTCCAGCCCCAGAGATCGCTGACGCGCTCGCCGGGCCCGCCGCCGAGGCTCTCGATCGAGAGGAACGCCGAGAGGTCGACGTCGTGGCAGGCGAACTCGCCGGCCTTGCCGTCGGTGCAGCGCACCTCGCCGGCGGTGACCGAGGGCGGCGTCGCCGCGGGACCGAGCTCGACCGGCGGGCTGCCCGCGCGACGATCCCGCGGGAAGATCCAGACGCGACCGCGGCCGCCGACGGCGTTCTGGTCACCCACGGCGAGGCCGTCGGGCCCGATCGCGAGCGCGCTGCCGAACGCCCGGGAGGCGCCGTTCGGCGGGGCCAGATCTCCCACGGGCTGCCACCCCGCCGCTCCACGTCGGATGTGGCGCACTGCACCGCCACCGGCTCCGATCAGGAGATCCGCGCCCGAGACCGCGAGCGCGGTGACGAGGCGTGCGGGGCCCTCACCCAGCGCGACGCGACCCGACTCGCGCCACCCACCCGCCGGGTCGCGGGCGAACAGCACCACCACGCCCGCGCCGGGCGCGGCGATCGCGATGGTGCCGCTGTCCGCGGCGAGCGCCGCCCCGAAGCGACTCGCCGCTCCCAGGTCGGCCGGGCGCAGCGCGCGCCAGCCCATGCCGCTCACCTCCGCGCTGAGCACCTCGCCGCCGTCGGTCGCGACGCTGACCACCGCGGTGTTGCCGGCCATCGCCAGCGGACCGCCCCGGTAGCTGGCGCTCACGACGGAGTCGGTCATCGTGTGGCGCCAGGCGCCGTTCATCCGCGCGGAGACCCAGACCTGGTTGCGAAAGCCGACCAGCGCGACCTCGCCATTCGTGGCGACCTGGCGGGGTACCGGCTGCAGGATCGCCATGACGGTCGCCATCGACACCTCGGGGTCACCGGTCGGGGCCGCCCCGACGGCGATGTCGCCACCGGGCACCCACGCCGCACCCTCGCGCACGAAGGCGTGTGCACCCCAGCGATCGGCGGGGTCGCCGGCCCCGACCAGCATGACATCGCCGGATGCGGCGATGCTCGGTGACAGCGCCAGCCCGCGCTCGACCGCCTCGGGCGCCCGCAGCTCGCCGAGGCGGAGCCAGGTCCCGCCGCTCGGCCGGTAGGCGTAGACCGCCGCGGGGCCGCGTGCGGGCGCCCGCTTCACGACCAGCAGGTCACGGCCCGCGAAGGTGAGGGCCGCACCGTAGAAATCCTGGTCCTGTGCCACGAGCGGTGGTGCGGCGAGGGCGAGCAGGCAGAGGGTGGCGGCGAGGCGCATCACGGGACTCCGGGTGTGGGAATCCCCCAGAGTAGCGCCGGACGCGCCCTCGCGCGAGCGGTCGGTCGGCCCGGCCTACCAGTCGGTCGGTCGGTAGTCCTTGAGGAACTGTCCCCACACGTGCGTGCCGGTGTTGAACCCGTCGATGATCGGGTCGACGATCCGGGCCGCGCCGTCGACGATGTCGAGCGGCGGGTGGAAGCGGTGCTCGGCGGTCTTGCGCTTCGCCAGCTCGACCGGATCCTCGTCCGTGACCCAGCCGGTGTCGACGGCGTTCATGTGGATGCCGTCATGGTGGTAGTCGGTCGCCGCGGTGCGGGTCATCATGTTGAGCGCCGCCTTCGCCATGTTGGTGTGCGGATGGCGGGTCGTCTTGAAGCGGCGGTAGAACTGCCCCTCGACCGCGGACACGTTGACGATGTGCTTGTCGCGCTCGGGGGTGCGGAGCATCAGCGGCTTGAGCCGGGCGTTGAGGATGAACGGTGCCACCGCGTTGACGAGGTGCACCTCGAGGAGCTCGACCGACGGCACCTCGGCCATCAGCATCCGCCACGAGTTGCGCTCGCGCAGGTCCACCTGCTGCAGGTCCTGGTCGAGCACGCCCTCGGGGAACAGCTCACGGCTCACCTCGCGATCCTCGGGGAGCAGCGCGATTTGCGAGAGTTCCGCGGCCTGGGCGATCCCGGCCGCCCCGGCGAGCAGGGCGTCCGGCTCCCCGCCGGTCGCCTCGGGGAGCATGCGCGCCCCGCGCCACCCTTCCCAGCGACCCAGCAGCCGCCTGGTCGGCGCGGGCATCCCGTCGAGCGCGGCCCGCTCGCGCGCCATCATGTGGCGATAGAACTCGGGCGGGCG
>JACKDA010000032.1 GCA_020633775.1 Gemmatimonadales bacterium | reverse complement strand
AGGGCGTTGCGATACGAGTAGCGTCCCAGTCGTTCGCCGACCGGCAGCCCATCGACCTGCAGCACCCCCCCGAAGTTCGTCTGCACCAGCACGCCGACCGTCCAGCCACCGAGTGACGCCGGGAGCCGGCGACTCGACGTGCCGATCCCACCCTTCCAGCCGAAGGCGAGCGTCCCGCGACCGGCGCCCACGCTTCCCTCCTCCACCGGTCCGGTGGTGGCCGACTCCAGGGCGGCGACCACGTCCTCGGGGCGCACGGGGCGAAGCCGGATATCGCTGAGTCCGCCGTCATTGGTCTCGCCGACGACGGGGTTGATCGACCGGACGCTGGTCATTCCCGGCTGCGCGAGCAGCCAGGCCACCATCGCGTCCGCGGCGCGCCAGACGCACAGGGTGCAGGTGAGGAGGATCGGCGTCTCGAGCTCGCCGAGCTCGCGCACCTGGGTGCTGCCGACCAGCTTGCCGAAGGCGTTGCCGATGTGCACGGCCGCGGGCACCCGCTCCAGATATGGATTGCCGCCGTGCGGCAGGATCGCGGTCACGCCGGTGTTGATCGTGTCGCCGGAGGCGATGGTCACCTGCCCCACGCGCACCCCCGCGACGTCGGTGATCGCGTTCAACGGTCCGACGGGGAGCACGCCGGGCTCGATCCCGAGATCCCGCACGCGGGGCCGCTCGACCATCTGGGCCGATGCCGCGGCCGACACCAGGACGACCGCGCACGACAGCCGGACGAGGCCCCTCACCGCGCCGCCCCGCGACCGGCGCCGACCAGCACGCCGAGGCCGACGAGTCCCGCCGCCACCACGAGCACCGCGGGGCGCTGCAGGGTCATGACCGCGAGCGGCGAGGCGAGTCCGAGCCCGACCAGGCCGCCGATCGAGCCCCCCTTGCGACGATCGGGATCCATCCAGCCGCGCGTCGCCGCCAGGCGCAGGGACGTCAGCAGGGCCATCGTCCCGGCCACCATCGCGGTCAGCATGGTCGTGCGTGCGCCGAGCGGCCGCCCGACCAGCGCGCCGAGGAGCGCCCCGAATCCGGTGCAGAGCGACGTGAAGATGAGGAGGCGCAGTTGCGGCATCGCAGGGCGGTCCGGCAGGTCGGGGTGAACGCAGGCGCGCGTCAGCGTGACGGCGCCGCGACGGCGAGGCGGCGGCGCCCGCCGCCGAGGGCGAAGAGCGGGGTCCCTGCCGCCCCGCCGATCCACATCCAGGTCGGGTGCGGCAGCAGGGCAAGGGTCCAGACGACCACCCCGGTGAACACGACCGCGAACGACCAGACGGTCGCCCCCTCACCGGTCCACCGCAAGGCGAGCATGCCACCGACGTAGGCCGCGAGCAACCACCCCGCGAGGACGAGGAAGAGCGAGGGGAACGGCACCTCGCCCGCCTCGAGGGCGGCCTTCAGCGCGGCTGGATCGGAGGTGTCGATGCCGGCCGGGATCGGCGTGAGCTGCGCCGCGGTCGCCTCGATCGCGTACACGATCAGGAAGGCGACCATGAGGGCGCCGAGCAGGGCGAGGGTGTGCCGGAGGGTGGACGACATGGGCCTCATCCGTTGAGGACGCCTCAGCCACGACGACCGCGGTGTCACCGGGCAGGGCAGATCCTTCAGGATCGGCGGGGGCTACGACCCAGCAAAGGTATCACAGGTGGCGGGATCGCCTCCATCGAACCCGCGGCGGAACCAGCGGACCCGCTCCGCCGAGGAGCCGTGGGTGAAGCTCTCGGGGTGAACGCGACCGGTCGCCTCGCGCTGCAAGCGGTCGTCGCCGACGGCCGCCGCGGCGGTGAGCCCCTCCTCGAGGTCGCCCCGCTCGAGCCGTCCATCGGCCGCGGCCCGGGCGCCCCAGACCCCCGCGTAGCAGTCGGCCTGGAGCTCGAGGCGCACCGACAGGGCGTTGGCAAGCTCGGGACGCTGGGATTGCGCCCGGGAGACGGCGGCGTTCGTGCCCAGCAGGTTCTGGACGTGATGGCCGACCTCGTGGGCCAGCACATACGCCTCGGCGAAGTCGCCCGGCGCGCCGAACCGGTCCGCGAGATCGTTGTAGAACGCGAGGTCGATGTACACCTTCTCGTCGCCCGGGCAGTAGAACGGCCCGGTGGACGAGGCGGCCCGCCCGCACGCCGACTGGACCGCGTCGCGGAAGAGGACCAGCCGCGCGTCGCGATACTCCGTCCCGAGTCGCGGCAGCAGCTCGGCCCACATCGCCTGCGCGTCGTCGAGCACGAACGAGACGAACTCGACCTGGCGCTCCTCGGCCGGGTCGGCCAGCGGGGCGGCCGTCTCTGCCGCCGTGGTGCCGCCACCGAGTTGTTCGGCGACTCCGAGGAGGGCGAGCGGGTTCTGCTTGGTGAGCAGGGCCAGCACCAGCACCACGAGCAGGCCGCCGATGCCGATCCCCCCTGCCCCACCCGGCAGCCGACCACGCGCGCCGCGACGATCCTCCAGGTTGGTCGAGCGGCCTCCGGCTTGCCAGCGCATCGCGTGCTCCGTGTCAGGGTGTGGCGTCGAGGGGTGCCAGGAGTTGCCGGAAGCGCGGATCATCCTGGACCGCCGCCCAATCGGGGAAGGCCGTCGCGTGGACCCAGTGCCATCCGGGCACGCCCCGCGCCCGCGCCGCGGCGAGGGCCGTCACGGCCGCCTCGCGGTCCCCAAGGATACTCGCGACGCGCGCCTGCACCACCAGCTGCTCCGCGCGACTGTAGCTCGGCACCGCCGCCTCGGCCAGCCGGTGTGCCAGCTCGACGCGGCCTCGATGGGCGGCGACCGTGGCGGCCATGCCGCGATACAGGAACCGGTCCGGGTCATCGCGCCGCAAGGCATCGATCACCCGCTCGGCCTCATCGAAGCGCTCCAGGGCGATGAGCGCGCTCGCCAGCCAGTAGCGATGTCCCCGCTGGGAGGGATCCACCGCGAGCCGGTCCCGGAGCCAGGTGACGGCCTGTTCGAGATACGCGACGGCCCGTTCGGGATGCCCGTGGGCATGCAACTCCTCCCCCGCGACATCGAGCATCGCCCCGTACGACCAGTAGGTGTCGGGCGGCAGGATGACGTGCGCCGCGAGTGCGGAATCGAGTGCGGCGAACCGACCGTCCGCGGCGAGGGCGCGGGCCACGATGACGCCGGTGACTCGCTGCCCGGGATGGCGTCGTGCCATCTCGATCGCATCGGCGAGCTCCGCGTCATGCAGTCCCAGATGGTGGGCGGCGTAGGCGCGCTGGCTCCAGTAGGCGGGCCAGCCGCGCATCGGGCCACGATCCGGATCGAGGGCGAGGAGGACGTCGCGGGCCTCCGCCGCGCGGCCGAGCGCGAGCAGGGTCGTGCCGAGGTTGTAGCCGGCGCGCGAGCCGGGCGCGAGCTCGTGGGCACGACGAATCGCCCGCAGCGCCTCGGGCAGGTCGCCGTCGTGGGCGGCGAGCATGTGCTCGGTCATCGCCAGGTGGAACGGGCTGAGCGTCGCGCGCCGTTCGGCGGCCGATTGCAGCAGCGAGTCCGAGAGGGCGCGATCGCTCGAGTTCCACGCGGCGTAGGCCGCGTACACCAGGGCAGCGGTGAAGGTCGTGTCCTGTCGCCAAGCGGCCACCATCCCGCGCCGTGCCTCGTCGTAGCGATACGCCTCGAAGTCGTCGAGGGCGCGGTCGAACTCGCGGTAGGCGGCGTAGGTCGGCGGACGGGAGGCGAGGGCCGCCCGCTCGCCGAGTCGCGCATCGGCGCGCACGGCCAGCGCACCCATCACGCGCTCCCGCACCCGGGCGATGCCGCTCGCCAGCGAGTCGCGCGCGAAGACGATCGGCGGAGGTGCCGCGAGGACCAGCCCGTCGGCGGTGGCCACGACCTCGACCTGGATGCGGAGTGAATCACCGGTGCGATACAGGCTCCCCACCACGGCCGTCGCCGCCCCGGTCACCTCGCGCAGCACCCGCGCCGCGGCCCCGCTCGGCGCCGCCTCCACCGCCGCCCGGGCCGCGGGCCATGCCACCACCTGCACCCCCGCCTCGTGCAGTCCCTGGGTGACCCAATCGGCCGCCAGCCGCCCGACCTGCGCGAGCGAGGAGTCGCCGGTCTCGTTCTGCAGCGGTGCGACCGCGATCGGCAATGGCAGCCGACCATCCGCCACCACATCGCTCCGCCGCGACTGGACGACGAACCAGCCGACCGCCGCGACGAGGACCGCCAGCGCGACCCAGCGCCAGCGTGTCGGCCGCGGCGTTGCCGTGACCAGCATCGCATCGAGGGCCCGCACGAGGTGATGGGCGGACGCGGGTCGTTCCATCGGATCGTGCGCAAGCGTGGCACCGATCAGGGCGCCGAGCGTGGGCGGGATGCCGCCGCCGGTCGGCAGCGGAGTGGCGGGATCCCGACGACCGGTCAGGGTCTCGCGCGCCACGAGTCCCCAGGCGTAGAGGTCCGTGCGCGCATCCACGGCCGCGCCGGCCGCCTGTTCGGGGGCCATGTAGCCGGGCGTCCCGATGGCGAGCCCGGGATCGGTCGGCCGCGCGGCGGGGCCCTCGAGCTTCGCCACGCCGAAGTCGAGCAGGAACGCATGGTCGCCGACGACGAGCACGTTGTCGGGCTTGAGGTCGCGGTGCACGACGCCGGCGTCGTGGGCGTGGGCGAGGGCGGCGGCGAGGTCGCGCAGGATCGTGATCGCGGTCGGCACCGGGAGGGCGCCATCGCGTTCGAGCCGGGCCCGGAGCGTCTCACCGCCGACATCGGGCGTCACGAAGTAGCGGATCCCGTCGGCGTCGCCCGAGTCGATCAGCGCGAGGATGTGCGGATGCGCAAGCCGGGCCGAGATGCGAACCTCGTCGGCGAACCGGGCATCCCCGATGATCGCCGCCAGTCCCGGTTGCAGCGCCTTGATCACCACCGATCGATCGTGCTTGAGCTCGCGGGCCCGGAACACCGAGGCCATCCCGCCGACCCCGAGCACGTCGCCCAGTTCGTACCGGCCCGCAAGCGCCGTCGCGAGTCGCGCCCGCACGTCGTGCTCGGGTATCGCGCGCAGCGGGGCATCGAGGACGCCGGGACGGTCGTGCGCGACCAGCATGCGGTCGAGCCGCGCCGCGAGCTCGGGGTCGTCCGCCGCCTGCGCCGCCGCCCAGGCCCGCCGCTCCCCGGCCGGTCGCTCGAGGGCCGCGTCGAACACCTGCTCGAGACGCTCCCAGCGGCCGTCGTCAGCCGCCATCGGCACCCGGTGGGTCGAGTTCGGCATGCAGCCAGGCACGGGCCTTCGCCCAATCCCGCTGCACCGTTCGCGTGGTGACCTCCAGCGCATCGGCCACCTCCGCCTCGGACAGCCCGGCGAAGAACCGCAGTTCCACAACCCGCGCCAGCCGGGGGCTCTGCTCCCCGAGCCGCGTCAGCGCCGCATCGACCTCGAGCAGGTCATCGAGCGGGATGGTGAAGCCGAGTCGGTCGTCGGCGATCGTCAGGTCGACCTGTGCCCCGCCCCGCTTCCGCGCCCCGCGCCGACGCGCATGATCGACGAGCACCTGCCGCATCGCCCGGGCAGCGATCGCGAGGAAATGGGCACGATCCAGCGGCTGCGGCGCGTGGGGCCCCGCCAGCTTGAACCACGCCTCGTGCACGAGCGCGGTGGGCTGCAGGGTGTGGCCGACCGCCTCCCGGTGCAGCAGGCGATCGGCGATGCGGCGCAATTCATCGTAGAGCGTCGGGAACAGTCCCGAGGCGTCGGGATCGTCCGCGCGGCCGGCGTCGGTGGTCATGGGCGCCTCCCAGCTGGGCAGGTGCCGAATATACGCCGCGGGTCGGCACGCCGCCGTCACGAGGTCACCTCCTGCTGCATCGAGAGGAAGCCGAAGACCTCCGCCCAGTGCGACGCCATCCCGACCTCGCGGAAGAAGCCGTGGTGCCCGAGGTCCACCTGACCCAGATCGCCCGGGGTGAGGCGGCGGTGCGTAAGCCTGCTCGCCGAGGTGAAGCGCCTGAGCAGGGCGGCCACCGCCGCGTGCGGCGAGATCGGGTCATCCGCGAACGAGTACGCGAGGATCGGCACGCGCAGCCCCGCATGGCCGCCCCAGTCGCCATGCGCCGCGGGATTCCGGCACCAGCGGGCCCACTCCAGCACCACCTCGCACGGCAAGTCCTCCTCGAGGCGCAGCCAGGCGGCGGGCACCCGCCCGAACAGGCGGGCCGCGACGGGCACCGCCAGGCCCCAGAGCAGCCGATGGCGCAGGCGACACCACGGGCTGGCGAGGTGGCCGACCCAGCCATCGCCGGCCGCCACGAGGACGAGCGCGCCGAGTCGTCCCGCATTCGGCGCCAACCCGACCAGCTGCCCGCCGACACCATGACCGACGAGCACGATCCGCTCGGCCGGGGCCCGGCGATCGGCCCAGTCGATGGCGGCGGCGAGGTCGAGGGCCCCCCAGGCGCGCAGGCGAAGCCGTCGATCCCGCCAGGGCAGCGCGTGTCGGGAGGCCCCGGTGCCGCGCCAGTCCCAGGTGAGGACGTCCCAGCCGGCAGCGGTGGCCGCTTCGGCGAACGCCCGGTACCCCCCCTGCGTCGTGCCCGTTGCCGGGGCCACGAGCAGCACCCCTTGACGGGCGCCACGCGCGACATGCCGCCGGGCGGCGAGGGGGAACCCGTCCTCGGCCACGAGGGTGAAGGATGCGACCGTCGGCTCGGACGTGCCGGGCGCAGTCATCGAACGGTCGAAGTGGTATGGTGGTGCATCGTTGCCTCCCGGCATCGCTGGGGCTCGGGAGGAGATGCGCCAGCGAGGCCGGGAGGCCGACATGGTCCGGGTCAGCGCGGGATCGTCAGCACCCGCGACCAGCGCACGGCCGAGAGGAAGGGGAACGGCTTGTAGCTGAAGGGATCCCAGCTGTAGTAGATCAGGACCGGCGTGCCACGCACGTTGCGACGGGGCACCAGCCCCCAGAAGCGCGAGTCGCGCGACTGGTCCCGGTTGTCCCCCATCATCCAGAGCGAATCATCGGGCACCACGAGCGGGCCCCACTGGTGAACATCCGGGAGGTAGGCATCCGGATCGGCGCCGACGAAGTGGGGCAGCTGCATCTGCCGCATCGCGAGGCGAGTGGACTCGTCGGCGGACCACCCCGGATCGGTCGACTGGGCCCATGGCTCCACGAGGGCCTTGCCGTTGCGGTAGAGCGCCCCCTGTCGCATCTCGACGGTGTCGCCGGGGATCCCGATGAGGCGCTTGACCAGCATCGAGTCCTCGATCGGCGACAGGAAGACGACGATGTCGTCGCGCCGCGGTTCGCGCACCGCGGGGGTGCGCACGTCGACGAACGGCAGCTTCGCCCCGAAGAGGAACTTGTTCACGAAGAGCACGTCGCCGACCATCAGCGTCCGCTCCATGCTCGGCGACGGGATCCGGTACGCCTGCACCACGAATGTCGTCAGCAGCACCCACGCGACCGCCGTCCAGACGATCGCCTTGATCCACTCGATGACCTTCGACTTCGGTGTCGCCTGGGGCTCAGCCATCGGGATCCTCGTTCCACGACGTGGGCGTGCGCGTCCCGCTCACGGCGCCAGGCGATCGGCGTAGCGTTGCCGGAGCCGGGCCACCTTCGGCGCAATGATCGCCCGACAATATGCCTGATCGGGGTTCCGCCGGTAGTAGCCCGCGTGCCCCGGTTCGGCCGGCCAGAAGGTGTCGAGGCGGCGCACCTCGGTGACGATCGGATCCTCGAAGGTCCCGTCGGCCTCGAGCTGCGCAATCGTCGCGCGGGCCGCCGCCTCCTGGGCCTCGGTCTCGGCGAGGATGATCGAGCGGTATTGCGTGCCGCGATCCGGCCCCTGCCGGTTGAGCGTCGTCGGGTCATGGAAGGCGAAGAACACCTCGAGCAGCTCCTCGTAGCGCACGACCTCGGGGTCGTAGGCGACCCGGATCACCTCCGCGTGACCGGTGGCCCCGCTGCAGACCTGTTCGTAGGTCGGGTGCGGCCTGGCCCCACCGGCGTAGCCCGAGGTGACGGCGCTCACGCCCGCCAACCGCTCGAAGACCGCCTCGAGGCACCAGAAGCAGCCGCCCCCGAGCGTCGCCGTTGCCGTGGTCGTCATCGTCAGAAGTCCCAGGTGGCGGTGCGGCCGGGCCCGAACCGGAGGCGGGAGAGACCCCCGAATCGGTACGTCGGGTTGCCGGGGGCCTCCCGACGGAGTCGCCAGGTGAGCTGCTCGACGCCGGCGCCGGCATAGTCGGGGACGAGCCGGAGGGTCTGGTTCGGGAACTGGATCACCAGTCCCTCCCCTTCCTGCACCACCGTGGCGCCCGCCGAGCGGAAGAGCGGATCGACCCGCCGCAGCGTGGCGTCGGTCACGGCGATCGTCGCCGACTCCAGGTAGTACATGATCGGGGCGGCGGACGGATCACGGGGGAGTTCCAGTCGCTCGGGTGCCGGCTCGATCGTCACGCCGGCCGTGTCACCGAGCGCGGCGATCCGATCGGCGAGCGCGCTGCCCGACACCGGCGTCACCCCGAACAGGACGTCACCCTCGCGGTGCCCGGCTTCCTGGTCCTCGGGCATCATCACGACACAGGTGAGTCGGCCGCAGAGCCGGACCTCCGCCGGACCGGCGAGATACCCGCCGCCGAACCCTTCCGGCAGGAACGCCGAGGCGTGGATCGCCTCCCAGGTCGGGCCATCGACCACGATGGCGAGTCGGGTCAACTCGACCGGATCGCCCTGGGGGGCGGCGAGGGTGAGCAGCAACGCGGGCAACAGCATCGGGTCGACAGGAACCTCGAAGTCAGGGTCGATCAGCCAGCTCCGGCATCGCATGGATGCCGATCCGGGTCACTCCAGTGGACGTGTCGGCGGCCGCGAAGAGCACCCGCCCGTTCGAGAGCGCCCCGAGCGGCAGGCCGTGACCATGGTCGGTGCCGAGGTAGCGCCCCGTGGCATCGAACACGTCGGTCACCGGCTCGCTGCCGGGAAAGCCATAGCGCTGGACCCAGATCGAGCCCTCCGGCCCGAAGGCAACATCCCGCAGGACCGGCAGGCGATCGGCCATCCCCACCGCCTCGGCCACCTTGCTCGCCTCGACGGTGCAGCCGCCGCCCTGGCCGCCGAAGGATACCTTCATCCCCTCGGGATAGAGACTGTCCGCGTCGGCCGGCGTCGTCTCCCGTCCCACGATGTCGCGACGGATCGAGCGCTCCAGGCGCCCGGCGCGATAGAGATCGACCACGTACCGGTCCTGCCGCAGCACCGCGACCCGGTCGTCGTGCGCGGCCCAGGCAACCCCGGGCGCGAACATCGGCGGGATCTGCGCGGCGAAGCACCCCATCTGGGCCATCTGCCGCGGCGGCGATTCCACCGCCATGATCACCTGGGTGTCGGCCGGCGCCATGCGCACCAGCTCGGTGAGGGTGCGCGTCGAGTCGACGTCGGTGCGCGACACCAGGAGGGTGTCGCCGACCAGGCGGCCGCGATCCCATGCACCGCCGGGAAGTCCGAGCGGTCCCTCGCTCAGCAACTCACCCTCCAGCGACCAGGTCAGCAGAGCGTTCTTGGCGAAGTCGAACACCGCCACCCGGCCCGGCCCGACATCGAACAGGCCGAACCCGAATCCGATTTCGCCGGGACCTCCACCCGGCCCACCGAGCGCGTGCAACGCCTCACCCGCACCGTCGAAGACGCGGACCTGCGAGGCGTCCCGATCGTACACCGCGATCCGGTCGCGGCCATCGGTCATCACCAGGTCGCGGCTCGCCCGCGTGAAGGCCTCGGCACCGGAGTCGGCCCCGCCGATCAGGTCGATCTCCTCCAGCGCCCACGGGAGGGCGCGATCGGCGGCGGGCGCACTCACCAGCGCGACGCCTGCGGAGTCGGTGACCGTCCCCTCGGCGGGCGCATCGGGGGATCCCCCGCAGCCGATGGCGAGCAGCAGCAGGACAATGGGTCGTCGGGTGCGGGCATGGCTGGTCGGCATGGGGCTCCTCGGCGTGGTGAGTGGGATCGCCGGGAGGGATGTCCGAGCCGCGCCGATCGTCGCCACGCGCGGCTACGCGGGGCGCCCGTCGGGCAGGAGGAAGCGGCCGAGGGCCTGACCCAGCCGCTCGAGGCGGGCGTCGTCGAGCGCCGTGTCGAGCGGCTGGCGGGTCCCGGCCACCGACCACTCGATGTCGATCCAGCGGGAGATGATCGAGCCGCCGGT
>JACKDA010000031.1 GCA_020633775.1 Gemmatimonadales bacterium | reverse complement strand
AACTCGCGGTGCGGGCGGTGCGGTTCTACGCGCCGGCGTCGGGGGAGACCAGCGTGCTGGCGCTCCTCCAGGTGCCCTACATGCTGGCCGAGCCGGCCGGCGACCGGATCGCGTGGCAGACCACCGTCACCGTCGAGGATGGCCAGGGCACCACGCTCTTCCGCGAGCAGTGGTACAGCGGCGCCCCGGCGTCGTTCCGGATCCCGGAGGCCTACGGCATGGAGCCGCTGCGCTTCCCGGCGATGAAGCCCGGCCACTACCTGCTCCGCGTCACCGTCGCCGACTCGCTCACCGGCCGCTCGACCAGCACCACGGCCGAGATCGACGGCTTCGCCGAGGCGCCGCTGCTGAGCGACCTGCTGATCGCCAGCCGGATGCGGATCGTGGCGCCGCAGGACACCACCACCCTCGCCGGGGAGGTGGCGCGCGGCAGCATGCGCTTCGTCACCACCCCGCAGCTCACCCTCGACGCCCTGACGCCGCTGCTGGCCTTCATGCTGGAGGCCTACACCGACGCCGAGGCGACCGCGACCACCCGGCTCAGCATCACCCCGCAGGACGGGGGCGAGGCGATCTACACCCTGGCCCCGTTCGAGCAGACGGTGCCGGCGGGAGGCGGGGTGATCCGGGGGCAGTTCCCCCTCGAGGGGCTCGGCGAGGGGCGCTACCTGCTGGTGGCGGAGGTGACCACCCACGGCCAGACGGTGCGGCGCACGGCGCCGTTCGCGGTCGGCTCGCTGGAGGCGGCGATGGCGCGCGAGCTGGCGCAGAAGACCGCCGAGCGGGGGCTGGACGAGACGTTCTTCGGCGCGATGCCGGAGGACGAGCTCGACGCGGCGGCCGAGGTGCTGCAGGTGCTGGCCAAGCCCGACGAGCTGGCGGTCTACCAGGCCCGCGGCGACGGGGCGCTGACGGTGGCGGCCAAGCGGCAGTTCCTGATCCAGTTCTGGGCGCAGCGCGACGACACCCCGGCGACCGCGGTCAACGAGACGCGGATGCGCTTCTACGACGCGATCGAGTATGCCAACGCGCAGTACGGCGAGGGCGGCCGCAACGCGCAGCCGGGGTGGAAGACCGACCGGGGCCGGATCTTCGTGAAGTTCGGCCGGCCGGATGACGTGCAGGCCTGGACGCTGGGGCAGGGCGCCCCGCCGTTCGAGATCTGGCGCTACACGCAGGGCCGCAACCGGTTCTTCGTCTTCGCGGACCGGAACAACTTCGGCCACTACACGCTGATCAAGACCAACGACCTGAGCGAGACGTCGGCCCCGAACTGGTGCGAGATCCTCACCCCGCTGGTGGTGCAGCGGGACGTGGAGCCGTTCCTGGGGCAGCGCTTCCTCACCGCCAGCGGGGGCGGGAGCAATCCCGAGACCTCGATCGGCACGCAGCTGCTGTGCAAGTGACGCATCGTCGCCCCCGCGGGGGCCGCTGGACCTGTTCCATGGTGTCGCGTGACACCCTCTCATTCCGTCCGAGGAGCAGCACTATGACCCGAGTGATTCGTGGGATGACCGGCCTGCTGCTGGTGGCCACGGTGGCCGCCTGCAACAACGACCCGGGCGTCGACCTCAGCGGGGATCCGACCCAGATCCAGGCGACCCCCCAGGTGATGATCATCAACCAGGGCGCCACCGAGCAGCTGCTGCTGCGGCTCACCGATGACGCCAACTTCTCGGTCCCGGCGGCGCCGTACACGATCTCCGACGTGGGCCCCGGCCTCACGGTGACGTTCGACGACACCTACCGGCCCGACTACACCACCGGCGTCCTCACGCCGCGCGAGTTCCAGAGCCAGCACCGCTACACGGTGACGGCGACCCAGGCGGTGGGGACCTCGTTCAAGGTCTCCAACGGCGGGATCTCGCAGGTCATCACCGTCAAGGTGATTCCGAGCAGCATCCCGGCGTCGCTCGGCGCCTCGACGGTCGCGCCGGGCCAGTCGACGACGCTGACCGCGGGCAGCGGGTTCTCGTTCGGCGAGGAGGCGACCTTCACCTGGAACGCCGGTGGGACGCTCGAGATCCCGGCGCTGGTGCTTGACCGCGCCGCCGACGGCAGCAGCGTGACGCTGGTGCCGCCGTCCGGCGCCAACGGGGCGCCGGCGATCGCCGGCGCGATCGCGAGCTACCTGCCGACGATCGCCCTCGCGGCCCTCCCCGGCACCGAGACGCTCGACCAGCCGCAGGTGTTCACGGACAACCAGGCCGCCGGGAGTGCAGTGGCGGTGAATGCCACCGGGCCAACGTACTTGGTGACCGGCGGGGCGTTCGGCGGCACCGATACGGACGGGTTCGGCGGTAACCTGCGCTGGGTGCGGCTCAACTGGCCCGGTGGGACCAAGACCGTCTCGGTCGGCTGGACCGACACCGGCGGCGACATCGACTGGGGGATCTACGTCGGCGGGACGTTGAACCTGCAGGCCTACAAGGGCACCGGGGCCAACCCGGAGGTCCTGTCGGTCACCCTCCCGGCCGGTGTCTACGACATGGCGATCGCCGACTTCGGCAACCACGGCCCCCAGCCGCAGCTGAGCATCGTGATCGAGTAGCACGACCGCAGCGCAGTACGAACGGAATGCGCCCCCGCCGGATGAGTCCGGCGGGGGCGCTTCTCTTGCCCCACCTCCCGATGCGCTGACCTACCGCGGCGCCACCACCTTCAGCGCCGTCAGTGCCGCCGCGACGTCCTCCTCGTCGCGGAACTGCATCTGGAAGAGCCGGGCGTAGATCCCGCCGCGCTTGAGCAGGTCGGCGTGGCTCCCCTCCTCCACGATCCGGCCCCGGTCCAGCACCATCAGCCGATCGGCGCGCTGCACGGTCGAGAGCCGATGGGCGATGATCAGCGTGCTCCGTCCCGTCAGCAGCCGCTCGAGCGCCGCCTCGACCAGGCGCTCGCTCTCGGTGTCGAGCGAGCTGGTGGCCTCGTCGAGGACCAGCACGGCCGGATCCTTGAGCACCGCGCGCGCGATCGCGATCCGCTGCCGCTGCCCGCCGGAGAGCTTGACCCCGCGCTCCCCCACGACGGTCCGATAGCCCTCCGGCAACGCCATGATGAAGTCGTGGGCGTTGGCGACCCGGGCGGCGGCCTCCACGTCGGCCTGGCTCGCGTCCGGGCGGGCGTAGGCGATGTTCTCCCCCACCGACCCGCTGAACAGCGTCGGTTCCTGCGGCACGACCCCCACCGCCTCGCGCAGGTCGTGGAGCCGGAGGTTGCGGATGTCGACGCCGTCGAGGGTGATCGAGCCGCCCTCGATGTCCCAGAAGCGCGGCAGCAGCGACGCCACGGTGGTCTTGCCGGCGCCGGACGGACCGACGAGGGCCACGACCTCGCCCGGGGCGATCCGGAACGAGATGCCATCGAGGGTCGCCGCGCTCTCGGGGTCGCCCGGGTGGTAGCGGAAGGTGACGTCCCGGAACTCGACCTCGCCGCGCACCGGCATCCGCAGCGCCACCGGCTCGGCCGGGTCCGCGATCATCGGCGTCCGCTCGATCAGCTCGAACACCCGCTCGGCGGCGCCGATCGCCTCCTGGTAGGAGGTGAAGAACTGCGCCAGCGCACCGATCGCCGCCGCGATCGAGATCGTGTAGAGCAGGAAGGTGACCAGGTCGCCCGGCGTCAGGTCGCCCGAGAGGACCAGCAACCCGCCGACGTAGAGCACCGCGGTGACGCCGGCGAAAGTGGTGAAGGTGATCGCCCCGAAGAAGAAGGCGCGCACCCGCGCCCGCTGCAGCGCGGCGGTGATCACCCGCCCGATCCGCTCGCCGTAGCGGGCCACCTCGTGCGGCTCCTGCGCGAACCCCTGCACCACCCGGATCTGGCCGAAGACCTCCTCGGCGACCGCCGTCGACTCGGCGAGCTGGTCCTGGACCCCGGTGGTGATCCGCTTGAGCCGTCGGCCGAAGAGCATCGCGGAGCCGACCACCAGCGGCATCACGCCCACCGCGGCGAGCACCAGCTTCGGCTGCATCCACGCGAGGATCGTGATGCCTCCGACCAGCGCCATCACCTGCCGCGACCCCTCGGCGAGCTGGTGCGAGAGGATCCCCTGCAGCAGGCCGATATCGGCGGTGAGGCGCGAGGTCAGCTCGCCGGTGCGACGATCGGCGTAGAACCCCGGCGGGAAGGTCAGCAGCTTGCCGAAGAGCTCGCGGCGAAGGCCCGCGACCGTGCGCTCCCCCGTGGCCGAGAGCCAGTAGGTCTGGATGTAGTTGAGGACCGCGGTCGTGGCGAAGAGGACCAGCAACCAGAGCGCGATGCGATTGAGGCGGGCCCGGCTGAGGTCGACGAAGGCCGCGTCGAGGAGCTGGCCGACGACCAGCGGGAAGACGAGCGCCAGCGCGGAGGAGAGGACCAGCGTCGCCCCGGCGATGACGAGTCCGCCCCGGTAGGGGCGAACCCTGGGCCACAGCCGGAGCAGGGGCCGCGGCGAGGGGGGCCGACGCCGCGGCGTGGTGCTCAGCTCAGTGTCCCTCGTGATCCGTCATCGGGGGAGCGGCCGGCGCCGTCCCGTCGCTCGGTGCCCCGAGGATCAGCTCACGTGCCGGCTGGACCGGCTGGCCGAACGGGACCCAGCGGTCCACCGCCATCGCGACGAACAGCAGGGCGAGGTAGGAGAGCGAGTACTTGTAGAGCTTCCAGGTCTTCGGGGTGACCCCGTCCTCGCGGACGATCGCCCAGCAGAGCTGGAGGAAGCGGGCGCCGAGGAGGGTCGCCGCGACGCCGTAGAACACCCCCGAGAGGCCGATGATCGCCGGCATGATGGTGAGCGGGATCAGCATCAGGGTGTAGAGCAGCATCTGGCGCTTGGTCTCGGGGATCCCGTGGACATTCGGCATCATCGGGATCCCGGCGTTGCCGTAGTCGCGGGTCTTGTTGAGCGCCAGCGCCCAGAAGTGGGGCGGGGTCCAGTAGAAGACGATCGCGAAGAGGTAGATCGCGCCGAGATCGACCGAGCCGGTCATCGCCGCCCAGCCCACCAGCGGCGGGAAGGCGCCGGCCGCCCCGCCGATCACGATGTTCTGCGGGCTGGAGCGCTTGAGCCAGATGGTGTAGACGAGGACGTAGAAGAGGAGGCCGCCGAGGGCGAGCCAGGCCGCCATCGGGTTGACCATCGTCCAGAAGAGCGCGAAGGCCAGCGCCCCGAGGGTGATCCCGAACAGCAGCGCGGCGCCGGCCGGGATCCGCCCCGAGGGGATCGGCCGCAGCCGGGTCCGGCTCATCTTGTCGTCGATGTCCCGATCGAACCACATGTTGATCGCGTTGGCCCCCCCGGCCATCAGGTAGCCGGCGAGGGTGACCCAGCCGATCAGCGCCAGCGACGGCATCCCCGCAGGGGTGATGAACATCGGCGCGATGGTGGTCACCAGGAGCAGGGAGATGATCCGCGGCTTGGTGAGGGTGACCAGGTCGGCGAGGAGCGACCGGGAGGCCTCCTGCGGCACGGCGGCGGGGACGGCTTCGGACATCGGGACGGCGCAACCCTTTCGGCCGGTCCCCCTAGGCGAACCGGTCACGTGGTGTCAGTTTAGAGCAGCGGAAAGATACCCGACCGACTCAGTCGCCTCAACCAACCGGCCTCCCCTGCCGGCCGGTCTCCCCACCCACTCCGACGCCCGGACCGCCGATGCCCGAGACGGCTTCGCACGATGAGCGCCTGCCCCGCACCCTCGGCCTCTGGAGCGGGGTCGCCATCCTGGTCGGCATCACGATCGGGAGCGGGATCTTCCGGGTCCCGGCGCAGATCGCGACCACCCTCCCCTCGCCCGTGGCGGCCCTCGCGGTCTGGGTCCTCGGCGGGCTGGTCACCCTCACCGGGGCCCTCGCGATCGCCGAGCTCGCGGCGATGTACCCCCGCAGCGGCGGCGTGCTCCCCTACCTCCACGAGAGCTGGGGGGCGTTCCCGGCCTTCCTGGCGGGGTGGGCCGAGCTGACGGTGATTCGCGCCTCGGCGGTGGGCGGGATCTCGACCATCTTCGCGGAGTACCTCTCGTACTTCATCGAGATGTCGCCGATGCAGGTGCGCTACGTGGCGGCGGTGACGATCGTCATCATCGCGATGCTCAACTGGCTCGGGGTGAGCTACGCCTCGGTGCTCATGAACGTCACCACCATCCTCAAGTACGGCGCGCTGATGGGGATCGTGCTGTTCGCGTTCGGGGGCGGGACCGGCAACGCCTCGAACCTGACGGTGAGCGAGAGCACCACCGTGATCGGCCTGTCGGCGATGTTCACCGCGCTGGTGCCGGTGATGTGGACCTACGATGGCTGGTCGAACCTGGCCGCGATCGGCGGCGAGGTGAAGGACCCGGGCCGCAACCTCCCGCGCGCACTGCTGATCGGCACGGCGGCGATCGTCGCGATCTACCTGCTGATCAACGCGGCCTACCTTTACCTCGTCCCGATCTCCGAGATGCCCTCCGCGCGGCTGGTCGCCGCGACGGCGGCCGAGCGGATCCCGCTCTTCGGCACGGCGGGCGCGGCGGTGGTGAGCGGGATCGTGATGCTCTCGTGCTTCGGCTCGGTGAACGGCTCGATCATGACCGGGCCGCGCGTCTGGTTCGCGATGGCCGACCGCGGGCTCTTCTTCCCGGTGCTCGCCCGGGTCTCGCCGCGGTTCAAGACCCCGTCGGTCGCGATCTGGGCCGCCGCGACGGTGAGCGTGATCTACGTGCTCCAGAACGACTTCGGGGCGCTGGCCGACAAGTTCGTGCTGGGTTCATGGCCGTTCTACGCGCTGGCGGTGGCGGGGGTCTATCGCCTGCGCCGTACCCGGCCCGACGCGCCGCGGCCGTACCGCACGTTCGGCTACCCGATCACGCCGGCGATCTTCCTGCTCGCGTCGCTGGCGATGATGGGCAACGCGGTGATGACCGACACCGAGGGGACGCTGGTCACCTTCGGGGTGATCGGCGCCGGGATCCCGGCCTACTTCCTCTGGGAACGGTTCGGACGGCGGCGCGACGGCGCGGCGTCCTGACGGACGTCGCGGCCTAGCTCCGGACCCGCACCAGCAGGACGATCGCGAGGACGAGGAAGACCCCGTTCATCGACCAGGCCGCGACGTCGACGGGGATCAACTCCTTCCCGCCGATCGCCTTCATGATCTGCGTGCCGGTCAGGTAGACCAGCGTCGTGCCGAGCGCGATCGCCAGCCCCATCGCGGCGCCGGCGCGCGGGTTCGTCACCGCGAGCGGCGCCCCGAAGAGCGCCACGACCAGGCACGCCATCGGCACCGCGTACTTGAGGGGCAGGTCGACCGCGAGCTGGCCCGGGCGGACGCCGGTGCGCTTGAGCCGGTCGAGGTAGTCGCGCAGTTCGCCCGCGCGCATCTCCGTCGCATTCGAGAAGGTGTTCAGCATCTCCCCCGGCGGCTGGTCGAGGGCCGGGGCCTCGAGGGTCCGGAAGGCGATGCTCTCCGGGCCGCGCGCGGAATCGCCCAGGCGGTGCACGGCGCCGCGGTAGAGGGCCCAGCGCCCGCCCACGCTGTCCCAGCGGGCGCTGTCGGCGGTGATGGTCCAACGGACCCCGGCGCTGTCGGCCGGGCCCTCGACCAGCAGGTTGCCGAGGTAGCCCCGCCCGCGCTGCAGCTCCTTGATCGCCCAGGTCCGGCCACCCTCGTCGAGGAACGCGAAGTTGAACCGGATCAGGTCGTCCGGGTCGAGCTTCTCCTTGTGCAGGACGCGCTGGCGCGCCCCGCTCACCGCGGCCACCTCCTGCAGGGCGTAGTTGGTGGGCACCGCGACGAGCGCCAGCACCAGCATCGGGGCGATCAGCCGGTAGAACGAGACGCCGCCGGCCTTGACCGCGGTCAACTCGCTGTGGCGCCCCATGGCGTTGAGCGTGAACACGGTCGCGAAGAGTACCGCCGCCGGGAAGAGCATCGCCATCTGGCCCGGGTAGAGCAGCACCGTGCCGAGGAGGGCGTCGCGCGGCGGGACGCCGCGCCCGACCAGCCGGCCGTAGTCCTCGCTCATCCGGATGAGCACCGCCACGGCGGGGATGCCCAGCGCCGAGAGGAGGAAGGTGACCATCCACTGGCGGACGACGTAGCGGTCGAGGGTGCCGAGCAGCTTCATGGCGACTCCCGGCGGCGCCGGCGGGGGAGCAGTCCGACTAGCCACTCGACGATGCTGACGCTGCGCGCGGTGCCCATCTCCCGGTCGGCGGCGGCGACCGCCGCCACGCCGATCAGGGTCAGGACGATCACCGGCGCGTACATCGCGACCTCGGCACTGATCACCCCGTCGTTGGCGAGGTTCTCCCCGCCGATCAGGAGCACGTAGAACAGCAGGAAGATCAGCAGCGAGCCGCCGATCACGAGCCCGATCCCGCTGCGCGGGAACTTGAGCGCGAGCGCGACGCCCACCAGCACGAAGCAGAACGAGGCGAGGGGGATCGCGAACTTCTTGTGGTACTCGACGTCGTACTCCCGCATCGTCCGCAGGTTCTCGCGGCTGTTGAGGCGGGCGGCGATGATCTCGTTCATGTTGACGACGATCCCGTCGATCCGCTGGCCGCCCTGGGCGAACGGCGGCAGCCCGTCGGCGCCCGGACCGGCCAGCGCCGGGTCCGCCGGGTCCGCCGGGCCAAGCGGCGCCTCGGGCGCCTCATCGCCCAGCCCCTGGCCGCTGTCCTGGGACGTGACCTCGGCCGCCGCGAGGGAGTCCTTGGCCGCGAGTCGCTCGCGCAGGGCACCGGCCGGGAGGCGGGGCAGGAGGCCGGAGGCCGAATCGGTGCCGGCGCCGAGGCTGTCGCGGGGCCGGAGCGAGTCCTGGGCCGGTCGCAGCGAGTCCTGCGTGACCCGGACCGCGTCCTGCACCGGGGGTACCGGTTCCTGGGCTTCCAGTTCGCCGGGGAGGAACGCCCGCTCGAGCGCGCGCTGCACCCGCCCCATCGGCCCGACGCAGTGCGGCGCGAAGTCCGGCATCGCTTCGGCGGCCGGTGGGGGGAGCGGGGGGAGCCCGGCGAGGTTGCGCAGGTCGCGCCGGGTCAACCGCTCGCGCTGGCGGGCTGCCTGGGTGAATCGCCATTCGCTCTCGGTGATGCCGTCGAGGAGCTCGCACCCCGACTTCTCCCGGTCGCCCCGCTCCGCGAGGCCGAGGGAGCGGGTGAACTCCCGTTCGACATCGGCCAGCCGCACCACGTTGATCCGGAAGGTGGTCCGCTCGATCCGGGTCGGTTCGGCCGTGCTGTAGTCGATCGCTTCGCCGTCGTAGAGCGTCAGGAGCAGGTCGGCGCCGGTCGGGGAGCGGGCCATCCGGCCGCTGTCGGCATGGATCGCCCGCCGACCGTCATAGCGCAGGAGGTCGTAGATCGAGATGTCGGTCATCCGACCGTCCTCGGGCCGGATCTCGTGGGCGCGCAGGACATAGCCCGCCGTGCCGAGCTCGTTGAGCTCCTCGGCGCGGAGGGAGAGGGTCGGGGAGACGTTGTACACCGCGAGCTGCAGGGTCTTGTACCTGCTGTTGCTGAGGGGGACGATCTGGTCGAACAGCAGGTAGTTCACGAGCGTGATGCCCACCGCCGCGATCAGCGCCGGGCGGACCATCCGCCACACCGACAGCCCGTTGGCGTACATCGCGACCATCTCGAGGTCGGCGGCGAGGGTGCTGTAGGCATAGAGCGTGGCGACCAGCACCGACATCGGGATCGTCAGCGTCAGCAGCGCCGGGAGGGCGAGCACCACCGCCTCGAGCATCACCTCCGCGCCGAGCCCCTTGCCACCGAACCGGTCGATCAGCGGGGCGAGCTGGTTGAGCAGCAGCAGCCCGGTGAGGGCGGCGACGCCCCAGAGGAAGGGTGCCGTCAGTGCGCGCAGGATGTGGCGGGTGATCAGGCGCATGGGGGCAGGGCGGAGATCCGGTTGTGGTGCCCCGGCGGGAGGGCATAGGTTTGTCAACTTCCTTCCGAAAAGGTAATCGCCCGATTCGCTCGCTTGCGGCGCTGTGGACCCGTCGACTGGTGTGCCTCGCGACTCTCGTCGGCCTGTTCGGGCCCGACCGCGCCGCCGCCCAGCAGCTCCCCGCCGACACCACGTGGCCGGGGCTGGGCGTGCATGCCGCCTTCCCGCTCGGGCTGGCCGAGCTGCGAATGCCGCGGGCGCTGGCGCTGCCGCGACCGTCCGAGCGCGGCTCCCCGGCGGCGCTGCTGGCCCGGTTCAACGCCGACCTCGAGGCCGGGCTCGCCCGCGAACGGCTCCGGGCCAGCCGGGAGCGGGTGCTCCGGCGCCTGTACGGGGGCGACTCCCTGGCCCTCGCGGTTGGGCTCCCCGAGCGGGACGTGCCCAAGACCCGGGAAATCTTCGGGATCTCGACGGACCTGGTCGACGTGGCGATCGACGGACAGGTCTCGCTCCAGGTGACGTCCGAGCGGTTCGAGAACCTCCGGTGCACCTCGTTCCAGTTGCAGGACCCGGTCTCGGGTTGCCGGCCGAAATTCACCGCGCCGCGGATCGAGAACCAGGTCCTCCTCAACCTGAGTGGGGTCATCGGCCAGCGGCTGCGCGTCGATGTCGATCTCGACACCCAGCGCGACTACAACAACGCGAACACCATCCGCGCCTACTATCAGGGGCTGCAGGACGAGGTCATCCAGCGAGTCGATGTCGGCACGGTCCAGTTCCAGCCGCCGCCCTCGCGCTTCCTGACGGCCGGGATCCCCACCAACAACTTCGGCATCTCGACCCGGATCGAGTACGGCCCGCTCGCGGTCCAGGCGCTCGCCGCGACCCAGAGCGGCAGCGTGGTGGCCGACCGGACCTACCGGATCGGCGACCAGACGGTCGAGCCGCAGGACCGGCTGCTGCGCGACCTCGACTACGAGACCGGCCGCTTCTTCTGGGTCACCGACCCGCG
>JACKDA010000030.1 GCA_020633775.1 Gemmatimonadales bacterium | reverse complement strand
CTGGCGCTCCACCCCGACCGGATGGCTCACCACCGAGGCCGCGAGGAGGGCATCGAGCTCGGCGAGGGCCTCCCGGTCCCGCGCGCGTGCTGCCTGGTGGGCCAGTTCGGCGAGTCGCTGCACCACCTCAGGACGCGGGCGAGGCGCCCGGGCACCGAGTCGTCGGGCCACCGCGTCCCATGGCGCCGCGCCACCACCGTCGGGTGTCGTGGTGGGCGCGAGTCGTCCCGCGCGGAACGCACCGAGGACCGCCTCGGGCGAAAGCTGCCGCCAGTCGCTCCCGCACTCGGCCAGGCAGAGCACGCCCTGCCGGGGGCCCGCGCGCACGGTCAGGACGACGATCCGGTCGCGGCAGGCGAGTTGCGCGGTCGGGCATTCCGCCTCGAGCGACATGCGCAATCGGGCCGACCAGTCGGCCGCCCGTCGCCCCTTCCGGCAGATCGTGCGGTCCTTGCCGAGGGCGTCCTCGATCGCGGTCGGCGGCGTGCGGCACAACTCGGCGACCACCGAGGCCCGTTGCCCGAGGCGGACGGCACGGCCCACACGCTGGGCCAACCCCATCGGATGCCAGGGCAGGTCGAGGTGGACCACGCGCGCCGCACCCTGGAGGTCGAGTCCCTCCGCACCCACATCGGTCAGGACGAGGCACCAGGGGAGCTCACGACGACCCCGCCATTCGGCGCGGTCGGGGCCGAACGCCTCGAGGACCAGTCGGCGGGGCAACCGGTGCGGACCGATCCCGGCGCCGGTTCCGTTGACCCAGGCCGTCGTCGGACCGAGATGGGCGGCGAGTCGACGCGCCGTGGCCACGTGGCGGGTGAAGCAGATCGTGGGAACTGTCGGGGTCAGCATGTCGCCGAGGGGTGTCAGCCAGGCGCCATCGCCCGAGGTGCGGCGGAGGATGCCATCGAGCGCCGCGAGGTCGGCGGTTGGCAACGGGGATGTCGTCGGGCCCTCGGCCACCAGCGGCCAGAGCACGTACTGCTCGAGGTCGGCGCCGGCGAACTGGCGCAGCTGGGCTCGCGTGAGCCCCCCCGCCTCGCGCGCATGGAGGAGCAGGCGACGGTACCGTCTGATTGCCGCGAACCATGCGGCATCGCTCGATGCCGCGGCATCGAGCAGGACGGTGCGGACGAGGCGCGCGATCGCCGCGGTCTCGCCCAGCCGCAGCGTCGCCAGCTCGGCGATGATCATGTTGCCTCGGCGCTCCTCGCCAGCCGGGCGGGGAATCGCCAGCCGGGTCACCCCGACGGCGGGCCCGTCCGTCGCCTGTCGGATCACCAGCCGCCGGAGGGCATGTGGCGGCGTGGCCGACCGCGCCAGCGCCTCGAGTGATGGGATCCCGTCGAGTCGGAGGGCGTCGTCCGGAACGGCCAGCCGGAGCACGCGGATGAGATCGAGCGGGGCGTTCACGATCGGCGTGCCGGTGAGGAACACGGCCGTGCGCCCCGCGAGCCACGGCGCGAGCCAGTGTATCCGTCGCGTGCGGGGGGAGCGGAGTCGGTGCGCCTCGTCGACGATGACGAGTCGGGCGCCAGCCGGGGGGAGGCGGCCGCGACTCACCGCCTCGAGGGAATGGACCGTTGCGGGCGTCCCGCTCCGCCCGACGGCAAGCTGCCACTGCTCGCGCAGGATCGCGGGAGCGATCACCGCTGTCGGGAGTCCCAGCGTGTGGCTCGCCGCGAGCGCGATCCAGGTCTTGCCGGTGCCGACCGGTTCGGCGAGCACCGCCGCCCCGTGCGTTCGCAGCGCCGTGACCACGCGTTGCCACGACCGGTGTTGCCGGGTGAGCAGCCATGCTGGCGGGACGCCCGGGGCGGGTGCCGCGGCAGGCTCGAGTGCCTGGAGCAGCGCATCGGGGCATGCCGTCTCGTGCCACCCTCCGCCGCGAGAGGCAACGCGCAGCATCACCAGCGACTCAGCGACGATGCGGCGCGACGGCAGCGAGGGCATCTCGTTCCTCGACGGAGAGCCCGAGGACCTCGACGGCCCATGCCTCGGCTCCGTCGGCGTCACGGTGGGAGGCAATCGACCCGAAGGTCGGGTCGGTCCAGATCACGGCGGGACACGGCAGCGCACCGACGGTGCGCGCCGCGAACCGCGCATGTCCGCCCGCAGCGGGGTCCGCCGCGAGCCGGGCCAGGGCGCAGAGGGTTGGGGTGTTCAGCCACGCGGCGAGGCGGTGCATCGCGGAGCGAGTTGGTGCCACGGCGACGTAGCAGCTGTTGAGTGGCACGACGTCCGGGTCGTCGAGCGCCACGGCGCGCAGCTTTCGGGCGATGTCCGGCCACACCACTCGCCAGCGTGCCTGCGCCGGGCCGGTGCGGAACAGTTGCCACCATGGCCCCTGCTGCTGGTCGGCCCGCCGTCGCAGTGCGGCCTCGTGCGGGCGGAGGTACGCGGCCACCGGGGCCGGCAACTTCGCGAGCGGGCGCCCGTCGGCACCGTGGGTCCACAGCAGTCGCTGTCGGGGCGCGTCTGCGTGCTGGCGCACGTCGCGGCCGCGAAGTGCCGGGCGTGTCCATGCCCGCACGGCGTCCGGTGGATCGAGGAAGATCGCGTTCGCACCGGTCTTCACCCCGAGCGCGGGTTCGACACGATCCGACAGGATCGGGTGCGCAGCCCGGAGGCGCCGCACCAGTCGCACCACCTCGGGGCGTTGCAGCAACCAGGCGTGTTCGCCGTCCCACGCCGCCTGCGGAATCGCGGCGTCATCCGGCCCGTCGAGCGTCGTGCGGACACGATGGCCGGCGGGCGGCGGGCGCCGCGACGTGATCAGTGCGAGCGGATAGGTCGTGGCCGCGAACACCGCCCCGGGATCGTGCTGCAGGTCCGCCACCACCTCGAGCGTCGTCTCGCGCACCAGCGCGGCGCGCATCGTGGTTCCGTAGCCGGCCGTCGCCAGCTTCGCGGGGACGAGGAAGGCGATCGTGCCACCGGGACGGACCAGTTCGACGGCACGCTCCACGAACGCGACCGCGAGGTCCGGTGCGTGACGCCACCCGGGGCCCACCCCGCGCCACCAGCGATATCGTCCGGCCAGTGCGTCGCGTTCCGCCGTCGGCAATCGCTCGGCGCGCACCCACGGAGGATTGCCGACCACGAGGTCGAAGCCGCCCGCGGCGAGCACCGGGGCCCACGCGGCCTCGATCGCGAAGGTCGCACCGGGTCCCTCGCGACGCAGTTGTGCCCGACGTTCGGCCACCGCATCGAGTCGCGCCTGGAGCATGCCATCGCCTCGCACGTGTGCCGCCGTGGGGGGGAGTGGATCACCGAACATCCCCGGCGTCGATGCGGCGTCGCGTCGATCGGACAGGTCGTGTCGCAGGACCGACTCCCGTTCGGCGAGGGCCTGGGCGAGTGCGCGGTGCTCCGCCAGTCGCAGCCCGCGCACCGCGCGCCGATGGGCCGCGCCATGCGCCCGGGCGACGGCCGCGCGCGCTTCCCGGAGGCGTGAGAGCCACGGATCGGGGACGCGCAGCCCGGCCAGCGGGTCGAGGAGGGCGTCACCGGCACGCACCGCCGTGTCGAGGTTCGGCAGCGGCCGCACCCGCTCGGGGGGCAGGCCGCGCATGCTCCGCAGCAGGGCCAGCCAGAGCCGGAGTTCGGTGATGCGAACGGCGGCGGGCTGCCGGTCGACCCCGTGCAGGCAATGCGTCAGCAGATGCCGCACGTGGCGCTGGTCCGCGAGCGGGCCCGGCGCCAGCGCGCGCAGGACGCCGATCAGGAACGCGCCGGAACCGACCGCGGGATCGAGGACCCGGAGCGAGCCGAACAGGCGTCGCACCGACGGCGCATCAGTCACCATCATCTCGTGGAGCCGGTCGACCGCGGTCCCGGTCCGGCGGGCGAGGTGGCTCTCCAGCGCGGTGCGCACGAGGCGATCGACCAGGCGGGGTGGTGTGTAGAACACCCCGTGGGAGGAGCGCTCCTCGGGATCCATGAGCCCCTCGAGAATGCGCCCCAGCATGTCGGGTGTCACCGCCCCGCCGGGGCCGCCCTCGTCGAGCGAGACCTCGATCTGTTCGACCAGCGCGCCGAGGAGCTCGTGCCACTCGGTGATCGGCACCGGCCAGTGCCGATGGGCCACCTCGAGCGGATGACGCTCGAAGAGGCCGCCGTTGAGGAAGGGAATCCGGCCGAACCGTCGCGCGCCCGCGGTGCGTCGTGCCACCGGGCGGTTGAGGGTGCCGAAGAAGAGCGGGGCGAGGAGGTCGGTCCAGGGCTCGCCGCCGCGCTGCATCACGTCGTCGACGGCGCGGGCGAGGAAGTCGGCGCGCCCGTCGAGCCATCCTTCCGACTCGACGAATCGCAGGAACAGCAGCCGGGTGACCTGCAGCAGGACCCACGCATGGCGATCCGGCGCAGGGATGCGCTCCGGGAGTGCGCGCACCATGGAGGTCACGCGCGCGCGGGCGCGCCCGAACGCCAGGCGACCCGCGGCATCGACGTCGAGGGCCGCCGCGGCGGCGAGCGCGTCGCCGAGGCGGGAGCCGGTCGGGGCGAGCTGCCGGAGCCGCTGCACGGCGATCGCCGGGGCGCCCAGGTCGATGGCGTGGACCCGGGCCGGTGCGAGTGTCACGGCGGCTTCCACGCCGTCGGGGTGTCCCCCCCGCCCGAGCAGCAGCGCGACGTGGCCATGCCGGGCGAGGCGCCGGGCAAGGGTCCGGGTCCTGGCGCTGTCGGTTTCAGCGAGCCAGCACGGCAATTGCGCGAGGTCGGCCACGTGCAGCAGCGGTGGCGCGTCCTGTCCCGGTACCTGTCGAGGGAGTGCGGCTCGGCGGGCCCCGATGAGCGCGAGGAACCGGTCGACGGGCGAGGGAGTGCGCGGGGGCGTGGCCATGCGCGGCACGAAACCGCGCTCGGCACATTCCGGATGGCGCGTCCCGTGCCGCGAGGGTACCGGCGAGCGCGCCCGCGCGCGGCCGGGGGTGCGTCCTGCCGGTCAGCCCGGGACGCGGTAGGTCCGACCCCGCCACTCGACCCGTCGGCGACCCCTCAGGATCGAGCGCAGGGCGATCAGCAGAGCCGTCGTCGCGCCGAGCGGATAGGCCAGCGCGTGCCACGGCGGGATCTGCATCCCGAAGGAGACCAGCGCCCAGAACGCGAGCGAGATCGCGATCGCGAGTTGCATCGCCGGCACGAGCACCCCGGCCGACAGCAGGATCGGCGGCACCAGCCAGAACGCGAAGCCGGCCAGCAGGATGGCGGGCGCGAGCGCGGCGAACAGCTTGCGGTCGCCGGCCGACTGGCGCGATCCGAGGTAGAGGTTCTTCGACCAGCCCTCGATCATCTCGCCGAGGGAGCGGTACATCCGCGTCTGCAGGAGCGACTCGCCGAACATCAGGCGGAGTCGGCGACCGTTGCGCAGGAACGCCTGGGCGAGCGCGAGGTCCTCGACCACCTCGCCGCGCACCGCGGCGTGGCCGCCGAGCGCCTCGTACGCCTCGCGGCGGACCATGATGAACTGGCCGTTGGCGACGAGCTGGTCGGTGCGCGTCGCGCGGTTCACCCGTGCCGGCGGATAGCGCACGCCGAGGAGCACCCAGATCTGCGGCATCACGATCCGCTCCCAGAACGTCACGCAGCGCTGCTGGCTGGTCAGGGTGAGCAGGTCGGCCGACTCGGCCCGCAGGCCACCGGCCGCGCAGGCCAGCAGTCGCGGGTCATGCGTCGTGTCGGCGTCGGTGAAGAGCAGCACGTCGCCACGCGCCACCGTCGCCCCCTGATGGCAGGCCCACGGCTTGCCAAGCCATCCCTCGGGGAGTTCGGCGCCCTGAACGAGCCGGAGCCGCGGGTCCTGCGCCGCCATTGCCGCCACGCGCGCGGCGGTGTCGTCGCTCGACCGATCATCGACGACGATCACCTCGAACTGCGCATGGACCGATGCGAGCAGGGAGCGGACGACGCCCTCGATCGTTCCGGATTCGTTGCGGGCCGGGATGATGACGGAGACCGGCGTCTCGGCGTCGGGCACCTGGTCCGCGACGTCCGGCTTGCGGCGGGCGAGCGGGGCGATGGCGACGAAGGGCAGGGCCCAGGGGAGGGCGGCGAGGAGCGACACCGCCGGGACCTCAGCGGCCGGCGGTGATGGTGGCGAGCTCCGCCTCGAGGGCGGCGAGCCGATCCTCCATCGCCTCGGTGTCGGCGCCGGTGAGCGGGTCCTCGCGACCGTCGTCCGGGAGCAGCGACGCGACCAGCGCATCGGTGTAGCCGACCACGGCCTGGGCGATGCCCGCGTCGATGATGGCGTTCAGGCGCAGGAAGACCGCGACCGAGCGGCGGGGGCGCATCGCCGCGATGGTGTCGCCGATGTGGTTGATCAGCAGCAGGCGGAGCTGCTGGATCTCCTCGACGATCTCGCCGGCGGCGAGCCCGCGGGCGGCACCGACGCGGCCGTAGTGCTCCATCACCCGACGCCAGACCAGCACCGCCTCGCGGCGGAGCGGACCGAGCATGGCGATGAGGGTGTCGAGCACGAGCTCGAGCTTGCGCGCGACGAGCTGGTCGGGCAAGCTCCCGGAGGCCTGGCGCCGCCCCAACCACGCCGCCCACTCGACCAGCATGGCCTCGCGAGCCGCCCCGATGGCCTTCGCGGTGGCGAGCTGGGTGGAATGGGACGTGGGCATGCGCCGGCTCCCGTGATTGGACGCCCAATCGTAACCGGAGCACCGATGCATCCCAAGCCGATCCTCCCGCCGCGTCTCGCCCCCGGCGCCACCGTCGCCCTCGTGGCCCCCTCCGGCCCGCTCCTCGAGCGCGACGACCTCACCCGTGCCAGCGAGCTCTGCGAGGCGATGGGCTACGTCCCGCGACTCGGTGCCCACGCCGGCGATGCCTACGGCTACCTCGCGGGCCGCGACGACGATCGCCTCGCCGACCTGAACGCCGCGCTCACCGATCCCGGCATCGACGCGGTGTGGTGCATCCGCGGCGGCGACGGGATGAACCGGATCGTCCACCGCGTCGACTTCGAGGGCTTCGCGCGGCGGCCACGGCCGGTAATCGGCTTCTCGGACATCACCGTGCTGCTGCTCGCCCTCTGGCAGCGGACCGGCGTGGTCACCTTCCACGGCCCGATCGCGCGTGCGCCGATGCCGAAGTTCCAGCGCTGGCACTTCGATCGGGTGCTCACCTCGATCGCGCCGGCCGGCCCGCTCGGTCGCCCCGCGCCGCCGGGCGACACGCTGGTCCCCACCAGCGGGCGGATCTACCCGCTGGTGGGTGGCCGCGCACGCGGGCGGCTGGTCGGCGGCAACCTCACCCTCGTCCAGGCGCTGCTCGGCACGCCGTACGCGCCCGACACCGACGGCGCGATCCTCTTCCTCGAGGATGTCGGGGAGGACGTCTATCGCGTCGATCGCATGCTCGCCCACCTGCGGCTCGCCGGGATGCTCGATCGCCTCGCCGGCGTCGCGATCGGCCGGTTCACCGAGCTCGACCGCAGCACCCCGAGTGGCGCGCTGGGCCTCGACGAGGTGCTGCACACCTACTTCGGGACGCGGGGGATCCCGGTGGTCGTCGGCTTCCCGTTCGGGCACATCGACGACCAATGGACGCTCCCGGTGGGCGTGCTCGCCGAGCTTGATGCCGATCGCGGGGAGCTCTCGCTGCTCGAGCCCGCCGTCCGGTGACTCCCGGCGCCCCTATCTTCCGCTGATGGCGACACCCACCCTCTCGCACCATCACCTGCCCGGCGCGCTCGGCGAGATCCTCGTCGACGTGCGCGCCGGGTCACGTGATCGCCCCCAGCCCGCGGTGCTCCTGATCCACGGCTTCAAGGGCTTCAAGGACTACGCCTTCCTGCCCATCCTCGCCGAGCAGCTCGCCCGCGCCGGCTACGTCGCCGTCACGGCGACCGTGAGCGGGGCGGGGGTCGATGCCGCGGGCGACTTCACCCGGATCGAGCGGTTCACGCACAACACCTACTCGAAGGAACTCGACGACCTGCACGCCGTCGTCGCGGCCCTGCGGGCCGGTGCACTCGGCGTCGCCGCGCCGACCCGCCTCGCGGTGGTCGGCCACTCGCGCGGTGGGGCGATGGCACTGCTGCTCGCCGGCGAGGATCCCGCGATCGCACCGGTGATCACCTGGGCCGCGATCGCGCGCGTGCGCCGCCACACCGACGCCGAGCTGGAGGCGTGGCGCGCGGCGGGCACCATCGAGGTGCCGCATGCGCGACTCGGGATCCGGCTGCCGCTGGCGTTCGACATCGCCGCCGATTGCCTCGCACACGAGAACGGCCGGCTCGACATCCCCCGTGCCGCGGCGGCGCTCGGGCGGCCGTGGTTGCAGGTGCACGGGACGGCGGACGAGACGGTGCCGTTCCGCGAGGCCGAGCGGCTCGCCGAAGCGGGGGACGACGACCACCACGCCTTCCTCGCGATCGACGGGGCCGGGCACACCTTCGGGGCGGTGCACCCGTGGCGCGGGATGAGCGAGCACACCGAGCGCCTCTTCGACGCCACCCGCACCTTCCTGGCCCGCCACCTCGACGGATGAGCCGGCTCGAGCGGCTGCTCCTCCACCTCGGCAGCCGCACCCCGCGCGAAGTACACGATCCGCTCCGCCGCCAGGCGGCGGTCGCGCTCCTCCTCGTTCCCGCACCGGACCGCCTGCTCCTGATCCGGCGGGCCGACCGGCTCGGCGATCCCTGGTCGGGTCACCTGGCGCTGCCGGGCGGACGCCAGGAACCCGCCGACGCCTCGCTTCTCGAGACCGCGATCCGCGAGACTGCCGAGGAGGTCGGCATCGCGCTCGACGCGGCGCAGCGGGTGGCCCAGCTCGATGACCTCGCCCCGATGACCCCGCAACTCCCCCCGATCACCGTGCGCCCCTACGTGTTCCGGCTCGACGCGGCACCCGAGGTCCGACCCAACGTCGAGGTCGCCGCCCACCACTGGGTCCCCCTCGCGACGCTGGCCGCAACCGGTGCACTCGGACTGGCCGAGCTCGAGGTTGGCGGGACCCGACGGCAGGTCGAGGGGTATGCCCTCCCGGGCGGCCTCCTGTGGGGGATGACCGAGCGGATCCTGACGCCGGTGGTGCGGGCCTGGGCGACGGCGCCGCCACCGGATGATTGACTTTAGGTGACGCGATAGCATTATTTAGGCATGGCTAAATCGCGTGGCGCCGACCTGACCCGCTCGGTCGAGGACTACCTCAAGGCGATCTATGCCCTCACCGAGGAGGGTGGGGCGGCCGCCACGACCGACCTCGCCGCGGCGCTCGCGCTGGCCGCGCCCTCGGTGAGCGGGATGCTGAAGCGCCTCGCCGAGCAGGGGCTGGTCGTCCACGAACCGTATCGGGGCGCCTCGCTCACCCGCACCGGGCGGCGCGAGGCGCTTCGCGTGCTGCGTCGCCACCGGGTGATCGAGAGCTACCTCGTCGCCCGGCTCGGCTACACCTGGGACACCGTGCACGCCGAGGCCGAGCGGTTGGAGCACGCGGCGAGCGACGACCTGGTGGAGCGGTTGGCGGAAGCCCTCGGGCACCCCGACTTCGATCCGCACGGGGATCCGATCCCCGGCGCCGACGGCCGACTCGCCGTGCGCCGGACGGTCCCGCTGACGGAGGTGGCCGTCGGGGCGACGGTGTGCATCGCCCAGGTCGACACCGACGACAGCGACCGGCTGCGCTGGCTCGCCGAGGCGGGACTCACCCCGGGCGTGCGGCTGACGGTGCTCACCCGGCAACCGTTCGCCGGGCCGGTGCTCGTGCGCCACGGCCGGGTCGAGCAGGTCGTCGGCCACGAGCTGGCGGGACAGGTGCGCTGCACGGCGCTGGCGGAGACGTGAGCGCGACGCCCGACGCGACCGCGTCGCTCGAGTCCGAGGTCCCCGGGACCTCCGCGAGCGGCTGGCGACACGCCCGGCGCCGTCCGTCGCTGCCCGAGGCGTTCCGCTCGGTGCGCGTCCCGCGCGGTGGCCCCTGGTGGCGCAAGGCCCTCGCCTTCGCCGGTCCGGGCTACATGGTCGCGGTCGGCTACATGGATCCCGGCAACTGGGCCACCGACATCGCCGGCGGCGCGCAGTTCGGCTACACGCTGCTCAGCGTCATCCTGCTCTCGAACCTGATGGCGATGCTGCTGCAGGCCCTCGCCGTGAAGCTGGGCGTGGTGACGGGGCGCGACCTCGCGCAGGCCTGTCGCGACCACTTCTCGCGCCCGGTCTCGTTCGTGCTCTGGGTGCTCTGCGAGGTCGCGATCGCCGCGATGGACCTCGCCGAGGTCATCGGTTCGGCGATCGCGCTCAACCTCCTCTTCGGGATCCCGCTCCTGTGGGGCGTGATCCTCACCGCCGTCGACGTGCTGCTGATCCTGCTGCTGCAGCACCGCGGGTTCCGCTACCTCGAGGCGTTCGTGATCGCGCTCGTGGCGGTGATCGGGGGCTGCTTCCTGGTCGAGATGTTCCTCGCGCGGCCCGAGCTCGGCGCGGTGGCGGCCGGACTGGTGCCGACGACCCAGATCGTGACCGATCCGGCGAAGCTCTACATCGCCCTCGGCATCCTCGGGGCCACGGTGATGCCGCACAACCTCTACCTCCACTCGGCGATCGTGCAGGTGCGCCACCTCGGTGATACGGTGGCCGACAAGCGGGAGACGGTGAAGTGGGCCACCATCGATTCCACGGTGGCGCTCTTCTTCGCGTTCCTGATCAACGGCGCGATCCTGATCCTCTCGGCGGCGACGTTCCACGGGACCGGCTACGAGTCGGTGGCCGACATCCACGATGCGCATGCGCTGCTGACCCCGCTCCTCGGCACCGCCGCGGCCGGGACCCTCTTCGCGGTGGCGCTGCTCGCGTCCGGGCAGAATTCGACGATCACCGGTACGCTCGCCGGGCAGATCGTGATGGAGGGATTCCTCGACATCCGCCTGCCCCCCTGGCTCCGACGGTTGATCACGCGGCTGATCGCGATCATCCCGGCCGTGATCGTGACCGCGCTGTACGGCGAGCGCGGCACCGGGTCGCTGCTGATCCTGAGCCAGGTGATCCTCTCGTTGCAGCTCTCCTTCGCGGTCATCCCGCTGGTCTGGTTCACCAGCTCGCGGGCGAAGATGGGCGAGTTCGTCAACCGGCCGTGGCTCTCGGCGGCCGCGTGGCTTGTCGCGGCCATCATCGCGGCGCTCAACGTCTGGCTGCTGGTGCAGGAGGCGCGGGCATGGCTCGGCTAGCGTTGGTCGTCGCCACCCTGCTCGCGGCGGGCGCGCTTCCCGCGCAGCGTGTCGGCGAGGTGCTGCCGGGTCGCTTCGCCGTGCACACGCTCGCCGGGGACACGCTTCCCTGGTCCGACGCGACCTCCGGCACGCGGGTCGTGAACCTGTGGGCCACCTGGTGCACGCCATGCCGGGCCGAGTTGCCGGGCCTGGCGGCACTTGCCGACTCGCTGTCGGGGTCGCCGATCTCCGTCGTGGCGCTGGCTCTCGATCGCCCCGCCGCGGTGCGTCGCTTCCTGGCCACGCTGCCGAAGGCGCCGCCGATCCTGATCGAGCACGAACCGCTGCCGAAGGCATGGGGGCGCTGGGCCCTCCCGGTCACCATCATCCTCGATGCCGAGGATCGCGTGCTGCACACCCACTTCGGTGCGGCACGCTGGGACGATCCCGCGGTCATCGCATCGGTCCGCGCCCTGCACGCCGCGGGCACCGGGCGATGACGGCAGGCCGCGCGGCGCTCTGTCTCGTCGCCCTCGCGGCGGCCCCCGCCGTGGTCGGGGCGCAGGCAACGGTGGCCGTGTCCGGACGGATCGTCGCAGGGGGCGAGCCGCTCCCCGGGGCGCAGGTCCGCGTAGCCGGGCATCCCGCGGTGCGCAGCGATGCAGGGGGGCGCTTCCGCCTGCCTGCGATCCGTCCGGGAACCCGGACCGTGGAGGTCCGGGCGCTCGGCCATGCCCCGCTGCAGCGCGAGGTCACCCTCTCGCGCGACATCGATCTCGGTGAGCTCGCGCTGGTCCCCCTCGCGGTCGAGGTCGGCGACCTCGTCGTCACCGGCACGCTCGCCGAGGTGCGGCTGGAGGACTCGCCGGTGAAGGTGGAGGTGGTGTCCCGGACCGCGCTCGAGCGGAACCTCACCACGAACCTGATGGAATCGATCCGCAGCCTTCCCGGGCTGCGGGAACAGGTCGATTGCGGTGTCTGCTACACCAACTCGATCTCGATCAACGGCATGGAGGGACCGTACACGGCGGTCCTCTATGACGGGGTCCCGGTGCTCGGTGCGCTCTCGAGCGTGTACGCGTTGAACTCGCTCAACCCGGCCCTCATCGAGCAGGTGGAGATCGTGCGCGGCCCGGCGAGCACGCTGTACGGCTCGGAGGCGATGGGCGGGGTCGTGAACGTGATCACGCGAGACCCCCGCAGCGCACCCGCCTGGTCGGTGACGGCCAACGGCTCCAGCCATGGCGAGTCGACCCTCGATGGCATGATCCGCCCGGCACTCGGTGGGGGCCGGTTGCTCGCCGCGGTCTCCGCCACCCACCATCGGCGCTTCATCGACGGGAACGACGACAGCTTCAGCGACCGCCCGCTGGTGACCCGCTACACCGGGTTCGCCAAGTGGTCGGATGCATCCGCCTCGCGTCGCCGCCTCGACGTGCAGGCGCGCTACTGGCACGAGGACCGCTTCGG
>JACKDA010000003.1 GCA_020633775.1 Gemmatimonadales bacterium | reverse complement strand
GTGAGGTCGGTCGGGCTCTCGCCCGCGCGAGTCCTCCCGCTACAACTCCACCTGTGCACCAAGTTCCACGACACGGTTCGGCGGCAACCGGAAGTGGGCGCTCGCCGACGGCGCATTCCGGTTCAGCCACGCGAAGATGGGCAGCAACGGCCCGAGGGTGCCGGTGCGCCGCGCACGGACCACCCGCTCGCGCGCGAGGAAGTAGGTCGGCTGCGTCAGCGGCGGCACGCCCTCGAGGGTGAGCGCGCGCAGCGTGCCCGGCACGTCCTGATCCTCCCGGTACCCGAAGCGGATCGTCACTTGGTGCATTCCGTGCCCCAGGGGGCGGTGCGTGACCCGGTCAGCGGCGGCGATCGTGGGCCCGCCCTCGGTGACCACGGTGAGCAGGAGCACGTGCTCGTGCAGGACCCGGTTGTGCTTCAGGTTGTGCAGCAGCGCCGGAGGGGTCACGTCGGGCTCCCGGATCAGGAACACGGCGACGCCGGGCACCCGGGTCGGCATCCCATGTGCGAGGCTCGCGGCGAAGGCCTCGGGTGGCAGGTCCCGACCGCGGAGTTTCGCGGCGAGGCCACGTCGCCCGCGGCGCCAGATCAGCATCAGGGCCAGGATCGCGCTCCCGACGGCGATCGGGAACCACCCCCCGTCGGGGATCTTGAGCAGGTTGGCCCCGAAGAACGCCAGGTCGATGGCGAGGAACGCCGCGGTCAGCACGCCCGCATGCCACCGTGACCAGCCCCACCGGGTGCGAGCCACCGCGTGGAACAGCACGGTCGTGATGACCATCGTGGTGGTGACCGCCACCCCGTATGCCGAGGCGAGTGCCGCCGAGGATCCGAAGCCCACGACGAGCGCGAGGCACGCGACCATCAGGAACCGGTTCACCGCCGGGATGTAGATCTGCCCCTTCTCCCGGTCGGAGGTGTGTTCGATCCGCATTCGCGGGAGGCAGCCAAGTCGCACGGCCTGGAGGGTCAGCGAGTAGGCACCCGAGATCAGCGCCTGCGAGGCCACCACCGTCGCGGCCGTCGCGAGGCCCACCACCGGGTACAGCGCCCACGCCGGCACCATGAGGTAGAAGGGATTGCGGATCGCCTCCGGCGTCTCCAGCAGCAGCGCGCCCTGGCCGAAGTAGTTGAGCAGCAGCGCCGGCAGCGCGAGCCCGAACCAGGCGAGCCGAATCGGGCGCGTCCCGAAGTGCCCGAGGTCGGCATAGAGGGCCTCGCCACCCGTGACGACGAGGAAGACCGAACCCAGGACGATGAAGGCGCGCGAGCCGTTGGCGGAGAAGAACGCCATCGCATGGCGCGGGTCGAGCGCGGCGAGCGCCGCCGGCTGCCGGATGAGCTGCGCGATCCCGAGGGTCGCGAGCGTGAGCAGCCAGAGGACCACGATCGGTCCGAACACTCCCCCGACCCGCCCGGTGCCGTGATGCTGCGCGAGGAAGAGGGCGATGAGGATCCCGAGGGTGATCGGAATCACGTACGGCGTGAACACGGGCGTCGCGACGGCGAGGCCCTCCACGGCGCTCAGCACCGAGATGGCCGGGGTGATGGCCCCGTCACCGTAGAGCAGGGCGGTGCCGGCGAGACCGAGGAGCACCAGCCCGCGACGGCTCCGGGTCGCCCCGGTGTCCATCGGGGTGGCCAGCGAGGCGAGGGCGAGGATGCCGCCCTCGCCGTGATCGTCGGCGCGCAGGATGTAGCCGAGGTACTTGATCGAGATGACGATGATGAGCGACCAGACAATGCACGACAGGACACCGAGGACGTTCGCCGCGGAGACCGGCAGGCCGTGGGCGGGTTGGAGCGACTCGCGGATCGCATAGAGCGGTGAGGTGCCGATGTCACCGTACACGATACCGAGCGCGGTGAGCGAGAGCACCGCCAGCCGTCGGCCGGACGTGGACGCCATGATCGCCTCCTGGGGGCATTGCAGGACGAGGCAAGGAAGGTCGGCACCGGAGACGCGCCAAGATGCGCCCCGGAATCCCGACGCTTTCTTGAGGTGCCCGGCGATACTCTTCAGGGCGTCCCGAACAGGAGTCCCGTCGCTGGCTCACTCCCCACCCGACCCGAGCGCCACGGTCCCGCCCCCTCCTACCGGCCCATGGCGGCGCGTGGGGTGGGCCGTCGGGCCGATCGTCGTCGCCGCGGGCGTCGGGCTGGTCCTCCGCCCCCACCTCGCACCCGCCGACCTGGCGATGCTCATGCTGCTGGGAGTGGTGGTGGTCGCCGCACGCAATCCCCGCTGGATCGGCGTGCTCGGGACCGTGCTCGCAATCGTCGGGTACGACCTGCTGTTCATCACCCCGTACTACCGGTTCTCGGTCAGCGATACCGCCTATCTCATCACCTTCGTCGTGATGCTGATCGTCGGGCTGGCGATCGGGCACCTCACCAGCCTGCTGCGCGAGGCGGCGCAGCACCGGGCGCAACGCGAGCGGATCGCCTCGACCCGCCTGGTCCTGAACGAACGCCTCGGCGCCGTCGCGTCAGCCGACGAGCTCGCGGAGGTCACTGCGGCGGTCCTCACCGAGGCAACCGGCGCGAGCTGCCGGGTGTGCTGGGTGGCGCGCGGGACCACCGTCGAGGCGGTGATCGACGGACTCGGCCAGCCGCGAATCGACCACGGCCTGCGTGACGGGGTGCTCGCGATCCTGGAGGGGTCGTTGCCGCACTATCTGACCGTGGACGGCTGGCTGGTGCATCGGATCCAGGAAGGCGAGCGGCTCTGGGGCGTCGTGACGCTCGATCCCGGCGAGCCGCCACGGGCCCTGCTCGATCAGGTGCCGTTCCTCGCCGCCGTGCTGGGCCAGGTCGGCACCATCCTGGAGCGTCGCGAGACCGCGGCCGCGCACGAGGCCGTCCGCGTCGAGGTCGAGGCGGGGCGGTTGCGGACGGCCCTGCTCAGCACGGTGTCGCACGACCTGCGGACCCCGCTCACCACGATCGAGGGGTCGGCGAGCACGCTCCTCACGGGGCAGGACGCGATCCCGCAGGCGACGCGCGCCGCGCTGCTCGAGGCGATCCAGGACGAGTCGCGGCGCATGAACCGCCTGATCGGCAACCTCCTCGAGATGGTGCGCGTCGAGACGGGGGCGTTGCCGGTGCGGCGGTCGTGGCAACCGATCGAGGAGGTGATCGGGGTCGCCCTGCTGCGCGTGGAGCCGCGGCTGGCCGGTCGTGCCGTCGAGGTGGACCTCCCCGAGGACCTGCCGCTCGTCGCGATCGACGAGCTGCTCATGGAGCACGTGGTCACCAACATCCTCGAGAATGCTGCACGGCATGCCCCCGGCGAGACCCCGATCCGCATCTCGGCTCGCGCGACCGAGGAAAGCCTGGAGATCCGCGTCCGGGACCATGGCCCGGGATTGCCCGACGCGGTGCTCGCCGCCGGTTCGAGCGCGACAGTTCCTCGTGGTCGTCCGATCGGCCCGGGCGCGGGGCACGGGCTGGGCCTGCTGATCTGCCGGGGCATCGTCTCGGTGCATGGCGGGACGCTGACGTTGGCGAATGCCCCGGACGGCGGCGCTGAACTCACCGTCCGGCTGCCGCGTGGTGTCGCGCCCGACGGTCCGGCGCACGAGGAGGAGGTCACCGCATGACCCGGAACGCCCCCCTGGTGCTGGTGGTCGAGGACGAGGCCCCCGTGCGCCGGTTCGTGCGCGCCGCCCTCGAGGTGGCGGGCTACCGCGTCGTCGAGGCCGAGAGCGCCCGCGAGGCCACCGCGCATGCCGCGGGCTGGCGACCGGACCTCGTCGTGCTGGACCTCGGGCTGCCGGATGGCGATGGCCTCGAGGTGCTGCAGGTACTCCGGGACTCGCTCAGGATCCCGATCATCGTCGTCTCGGCGCGGGGACAGGAAGCGACGAAGGTCGCCGCGCTCGATGCCGGTGCCGATGACTACCTCACGAAGCCCTTCGGCGTGCCGGAGCTCCTGGCGCGGTTGCGGGTGGCGATGCGCCGCGGCCTCGGGGTGGTCCGCTCGGGCCCGGACGCAATCTGGCGCGCCGCAGACGTCACCCTCGACCTTGCGCGACGGGTGGTCACGCGTTCGGGCACGGCCGTGCACCTGACCCCGACCGAGTTCCGACTGCTGGCGTTGCTGGCCCAGCATGCCGGTGGCGTGGTCACGCATCAGCAGCTCCTCGAGGAGGGGTGGGGGCCGGCGGCGCTCGAGCAGCCGCACTACCTGCGCGTGTACATGTCCCAGCTTCGTCGGAAGCTCGAGACCGATCCGGCGCGACCACGCCTGCTCCTCACGGAACCGGGGGTCGGTTACCGCCTCGTCGAGTCCGACGACGGGGGCCTCACGTCGTGACGCCCCACGCCAACGGGGACCCCGTGCACAGGGTCCCCGTTCAGCATGGTGGAGGGTGAGGGGGGATCACGCCGCGTCCACGGCGGCGTCCGTCGCGGGGGCGGCGGGGCCCTCGTCACCCATCCGGGCGACCGGGCCGAAGATGTTGCGCGCGCTCTCCCTCTCGCGCTGCAACCCGGGCACGTCCGCGAACCGCACGCGGTTGAGCCCGTCGAGCACCTGCAGCAGGTCGATCGCCTCGCCGGCCAACGCCGCCAACTCGGCGCGGGCGCGGATGTGCTCGCCGCGGGCGACGTCGCCCTCGGTCCCGGCGGCATCGAACGCCGCCACCTCCACCGCGACGGCCGCGAGGAAGTCGCCGCCGAGCCCGGCGGCGAGCAGCGGCTCCTGCGCGGTGGTCGCGTCCTCGAGGAGCGTGCGCGCCATCTCGATGAACGTCTTGTTGGGACCGTTGTGGGCGGGGGGCTCGAAGCGCATCGCCAGGTCGGGCGCGGAGCGCACCGCGACCTCCGCCACGCGGGCGAGGTGGAGCAGCCGGGCACGGATCCCGCGCCGGATCTCCCGGCGCCGGTCGCGGGCGGCGCGCTCGTCGCGGATCCCGCGCCGCTCCTCCCGGATCACCTCGTTGCTGCGTTCCACCACCCTCGCGAGGCGCTCGGTCACGCCGAGCTGGCTCGGGTCCTCGGCGGGGTGCTGGCGCTCGAAGGCCAGGGCCTTCGTCGCCATCGACAGTTTCCTGCGGATCATGGCATCCATGGGACACCTCCTGCTGGGCGACACCGGGGTGAGGTCGGTGCCGAACGCCGTCGGGGGACACGGCATCACGGGTGCCTCACCCACCGCGTGACAGGGCCGTGTAGGGAAACTTTCGTGCCGTTACATTCGCGCCTCGCACCGGTCGCCCCGAACCGGTTCCAGCAATCGTGCAACTCGTTGCAGGACAACGATCGGGTTCCCGAAAATCGGGCGTTGGCGGTCGCCGACAGCGTGGGGGGGAACATCGGAGGCGAGACAGGGGGTGTCTTCCCAGCCGGACACTTTTCCCCGGATTTTGTACAGGGGTGCGCCCCGCGCGAGCGGTCTCGGGATCCGCGCAGGGAGTCTTCGAGCCCGCGCGAGCGCCTGAAATCCTGCGCGAGCGGTCTTCGAGCCCGCGCGAGCGCCTGAAGTCCCGCGCGGGCGGTCTGCAGGTCCGCGCGAGCGCCTGAAATCGTGCGCGGGCGGTCTGCCGGTCCGCGCGAGCGCCTGAAATCGTGCGCGAGGGATCTTAGAGTCCGCGCGAGCGCCTGAAATCCTGCGCGAGCGGTCTTCAGGTCCGCGCGAGCGCCTGAAATCGTGCGCGAGCGGTCTTCAGATCCGCGCGGGCGCCTGAAATTGTGCGCGGGCGGTCTAAGGGTCCGCGCGAGCGCCTGAAATCGTGCGCGGGAGGTCTGCGGGTCCGCGCGGGCGCCTGAAATCGTGCGCGAGTGGTCTTCAGGTCCGCGCGAGGGGTCTTTGGGTTCGCGGGGTGGCTCAGGGCCTGTAGGGGTAGCCGAACGCGGGGCCGTCCGACGGCTGCTTCTGGTGTCACCCACGATGGGGACGCGCGGACCGGCACGCGTGGCCGGACGGCCGCCTGGCAGGGTGGATTGTGGCCGCTCGGGGGAGGCCCAGGCCGATGCGGTGCTCGTTGTGGCAGTTTGGCGGCGAGCTTCAGGCAGGTCGTGAAGCCGGACCGATTGTGCTGCGTGGCCTCAGGCTGCACGTTGGTAGGGACCTCCCTCCCTGAGGCTGACCTTGGACCGTCCGACTCCCCTGCTGGTTGCCGATGCCCGGTCGATCTCGGGGCTTGACACGCCCACTCACCCCGGCTGGGCCTCTGTGCTCCCCGCTGGGATTCAAGGTCAGGCGGAACACCGGGGCGGTCCAGGTCTCACCGCCCGCTCCAGTCGGGACATGTATCCCGTGACCAGGCGAGCGGCGCTCATCCTGCTGGCCGCGCTGGCCATGGCCTGCGGGCGTCCAGCCCATGAGGAGTTCTCGCTCGTTGGCAGCGGCATCCCTGTCCGTGAGCTCCCCACCGAGCTGGGCACCGTCCTTGAGTATCAGCGGAGCTACGGAATCGGGGTCCTCCCGCGAAGCTTCACCTACCACGGTCCGGCGGCGGTGAGCACCGGGGGACAGATGCTCCTTCGATCACACACCGACTGCAGGTTCGGGGTGGTCAACCTGTCCAGCGGTGAGCTGGTCCGGTACCTCGGGCGGTGCGGCGACGGACCGCATGAGAGCCGAGCGATCGCGGGTGCCGCGCTTCTGGGGGACACCATCCTCTTCGCGGCTGTACGGACCTCCACGCTTCGACTGATCGGACCCGCGGACACCATCGTCCGGCGGCTGCAGGTGCCTGCCCTCGCCACGCACGGGGCGCGAGGTCTCCTCAGCCTCAGCCTCATTTCCGACACCACTGCCTTCGTCGCGCTGTCAGTGAGCGCTGGTCCCGGTGAGCCGGTCGCGGCGCCCCTGTTCGGACTTCTCGACCTCGGGAGCGGACGCCTCGAACCGGTGCCCTTCACGGAGCCGCCACGCCGCCTCGAGGCCGCCCGCGAGGTGGATCGGTTCTACCACGCCTGCGCCAGTCGGTTTGCCCGCATGATGATCGTGGAGAACAATGGACCGGCTGAGTACGTCGGGGTCGGCTGGGACGGTCAGGTCGGCTGGGCGGCGCGTTCGGGTGTGTCGGGCATCGATCCGGGAGCGGCACGCATCGAGGGCAGTCGCTCGGCGGCGTTCCGGTGGAATCGCCTGCCCGTTCGGCCGGCCTGCTCGGCGACGCAGATCTATTCCCGGGTCCTGCCGCTCCAGGCAACCGATCCGCGAGTCCCATTGGGGCACGTTGTGGTCATGGACTTCGACGGGCACGTACTCCTGAACGCGCCGGCTCTGCCGACCGATTCGCTCCTGATCCAGGCGAACTGGTTCGCCGATGACTCGACGCTCTATGTCGCGACGACACAGGCGCCCTCGCCGCGGGTACTCGCCTTCCGACTCCGGGCGCGCCTCCCGGGCGTCCGAGGAGTGTTCCTCCTCCCGGACTCCGTGCGCGCGGATCTGGAGCGGGACCTGCTTGGGGCGGTGTCGCCGGACAGTCCGTGAATCTGGATCGTGGTGCGCCGTCGGCATGCGTGTGGCGCGATCGTGCTCGCCCCCCGCTTCGCGCCCGAGGCCCCGATCGGAGAGGGGGCCGGGATTGGAGTATCTTCCCTCTGCCGCTCTCCCCCGGAGCCCCCCATGCGCGTGCCGTCCCTCTCGCTGTTCGCCGCCCTGCTGCTCGCCAGCCCGCCGGCCGCGGCCCAGCACCCGACCAGTGCCACACTCGCGATGGGCATGGCAACCGCCTGGCGCGGGAGTGGCCCGTCCGGGTCCATCCAGCTCAACACCGCCCTCCACGCCCTCTCGCCGTCGCTCTCGCTTCGCGGTGGCGGAACCGGTTGGATCGCGCTCACCCAGGTCGCGACCTCGACGCGCGAGCTGCTCCGCACCACGGTGGGGATCGGTCCCTCGCTCGCGCTCCACTGGCGGCCGGGGAGGGGCGGGTGGGACCTCGCGCTGGGTGGCGGGGTGCAGTACCTCTCGTCGCGCAACCAGAATCCGATCACGATCCCGTGCGAGGCGGCGTGCGGCGAGCGTCCGGCCGTTCCCGACGTCGCGAATGCGCGCGATCACGGGTTCGGCGCCGTCGCCGAGGCCCGCGTGGCGCTCCCGCCGCTGGCCGGCGGGACCCTCGAGCTCGGCGTGGTCGGGACGCGGCACGCACTCTTCGATCAAGGCACCTGGTGGCGGCGACTCGAGCTCGGCATCCGATTCGGCGTCGGGGCTGGGCCGCGGTGAGCACCGTTCGATCGCGGCGCGGGGGAGGCGCAGAGTTGCGGTGGGTGGCTGCGCTACCGAGTGTGCTCGTCCTGCTCACCGCGCTCCCGCCTCCGATCACGGGCCAGGCGACCGAGTATTCCGGGGAGATCATTGTGGACGGGGGAGTAGAAGATCTTGTCGGGATCTCCTTTATCGTCCCGTTCGATGACGGATCGATCGCGGTCGGTCAGGGGCAGGATCACCGGGTCATCGTCTTCGGCCCGGACGGAGCGCGCCGCGCCGTGCTCGGCCGCGCGGGCGGGGGACCCGGGGAGTTCCGTGACTTGTCTTCCCGATCTGGTCGCGCGGGACAGTTAGTCTGGGTATGGGATCGCAGTGCCCGGCGCCTCACCCTGCTCGATGCACGTGGTCGACTCGTGCGGACAACCCAGGCCCCCATCGCTCTCTCCAGTCCGGATGGTGTGACTCAGCCAGGAATAGCTGCGAGTCAGCCACTCGCACTTGGACCGGATGGTGGTCTCCTCCTCCTGCTCACCGTGCCACGTGCGATGATGTCCCTGCGGGGGTGGGAGGACCTGCAGGGGCACCGGACGGGATCCGTGTGGGTGACCGACGGTCGTCGTGGCACCGTGGTCGCAGGGTGGCCAACGGCCACGGAGACGTGCGGGACCGATCCCGCCCAACAGACGAATTGTCCTGTGCCGAGAGTGGCGGCCGGACCTGATGGCCGCCTGCTGGTGATCGTCAGCGTGGAGCCTGACGGATCCGCTCAAGGCACGTTTGCCGTGCGTGCCTTCGGACGGGACGGTCGCCTTCGCTTCGAGAGCCACCTGCGATACACCACGATTGCGGTCCCTGATCGCGTGATCGACAGCATGCGCACGATCGGCACGGCACCGGGGCTGCCGGCCGACAGGATTCGGTACTGGCGTGACGCCACGTTCAGAACGTTCTACCCGCCCTTCACGGACGTCTTCATCGGCCAGGACGACCGGACCTGGATCCGTCTCGGCCCGGGCCGCGACAGCGTTGACTATCTGATTCTCGATCAGCGTGGCCGATCCGTTGGGACGGTCACGGTTCCGGCATCGAGTACGATCGAGGCCGCGGACGCCACCCGGTTCTGGGCGACCACACGGGATGAGGACGGCATCGAGAGCGTCGCCCGGTACCGACTCCGATAGGGCGCCATCGGGCTGGCCCGGAGCCCGCACTGGCCTTAGCGTTGTCGAGCTTTCTCCCACCCACATGGAGCGTCCCGATGACCCCGCTGGCCACGCTGTGGTTGCCGATCGTCCTCTCCGCCGTCTTCCTCTTCTTCGCCAGCGCGATCATCCACATGGTGATGCCGTGGCACAAGAGCGACTTCGCCCGGCTCCCCGATGAGGAGGCGTTCCGCCGGGCGGTGGCGCCGATGCAGATCCCGCCCGGCGACTACGTCGCGCCGCACTGCCTCACCTCCGCCGACATGAAGTCGCCCGAGTACGCCGCGAAGCTCGAGGAAGGGCCGGTCCTGCTGATGACCGTGCGCCCCACCGGGCCGATCCGGATGGGGCCGATGTTCCTCAGCTGGATGGCGTTCCTCCTCGTGGCGAGCACCTTCGTCGGCTGGATCGCCGGTGCGGCGGTGCCGCCGGGGGCGGAAACGCGCTACGTCTGGCACTTCACGGCGGCGATCGCCTTCGTGATCTACGGCCTCGCGACCTGGCCCGCCGTGATCTGGTACGGGCGCAAGGCGTCCTCGGCGTTCAAGGACAGCGTCGATGGGGTGATCTACGCCGTGATCACGGCGGTGACGTTCGGCTGGCTCTGGCCGGTAGGGTGAACGGGATGCGAGCCGTGCCACCCTGAGCCGAAGGCGGAGGGGCGGAACCGTCCGACTGGCTCCGCCCCCTCGCCTGCGGCTCGGGGTGACAGCTCTCTCTGGTTTTCCGCGCGAGCTGGCGCCCATACGCGGCATACGGTGACTCCGAGAAGGGGCTTGGTCTGACACGCTGGGGAGATGACGGTTCGGGCTCTCCTCAAGCTCCTGCGCACCGACGGCTGGTACCTTGCAAGGACCCGGGGGAGTCACCGACAATTCCGGCACCCACGCAAGCCGGGCGTGGTCACCGTGGCAGGCCGCCTGGGCGATGACCTCGCCCCGGGAACACTGAAGAGCATCTTCCGGCAGGCAGGATGGCGGCGATGAAGCTGTTGATGATCGTGGAGGAAACGTCGACCGGCTGGTCCGCCTGGTCGCCCGACTTGCCGGGGTGCGTTGCGACCGGCAGGACCCGAGACGACGCCGAGGCCGAGATGGCGTCGGCCGCGCGGTTCCATATGGAGGGACTCAGGGACGCGGGGGAGCCGCTGCCGACCTCCCGGAGCTACGCGAAGGTGGTCGAGGTGGCGGGGTAGGCTCCCGCCGCACTGTCACCCTGAGCGCAGCGAAGGGGCGGAACCGTCCGACTGGCTCCGCCCCTTCGCTGCGCTCAGGGTGACACCGCTCCCCCCTCACTTCTCAGGACTCACGACTCACGCCTCGATTCAATGCCCCGGCAGCTTCCGGTACTTGATCCGGTGCGGCTGGTCCACCGACACGCCCTTCCGCCGCTTGTAGTCGGCGGCGTACTCCTGGTAGTTCCCCTCGAACCACGTCACCTCGGAGTCGCCCTCGAACGCGAGGATGTGGGTCGCGATCCGGTCGAGGAACCAGCGATCGTGCGAGATCACCACCGCGCAGCCGGAGAAGGTGAGCAGCGCATCCTCCAGCGCCCGCAGCGTGTCGACGTCGAGGTCGTTGGTCGGCTCGTCGAGCAGCAGCAGGTTGCCGCCGCTCTTGAGGAGCTTGGCGAGGTGGAGCCGGTTGCGCTCGCCGCCTGACATGGTGCCGACCTTCTTCTGCTGGTCGGAACCCTTGAAGCCGAACCAGCCGCAGTAGGCGCGCGAGTTCACGGTGCGGGTGCCGAACTGCAGGTTGTCGTAGTCGCCGGCGATCTCCTGGTACACCGTGTGCTCGGGGTCGAGCGCCTCGCGCGACTGGTCGACGTACGCCGGGATCACCGTCTTGCCGACCGAGAGCTCGCCGCCGTCCGGGGTCTCCTGGCCGACGATCATCCGGAAGAGCGTGGTCTTGCCGGCGCCGTTGGGACCGATCACCCCGACGATGCCACCGCGCGGCAGCGAGAAGTTCAGGTTGTCGAAGAGCAGCCGGTCGCCGAACGCCTTGGTGACACCCTTCGCCACCACGACCTCGTCGCCGAGGCGCGGGGCGGGCGGGATGAGGATCTCGTGGCCGCCGGTGTCGGCCTTCTCCTCCGCCGCGACGAGCGCCTCGTAGGCGCTGAGGCGGGCCTTGCTCTTCGCCTGGCGGCCGCGGGCGCTCATCCGCACCCACTCCAGCTCGCGCTCGAGGTTGCGCTGCCGCGCGCTGGCCTGCTTCTCCTCGGTGGCGAGCCGCTTCTGCTTCTGCTCCAGCCAGCTGGAGTAGTTCCCCTTCCACGGGATCCCCTCGCCGCGGTCGAGCTCGAGGATCCACTGCGCGGCGTTGTCGAGGAAGTAGCGGTCGTGGGTGATCGCCACGACGGTCCCGGTGAACTCCTGCAGGTAGCGCTCGAGCCACGCCACCGACTCGGCGTCGAGGTGGTTGGTCGGCTCGTCGAGCAGCAGCATGTCGGGCTTGGCGAGCAGCAGCCGGCAGAGCGCGACGCGGCGCTTCTCGCCGCCGGAGAGGACGGTGACGTCGGCGTCGCCGGGCGGCAGCCGCAGCGCGTCCATCGCCATGTCGAGGGTGTGGTCGATCTCCCAGGCGTTGGCCTGGTCGATCCGCTCCTGCACCGCGCCCTGCTTCTCGAGGAGCGCGTTCATCTCGTCGTCGCTCATCGGCTCGGCGAACTTCGCCGAGATCTGCTCGAACTCGGTGAGCAGGGCGCGGATCGGGGCGAGCGCCTCCTCGACGTTGCCGCGGACGTCCTTGGTCGGGTCGAGGACGGGCTCCTGCGGGAGGTAGCCGATCCGGGTCCCCGCGAGCGGCTTCGCCTCGCCGAGGAAATCGGTGTCGACCCCGGCCATGATCCGGAGCAGCGAGCTCTTGCCGCTGCCGTTCGAGCCGATCACGCCGATCTTGGCGCCGGGGTAGAAGGAGAGCGAGATCCCCTTGAGGATCTCGCGCTGCGGGGGGACGACCTTCCGGAGGTCGTGCATCGTGAAGATGTATTCGCCGGCCATGGGGCGGGAAGATAACGGGGTCGCTCCCTGTCACCCTGACCCGTGTCACCCGGAGCGCAGCGCCGCCGTGTCACCCTGAGCGAAGCGAAGGGGCGGAGCCAGGCGCATGGTACCGCCCCTTCGCTTCGCTCAGGGTGACAGTGCGCTCGGGGTGCCAGCTTGACCCTGCCGCCCTGGCCCGGTATCCTCCGGCCACAATCGATCGAGTCCGTGGTCATTTGCCGCTGCTTGCAGCCACGTTAAACAACTGCTAAAAGTGCGATCCTCGCCTGGCGGCCATTCGTGCCGCCGGGCGTTTCTGTCATGCCCGGGGGAAGACCGATCACCCCTGTGAGGGCATGCTGATGACGACCGCCACCGTTCACCTGACCCCGCGCACCCCCGGGTGCGAACTCGTCGGTCCCCCCGGGACGCCGATCACCGTCGTCCTCGGTGGCATCTCCGCCCACCGCCACGTCGGCGGCCCGCGCGGCTGGTGGCCCGACCTCGTCGGCCCGGGATGCGTCCTCGACCCGACCCGATGTCGGATCCTCGGGATCGACTGGGCCATCCCCGAGACCGGGACGATCACGACCGCCGACCAGGCCGACCGACTCGCCGCGCTGCTCGACCAGCTGGCGATCGACCGGGTACAGGCGGTGGTCGGCGCGTCGTACGGCGGGATGGTCGCGCTCGCCTTCGCCGCGCGCCACCCCGAGCGGGTCGGTCGGCTCGCCGTGATCTCCGCGGCGCACGAGCCGCACCCGATGGCGACCGCCCACCGCGTGATCCAGCGGCGGATCGTCCGCCTCGGCCTCGCGGCCGGCACGCCGCGGGACGGGGTCGCCCTCGCCCGCGCGCTGGCGCTGACGACGTACCGCACCGCCGAGGAGTTCGCCACTCGATTCGAGGTGACCCCCGCCACGCATCGCGGGCGGCAGCAGTTCCCGGTCGAGCGCTACCTCGATCACGGCAGCCAGCGCTTCGCCGCGTCGTGGTCGGCCGAGCGCTACCTCGCGCTCTCCGAGTCGATCGACCTCCATGCCGTCGACCCTGCCGACATCACCGTCCCGCTCGCCCTCCTCGGCGTCGCGGAGGATCGACTGGTCCCGCGGTGGCAGCTCCAGGCGCTGCATCGACGGACGCGCGGGCCGTGCACCCTCGAGGAGATCTCCTCGCCGACGGGGCACGACGCCTTCCTCACCGAACCGGCGCAGGTGGCCGCGTTCCTGTCGCGCGTGCTGCCCGCGGAGGTGTGCCGTGCGGCATGACCAGGGACGGACACGCGCGGTCCGCGCCGGGATCGCGACCGGGCACGAGCACGGGGCCGTCGTGCCGCCGCTGCACCTGTCGTCGACGTTCGCGTTCGACGGCTTCGGCCAGAAGGGTCGCTACGACTACACCCGCTCGGGGAACCCGACGCGCGACATCCTCGGCGCGGCGATCGCCGAGCTGGAGGGCGGCAGTCACGGGATCGTCACCGGCTCGGGCATGTCGGCGATCACGACGGTGCTGCAATTGCTTCGCCCCGGCGACCTGGTCGTCGCGACGCACGATTGCTACGGCGGCACGCACCGGCTCCTCAGCCACCTGGCGAAGCGGGGGCTGTTCGAGGTCGCGTTCGTCGACCTGCCGCGCTGGCTCGGTGCCCCGGTGGCCCGCGCGCCCAAGCTCGTCTGGATCGAGACGCCGTCGAATCCGCTGCTGCGGATCACCGACATCGCCGCGGTCGCGACCGCCGCGCGCGCCCTCGGTGCCCTCGTGGTCGTCGACAACACCTTCCTGTCGCCGGCGTGGCAGCGGCCGATCGCCCACGGTGCCGATATCGTGGTGCACTCCACGACGAAGTACCTCAACGGCCACAGCGACGTGGTCGGCGGGGCGGTCGTGACGCGGGATGCGGGGCTCGGCGAGGAACTCGCGTGGTGGGCCAACTGTCTCGGGCTCACCGGGGCGCCGTTCGACAGCTACCTCACGCTGCGCGGATTGCGGACGCTGCATGCACGCACGGCGATGCACGAGGAGAACGCGGCCGCGGTCGTCGCGACGCTGGCCTCGCATCCGGCGGTCGGACGCGTCTGGTATCCGGGGCTTCGGGAGCATCCGGGCCACGCGATTGCCCGGCGACAGCAGGACGGGTTCGGCGCGATGGTCTCGTTCGAGCTGCGGGGCGGGGCTCGTGCGGTCCAGGCATTCCTCGATGGCCTGGCACACTTCACCCTCGCGGAATCGCTCGGCGGAGTGGAGTCGCTTGTCGCCCACCCGGCGACGATGACGCACGCTGCGATGGACGCCGACGCGCGGCGGCGGGCCGGGATCTCGGATGCGCTGCTCCGGCTCTCGGTGGGGATCGAGGCGGAAGCGGACCTGGTGGCGGACCTCGAGGCGGGACTGGGGCGGGCGGGGGGCGTGGTGGCTCAGCGCGCGTCGTAGCGGCGAAGTGGAGCGTGGGGGCGAGCAGCGTGGATCGCGACGCCCGGGTTGTTGCGGATGTATCGTGCCGCCCGTTGTGCAGCCTCGGGGGTGTCGAGGATGCCGAGGTAGTAGCTGCGGTGCCAGAGCCGCTCGGAGCGCCCAAGCGCACGGCTCGCCCTGGCGAGCCGCACGGCCTCCGCCTTGAAGCCGCCGATGATGTGACGGATCGATCCGGTACGCCCGCGTGGGGCGATGCCGCAACGCAGGATGCCATGGAAGTGGTCGGGCATGATCACATGCTCCCCCGCCTGCACCCACGGTCGATGCTGCGGGATCCGTTTCCACGCCTCGAGTACGGCGATGCCGACTGGGAGCGGTTCCACGTCGGTCGTCCCCAGCCGCGAGAGGAGCCGGCGCCACCGATAGGTGTTCATCGTCACCATCAGCCACCACGGCCGTCGCGTGTCGAAGAGCTGAGTCCTGGCGGTGGCGTCCATGCCCCGATGGTGCCGCCGAGTCGGGATCGCAGGCGGGGCCATGCGCTGCATGGCGTGGCGCGGATGCGCGGGAGCGCGGGGGCGGGTTTGTGCGCGCAGGTGCGAGGGGCGGCATCGTGTGCGGGACGCGCGACCTGACGGTCGCGCGTAACGGCGGGGTCCCGCACGTTAGCCGGCGACCGTCAGGTCGCCGGCATCATTCGGTGGCCGGCCCGTGCGGTCGGGGGGCGCCGGTGTGGGGGGCCTGCATCACGCGATGCCGGCCATTGCGATCGGCGGGCACCGGCTGCGGGGGGCGCGGTGATTACCATTCCCCCCGTCCCCACGGAGGTCCCCATGCGCGCCCTGATCCGCTGCATCCCGCTCGCCGCCTTGTCCGTCGCCTGTTCGCCCGGCGCCCCCGAGGCGCCCGACCCGGCTGCCCTCGACCCGATCGCCCGCGAGTACGTGGTGCTGGCGCTGTCGATGGGCCACCACGATCCGGCCTACGTCGATGCCTACTACGGTCCCGACAGCCTCAAGGCGGTCGCCGACGCCGATTCGCTCCCCGTGGCCGCCATCCGGGCCGCGGCGGATTCGCTGATCGCCATCCTCGGCGACACCGTCCCCGCCTACACCGACACGCTGGTGCAGATGCGGCACCGTTACCTCCGCACCCAGCTCGGCTCGATGGTGGCCCGTGCCCGGATGCTCGCGGGCGAGACGCTCTCCTTTGACGAGGAGGCGAAGGCGCTCTACGACGCCGAGCCGCCGCACCTGTCGGACGCCCACTTCGATTCGCTGCTCGCGGTGCTCGACACCCTCGTCCCGGGCGCCGGGCCGCTGGCCGCGCGCTATCAGGCGTTCCGCGGCAGGGTGGAGATCCCGCCCGCGCTGGTCGACACCGTGTTCAAGACGGCGATCGCGGCCTGCCGGGCGCGCACCCTCGCGCACATCGCCCTGCCGGCGAGCGAGCGGTTCGACCTGGAGTACGTCACCGGCACCTCGTGGAACGCCTACAACTGGTACCAGGGCAACGACCACTCGCTGATCCAGGTCAACCTCGACTTCCCGATCGCCGTCGATCGCGCGATCGACCTCGCCTGCCACGAGGGGTATCCGGGCCATCACGTCTACAACGCCTCGCTGGAGGAGGCGCTGGTGAAGGGGAGGGGGTGGGTCGAGGTGAGCGTCTATCCGCTCTTCTCGCCGCAGTCGCTGATCGCGGAGGGGAGCGCCAACTACGGCATCGAGATGGCGTTCCCCGGCGCGGCGCGCACCGCGTTCGAGCGCGACTCGCTGTTCCCGCTCGCCGGGCTCGACCCGGCGCTGGCCGAGCAGAACGCCGCCGTGCGCGACGTGATGACCGCGCTCAACTACGCCCGCAACGAGGTGGCACGCCGGTATCTCGACGGCGTGGTCGACAGCGCGGGGGCGGTGGCGGCGATGGAGCGCTACTGGCTCCAGGCGCCCGACGCGGCCGCCAAGACGCTCCGGTTCATCCAGCAGTACCGCAGCTACGTGATCAACTACAACCTCGGGCGCGACATGGTGGCCGCCTGGGTCGAGCGCCAGGGCGGCGAGGACCCGGACGCCCGGTGGCGCGCCTTCGCCACGCTCCTCGCGTCGCCCCGGCTCCCGGGCGACCTCGGCGGCCCCTGACCCCGCTCTTATACTTCGGGGGTCCGCCCCGCGCCGCGGGGCTCCCCCGACTCGTGTTCCCGGAAGGTGTCCATGAAGGTCTCCCGCCTCCTCGTCCTCGCGCCCGTCGCCGGTCTGCTCGGGCTCCTCGGGTTCCGCCAGGCCCCGGTGGCCTGCGATCCCGACAATGCCGGCCTCAAGCTGCCCGACGGCTTCTGTGCCACGCTCTTCGCCGAGGTGGGTGGGGCACGCCACGTGGCGGTGTCGCCCGATGGCGTGGTGTATGTCGCCTCGAGCAGCCGGAGCGGTGGCGGGGTGACGGCCCTGCGCGACGCCGACGGCGACGGCCACGCCGATGCGCGCGAGCAGTTCGGCCCGGGAGCGGGCACCGGCGTCGCGGTGTCGGACAACGCCGTGTACTTCGGGCTCAACGATCGGATCGTGCGCTACGCGCGGCGGGCGGGTGAGCTCGCGCCGTCGGGTGACGGGGTCGAGATCGTGACCGGGTTGCCGACGGGCGGCCACAGCGCGACGACGCTGGCCCTCGGGCCCGGCGGTGCGATGTACGTCGATCACGGCTCGCGCAGCAATGCCTGCATGGAGGAGACGCGCACGGCCCGCTCGCCGGGCGTGCGGCCGTGCCCGGAGCTGCCGACCCGCGCCGGTGTCTGGCGCTACGATGCGATGCAGCCGGGCCAGACGCCGAGCGATGGCACCCGCTGGGCCACCGGCCTCCGCAATGCGATGGCGCTGGCCGTGAACCCGTCGACCGGCCTGCTCTGGGGCGCGACGCACGGCCGCGACCAGCTTGCCGCGCTCTGGGGCTTCTCGAACGAGGACAGCGCCGAGAAGCCGTCCGAGGAGTTCGGGCCGATTCCGCAGGGCGCCGACTACGGCTGGCCCTACTGCTATCACGATCCGATCGCGAAGAAGAAGGTCCTCGCGCCCGAGTACGGCGGCGATGGCGTCCGCCAGGACGAGTGCGCCAGCAAGACCCAGCCGGCGATCGGCTTCCCCGGGCACTGGGCGCCGATGGCGCTGGCGTTCTATCCGCACGACACCTTCGGACCGGCGTACCGCGGTGGCGCGTTCCTCGCCTTCCACGGCTCGTGGAACCGTGCCCCGCTGCCGCAGGCCGGGTTCCGGGTCGTGTTCATCCCCTTCGCCAACGGCCAGCCGACCGGCGAGTGGTCGACCTTCGCCATCGACGCCGAGTCGGCGACGGGGCTGCGGGCGGCCGGCGTCGCGGTCGCGCCCGACGGCGCCGTGTACATCACCTCCGACCAGGCCGGGAAGGTCTGGCGGGTCACCCGAGCCCGGTAGGAGTCCCCCGCATGTCATCGTTGATGCGTCGCACCGTCGTTGCGTTCGCGCTGGCGGGTGCGCCGGCGCTGGTCGCCGCCCAGGGTCCCGCGGTCGGCGAGACCGCGCCCGACGTCACGCTCCGGATCGCGACCCGGGACGGCGTGCAGGATTCGGTCTCCCTCCGCTCGCTCGCGGGGAAGACGGTGGTCCTGGCGTTCTTCCCCAAGGCGCGCACCTCCGGCTGCACCATCCAGATGAAGGCGTATCGCGACCAGTACCAGCGCCTCTTCGGCGACGGCAAGGACGTCGTGGTCATCGCGATCTCGCGTGACACGCCGGAGGAGCTGGCGAGCTGGGCAAGGGACGAGCAGTTCCCGTTCTGGTTCGGCTCCGACGTCGAGGGGGTGGCCGGGCGTGCCTTCGGGACCCTGGCGGAAGGGCGCCAGTGGGAATCCCGGGTGCTCTTCGTGATCGACCCGTCGCGGACCGTGCGGAGCGTCATGCGGCCCTTCCGCGAGGTCGATCCGACCGCCTACGACGAACTCCAGGCCGCCGTGGCCGCCGCGCGATAGCCGCCGACGGGCGGGCCGCCGAGGGTGCAACCTCGGCGGCGCCGCCTGCGTATCAGGGAGTCATCCCCAGTCCGTTCCCATCTCCTCGGAGCCTTGCCCGTGTCCCTCCGGATCCCACGTACGCTCGTTCCCGCCACCCTGGTCGTGCTCGGGGGCCTCGTCGTCACCCTGCCGGCGCAGGACCGGCTCAAGCAGATGCCCGGCTACGCCCGCTACGCGGAGATGGCGCCGAAGATCGCCCGCTCGGTGACCCGCGGCGAGCTGCGGGCCGAATGGGCCGAGGACGGCAAGAGCTTCACGTACTCCCGGGACGGCAAGCGCTACAGCTACGATGTGGGGCGCAAGACCGCGACGGAGGTGCAGGGCGAGGAGGGGCCCGCGAACCGGTTCGCCGGGCGGCGGGGTGGCCCGGCGCGCGGGCGGCAGGCGACCGAGGCGCTCTCGCCCGATTCGTCGCTGCGGGCGTTCTACCGTGACCGCAACCTCTGGCTCAGCAACGCCGACTCCACCGGCGAGCGGCCGCTGACCTCCGACGGCAGCGCCGAGCGGCGGATCAAGTACGGCACGGCGAGCTGGGTCTATGGCGAGGAGCTCCGGCAGACCACCGCGATGTGGTGGTCGCCGGACGGGACCAAGCTCGCCTACTACCGCTTCGACGAGGGCCCGGTGCAGGACTACTTCCTGCAGATGGACCAGACCGAGCTCTATGGCGAGGTGATGACCGAGGCGTACCCGAAGGCCGGGACGGACAACCCGGTCGTGGACCTCTTCGTCTATGACGTGGCCTCGGGGAAGACCACCCAGGTCGACGTGCGCGACGGCACGCCGTCGGCCGACGACGTCGTCGGGTACTACGTCTACAACGTGCGCTGGTCGCCCGATGGCTCCGAGCTGCTGTTCAACCGGACCAATCGGCGCCAGAACATCATGGAGTTCACCGCCTGCGCCCCGGGCACCGGCGCGTGCCGCGTGATCGTGCGGGAGGAGTGGCCGGCGTCGTGGACCGACAACTCGCCCACGATCCAGTGGCTGGAGGATGGCAAGCGGTTCATCTGGGAGTCGGAGCGGACCGGGTTCCAGAACTACTACCTCTACGACATCAGCGGCAAGCTGCTGGCGACGCTCACCAACCATCCGTTCGAGGTCGCCGGGATCGTGCGGGTGGACGAGAAGGCGAAGCAGCTCTGGTACTATGCCCGCAGCGGCGACAACTACATGAAGCTGCAGCTCCACCGCGTCGGGCTTGACGGCAAGAACGATCGTCGCCTCACCGACCCGGCGTTCCTGCACACGGTCACGATCGCCCCGGACGGCAAGCACATCATCGATGTCGCCCAGACCCACGACACGCCGCCGGTCACCCGCCTGCTCGACCAGAACGGCCGGGTCCTCGCCACGCTCGCCGAGAGTGACGATTCGGAGGCGCGGGCGCTCGGGGTGCGCCCGGTCGAGCTGTTCACCTACACCTCGGCCGACGGCGAGACCGAACTCCACGGGATGCTGCACTTCCCGTCGAACTTCGACCCGAACCGGAAGTACCCGGTGCTCTTCTCGGTGTACGGTGGCCCGGCGACCAACGGGGCGAGCGAGCGGTACACGACCCCGAACCCGATGACCGAGTACGGCTTCCTGGTCGTGACGCTGGACACCCGCAGCGCGGCCGGTCGCGGCAAGCGGTTCCTCGATGCGATCTACCAGAACCTCGGTGGTCCCGAGATCGATGACATGGCGGCGGCCTCGCTCACGCTGGCCAAGCGTCCCTACGTGGACGGCGAGCGGGTGGGGATCTTCGGGACCTCGTACGGCGGCTACGCCTCGGCGCTGGCGCTGCTCCGGCATCCGGAGGCGTTCGCGGCCGCGTCGGCCTCGTCGCCGGTGACGTCGTGGTACCACTACGACACGATCTACACCGAGCGCTACATGTGGACGCCGCAGGGCAACAAGGCCGGCTACGAGCACGGCGACGCGATGAAGTATGCCAAGGACCTCGATGGCCGCCTGATGCTCTACTACGGCACGGCCGATGACAACGTGCACCCGTCGAACATGATGCAGCTCATCAAGTCGCTGCAGCAGGCCGGCAAGAGCTTCGACGTGCAGGTGGGCCCGGATGCCGGGCACTCCGGCCTCAACGGCCAGCGCATGATGGAGTTCTTCATCGAGAACCTGGTGATGCAGCCGCTCAAGATGGCCAGCTGACGCCGGTCGGATGACCCGCCGGACGCTCGGCCTCGCCTGCGCGCTGCTCGCCGCTCCCGCGGTGGGCGGCGCGCAGGTCGTTGGGGCCCCGTATCGCGATGCCGCCGCGCCGGTCGAGGCACGGGTGGCCGACCTGCTCGGCCGGATGACGCCGGCCGAGAAGTTCTGGCAGCTGTTCATGCTGCCCGGCGACCGCGATGATCCGTCCCACGACTACCGGGCCGGGGTCTTCGGCCTCCAGGTCGTCGCGACGGACTCGACCGCCGACGCCGCGGCCGCCCACGCGGCCCGGCTCAACGCGATCCAGCACTACTTCGTCGACAGCACCCGGCTCGGGATCCCGTTCCTGCCGTTCGACGAGGCGCTGCACGGCCTGATGCGACCCGGCGCGACCGCGTTCCCGCAGGCGATCGCCCTCGCCGCGACGTGGGACACCGCGCTGGTCGGCCGCGTTGCCGGGGCGATAAGCCGGGAGACGCGGAGTCGCGGCATCCGGCAGGTGCTCTCGCCGGTGGTGAACCTCAGCCGGGATGCCCGCTGGGGTCGCACCGAGGAGAGTTACGGCGAGGACCCGGTGCTCGCCGCGGCGCTGGGCGTGGCGTTCGTCTCGCCATTCGAGCGCGCGGGGGTGGTGACCACGCCGAAGCACTTCGTCGCCAACGTCGGCGACGGGGGGCGCGACTCGTGGCCGATCGAGGCGAGCGAGCGCCAGCTCCGCGAGGTCTGGTTCCCGCCGTTCGAGGCCGCGATCCATCGGGGCGGGGCCCGGTCGGTGATGAGCGCCTACAACTCGGTCGACGGCCTGCCGGCCTCGCAGAATGGCTACCTGCTCACCGAGGTGCTGCGGGACCGGTGGGGGTTCGACGGGATCGTGATCTCCGACGCGGCCGCCACCGCCGGCGCCACGGTCCTCCACCGGACCGAGGCGTCGGTCGCCACCTCGGCGCGCCGCGCGCTCGCCGCCGGTCTCGACGTGGTGTTCCAATCCTCGTGGGAGCAGCATCGGCCGTGGTTGCGCGCGTTCACCGACGGCAGCGTGCCCGATGCGCTGATCGACCGCGCGGTGGCGCGGGTGCTCCGCACCAAGTTCCGGCTGGGCCTGTTCGAGCAGCCGTATGCCGATCCCGACAGCGCGGCGGCGTGGAACGGTCGCGCCGAGCACCTGGCATTGGCGCGCGAGGCCGCCGCGGCGGGGATGGTGCTGCTGACCAATCCGCGCGGGATCCTGCCGCTGGTCGAGGCACCACGGCGGATTGCGGTGATCGGACCCGACGCCGCGACACCGCGACTCGGCGGCTACAGCGGGCCGGGTGTCGCGCCGGTCTCGTTCCTCGACGCGTGGCGCGGGCACCTGCCGACCGGAACGGTGACGTTCACCGAGGGGCCGGGACGGGAGAATCAAGCGTGGCCCACCGTGCCCGCCTCGGCGCTCCGCACCACGCGTGACGGGCGTGTGGTGCCCGGGCTGAGTGGCAGCTACTTCGCTTCGCCTGAGATCTCTGGTCAACCGACCGCCACCCGTGCCGATCCCAAAGTCGACTTCCACTGGACCTTCGTCCCGCCGGCGCCGGGGCTCCCGATCGACTGGTATGCCGTGCGCTGGGTCGGTGAGGTCGTGGTTCCTGCGGACGGGCCCCGTCGCCTCGCGGTCGAGGGCGACGACGGCTTCCGGCTCTGGATCGACGATGTGCTCGTGCTCGACCGCTGGGCGCAGGTGTCCCACGGGTTGCATCCGGTCGGGACAGCCCTTCCGGCAGGAACCGTCCACAAGGTCCGGCTCGAATTCCGCGAGACCACCGGCAACGGGCGCATCCGGTTGGCGTGGCAGGGCGACGAGCCGGCGGCGCAGGAGCGGGCGATCGCCGAGGCGGTCGAGGCGGCGCGTGGGAGTGATCTCGCGATCGTGGTGGCGGGGCTCGAGGAGGGCGAGTTTCGCGATCGGGCCTCGCTCGCCTTGCCGGGGCGACAGCCGGAGCTGATTCGCCGGGTTGCGGCGACCGGGACGCCGGTGATCGTGGTGGTGGTGGGCGGGGCGCCGTTCACGCTCGACGAGTGGGGCGACGACGTCGCCGCGGTGCTGATGGCGTGGTATCCCGGGGAGCAGGGCGGCGCGGCGCTCGCCGACGTGCTGCGCGGCGACCTGGAGCCGAGTGGTCGGTTGCCGATCACGTTCCCGCGCGACGAGGGGCAGTTGCCGCTCTTCTACGGTCACAAGCCGACCGGCCGTGGCGATGACTATCTCGACTTGAGCGGTCGGCCGGCGTTCCCGTTCGGGTTTGGGCTCGGGTACACCAGCTTCGAGTACGGCGAGCTGACGCTCCCGGTGGACAGCGTGGGGCCGGGTGACTCGGTGCGCGTCGCGGTGACCATCACCAACACCGGTGCGCGGACCGGGTCGGAGGTGGTCCAGCTCTACCTGCGCGACGAGCTGGCGTCGGTGGCCCAGCCGGTGCTGCGTCTCCTGCGCTTCGCCAAGGTGACCCTCGCGCCGGGGCAGTCGCGCGAGGTGACCTGGATGCTGGGTCCCGACGACCTCGCCCTGCTCGATGCCGACCTGCAGCGCGTGGTGGAACCCGGTGCGTTCCGGCTCACGGTCGGGCCGTCGAGTCGCGAAGCGCGTGGTCGCGCCATCCTCACCGTCGTTGGGGACACGCTCCGGCTGCCGTGATCATGGCGTCGGGATGACCGGCTCCTGCGGATCGTGGGTCAGCCAGATGGCGATCGAGAAGGTGCGTTCCCGGGCGGTGTTCTTGCCGCTCACGCCGCCGTAGTAACCAGCGAGCACCCCCACCGCGGGACTGAGCCGCAGCATCGCCGAGCCGCCGAGCTTGGTGGCGGAGTAGGCGATCCCGCCGCCCTCGGCGAGGGCCGCGACGTTGAACGCCTGACCCATCAGCAGCACGCGACGCCCGGCATTCACCCCGACCGTCAGGTCGTAGCGGATCTCGTCGTTGCCGGCGCGGATGGTGCTCAGGCCGGCCGACGCGCTGAGGAAGCCGCGTGTCCCGGCGATCCCGAAGCCGTTGCCGTAGAGGAGCCGCAGCTCGGCATCGGCCTCGATCGGGCCGAGGGCGGGGCGCTGCTCGGTGTCGAAGAGGAGCGGGAGGTCGATCCGCGGCTGGATCGAGAGCACGCCACCGCGGCCCTGGGCGATCCGCTTCATGACGAAGAAGCCGGTCGAGCCGAAGCCGGTGGTGGTCAGCGTGTCGGTGGTGAGCCGCTGCTCGAGGTGGGCGAAGCCCTGCCCGAGCCCGACGCTCAACCCCTCCGTCAGCCCGTAGATGAAGTACATCCCCCAATCGACCTTGCGCAGCTCGTTCCGGGTCGCCCCCTCCCCCGCGGAGAAGCGATCGGGAAAGCGCCCGACGTTGAAGCCGTGCGACATGAACCATCCCCCGGGCTTCACGGTCCACTGGGCGGTGGCGGTGGCGGGGAGGAGACAGACGGCCACGAGGGCCGTGACGCGGGCGAGTCGGCGGATCATGGCAGTCTCCCGGCCAGGACATCGAACCGGACGGAGGGGGTCGGCACGTCGGCTCGGCGCCAGAGGGTGTACCCCTCCCAGCTCCAGGTCCGGATGAATCCCGGGGGTGGATGGACATCGGCATCGAGGGTGAGTCCCTCGCCGTCCGGCGTCGCGAGGACGTACTGCACCGCGCTCACCGGACGGGCGACCGCCAGCTCGAATCCGGTGTCGCGGGTGAGCAGGTACGGTTCCAGCGACGGCGACCACTTGAGCAGGCGCTCGGCGTAGCGATCATCGAGCAGCACGCTGCGTGGCGGGGCGGTCGCGAGCGCCGCGGCGACGGCACGGGCCGCGAGGTCCTCCTCCGCGAGCCTGGGCAGCGGGAGCACCCGCCAGGCGACGACCGCCTGCACGACGGCCACGACGCCGAGGACGGCACGCGTGAGCCGATCGAGGTCGCGCGGCAGCGCGACGATCGCGACCAGCGTGAGCATGAGCACCGCGAAGGCCAGCGAATAGTGCCAGCCGATCCGCCCGGCGCCGACCAGCAGGATCAGCGGAAGCAGGATGCCCGCCGTCGTGGCCCGGGGTCGACTCAGGACCACCGCCGCCACGGCGAGGAACGGGATGGTCCAGATGAGGATCGTCCAGAGGTCGGGCGAGCCAGGTTCCCACGGCGAGAAGGGCAGCGCCACGCGCCCGATGAACACCCACGACAGGTAGGCCCAGGTCGCGGCGGCCGCGGCACCGGGGAAGACCAGCAGGGAGAGCTGCGAGGCGAACGGCGGGATCTGCAGTCGCGGGAAGACCAGCGGCAGCACGGCCCCGGCGATCAATGCCACCGCGAGGCCGATCGGCGAGGTGTAGAACGCGAAGCCGAGCCAGAGGCCGGCGTAGAGGCCGTGGATCGTCTGGCGGGTGGACCACCACCGCCGGTAGTGGCGCCAGCCGATGAAGAGCGCGAGGAGGCCGAGGGCCTCGTTGAAGTCGCCGCTGACCAGGTGGAGGCCGATCGGGGTCCAGAGTGCCGCGACGAGGAGGACCAGCGGCAGCATGGAGCGGCGGTCAGTGCACTCGTCGAGCACCAGCCAGGCGAGCCCGGCCACCGCGAGGCCCCCGAGCAGCCACGTCATCGCGACGTGGGGCCACGGCACGAGCAGCAGGAACGGGAGCGGCGGGTACTCGAAGCCGAGCAGCTCCAGGCGGCCGCGCTCGAGGGCGAAGCGGACCCGGTGGAGGAACGCGCCGTGGGTGTCGCTCAGCCAGCCATCCTGCGCGAGTCCCGCGGCCGCCAGGACCAGCGGGAGTGCCACCAGCACCACGACCGCGACCCGGAGCCCCCACGGGGCCCGGGGCTCAGCCCGGGGCGCCGTGTCGGGTGAGGCCATGGACGGTCTTCTCCCAGAAGTAGGGACGGGTGAACAGCTGGCCGAGCGCCTTGACGGCGGCGATGCTGTGCAGGATCCAGTAGAACGGGTTGAACAGGGCGAACAGCACGAGGACGTGCAGGCGGCGCTTGAAGACCGCGAACATGTTCACGTAGATCGCCAGCGCGTTGCCGAGCAGGAGGTTGAACAGCGACAGGTACAGCAGCCACGGCGGGAAGATCGGCGCGAGGGCCTGGGTCCGGGTGACCAGCCAGCCGATGGTGAGTCCGATGGCGATCGGCTGGAGCAGGAAGATCAGCGGCGTCCCGGCGATCAGCAGCATGAAGCCGAGCGCCTGGCGGAGCCCGGCGCGCCGCACCAGGGCGATCGGGTCGCGCGAGAAGACCAGCGCGGTCTGCATGTAGCCCTTGATCCAGCGCGAGCGCTGGCGGAGCCAGTTGCCGAGCCGCTTGTTCGCCTCCTCGTATGTCGTCGAGTTGATGATCCCGACCCGGTAGCCGTGCATCGCCGCCCGGATGCCGAGGTCGGCGTCCTCGGTGACGTTGAACGGGTCCCAGCCGCCGAGCTCGCGCAGCACCGCGGTGCGGAAGTGGTTGCTGGTGCCGCCCAGCGGGATCGGGAGCCGGAGCCGGTCGAGCCCGGGGAGCAGGTAGTCGAACCAGAACGAGTACTCCAGCGTGAACATCCGGGTGAGGAAGTTCTCGTTCCAGTTGTAGTAGTTGAGGGCGGCCTGGACGCACGCGAGCCGCGACGGCCCGCGACGGAAGGCGAGCACCGCCTTCTTGAGCTGGTCGGGCTCGGGGCGGTCCTCCGCGTCGTAGATCACGAGGTGCTCGCCCTGGGCGTAGAGCAGCCCGACGTTGCATGCCTTCGGCTTGGTCTGCAGCTCCCCGGCCGGCACGACCATGAACCGCACGTGCGCGCCCGGGGCGGCGGCCTTCGCGGCGGCGAGCGTCTCCGGGTCGTTCTCCTCGAAGAGGACGAGCACGTCGAGCTTGTCGATCGGGTAGTCGAGCTCGCCGATCGCCCGGATCAGGTTCCCGATGACGTTCGCCTCGCGGAAGACCGGGACGAGGATCGTGTACACCGGCAGGGTCCGTTCGTCGAGCGCCCGGACGTCGTCGGTCGAGATGACGATCTGCGTCTCCGCCGCCGCGCCGCTCACCCCGACGATCGTGCGGAACACGACCACGGCGAGGAAGAGCAGGGTCACGGGGACGTTGAGCATCAGCAGCGTGAAGACCGGCTGGGCCCAGAGCCCGGCGAGGATCCCGAGCGCGAGCACCACGAACCCGAGGTACTGCGCCGGCGTGAAGACCGTGTACGCGCTCTCGGCCTGGTCGCGGAAGTAGAGGCCGTAGATCGAGGCGTCGACGAGCTGGCGGCGGTGGGTGACGCTGATCGCGCGGTCGATGTCCCACTCGGTGGTGATCCGGATGTCGAGCGCACGGCCCGGGTAGACCACCTCCAGCGTCTCGATCAGGGCCGGCTGCGGTTCCTCCGCCGAGGCGACGACCACCGTGGTGCCGTCATCGGTGAGCGGCACGGCGCGGAAGGACATCGTGGCGTCGAGCGGGAAGCGGCGCGCGGCAACCGGGTCCACCATCGTCGGCTCGACGAGGACGAACTCGCGTCCCCACTGCGCCGCCAGGGTGCGCGCCAGGTCGACGCGGGAGACGAAGCCCATCGTGAGCAGCACGCGACCGAGCCGTTCCCCCGTCCGGCGCTGCTGGACGAGGGCGGCCGCGCGCTGGACCGGGGTGAGGAGGCCCCGGGCAACGAGGAGGTCACCGAGCCGCGTCGAGCTCACGCCGCACCATGCGCGGGTAGAACCAGACCACGAGCGCCAGCAACAGGAGGCCGATGCCGACGAAGATCATGGTGCGGTACCGCGCGAAGAACGAGGCCGGCCGGGTGTCGATCGGCTCGATCCGCCAGCCGGAGTTGGCCGCGGTGATCGTCGCCGCGGGGCTCTCCGGACCGCGCAGGGTGAGGTCGCCGTGGACGCCGAACCAGCCGTACGGGGCCAGGGTCTCGCGGACGAGCGCGGCCAGCGGGGCGCCGTCGGCGCCGGTGTGGTGGAGCAGGAGGACGTCGCGCCCGTCGGCCTGGAACGCCTGCATTGCCCCGTACGATTGCGACGGCACGTACTCATCCCAGACCCGACCATCGGTGTCGCGCAGGCGGAAGCCGTCGGTCGCGAGCGGTGCGCCGAGGCGGTCGGCGAGCGAGGCGGTTCCCACCGCGAGCAGGGCGCCGCGTGCCTCGGCGGCGTCGCGCAGGAGCACCGGCGCCATCGGCGTGGCGGTGGTGCGCTGCATCGCCTCGATCATCGTCGCGGCGAGTTCGACCCGGAACCGGTCGCGCGGTTCGAGGAGGACCGAGAACTCCGGCACGAGGGCGGCGGGGAAGCGCTCGTACGACGGCGGGAAGGGCTCGCCGCCGCCGAGGACGAAGGCCGACTCGCCCAGCACGGTCGCCGTGAACAGCGGTGCGCCGAGGATGCAGGCCCCCTCGCCGAGGCGGACCGAGAAGCGGATCTCGAGGTCGTTGTCCCGCGCCAGCAGCCGGGCCGGCAGCTGCATCGTCGCGTCGATCCGTCCCTCGTCGATCGGCCGGGACCAGATCACCGCGCCGTTGAGCAGGACGGTCGCCTCGCCGGTGGTCTCGCGCGGCAGCGAGGCGTGTTCGGCGACGAGCCGGAACGCGACCGGACCGGCCTGGCTGCGGAAGTCGGCGAGCGAGAAGCGATAGTTCGCCGCCGCGATCGCGTTGCCCTGCACGGTGCGGGTCCCGGCGCCCATCGCGTCGAGACTCACCGTGCCGGCCGAGCGCTGGTCGAGGCGCAGCAGCGAGGTCGTGAACGCGGACGTCGGCACGAGGGCCGGACCCTGCGGCAGCGTGAACAGGGTGCGGGCGTCGCCGCGCGAGGCAATCGCGAGCACCGTCCCGCGCCCTCCCTCGGGACCGAGGATCCCCGCGGGGCCGTCGGTGGCCCACACCACGGCCCGCTCGTCGAGCTGCGGTTCCGGGATCGCCCCGCCATCCGGCGGAAGTTCGCCGATCACGAACCGGGTCCCCATCCCGCGATAGCGGCGCCCGACATACGCGGCGACATCGAGCGCAGCCTGGGCCGCGTCGAGCGACGGTTCGGCGGGGAGATAGAAGGTCACCCGCCGCAGCCACGGTGCGAAGAACGCGCTGACGGAGCGCACCGGCGCGAGGGCACCGTCGTACGTCAGCCCGCCATCCGGGGTGAAGACGGTGCGGTAGAAGAGCGGCGCCTCGCAGGCATCGCGCCCGGGGACGTTCACTGCCAGGTCGACGATCGCGCGACCCTGCTGCACGATGACCTCGGAGAGCGGCAGTACCAGCTCGGTGGCCGTGTCGCTCAGCGCCCGCTGGGCGAGGACCCGGGCACCCTGCTGCAGGATCACCGTCGCGTCCGGCATCCGCGGGGTGGGGAGCACCCGAAGGCGGAGTTCCCGGGGGGCAAGGCCCTCGGGCACCGGCAGCGTGAGCGTGGTGCGGTCGGCTGCCCCGAGGAGGGTGATCCCCTCCTGATACCCGATCTCGGCGAGGGTGGGCGTTGCCACCACGACCGAATCGGGCGAGGCCGCGACCGGCGGTGCCGCGGCGGAGTCGACGCCACCCCCGCTCGCGAGGGAATCCATGGTGGCGAGGCCCGAGGCCGCCTCGGTGTCCGGCACGTCCGGAGTCGGGGCATCACAGGCGGCCACGAGGAGCGCCGCAAGGAGGAGCAGGGCACGGGAAGGCATGGGATGACCCTTGAATGGGGTGGAGCTCATCGGCGCTGCCAGATCTCGAGTTCACGCTCGCGGAAGGCGAGCTGGAAGCGGCGGGCGAACGAGGTGTCGGCCGCCACGGCCTTGGTCACGGGGTCGCCCTGGGCCCGGCGATCGACGACGACCCAATCGACCACCTCGGCCGGGGCATCGAGCGCCGCCTGCCCCAGTTCCCAGGTCCACGGGTACACCCGGTCGCGGAGCCGGATCCTGGTCCGCGGCGAGATGTTCACTGCCGGGGCCACCAGCACCCGCCCCCGGTCATAGTGGGTCGCCAGCCAGCGGGAGGCCCGCATCTGGGCCGCATCACCATCGCGGATCGCCAGTCCCTCGCGCAGCCCGCCGACCGCCGCGGGCCATTTCCACGCGAAGTGGCCGACCTGCAGCGCCCCGACCACCGCAAGAGCGAGGAGCATGCCCCGCCGGGTCGCGAGGTGCTCCAGGCCGAGGACCGCGCCCACCGCCAGGGCCGGGAGGAGCATGATCCCGTAGCGCAGGTTGAGGACCCCGGCCGGGTCGGTCCAGGGCAGGGCGATGGCACTCTGGCCGGCGAACAGGGCGAGCACGTTGAACGGGAGGACCGACCAGAGGAGGAGGAGGACCACCCGGTGCTCCCGGTGCCGAAGTGCCAGGAGACTCCCCAGGGTGCCGACCGCGAGCAGCAGCCACCCGGAGGTGAGGCCCACCGCGCCGAGGTAGTACCCGAGGTCGAGCAGCGGCGCGCCGCGGGTGGGGAGGAGGCCCTCGCCGGCGAGCGTCGCCTGCTGGCTCGCGGCCGACCAGATCCCGCGCTGGAACTCGAGCGGGTCGCCGAAGTACACCGCATTGAAGACGAGCCACGCTGCCACGACGACGGCTGGGAGTGCGACGAAGCGGAGCACCGGACCGAGGCGTCGACTGATGGCGAGGACGGCAACGGCCGCCACGGCGGCGAAGAACCAGCCATCGTAGCGGGAGCCGACCGCCAGCGCCGTCCAGGCCCCGGCACCGAGGAGGAGGCGATCCTCGCCGCCCTCGCGCCAGCGATCGAGGCGCGCGGTGGCGGCCGCAAGGAAGCCGAGCAGCAGCGGCTCGGTCATCGCGGTGGTCTGCAAGTAGAGCAGGGTGGGGTTGCACGCCACGATCGCCACGGCGATCCATGCCGCCGCCGCGCGCTCGCTCCGCCGCCGCACGATGTCGTGGACGCTGACCGCCATGAGCACGAACGCCGCCAGGCCGACGATGCCGCCGGCGAGGCCGTTCCACCAGAGCGGGTCGATCTGCGTGAACGGCAGGTAGAGGAGATGCGGCACCGGTAGCCACACCGTGCCGAGCATCTGGAGACCAGGAGTGGTCGAGTCGATCACCCGCCGGGCGATGTCCAGATGGGCCTGCGCATCCCAGAAGGCGAGCACGACGTCGCCCAGGTGCGCCGCCACCTGCGCCGCGATCCCGACGCACAACACGACGAGGCCGACCCGAGTGGTCGACCTCATCGCGGTGGATCTCCTGCCCTGCGGAGGAGGAGACTCAGGTCGTCGTGGGGCGCCGCCGCCGGCGCAACGCGGCCAGGGCCGAGGCACCGGTGCCGAAGAGCACCATCGTGGCCGGCTCGGGCACGGTCTCGGTGGTGATCCCCTGGTCGATCGCGAAGATCACGTTGTCGAAGTCCCAGTCGCTGTACTGGTACGCCACGTCCTCGAAGCCGTAGAGCGAGAGGCCGGCGGTCTGGGGCACCACGCCCTGCCCCTGATTCCCCGGCACGCCCAGCGGGAAGAGAATCGGGTCGAAGTAGGCCACATGCGCGAGCCCGTCGCTGTTGCGGCTCGGGCTGCCCGAGAAGAACCAGTTGAAGCCGTCGCCCTGGTCGACGGCGATCGCGAAGATGATCTCGGTCCCCGGCGTCCAGCCGAAGCTGGAGACGACGGGCCCGGGCACCTGCCCCGGGAGGTAGGGCGAGGAACTCGCGCCGTACGGCTTCGCCGCGACGGTGGTGCCCATGACCGCGGCGCAGGTCGCTGCCGGCATCCAGCCGAAGCAGCCGTTGGCGCTGTTGCTCCCGAACTGCGAGGCCGTGAAGGCCCAGAGGGTGTGACCGAAGACGGTGGTTCCCTCCCAGCCGTAGTAGGTCACCGTCACCGTGTTGGAGAGCGAGAAGAACGGTGAGCTGGTCCCGAAGTCCGGCGCGAACGCCTTCCCCGGATCGACGGCCCGAGCCGGGCTGGCGAGCAGGAGGGTGGCGGCGGCGAGGAGGGCACTCTGGCGGATCATCGGAACCTGGCTCCTTCTGTGGCACCCCCCGGGGGAGGAGGCACGCGGTTGCCCTCCCGAGGTGCAACCCGGGTGCCGATCGTGCGGCAAAGCCGTAAGGCGTTGTTTGATAATGACTTGGCACGGATGGTCCCGGGACAGGGTGCTCCAGCCGACCCGCAGGTGCCGGAGTGACGCCACACTATCCTGAGCAATTGCTGCGCCGCTGCAACAGGGGTCGGACTACCCGTCGATGACGGCCGATATCGCCTCGAGGGTGGGATCGATGGTCACCGGCCGGTTGGGGGCCTCGATGAGTCCGCCTGCGCCGTGCATCCGCTCGACGATGCCGGGATCCTTGAGGACGTGACCGGTCAGGATCGCGGCGACCCGGTCGGTCGGCTGGATGACCCCGCTGGACCGCAGGGCGCGGGCCCCTGCCACCGCCGCCGCGCTGGCCGGTTCGCAGCCGATCCCCGCGGCATCGATCCGCGCCTTCGCCTCGAGGATGTCGCGGTCCTCGACGTGGAGGACAACGCCATTGGTCGCCGTGATGGCGCGAACAGCCCGCCGATACGAGGCGGGGGCCCCGATGCGGATCGCCGTGGCGAGGGTCTCGGCCTGCACGGGGACGAGGGTGTCAAAGCCCCGCGAGAAGGCCGCGGCGAACGGCGCCGCGCCGCTCGCCTGGATCGCCGCCAGCCGGGGCAGGCGGGGGATCAGGCCCCAGGCGTGCGCCTCTTCCAGCGCCTTCCCGAAGGCCGCGGTGTTGCCGAGGTTGCCGGCCGGGAGGCAGATCCAGTCGGGCGGATCCCAGTCGAACTGGCGCAGCAGCTCGAGGACGATCGTCTTCTGGCCCTCGAGTCGGAACGGATTGATGGAGTTGACCAGGTAGATCCCGAGCGCGTCGCCGGCCTCCTGGACCAACCGCAGGCAGTCGTCGAAGTCGCCGCGGACCATGAGCGTTCGCGCCCCGTACGCGAGCGATTGCGCCAGCTTGCCCATGGCGACCTGACCTTCCGGCACGAAGACGAGCGCCGGGATCCCTGCCTGGGCCGCATACGATGCCAGCGAGGCGGAGGTGTTGCCGGTCGAGGCGCAGGCGACCGCACGCGCGCCGAGTCGGCGCGCCTGCGTGACGGCGACGGTCATGCCGCGATCCTTGAACGAGCCGGTCGGGTTGTAGCCCTCGTGCTTCACGACGAGGCCGTCGATCCCGGCCCACGCCGCGAGTGCCGCCCGGTGCATCACCGGCGTGTTCCCTTCCGGATGCGAGACCGCATCGGCCATCGCCAGCGGCTGGACGATCTCCCCGAAGCGCCAGACGCCGGACGCGGTGCGCGATGGGCGCGCGCAGCACGCGTCGTCGAAGCGGCGGCGGAGCGCGTCGCCGGTCACGGTGGGAACATGGCGCACGAGCAGGAGACCGCCGCAGGTGCAGCGCGTGCGCGTGGACAACTCGGGCTGGGTGGTGCCGCAGTCATCGCAGACGATGGTCATGGCAGTCGGCTCGCTCATGCGCGGCGGGTCCCTTCGAGGTCGGGGCGGGTCACCACGGGGCGTGCCTCGAGACCGGCCGTTGCATATGCCGCGACCATCGCCGCGGCCACGGCAGTCGCGGCCTCGTCGGAGTCGGCGAGTGCAAACGCGGTCGGACCCGCCCCGCTGATCGAGCAGCCGAGGGCGCCCGCGTCGAGCGCGGCGCGTCGCGCGTCGGGGAAGCCCGGGAGGAGCGCGGCGCGCACCGGCTCCGCGATGCGATCATCGATGGCGCGCCCGAGGAGCGCGAGGTCGGCGAGGCAGGCGCCCGCGACCATCGCGGCGACGTTTGCGGCCTGCTGCAGCGCGACATCGCGTGGCACCTCGGTCGGGAGGGCCGCGCGGGCGTCGCGCGTGCGAAGCTGCATCGCCGGGTGCACGAGGACGACCCGGAGGGTGGGCGGCACGGGGAGGCGGACGACATCGATCGGCTCGAGGGAGCGGATCAGGACGAGGCCGCCGAGGAGTGACGGCGCGATGTTGTCGAGGTGGCGTCCCGCGACCGTCGCCTCGGCCTCCAGCGCGCAGGTGAGGAGCGTCGCGGTGTCGAGGTCGGCCTCGAGGAGCAGGTTGGCCGCCATCGCGCCCGCGACCGCCGAGGCGGCGCTGCCGCCCTGGCCGCCGGAGAGGGGCAGCCCCTTGGTGATGCGCAGGGCGATCCCCCGTGAGGCCCCGGCGTGCCGGGCGACGGCGGCTGCGGCGATCGCCGCGGTGTTCCGGGTCGGGTCGTCGGGGAGGTCGGGATGGCCCGTGTCGACGACGGTGATCCCGGAGGCGGTGCCCCAGGAGGCGTGGACGGTGTCGCCCGCGCCGGCGACGGCGAGGCCGAGGATATCGAGTCCGGGGCCGACGTTGCCGATCGAGCCGGGTGTGAAGACGGCCACGCCGTCACGGTTGGACATCACGCCCCCGTCAGTCCGAGAAGATCGGCGAGCACGCCCGTCGCCGTGACCTCCGGCCCGGCTCCCGGTCCGGTGATCACGAGCGGAGACCTGCCATAGCGCCCCGAGGTGATGACGAGACGATTCGCCGCTCCCGAGAGCTGGCCGATCGGGTGGTCGCGCGGGACCGCGCGGAGCCCCACCTCGACGCGGCTGCGGGTGATCGTGGCGATGTAGCGGAGGACCCGCCCGTGCGCGTGGGCCTCCTGCGCCTTCGCGCTCCACCAGGCATCATCCCGGTCGAGTCCCTTGAGCCAATCGGCGGGGTCGCCGCGCACCGCGCCGCGGACGAGGGTCTCGACGCGCACGTCCTCCAGGTTCCTGCGGTGGCCAAGCAGTCGGTCGAGGATGAGCGCCTTGCGTGCGACATCGACGCCCGAAAGATCGTCGCGTGGGTCGGGCTCGGTCATCCCGGCCTCGCGGGCCTCGCGCACCGCGGCGGAGAATGGCACCCCGCGGTCGAGGGCGCTCAGCACCGTGCCGACGGTGCCACTGAGGGCACCCTCGAGGCGGCGCACCCGATCGCCGGTGCGGATCAATTGCTGCACCGCGAGGATCAGCGGGAGTCCGGCGCCGACCGTGGCCTCGTGACGGAGTCGGCCACCGTGCGCTTCGAGGGCCTCGAGGAGGGCGCGGTAGCTGGCGAACGGCGCGGCGAGCGGGCGCTTGTTCGCGAGCACCACGTCGAATCCCGCCTCCGCCATCTCGCGCAGCAACTCGCTGGTGTCCTCGGCGGTGAGGTCGACGACCGCGGGTCGGATCAGTGCGCGCTGCGCGAGCGCGCGGAGCGCCTCGGCCGGCGTGCATCGCTCGCCGTTCGGGAGGTCCGCGAGCGAGCCACCCGCCCGCTTGTGCGCGGCGATGCCGCGCAGCTCGGCGGGGCCGAGGCCCGACATCCGGTGGATCACGCCGCGGCGGTCGACCACCGCCACGATCCGCAGCGAGGCGAAGCGCTGCGGCGTGGCGGCGAGGAGGTCGAGCGTGGCGCAGCCGATCGTGCCCGCCCCGAGGAGCACGATGTCCTTGCCGGTCCGTCGCCGGGGGCGCCCGCCGCCTTCCTTGCCGAGCTGGAACGCGGCATGGATGCGTCGCAGGGCGGCGGGCACATCATCGCCCTCGACCACGATGGAGATGTTGTGCTCGGCCGAGCCCTGGGCGATCGACACGACATTGACGTCGGCGGCCTCGAGGGCGTCGAAGACGCGGGCCGCGATGCCGGGATGCCCGGCCATGCGCAGCCCGACCACCGCGACGATCGCCACCCCGGACCGGGCACGGATCGCCTCGAGCTCGCCATGCGCGATCTCGCTGCGGAAGGCACGCTGCAGCACGTCGACGGCATGGTCCGCGGCCTCGGCCGGCACCGTGAAGTCGATGGTGTACTCGGAGGAGGCCTGGGCGATCATCGACACCGAGATCCCGGCGGTCTGCAGCGCACCGAAGGTTCGCGCGGACATGCCCGGCACGCCGAGGATGCCGGAACCGGCGACCGTCACCAGCGCCTGCCCGCGGACGGCGGAGAGCGAGCGGACCGGCGGCGCGCCGGGCTCGTGGCGGGTGCTGATCTCGGTGCCGGTCGCGTCGGGGTTCGCGAACGGTCGGACCCGCAGGGCGGTGCGGCTGCCGGTGAGCGGCAGCAGCGCCCGGGGATGCAGGACCTTGGCACCGTAGTAGGCGAGCTCCGCGGCCTCGCTCGGGTGGACCAGCGGAAGGAGCCGGGCGTCCGGCACCACGCGCGGATCGGCGGTGAGGAGCCCCGGGACATCCTTCCAGAGGGTCACCTCGCTCACGCCGAGGGCGCGGCCGAGGGTCGTCGCCGTGAGATCCGAACCGCCGCGACCCAGGGTCGCGAGGCCGCCGTCGGGGGCGCGACCGAGGAATCCGGGGATCACCGGGATCACGCCCGCCGCGAGCAACGGGTCAAGCGTGGCGTGGGCCGCGGTACGGGTGGCCTGGAGGTCCGGGGAGGCGCCGCCGTAGGGGCCATCGGTGATGATCACCTCACCGGGGTCCACCGGCGCACTGCGGCGACGTCGGGTCGTCAGGGCCGCCGCGACGATCCGCGCGCTGAGCTGCTCGCCACGCGCCACGACGTGATCCCGGATCCGCGGGGAGGCCTCCCGCAGCACGGCGAGGGCCGCCACCAGCGCTTCCAGCTCGTCGCTCGCGGCCGTCACCTCCGCGAGGAGGGCGCGGCGCCGGCCGGGGGCGAACAGCGCCTCGACGACCTCGCGGTGCCGGAGCCGGAAGGCGGCCGCCTCGCGCACCGCGCGGGCGGAGGCGCCCTGTTCCGCCGTGGCGATCAGGTCGAGGAGGAGGTCGGTGATGCCGTGCAGCGCCGACACCACCACGATCGGCAGGCCGGGGCGGGTGAGGACGATCTCGGTGACGGCGCGGATCGAGGCGGCATCGGCGAGCGCCGCGCCCCCGAACTTGTGGACCGACGGGCGCTGGGCGCGAGGAGGCATCGGGCTACGCTACCACGCCTTCCGTTGAAAGTCCATTCACGGCCCGGTACCTTCGCTACACGTCGGCGGCCCCCCGGGTCGCCGGGTCCCCCATCGACAGCCAGCAGGAGCCCCGAGCCCATGCGCATTGGAGTGCTCAAGGAGTCCGCGCCCCGGGAGCGGCGTGTCGCGCTCACCCCCGACGCCGCCGCCCGGCTCATCAAGCAGGGATCGAGCGTGGCGGTCGAGCGCGGCGCCGGTGCCGGCGCCCACTACCCCGACGCCGCCTACGAGGCGGCGGGGTGCACGCTGGTTGATTCCGCCGAGGCGGAATCGGCTGACCTGGTGGTGGCGGTCCGGCGACCCACCGCCGAGCGGGCGGCCCGCCTGCGGGAGGGTGCGGTGCTGGTGGCGCTCTCCGCTGGCGACCCGGGCGAGGCGCTCGCGGCCCTCAACGGGCGCCGGGTCACGGTGCTGGCGCTCGAGCGGGTGCCGCGCATCACGCGAGCGCAGTCGATGGACGTCCTCTCCTCGCAGGCCACCGTCGCGGGGTATCGGGCCGTGATCCTCGGCGCCGAGGCGTTGCCGCGATTCCTCCCGATGCTCACCACCGCCGCCGGATCGATCACCCCGGCGAAGGCGCTCGTCCTCGGCGCCGGCGTGGCCGGCTTGCAGGCGATCGCCACCGCCCGCCGCCTCGGGGCGATGGTGACCGGCTTCGACGTCCGGGCCGCGGCGGCCGAGCAGGTCGAGTCGCTCGGGGCCCGCTTCCTCGCGCCGGAGGCGGTGGCGGGCGACGCGGAGACGAAGGGGGGCTACGCGAAGGAGCTCGCCGAGGAGCAGCAGCAGAAGGTCCTCGAGGCGGTGGCGGGGGCGATCGGCCAGGCCGACCTGGTGATCGCGACCGCGGCGATCCCCAACCGCCCGGCGCCGCGGCTCATCACCACCGCGATGGTCGAGTCGATGAAGCCGGGTTCGGTGATCGTCGACGTCTCGGCCGAGACCGGCGGCAACTGCGAGTTGACCCGGCCGGGCGAGACCGTGCATCACGCCGATGTCACGATCCTCGGTCCGCTCGACCTGCCGGCCGGGATGCCGCAGCACGCGTCGCAGATGTTCGGCCGGAACGTCCAGACCCTGCTCGACCACCTCGCGCCGAAGGGGGCGCTCACCGTCGACCTGGACGACGAGATCACCGGTGCCATGTGCCTCGCGCACGAGGGCACCCTGCGCCACCGGGGGAACGGATGAGCGAAGGCATCATCATCGGGATCGTGATCTTCACGCTGGCGACGTTCCTCGGGTTCGAGCTGATCCAGCGCGTGCCGCCCACGCTGCACACCCCGCTGATGTCGGGGTCGAACGCGATCAGCGGGATCACCATCGTGGGGGCCCTCGTCGTGGCCGGCGGCGGCTTCGGCTGGATCTCCACCGTGTTCGGGATCGGCGCGGTGGCCTTCGCGATGATGAACGTCGTCGGCGGCTACGCGGTGACCGACCGGATGCTGCGGATGTTCTCCAAGGACGGGGGCGGCAAGTGATCCCCCACGTCCTCGCCGAACTCGGCTACCTGCTCGCCTCGGCCTGCTTCATCGTCGGGCTGAAGCGCCTCGGGTCGCCGGCCACCGCGCCGGCCGGCAACCGGCTCTCCGCCTGGGGCATGCTGATCGCCGTGGTGGTGACGCTCCTCGACACGCAGATGGTCAGCTGGACGGCGATCGTCATCGGGCTGGTCCTCGGCAGCGGCATCGGTCTCTGGATGGCCCGCACGGTCCAGATGACCTCGATGCCGCAACTCGTCGCGCTGCTCAACGGGTTCGGCGGGGCGGCCTCGGTGCTGGTCGCGGGGGCGGAGTTCCTCCGCAGCGAGCTCGCCGGCGAGGCGATCCCGCCGGAGACCGGCGTCGTCATCCAGCTCTCGCTGCTGATCGGTGCGGTGACCTTCAGCGGTTCGCTCATCGCGTGGGCCAAGCTGCAGGAGGTGATGACCGGCAAGCCGATCACCTGGCCCGGCCAGAAGCTGATGACCGGCCTGATCGCGCTCGGCATCGTCGGCCTCGCCGGCTGGCAGCTCACCGACGCGGCGTCGCTGCTGCCGGCGTTCTACACGGTGATCGGCCTCGCCGTCGTGCTGGGCGTGCTGCTGGTCATCCCGATCGGCGGCGCCGACATGCCGGTCGTGATCTCGCTGCTGAACTCGTACTCGGGGATCGCCGCGGCGATGACCGGGTTCGTGATCAACAACCACGTCCTGATCATCGCCGGCGCGCTGGTCGGCTCGAGCGGCATCATCCTGACCCGGATCATGTGCAAGGCGATGAACCGGTCGCTGGCGAACGTGCTGTTCGGGGCGTTCGGGCAGACGGCCGGGACGGGGGGCGCGATCGGGGCCTCCTCCGAGGGGCTCACGGTGCGGAGCGTCAGCGCCGAGGACGCGGCGGTGCAGCTCGCCTATGCCCAGCAGGTGATCGTGGTGCCGGGGTACGGGCTCGCGGTCGCCCAGGCCCAGCACGTGGTGCGCGAGCTGGCGGACCTGATCGAGAAGAACGGCGGCACTGTCCGCTACGCGATCCACCCGGTCGCGGGACGGATGCCGGGGCACATGAACGTGCTGCTGGCCGAGGCGAACGTCCCCTACGACAAGCTGTTCGACATGGACGCGATCAACGACCAGTTCGAGCAGGCGGACGTGGCGCTCGTGATCGGGGCGAACGACGTGGTCAATCCGGCGGCGCGGTCCGACCCCGCCTCCCCGATCTACGGCATGCCGATCCTGGACGTGGACAAGGCCAAGAGCATCATCGTCATGAAGCGGGGGATGAACCCCGGGTTCGCCGGGATCGAGAACGCCCTCTTCTACCACCCCCGGACCGCGATGCTCTTCGGCGACGCCAAGGGGTCGCTGAGCGCCCTGGTCAGCGAGATCAAGGCGCTGTAGCCCCCGGGGGCGGGGTGTGAGCCTTCGGGCCGGGGCGGGCGTCTCCAGCGGTGTCGGGGGCGCCCGCTCGCGTTGGGCCCCCCGGCGCCGGACCCGGACGGAACCGTTTCACGGGGTCCCGCGTATTCAAGGTGATGTTTCACAAGCGGTTGCAGGGTGAATTGCCAGTCTCGGGACTTGGCCTTATTTTTCGCGACTTTGATTGGATCTGGCGTCGGCAGGGCATGTCCGGACAGCGGACACCGCCTGGGGCCGGCGAGTGATGGACAGGAGTGGATGTGACGATTCGTGCCCGCGGGAAGCGGCGCTCGCTGCGACCGGCCCAGATTGCCCGGGCGGTCGACGAGGGTCGCGAGAGTCTGGACCTGTACCTTGACGAGATCTCCCGCGTCCCGCTGCTGAGCCGCGACGAGGAGATGGAGCTGGCGCGCAAGGCGTTCAAGGGCGACGTGCTCGCCCAGGAGAAGCTCGCGCGCCACAACGTCCGGTTCGTGGTCTCGGTGGCGAAGAAGTTCCAGAACCGGGGCGTGCCGCTCGTCGACCTGATCGGCGAGGGGAACCTCGGCCTGATGACGGCGGCCCGGAAGTTCGACCCGGATCGCGGCGTGAAGTTCATCTCGTACGCGGTGTGGTGGATCCGGCAGGCGGTGCAGGCGGCGATCGCCCGCCACGGCCGCCCGGTCCGGGTGCCGCTCAACCGCACGGCCGACCTCTCGCGCCTCGGCAAGACGACGACCTACCTGAAGGAAAAGCTCGGGCGGATGCCCACGGTCGATGAGCTGGCCCGCGCGACCGGCCTGACGGAGGAGGCGGTGCGCTCGCTCTCGTCGCTCAACACCGAGGCGGTGCGGCTCGACCACCCGACCCGCGAGGGCGACGGCAACGAGCGGATGGAGCGCTTCGCCCTCGCCGAGCAGGAGGGGACCGACGCCAACACGATGGCGAACTCGCAGAGCGCCGACATCGAGGCCGCCCTCGATTCCCTGCCGCCGCGCGACGCCAAGGTGCTGCGGCTCTACTTCGGCCTCGACGACGGCCAGCCGCGCACCCTCGAGGAGATCGGGCGGATGATGGGCGTCACCCGCGAGCGGATCCGCCAGCTGCGCGATCGCGCGCTGATCCGGCTCCGCGAGGGCGAGACGGGCGAGAAGCTGAAGGATCTCGTGGCTTGAGTCGTGAGTCGTGAGTCGTGGGAGGACTCACGAAGAAGGCCGGCCCCTGGATGGGAGCCGGCCTTCTTCCGTTCTGCGCGGTCAGGCAACCCTCACGCCTCAGGACTCACGCCTCACGCCTCGTTGAACATCCGCAGCACCCGCGTCAGGATCCCGCCGTGGGCCAGGTATTCCAGCTCGACCGGTGAGTTGAGCCGGACGGTGGCGTCGAACCGCACGGTCGTGCCGGTCTCGGGATTGGTGGCGGTGACGGGGACGGTCCCGCCCGGGGTGAGCCCGTCGGCGATCCCGCCGATGTCGATCTGCTCGCGACCGGTCAGGCCGAGGGAGGCGGCGCTCTCCCCGTCGGGGAAGGCGAGCGGGAGCACGCCCATGCCGACGAGGTTGGAGCGGTGGATCCTCTCGTAGCTCTGGGCGATGACCGCCTTCACCCCGAGGAGCGTGGTGCCCTTCGCGGCCCAGTCGCGGGACGAGCCGGTGCCGTACTCCTTCCCGACCAGCAGGACGAGCGGGGTGCCGTCCGCCTGGTAGCGCATGGCGGCGTCGTAGATGCTCATCACCTCGCCGCTCGGCAGGTGCTCGGTCCAGTTGCCTTCCTTGCCGGGGACGAGCTGGTTCTTGATGCGCACGTTGCCGAACGTGCCGCGCATCATCACCTCGTGGTTGCCCCGCCGCGCGCCGAAGGTGTTCCAGTCGGGCTGCTCGACGCCGTGCTCGCGCAGGTAGGCCGCAGCCGGTCCGTTCTTGGGGATCGCACCGGCGGGGGAGATGTGGTCGGTGGTCACCGAGTCGCCGAGGAGCGCCAGGACGCGAGCGCCGCTGATGTCGGTCAGTGGTGCCGGCTCGGGGCCGAGGCCCTCGAAGAACGGCGGCTTGCGGACGTAGGTCGAGTCGGGATCCCACGCGAAGCGGGAACCCTCCGGCACGCCGAGGGCGCGCCACTCCTCGTCGCCGTCGAAGACCGAGGCGTACTGCTCGACGAACAGCTCCGGACCGAGGGCGCGGGCCATCGTGTCGCGGATCTCCTGCGGTGACGGCCAGATGTCGGCGAGGCGGACCGGTTCGCCGTCGTCCCCGATGCCGAGCGGCTCGGTGGTGATGTCGCCGTTGACCCGGCCGAAGAGGGCGAAGGCGACGACGAGCATCGGCGACATGAGGTAGTTGGCGCGCACCAGCGGGTGCACGCGTGCCTCGAAGTTGCGGTTGCCGGAGAGGACCGACGCCGCGACGAGGTGGTGTTCCTCGATCGCCTTGCCGATCGCCTCGGGGAGCGGGCCGCTGTTGCCGATGCAGGTGGTGCAGCCGTAGCCGACGGTCTGGAAGCCGAGGGCGTCGAGGTCGGCGCTGAGGCCGGCCTTGTCGAGGTACTCCGTCACCACGCGCGAGCCCGGTGCCATCGACGTCTTCACCCAGGGGCGCGCGCGGAGCCCGCGGGCGCGGGCCTTCCGTGCGAGGAGGCCGGCCCCGATCATCACCGACGGGTTCGAGGTGTTGGTGCAGGAGGTGATCGCCGCGATGACGACCGCGCCGTCATGGATCTCGTGCGACTCGCCGTTCAGGTCGACGGGGTAGACCGTGGTGCGGGGCGAGGTCGTCGCCACGGCGGGCGAGCCCCCCTCCGCGTTCCACCGACCCACCTCCGCCTCGGCCTGCGCCCGCCGCTCGGCGGGGACGGTCGGCTGCATCAGCGCCGGGAGGTTGACCGCGAAGCTGCGCCGGAGGTCGGTGAGCGCCACGCGGTCCTGCGGGCGCTTCGGCCCCGCGACGCTCGGCACGATCGTGCCGAGGTCGATCTCGAGCACCTCGCTGAACTCGGGGTCCGGCGTGTCGGCGGTGCGGAAGAGGCGCTGCGCCTTGCAGTACGACTCGACACGGCTGACGGTGGCGGCGTCGCGGCCGGTGCGGGCCAGATAGGTCAGCGTCTCCGCGTCAACCGGGAAGAAGCCCATCGTCGCCCCGTATTCGGGCGCCATGTTGGCGATCGTGGCCCGGTCGGCGAGCGGCAGCTCGGCGAGTCCGGGGCCGAAGAACTCCACGAACTTGTCGACCACCCCGGCCGCCCGGAGCTGCTGCGTGACCGTCAGCACCAGGTCGGTCGCGGTGCAGCCGGCGGGGAGCGTCCCGACGAGGCGCATCCCGACGACCTTCGGGCTCACCATGAAGTAGGGCTGGCCAAGCATGACGGCCTCGGCCTCGATCCCGCCGACGCCCCAGCCCATCACCCCGAGGCCGTTGATCATCGTGGTGTGCGAGTCGGTGCCGACGAGGGTGTCGGGGTACGCGGTGAGCGCCCCGTGCTGGTCGCGGAGCTGGACGCAGGGCGAGAGGTACTCGAGGTTGACCTGGTGGACGATGCCGGTGCCCGGCGGGACCGCGCGGAAGTTCTCGAAGGCGCGCTGGGCGAACTTGAGCAGCTGGTAGCGCTCGGCGTTGCGGCCGAACTCCATCGCGACGTTGAGCTTGAAGGCCTCGGGCGTCCCGAAGTAGTCGACCTGGACCGAGTGGTCGATGACGAGGTCGCAGGGCACGACCGGGTTGATCCGCTGCGGGTCGCCGCCCATCTCGGCCATCGCGTCGCGCATCGCGGCGAGGTCGACCACGCAGGGGACCCCGGTGAAGTCCTGCAGCACCACGCGGGCCGGCATGAAGGGGACCTCGCCCTGGCCGGCGGTGGCGGGCGTCCAGCCGGCGAGCTCGCGCACATGCTCCGCCGTCACCACGCCGCGGCCGGCGTGGCGCAGCACGTTCTCGAGGAGGACCCGGATCGAGAAGGGGAGCCGGTCGAGCTGCACGAGGCCCTGCTGCTCGAGTGCATCGAGACTGTGGATGGTGGCCTCGGTCTCGCCGAGGGCGAGGGTCCGGCGGGCGCCGAAGGGATCCGGGTGGGTCATCGTGCCAGCGTCCTTCTCGGTAGAATGAGGGTGGGCGTACCGATCCGAAACCTAACAGCCCGGGAGGGCGTCGTGTCCGACACTCCGGTGGTACCCGCCACCGTCCGACGGGTGGCCGACCATCTCGAGATCACGTGGAGCGCGGGCCATGTCGGCCGCTACGCGGCGCGTCCGCTGCGGCTCGCCTGTCCCTGCGCCGCCTGCGTCGATGAGATGACCGGTCGCCCCCTGCTCGATCCGGCCGATGTCCCCGACGACGTGCAGCTCGTGGACCTGCAGCCGGTCGGTGCCTACGGGATCCGGATCCGCTGGAGCGACGGGCACGGGACCGGGATCTACACCTATCGCGCCCTGCGGGACCGCTGTCCGTGCGGTGCGTGCCCGCCCGGTCGCTGACCCCTTGGCGAGGGCGGGTCCGCGGGCTACCGTTGATCGGCTGTCACTCATGCGTGACCAATTCGAACCCCCGGGCACCCGATGATCATCGGCAGGCGCTGGTGGATCCTCATTTGGTACGGCATCCTGCTCCTCGGCGTCGCCGGCCTGCTGGCGGCGATCAACTGGGGTCGGCAGACGAAGTGGCGGAACACCGACGAGATCCTCCGCGGCATCGGGACGATCGCGGTGTCGGTCGCCTTCCTGATGCTGCTCAAGGGCACCCGTGGCGGGGGGTCGGCGCAGACCCTCCTCCTCGCCGCCCTCATCGCGTTCGTCCTCGCCTTCGTGGTCGGCCGGGAACAGGAGAAGCATCCGATCCGTTCCCCCGAGACGCCAGCCCCCGACGACCCTCCGGACGACGAACCCACGGACACGCCATGATTCACCCGCACCCCGGTGCCCCGCGACCACGAACCGTGGTCGCGGCGTTGCTGCTTGTCCTCGGCTCGACCGTCCCGCTCGCGAGCCAGGGGGTCGGGGCGGGGACGGGCGGGGCGATCCACCTCGCCCAGCAGGCGCGCTTCCTGGACGACGGGCGCAAGGTCCTCATGATCGGCGCCCACCCGGACGACGAGGACACCGAGCTCATCACGATCCTCTCGCGCGGGATGGGCATCGAGACGGCGTACCTCTCGCTCACCCGCGGCGAGGGCGGGCAGAACCTGATCGGCAGCGAGCTCGGTCCCGCGCTGGGCCTCGTGCGCACCGAGGAACTGCTCGCGTCGCGACGCATCGACGGCGCCACGCAGTTCTTCACCCGGGCCTACGACTTCGGCTTCTCGAAGACCGCGACCGAGGCGTTCCGCTTCTGGCCGCGCGACTCGCTGCTCAAGGACATCGTGCGCATCATCCGGCGGTTCCAGCCGCAGGTGATCGTCTCGGTGTGGACCGGGACGCCGCGCGACGGGCACGGCCATCACCAGGCCTCGGGGATCCTCGCGCGCGAGGCGTTCGACGCGGCGCAGGACAGCACCCGGTTCCGTGAGCTGTGGACGGAGGAGGGGCTCGCGCCCTGGCGGCCGCTCAAGTTCTACCGGAACCGTGGCGCCGAGGGGCCGGGGCAGACACTCGACGGCGGCCTGCTCGATCCGGCGGTGGGTCAGTCCTATCACCAGATCGCGGCGACGGCGCGCTCGCAGCACCGCTCGCAGGACCAGGGGGGGCTGGAGGAGCCGGGGCCGAGCACGCGGCGCATCGTATTGGAAGCGGTCGCGGCCGGACTCGATGTGCAGGCGGACACGGCGCTCTTCGCGGGGGTCGCGGCGGTGGCGAGCCGTGACAGCGCGCGCCGCGCGGAACTGGCACTCGCCGGGGCCGGGGTGATCGTCGACGCCTACACCGATGACGCCGAGGTGGTGCCGGGGCAGGAGATGTCCGTGACGCTCGTCGGATGGTTCCCCGGGCCCGCGGCGGACTCGAATCGACAGATGTCCGTCTCGACGGACACGGACCTTGGCGAGCGATTCGTTGCCCAGCGAGCCGGGGGCTGCAGCAATCCGCAGACCGCGGTCCTCCTCCGTGCCGGAAGACTGTTTCGCTGCGCCGTCTCCATCACCGTGGCCCCGGACGCCCGACCGAGCCAGCCGTACTTCCTTGCCCGGTCTCTCGACGGGGCGCTCTATCAATGGCCCCAGTCAGAGTCCCTCGGCCTCCCGTTCGCCCAGCCAGCGGCCGCGACCTTCGTTGTGACGCCTCTTGGTGCCACGCAGATTGGTCCGTTGGTCCGTCGCCCCATCGTGGCTCGCTCCGTCGACCAGGCGATCGGCGAGGTGCGCACGCCGGTGGTCGTCGTGCCGAAGGTGATGCTCTCGGTGTCGCCCGGCACCATCCTGTGGCCGATCGGTTCCGGTCCGCGCACGGTCACGGTGTCGGTCGAGCACGCGGCACGCGACACCAGCACTGCCATCGTGCGGGTCCTGGCACCCGCGGGGTGGTCGGTGGGGCCGGCCCAGCAGGTGGACTTCTCCGTCGAGGGCGAGCGGCGCACGCTGACCTACACCGTGACGCCTCCCGATGATGTCGCGCCGGGTGAGGTGACGCTTCGTGCGGAGGCGGTCGTCGGCCGCGACACCTTCCGGATTGGCGCCGAGCGGATCCGGTATCCGCACATCACGCCGCGGATCCTCTTTCACCCGGCCGAGGTGCGCGCCGTGGTCACGCCGATCACGTTCCCCGCGCAGCGGCGGATCGGCTACCTCCGGGGTGCGGCCGACCAGATCCCCGAGGCGCTCGCGGCGGCGGGGCAGCCGGTGCGGCTGCTCACGCCGGAGGAGCTCGATGGGCCCACACTCGACTCGCTCGACGTGATGGTGATCGGGCCGCGGGCCTACGAGCTGGACCCGGCGGTCGGCCGGGCGAATCCGCGGCTGCTCGCGTTCGCCGAGCGGGGCGGGACGCTGATCGTGCAGTACCAGCAGTATCAGTACGTGCAGGGCGGCTTCGCCCCGTACCCGATCACGATCTCGCGGCCGCATGACCGGGTGACCGACGAGGCATCGCCGGCCCGCTGGCTGCCCGGGTCGGAGGCGTTGCGTGTCGGCCCGAATCGACTCACCCCGGCCGACTGGGACGGGTGGGTGCAGGAGCGTGGGCTCTACTTCGCCGGGACGTGGGATGCACGCTGGACCCCGCTCCTCGAACTGCAGGATCCCGACGAGGCGCCGGCCCGGGGCGGGCTGCTCAGCGCGCCGTACGGGAAGGGCAGGGTGATCTACACCGGGCTGTCATTCTTCCGCGAGCTCCCCGCCGCGGTGCCGGGGGCGTGGCGCCTGTTCGCGAACCTGCTCGCGCTCGGCGCGCCGTGACCGCACCCCCCATTCCCAGCCGCCGGGACTCCTTCCGGCAGCTTGCCGTGCTGATCGCCGTGTCGTTCATCGACATGCTCGGCTTCGCGATCGTGCTGCCGATCCTGCCGTTCTACGCGCTCGAGCTCGACGCGACGCCGGAGATGGTCGGCTGGCTGATCGCGTCGTTCTCGATCGCGCAGCTGGTCGCCTCGCCGCTCTGGGGACGGCTCTCCGATCGCACCGGTCGGCGCCCGGTGCTGCTGATCTCGCTCTTCGCCTCCTCCGTGGCCTTCCTGGTGTTCGGCTTCGCGAACTCGCTCTGGCTGCTGTTCCTGTCGCGGGTGGTGCAGGGGGCCGGGGGCGGGACGACCGGGGTCGCGCACGCCTATGTCAGCGACACGGTGGCGCCCGCCGACCGGGCGCGCGCGCTGGGCTGGCTCTCCGCAGCCACGGCGGCCGGGTTCATGATGGGGCCCGCCATCGGCTCCGCCGCGACGGCCCTCGGCCGCGCGGCACCCGGGCTGATCGCCAGCGGGTTGTGCCTGCTGAACGTGCTCGCGGCGTGGCGCTTCCTGCCGGAGTCGCGGCGTGCCGATGCCACGCCGCCGCGCCGGCGCCCGGTGTGGCACGCGGCCTGGGAGGTCGTGCGCCACCCCTCGGCGCCGGCCGCGCGGCTCACGTGGATCTACGGCGTCGGGATGCTGGCGTTCTCGCTCCTGACCAGCGTCCTCGCGCTCTGGCTCGAGGCCCGCTTCGAGGTCACTGCCGCGACGATCGGCTACTTCTTCGTCTACACCGGGCTGCTCTCGCTGGTGATGCGCTCGCTCCTCCTCGGCCCCGCCATCGAGCGGCTGGGCGAGGTGGGGGCGATGCGCCTTGGCACGGTCCTGCTTGCCATCGGGCTGCTGCTCTATCCGGCGGCACCGACCGTCTGGGTGCTGGCCGCGATCATCCCGCTGGTCCCGATCGGGACGGCGCTCCTCTTCCCGGCGACCACGTCGCTCCTGTCGGAGGCGGCGACCCAGGGCGAGCTCGGCACCACCATGGGGGTGGCGCAGACGTTCGCCGGGCTGTCGCGGGTGGTGGCGCCGATCGTGGGGACGATCGCGTTCCAGCGGCTGGGGGTGGATGCCCCCTTCCTGCTCAGTGGCTGCGTGGTGGCCGGGGTCGGATACGTCGCCTTCCGGCATGTCCGGCCGGCGCCGCGACCGGCCCCGGTGCCGTGACCCGGCGGCCGCGTTATCATCCGGCGATGTTCCAGACCCCCCTGCCCCCGACAAGCGCTGGCCTCGCCGAGGCATCCTGGCCAGAGATCGCCGCCTGGTACGATGACCTCGCGGGCGCCGAGCTCACCGCCGCCACCCGTGACGACTGGCTGGCGGCCTGGTCGCGGCTCGACGAGCTGGTGACCGAGGCCGCCTCGCTCGCGATGATCGCCTACACCTCCGACACGACCGACAAGGCGAAGGAGGCGGCGCACCTCCGCTTCTCCACCGAGATCCTGCCGCAGCTCGAGGAGAAGGAGGTGGCGCTCGCGAAGCGGTTCGTCGCGATCGGGACCGACCGCGACGACCTGCAGACGGCGCTGCGCCGGTTCCGCACGGCGATCGAGCTCTTCCGCGAGGCGAACGTGCCGCTCACCGCGGAGGCCGAAGGACTCGCGGCGCGGTACCAGCAGGTGACCGGGGGGATGACGGCCGAGTGGCAGGGCGATCGGGTGCCGCTGCCGCGGCTCGCCCCGTTCCTCAAGGTCGCGGACCGCGGCGTGCGCGAGGCGGCGTGGCGGGCGGGGGTCGCCCCCTACGTGGAAGCCCGGGACGAACTCGCCGGCCTCTTCGACCGGATGGTCGAGCTGCGCGGCGAGATGGCACGCAACGCCGGCTTCGCCGACTTCCGCGACTACACCTTCGTCGCGAAGGGACGCTTCGAGTACACCCCGGCCGACACCGAGCGGCTGCACGACGCGATCGAGGCGACGGTGGTGCCGGCGGTGGAGCGGGTCATGGCGCATCGCCGTGAACGGCTCGAGCTGGCCGCGCTCCGGCCGTGGGACACCGCAGTGGACCCGCGGCAGCGCGAGGCGACCGCACCGTACCGCGACATCGCCGACCTCGAGGAACGGGCCGCGGCGATCTTCGAACGGATCGACCCGACCCTCGGCGGCCAGTTCCGCACCATGATGACCGAGGGGCTGCTCGACCTGGAGGCGCGTCCCGGCAAGGCGCCCGGGGGATACTGCGACACCCTCCATGCGCGGGGCAGGCCGTTCGTGTTCATGAACGCCGCCGGCGTGGCCGAGGACGTGATGACGCTGCTGCACGAGGCGGGGCACTGCTTCCACGCCTTCGCGTCGCACGCGCGTCCCCTCATCTGGCAGCGGCACCCGGGGGCGGAGTCGGCCGAGCTGGCGTCGATGTCGATGGAGCTGCTGGCCGGTCCGCACCTCGCCCGGCCGACGGGGTACTACGAGGCGCCCGACGCGGTCGCCGCGCGCCTCGAGCACCTGGAGGACCTGCTGGTCGCCCTCGCGCACATCGCCTCGGTCGACGCCTTCCAGTCATGGATCTACACCGACCCCGCGGGTCGCGATGCCGCCGCGCGCGACGCCGCCTGGCTCCGGTTCCGCGAGCGGTTCGAGCGGGGCGTGGACTGGACCGGCCTCGAGGCGGAGCGGGTCGCCCGATGGTACCGCCAGCTGCACATCTTCCTCTATCCGTTCTACTACATCGAGTACGGCATCGCCCAGATCGGGGCGCTGCAGGTGTGGCGCAACGCCCGGCGGGACCCCGAGGGGGCGGTGGCGGCGTACCGTCGGTTCCTCGCCCTCGGGGCGACCAGACCGCTGCCCGAGTTGTACCGGGCGGCGGGGGTCGAGCTCTCGTTCGAGGCAGGGTTGCTGGGGGAGCTGGTGACGATGGTGGAGGAGGAGATGGAGGTGCTGCGGGGCTCGCTCGCCGGGGTCGGCTGAGGGCGCTCGTGTTGCGCCGGGTGGCCCGGGCGGCCAGATTGCCAGCCGTCACGACGGGCCGTCCGGCCCGTCCGGCCTGACCTGACGATGGAGCGTGGATGGCGAAGGAAGACGGGATCGAGATGGAGGGAGTGGTCCAGGAGGTGCTCCCGGATCGCAACTACCGGGTGCTGCTCGACAACGGGCACACCATCCTGGCGTATGCCGCGGGGAAGATGTCGAAGTTCAAGATCCGCGTGCTCGAGGGCGATCGCGTCAGCGTCGTCCTCTCCCCGTACGACCTGACCCGCGGCCGGGTCGTGTACCGCCACAAGTAGCGCTCCGCCCGGCGTCCGGACGGCAAACGGCCCCCCCGATGCAGGCATCGGGGGGGCCGTTCTGGTGCTGCCGGTCTGGACTCAGGCCTTGGTGACGTTCTCCGCCGCGGGGCCCTTGGCACCCTGCACGATGTCGAACTCGACGCGGTCACCCTCGGCGAGGGTACGGAACCCCTCCATGGTGATCGCGCTGTGATGGACGAAGCAGTCCTTGTCGCCGCCCTCGGGGGTGATGAAGCCGAACCCCTTCGCGTCGTTGAACCACTTCACGGTGCCGGTGGTACGTGCCATTGCTGCGACTCCTGATTGGTGTGGCCCTCCCACGCCGCCCGAGGGCGGTGCGGGTGCGGCGGGCCGTCGGGCCAGTCCCGTCGGCGCGCCCGGTGCCCCGGCCCGTGCGTGGTCATCACCATGTGGAGGGAGAAGTCCGCGCGCGGGGCCACGGCGTCGATAATTTCGCGGCGGCGACCGGGGCTGTCAAGCAGGATTGGCCCGGGGCTCAGGCCCCGAGGAGCCGCGCCGCGAGGCGCGCCAGCTCGCCCCCGCGGCGGCGGAGCGCCTTCTGGACCGCCTCCTCGAGGGCACTGCGGAACTCCCCCGCGGAGGCCCAGCGCGCATTGACGTTGTTGCGGAGCGCGCGTCCCAGCACGGCCGAGAGTGCCTCGCTGACGTCGGGGCGTTCCTCGGTGAGGTCGGGGACGATGTCGCTCGTCTGCTTGGCGAGGACCTGTTCCGGGGTGCGGCCGGGGAAGGGGACCCGCCCCAGCAGGGCGTAGCACGCGACCGCGCTCAGCGAGTAGAGGTCGGTGCGCTGGTCCACCTGCTCGCCGAGGAGCTGCTCGGGCGAGGCGAACTGCGGCGTGCCGCTCTGCGAGGTCGCGCCGCCGAAGCGCCCCTCGCCACGGAGGGCGAGGGCCAGCCCGAAGTCGGTGATCCGCAGCGACCCGTCGCGCTCGAGGAGCATGTTCTCCGGCTTGATGTCACGGTGGACCAGGCCGAGGGCGTGGGCGTGCCCGAGGGCCGAGAGCGCCTCGCGCAGCAGCCGGAGGACCTGGTCGACCGCGAGGGGCCCGTCGCGCTCGACAAGCTGGGCGATGTTGGGCCCGTGCACGATCTCCATCGTGTACCAGAGCAGCCCCGAGCGGCCGGAGATGTCGTAGATGTTGACGATGTTGCCGTGATTGAGGCGCGCCGCGAGCTGGGCCTCGCGGCGGAAGCGCTCGACGACGGTGACGTCGGCGGTGAGGTGCGGGTGGAGGATCTTGAGCGCCACCTCGCGTTCGAGGTGGAGGTCGCGCACCCGGTAGACGCGTCCGAAGCCGCCCTCCCCCAGGGTGTCGAGCAGCTCGTAGTCATCGCCGAGGGCCCGGCGCAGCCGGGCCTCCCAGTGGCGCCCGTCGTCGTGCGGCACCGCCAGCATCGGCAGCCCGACCTGCGGGGACTCGAACTCGCCCGCATCGCTGGTGAACTGTTCCAGCATCTCCGCCGCGGTGAGGTAGCGCTGTTCCGGCGCGGGCAGCATCGCGCGGAGGATCACCCGCTCGAGCGCGGCGGGGACCACCGCACGGATCTTCGTGGGCGGGACGAGCGCGGTCGGGTCCAGCGGCGGGCGCGTCGCGGTGACGGCGAAGTAGAGGATCGCCGCGGCGGTGTAGATGTCGCTCGCGGGGTCGCCCGATTGGCCCTCGCGGACCTCCGGGGCGAGGTACTCCAGTCCGGTGGGGACCTCGGTCGGCGGGATCTCGGGGAGCGTGAGGTTGCAGAACCGCAGGTCGGTCACGGTCCCGCGCCCGGTCGAGGTGAGGAGGAGCGAGGCCGGGACGATGCGGCGGACCACGATGCCGTGGGCGTGCGCGTGCTCCAGTGCGGTGAGGAGGTCGCGGGCGAGGACGTGCACCGCCGGGACGGGCCGCGGGCCGCGGAGGATCGCCTCCTCCAGCGATTCACCGAGGATCCAGTTGCCGACCCGGTAGGCGATGGTGTCGATGACCCCGGCCTCGTAGATGTGGCGGATGGCCGGATGGTCGAGTCGGGCGAGGGCCTCGCACTCCTTCAGGAACCAGCGGCGGAGCGCCGGATCGTCGCCGGTGTTCACCCGGAGCGAGACGGTCCGGCGCACCAGGAGGTCCCAGGCCTGGAAGAGGATGCGCTCCTGCGAGACCGCGACCGTCTGGTCGAGGCGGAACCGGCCGCCGAGGAGGCGTTCGACGCGGGCGACGACCTCGGGGTCGGCTGGGGTGGTCGTCATCAGGGGAAGATAGGTCAGCGCAGGTCGGCGAGTCGGCACAACTCGCGCGCGTGGTCGTCGAGTTCGCGCAGGAGGCCGTGCGAGGGCCAATCGACCCGACGCACGAGCGCCTGCCGCAGGTCGTCATACCACGCCGCCTGCTCACGACCGGTGCCGAGCCCGTGGGGCTCGAGGTATTCCGCACCGAGGCGGCCCGCGATCGAGATCGCGGACCCGCACTCGTGGATCTCGTCGGCGCACCGGATGTCGAGCGCGCGCGGCTCGATGGTCGCGAGTTGCCGGAGCACCTCGCGCTTGCGGTGCCGCCAGGCGAGTGGCTCGCCGAAGTGATCGACCCGGGCCGCGGCCGCATCACAGGCCACGCCGATGACCACCGGGCCGAACTTGTCGCGCAGCTTCGCCTCAACCCCCGGGCGCTCGGTGGCCGGGGCGATCTCGAGCAGGTGGTGGAGGATGGAGGCGACGATCGTCGTCTCGTCGGCGCCGTGGCGCGCGAGGATCAGGGCCACGTTCGAGGGGTGCGCGACGAACGGCAGGGGCGCCTGGGTCGGGGCACGCGGGTGGTAGTGCTTCGCCAGGTAGGTGAGGGCGTGGTGGATCCGGTCGCTGTAACCGTGCATGGCGGCCTCAGGGTATGCCGAGCGACTTGTGGAGCTGCAACGAGAGTCCCCACTGGGGATGGGCGAGGCAGTATGCCACCGTCGCGGCGACATTCGCCGCCGCATCGGGCCCGTCCATCGGCTGGAGGAGCAGGTGGTCGAACGGCAGCGCCTCGAACGCCGCGGGCGGCGCCTCGGGCTGCGGGTACACCAGCTTGAGTTCGTCGCCCGCGCGCTGGACGAGCTCGGTGCCCGCCTTGGGCGAGACACAGATCCAGTCGACCCCCGCGGGCACCGCCCGCGTGCCGTTGGTCTCGATCGCCACCTCGAACCCTTCCGCGTGCAGCGCATCGACCAGCTCGGTGTCGAGCTGCAGGGTCGGCTCGCCGCCGGTGCACACCACGTAGCGTCGCCCCGCCGTTCCGGCCGGCCACCGCTCGGCGACGTGACGCGCCAGCTCGGTGGCGGTCGGGAAGCGGCCCCCGCCCTCGCCGTCGGTGCCGACGAAGTCGGTGTCGCAGAATCGGCAGGTCGCGGCGGCGCGATCCGCCTCGCGGCCGCTCCACAGGTTGCAGCCCGCGAAACGCAGGAACACCGCGGCCCGCCCGGCCTGCCGTCCCTCCCCCTGCAGGGTGAAGAAGCAGGACTTCACGGAGTAGGCCGCCATCCCCGAAAGATAGCTCAGCCGTACGGCGCGGGATCCTCGAGGCCGAGTCGCCGGAACCCCGCGAGGCGGAGCTGGCAGGCGTCGCACCGGCCGCAGGCGGCGCCGGCCGCGTCGGGGTCGTAGCAGCTGCGGGTCACGCCGTAGTCGACCCCCAATGCGAGTCCCCGCGCGATGATGGCGTCCTTGCCGAGGTCGATCAGGGGGGCGTGGATGGTGAGCCCGGCGAGCCGGGTCCCCAGCCGTCCCGCGGTCTCGAACGCCCGGATGAACTCCGGCCGGCAATCGGGGTAGCCGGAGTAGTCCACCGCGGTGACCCCGATGAAGATGTCCCGTGCGCCGAGCACCTCGGCATGGGCGAGGGCGAAGGCGAGGAAGATGGTGTTGCGGGCGGGCACGTAGGTCACCGGGACGCCGTCGGCGAGCTCCGCGGGTGGGCGATCCTTGGGCACCGCGAGGTCGGCCGTCAGGGCGGACCCGCCGAACTGCCCGAGGTCGATCGTCACGATGCGATGGGATGCCGCGCCGAGGGTGCTCGCCACGGTGTGCGCCGCCGCGAGCTCCACGGCATGGCGCTGGCCGTACCGGAAGGACAGCGCGTGCGCCGCAAACCCGGCCTCCCGGGCGATGGCGAGCGTCGTCGCGGAGTCCATCCCGCCCGAGAGGAGGACGACGGCCGGCGGCTGGTCGGCAGGCATCGAGGAAATCTATCGCGCCGATCGTGGCAGGACAGCGCAGTATCTTGGGAGGATGAGTGCAACGCCTCGAGGCCACGCCGCACGGGCGCTCCCGTGACCGCGCCCCCGCGTTCGATCCGGCTGCTTCCCTGGGGCTGGGCCGCTGCGGTCGGCTGGTCGGCCTGGTTCGCGATCCGGATCTGGTCCGACTACGACACGTTGTTGATGATCGGCCCGGGCCCGGCGCTCCTCCTCTGGGGGGCACCGGTGGTCCTCCTGCTCCTCCTCCCGACGTGGGCCCTGCTCCGGAAATGGACGGGTCGATGGGCCGTGATGCCGGCGGTCTTCCTCGCGGGGTGGATCGCGCTGATCGCGCTCCCGGCACCGCCGCAGCCGGTGGAGTACACGATGGCGGGGCAGACCGATACCCTGACGACCGTCACCGGCTACTTCTGGTTCGTCATGCTGCTCGTCAGCGGGGGGCCGGTCGGACTGAGTCTCGCGATGCTGGTCAGCGTGCTGCGGGCCCGACCAGCTGCCGACTGAGGGAATCGCCGCGCGAGTGACGCTTGCGAGGACGACCTCTCGTCGCCCACGGCAGCGCGCGGGGCGCGCCCGCTCGCCACGGCCATGCCCAGGAGAGAGATGACCGGTACGCCGACTCCCCCACCGCCCCAGCCGGACGCCGCCGCGTGGGACCGGATCCAGGCGGTGTTCCACCGCGTGGCCGACCTCCCGCTCGACGCCCAGCTCGAGGCGCTGTCGGCCGAGCTCGGGGACGAGCCCGCCCTTCTCGGCGAGGTGATGGCACTGCTCGCCGCCGATCGCCGGCGCGACACCAGGACGGCACCCTCGACGCGGGATTGGCTGGCCGGTGCGGTCGGGGACGCGGCGCGCGACCTCCTCGACGCCAGGCCCGATCTCGTGCCGGGAACCCTGGTCGGACCGTGGCGGGTGATCCGCGAGATCGGCCGCGGCGGCATGGGATCGGTCCACCTCGCGGCGCGGGACGACGCGGAGTACGATGCCCAGGTCGCAATCAAGGTGATTCGGGGCGGGCCGATCGGGGGGCTCGCCGTGGCGAGGTTCCGGGTCGAGCGCCAGATCCTCGCGGGCCTCGACCACCCGAACGTGGCGCGGATGCTCGATGGCGGAACGACGGCGGCAGGCCTCCCGTGGCTGGCCCTGGAGTATGTCGAGGGCGAGCCGATCGATCGGTTCTGCGATGCGCGACGGCTGTCGGTCCGCGAGCGGATCGCGCTGTTCCTCCTCGTCGCCGAGGCCGTCGAGTACGCCCACCGGCGGCTGGTGGTGCACCGTGACCTCAAGCCGGGCAACGTCCTGGTCACGGCGGACGGAGTCCCGAAGCTGCTCGACTTCGGGATCGCCAAGCTCCTTGATCCGGAAGCGGTCGACAGCGGCGGGCCGGGACCGAGTACGACCGCGCCGCTGCGCTTGATGACCCCCGCCTACGCCAGCCCCGAACAGGTCCGCGGGCAGCGCGTCAGCACCGCCACCGACGTCTACGCCCTCGGCCTGCTGCTCTACGAGCTGCTGGCCGGGCAGCAGGCGCAGCAGGTCACCGGGTCGACGCCCGCCGAGATGGAACGCGAGATCTGCCAACGGGAGCCCTCGCGCCCGAGTGCCCGCGTGGACGCCGCGATCGCCGCGGCGCGCGACACCACCGCCGCCCGCCTGGCGCGGCTGCTGGCGGGCGACCTCGACAACATCGTGCTGACCGCCCTGCGCAAGGAGCCGGATCGCCGCTACGCCTCCGTGGCGGCGATGGCCGAGGACCTGCGCCGCTACCTGGACGGCCGGCCCGTGCTGGCCCGCGGCACGCCCTGGGGCTACCGCGCGGGGAAGTTCGTGCGGCGGCATCGCGCGGCGGTCGCCGCCGGCGGCCTCGGCGTCGCGAGCCTCGCCGCAGCGGTGATGTTCTACACCGGCCGGCTCTCGGACGAACGCGACCTCGCCCGGGCCGAGGCGACGCGCGCCAACGCGATCGCGGACTTCCTGCAGGACGTCTTCAGCGAGGCGAATCCCGACCGCGTGCTCGGGCGCGAGGTCTCGGTCGCCGATCTCTTCGAGCGCGGTGCCGCGCGGATCGACTCACTCGAGGTGGCCCCCGAGACCAAGGCGGGGCTGTTGCTGGTGATGGGGAACGCCTTCCGCGGGGTCGGCGATCTCGAGCGCGCGGAGGCGTTGCTGCGCGAGGCGGTGGCACAGCACCGGGTGGGGTTCGAGGCGCGTGGCTGGGTCCCGGGAGAGGTCGGCTACACCGATGCGCTCGATGCGTTGGGCAACGTCCTGTGGGAGCGCGGCCGGTATGACGAGGCGGAAGCGGCCCACCGCGAGTCGCTGGCGATCCTCCATGCCGCGGTGCCGGGGTCGGAGCAGGAGGCCACCGCCCTGCACAATCTCGGCGTCACGCTGAAGGAGGCCGGCCGCTTCGATGAGGCGGCGCCGTTGCTCGAGGAGGCCCGCGCGGTCTTCCACGAGGTGGCGCCCGACTCGCGCGCCGAGGCGGTCGCCCTGTCCACCCTCGCCGCGCTGCGGACCACACGGAGCGAGGACTCCGCCGCGACGAGGCTGCTCCGCGAGGCCGTCGCGATCTATCGCACGCTGCCCGAGGCGGACCGCGAGGGCGAGGAGACCATCCTCACCAGTCTTGGCCAATCCCTCGTCCTCGAGGGTCGGCTCGACGAGGCGGAGGCGGTGATCGCCGAAGCGCTGGGCATCGCGGAGCGGCGGTACGGCACGAACTCCATCGAGGCGGCCGGGGCGCTGGAGGAGCTGGGCCGGCTGGAACTGGCGCAGGGCGATTCGGTGTCGGCCGAACGCGAGTTGCGGCGGGCGATCCTCGCCTACAGTGCCGTGAAGGGTGAGCGCCATCCGGACGTGGCATACACGACATCCGACCTCGCCGAGCTGATCGCCGCACGGGGGCGATTCGCCGAGGCCGACTCGCTGCATCGCCGGGCCGTGTCGATCGCGCGCGAGACCCTCGAGGCCGACAACCCCTATCTCGCACGCGCGCTCCACGAGCACGCCAAGTCGCTCCTGCGCGCGGGCGACACGGCGCGGGCCCGGCCGCTGCTGGTGGAGGCGCTGCGCATCGCGGAGTCGGCGGTCGGTGCCGACCACCCGTTCACCCGCCAGATCGCCGACCGACTCGAGGCGACCCGACGCTGAGGTGGCCTGCCGCCGGGCTCAGCAGATGCGCGGGAGCTGGTCCCCCGGCAGCAGGTCCACCACCCGCCGCCCCCCGAGTCGCGTGCGCATCAGCACCATGCCGGGATGATCGCGCACCACGCGGCCGATCGCCGCGGCGTCCCGACCGATCGGTTCCCGGCGCAGGGCGGCGAGGGCGTCGTCCGCGCGGGACGCGGGCACGATGGCCAGCAGGGTGCCCTCGTTGGCGACGTAGAGCGGGTCGAGGCCGAGCATCTCGCACGCCGCCGCCACGGCGCCCGGGATCGGGATCGCATCCTCGGCGAGCTCGATCCCGACGGCCGAGGCGGCCGCGATCTCGTTGAGCGCACTCGCGACGCCACCCCTGGTCGGGTCGCGAAGGACATGGACCTCCGGGCCGACCTGCTCGCGGAGGCGCGCCACCAGCGGGGGCAGTGCCGCCGAATCCGAGGTGATGTCCGCCTCGAAGGCGAGGCCCTCCCGCACCGCCATGATCGCCATGCCGTGGCGGGCAATGGGGCCGCTGACCAGCACGACGTCGCCCTCGCGCGCGCGGTCCGGTGCGGGGCGGAAGCCGGGGTGGAGGATGCCGATCCCGGTCGTGTTGATGAACAGTCCGTCGGCCTTCCCGCGCTCGACGACCTTGGTGTCGCCGGCCACGAGGGTCACGCCGGCCGCGCGCGCGGCGGCACCCATCGCGGCGACGACCCGGTCGAGGAGGGCGAAGGGAAGGCCTTCCTCGAGGACGAATCCGGCGGTCAGGTGGAGCGGGGTGGCGCCCGCCATCGCGACGTCGTTGACGGTGCCATGCACGGCGAGGGATCCGATGTTGCCGCCGGGAAACTCGAGCGGGTGCACGACGAAGGTGTCGGTCGACAGGGCGATGTCGCCGGTCCCGAGGGCGAGGGTCGCGCCGTCGCCGAGGCGGTCGAGGATCGGGTTCGCGAAGTGCGGGAGGAAGTGATCGCGCACGAGGGCCGCACTCAACTTCCCGCCCGAGCCATGACCGAGCTGGACCCTGTCGTGCGGGGCGTGGGGGATGGCACAGGCCAGCCCGCTGGCCAGTCCGTTCGCGTCGGTCATCCCGCCTCCGCCGGCTCGGCCGCCCGGTACCGACCGTAGTTGAAGTACGCCGCACAGGCCCCCTCCGAGGAGACCATCGGGGCGCCGAGCGGGTGCTCGGGGGTGCAGGCCCGACCAAACGCGGGGCAGTCGCGCGGCTTGAGCTGGCCGGTGAGCACCTCCCCCGCCCGGCACTCGGCCGGCTCGCTGACCCGGATGGTGCCGAGGTCGAAGCGCCGCTCGGCGTCGTAGTCGGCGAAGGCGGGGCGCAGGGTCAGGCCGCTCATCGGGATCGTCCCGATGCCACGCCACCGCCGATCGGCGAGCTCGAACACCTGCTCCACCAGCGTCCGCGCCGGGACGGTGCCCTCGCGGGTGACCGAGCGGACGTACTGGTTCTCGACCTCGTGCCGTCCCGATTCGAGCTGTTCGACGGCCATCGCGATTCCCTCGAGGATGTCGAGCGGCTCGAAGCCGGTGACGACGATCGGCACCCGGTGCGCCGCCGCGATCGGCTCGTATTCGGTCCATCCCATCACGGCGCAGACGTGGCCGGCGGCGAGGAAGCCCTGGACGCGGTTGGCCGGGTCGGCGAGGATGGCGCGCATCGCCGGTGGCACCGTGACGTGCGAGACGAGGATGCTGAAGTTCGGGATCCCGAGTTCGCGCGCGCGCCAGACGGCCATCGCATTCGCCGGTGCGGTGGTCTCGAAGCCGACGGCGAAGAAGACGACCTCGCGATCGGGGTGCCGGCGCGCGAGCTCGAGGGCGTCGAGCGGGGAGTAGACGATCCGCACGTTGCCGCCGCGCGCGCGGACGGCGAGGAGGTCGCAGTCGCTGCCGGGCACGCGGAGCATGTCGCCGAAGGAGGTGAAGATCACTTCCGGCCGCGCGGCGAGGGCGAGCGCCTTGTCGATCTGCTCGAGGGGGGTGACACACACGGGGCAGCCGGGTCCGTGGATCATCTCGACCGCCCCGTCCAGGAGCGCGTCGATGCCCTGCCGCACGATCGTGTGCGTCTGCCCGCCGCAGACTTCCATGAGGGTCCAGCGGCGGGTGGCGGCCCGATGGATCCGTGCGGCGAGTGCCCGGCCGATGGGGCCATCGCGGTACTCGTCGAGGTACTTCACGTCGGGTCCTCCCCGAGCGTGTCGAGGGCGGCATCCGCGGTGGCGCGCATCCACTCCAGCTCATCGAGCTGGCTCATCTCCCGCAGCGCCTCGAAGGTGCGTCGTGCCTCGGCCTCGTCGACGCGCGAGATCGCGAAGCCGACGTGGACGATCACGTAGTCGCCGACCGACACCTCGCCGGCGACGTAGGCGAGGCAGACGTCGCGCCGCACGCCGCCGAAATCGACGGTGCCCATCGGGAGGCCCTGATCATCGTGCGCCGCGATGATGCGGCCGGGGATGCCGAGGCACATCACGCTCCTCCTGCCGTGGGGTGGTGATCCGCCGCCAGCCGGGCCGCCGCGATGGCGGCCTGCCCGTAGCTGATCGCCCCGTCGTTCGGCGGGAGTCGCCGCGGGACGAGTACCGTGCAGCCGGCCTCGACCAGCGCCGCCTGGAGGTGGGCGAGCAGGCGGGCGTTCTGGAACACGCCGCCACCGAGGGCGACCACCCGGATCCCGGTCTCGTCGCAGGCGGCCTCGATCAGTTCCGCCGTGGCGCGCACGATGCTGTCGTGGAAGTCGGCCGCCAGATCGGCGATCTCCACCCCGCGCTGGCGCTCGTTCCCGAGCACCGCGAGGAGGGGGAGCGGATCCAGGAGCCAGCCGCCGAGGCCGTCGGGGTGGACCGGGAAGGGTCGGGCCCTGCCGGGACGGTCGCCCGCGAGCGCCTCGAGCTCCATGGCGGCCTGGCCCTCGAAGGCGATCTCGCCGGGTCGGCCGAGGACCGCCGCCGCGGCGTCGAACAGGCGTCCCATCGATGAGGCACGCGGCGCGTTGATCCCGCGGCGCGCCTGCTGCTCGGCCACCTCCCGCACGGCGGGAGCGACCGCCGTGAACGCGAGCCGGAACGACGGGGCGAGCGACGGGTCGAGGGCGAGGTAGCCGAGGGCGGCGCGCCACGGCGTCCGGGCGGCGAGGTCGCCGCCGGGCAGGGCCGCCTCGCGCAGGTGCGCCAGGCGTCGGTAGCCGGTCAGGTCCGCGAGGAGGATCTCCGCGCCCCACACCGTCCCGTCGTCGCCCCAGCCGGTGCCATCGAATGCGATGCCGATGGCGGGTCCGGTGTGCCCGTGCTCCGCGAGCACCGCGGCGACATGCGCGTGATGGTGTTGCACCGCGAGGCAGGGGAGCGACTCGTGCAACTCCGCGATCCGGCTGGAGTGGTATCCCGGGTGGAGGTCGCGCACCACCGCGGCGGGGGTCACCCCGAACAGGTCGCGGTAGCGCGCGAGGGTCTCGTCGAAGTGCAGCAGCGTGTCGTAGTCGGCGAGGTCGCCGAGGTGCTGCGAGACGTAGGCGCGGGCGCCGTCGAGCAGCGTGAAGGTGTTCTTGAGGTCGCCCCCGACGGCCAGCACCGGCATCGGCGACGGGACCGGCACCGCGAGCGGGAGTGGCGCGACGCCGCGAGCCCGGCGCAGGAACCGCGGCGTGCCCGACACCACCCGCAGCACCGAGTCGTCGTAGCGCGTGATGATCTCGCGGTCGTGGAGCAGGAACGCGTCCGCGATCTCCCGCAGCCGGGTCCGGGCCTCCGCATTGCCGATCGCGATCGGCTCCTCGCTGTGGTTGCCGCTCGTCATCACGAGCGGCCCGTCGAGCGCGGCCAGCAGCAGGTGGTGGAGCGGGGTGGACGGGAGCATCACCCCGATCGTGTCCAGCCCCGGGGCGACGCCGGGGGCCAGGGGGCCGTCCGCGCGGGCGGGCAGCAGCACGATCGGTCGGGCGCTCGAGCGCAGCATCGCCGCCTCGACCGCGCCGATCCGGGCGAGGGTGCCCGCCTCCTCCAGCGTGCGCACCATCACCGCCAGCGGCTTGGCGTCGCGCCGCTTCCGGGCGCGCAGCCGTTCGACCGCCGCCGGCGAGGTCGCATCCACCGCCAGGTGGAATCCGCCGAAGCCGCGCACGGCAACGATCGCACCGCCGGCGAGGAGGCGCGCGGCCGCCGAGATGATGTCGGCGGCCGGGCCGCGGTGCTCCGTGCCGCCGGGTCCCTCAAGCCAGAGCGTCGGGCCGCAGGCCGGGCAGCTGTTGGTCTCGGAGTGGTAGCGTCGATCCCCCGGCGTGTCGTACTCCGCCTGGCAGCGCGCGCACATGCGGAAGTGTCGCATGCTGGTCCGCTCGCGGTCGTACGGCATCGCCTCGATGACGGTGTGGCGCGGGCCGCAGTCCGTGCAGGTCACGAACGGGTACCCGGCGCGGCGGTTGGCCGGGTCAAGGAGCTCGGCCTCACACCGGGAGCACATCGCCGCGTCGGCCGGGACCGGCTGTCGGCGGCCGACCGGGTCGCGACTCGCCGCGACGCGAAACCGATCACGGCCGGTGGCGGGCACGGTCGTCGCCGAGACCGTCTCGATCACCGCCAGTGCGGGTGCCTCGGCGCGCAGGGCGGTGACGAAGGCGGCGAGACGCTCCGGCTCCCCCTCGAGCATGATCTCGACTTCACCACCCACGTTGGCCACCGAACCGGCCAGGCCGAGGCGCACCGCCAAGCGGTGGACGAACGGTCGGAACCCGACGCCCTGCACGACCCCGGTCACCGTGAGCCGTTGGGCCACGACCTGCCGTGTGGGGGTGCTCATCCGGGCACCGGCGCGGGATGCACCGCGCGGCGCAGGAAGGCGAACCACTCCTCGAGTCCCTCGCCGGTGAGCGCGGACGTCTCGAACAGCTGGAGGGTGGGGTTGACCTCCAGGGCACAGCGCCGCCCGCGCTCGAGGTCGAACGGCACGTGGGGCAGGAGGTCGATCTTGGTGAAGACGGCGTAGCGTGCCTCGCGGAACATCTTCGGGTACTTGAGCGGCTTGTCCTCGCCCTCCGTGACCGAGAAGAGGACGATCTTCGCCTCCTCGCCGAGGTCCCAGCTCGCGGGGCAGACCAGGTTGCCGACGTTCTCGATGAAGAGGAGGCCGGTCGCGGCGAGGTCGAGCGCATCGAGTGCGGTGTCGACCTGCCGCGCATCGAGGTGGCATGCCCCTCCCGTGACCACGGCCTGGACGAGCCGCTCGGTGCGCCGGGCCAGGCGGTCGGCATCGTTCTGGGTCTGGACGTCGCCCGTCACGATGCTGATGCCGAGCTCGTCGCCGAGCGCATCGAGGGTGCGCTCGAGCAGGGCGGTCTTCCCGGCGCCGGGCGAGGAGACGAGGTTGAACGCGGGGATGCCGGCGCCGTGCAGCCGCTCGCGCACGCCCGCCGCCAGCTCGTCGTTGCGCGCCATCACCCGCTCGCGGACCTCAATGATCCGGACGGCCATCGTCCACCTCCAGGTAGGCGATGCGCAGGGTGGGGCCGGCGCAGCGCAGGATGGTCGGTCGGGCCGCCCCGAACGGCGGGGCCGACAGGAGGGCCTCGAGACAGAACCTGAAGTTCTCGACCTCGACATTGGCATCGTCGCCGACCTCGACGGCGACGTTCCGCAGCGAGGTGGCCGGGGCCTCGGCGAGGTGCACCTCCGCCAGGCGGCAGACCTCGAGGGCGAGGCTCAGCTCGTGCATGCCGCCGGCTCCGCCGGGACCGCATGGACCCCGTAGCCCTGCAGGCGCGCGATCGCGCGGGCGACCATCCCCGGCAGGGCCGCGGCGACCGGCGCGCTGAGCGCGGTGCGCATCGTCAGCTCCGCGGGCTCGACGCCGATCGCCACCAACCGCTCGGGCAGGGTGCCGCGCAGGGCGGCGAGGGCGAGCACCTCGCCGAGGTCGATCTGGTGGGGCGAGAGCTTGTGGCGCAGGATCGCCGGGATCTCGGGACCCTCCAGTTCGACGGGGGCGCCGGGTGGGCCGCCGGTGTGGATCGCATCGAGGAGGAGCACCGTGTCGGCGGCCTCGATCGTCGGCAGGAGGTTCATGCCCCAGGTGCCGCCATCGAGCAGTTCGACGCTGTCGGGCAACTGCCACGTGCGCGCGAGGAGGTCGAGGGCGGCCAGGCCCGCCCCGTCATCGGCCATCAGCGGGTTGCCGAGGCCGATGACGAGGATGCGGCGGCCGGGCTCAGTCATCCTCGAACCGCTCCTCGGGCGGCACCATCCGCCCGCCACTGATGATCGAGGAGATCGTGCTGTCGTGCTCGAGCACGTCGGCGCGCATCGCCAGGTAGATGTGGATCGGCACGTAGATCGCGAACACCCACGTGAGCGTGTGGTGCACGAAGCGGACGTTCGGCATCCCGCCGAGCAGCGGGCCGATCCAGTTGAAGGCCTCGTAGAAGATCCCGCTCGGGTTCGACTGGCCGTAGAGCGCGAACCCGGTGACCACCTCGACGATCGCCACGAGGTAGAGCGAGGTGTAGCTCATCTGCTGGAGCGGGTTGTGGCCGAGGTAGCGCGGCGCCTTCTCCGGGGTGACCGTCAGGTAGGTCCACGCCTGGGTGGCCATGTGGCGGATCGCCTTGGCGCTGACCGGGAAGAGCGCGTGCCACCGCTCGAACCGGTTGCCCGCGAAGAGCCAGTAGATCCGGACGATGCCGGTCATCACCAGGACCGCGCCGGCCACGAAGTGGACGAAGCGCACCCGGCCCATCAGGAAGTGGTCCGCCGTGTCGCCGCCGGCGATGAAGTACGGCTTGCCGATGTACAGCCCGGTCACGGCGAGCACGACGATGCTCGCGGCGGCGAGCCAGTGCATGACGCGGAGCGGAACGCCCCAGAGCAGCACCCAGCGGAAGTCCCCCTCGCGCGGCAGGGCGCGCCGCGATCGGGGGCGGGCGGTGGCGGTGGTCATTGGACCTTGACCTCCACGATCGGCTGGCCCGTGGCGTCGAGGACGTGGACGCCGCAGGCCATGCACGGGTCGAAGGAGTGGATCGTGCGGAGGATCTCCAGCGGCTGGTCGGGGCGGACCAGCGGATGGTTGTCGACGAGCGAGGCCTCGTAGGGTCCCATCTGGCCGTCGCCGTCGCGCGGGGAGCAGTTCCAGGTGCTCGGCACCACGCACTGGTAGCGCGACACCTTGCCGTCGCGGATCTGCACCCAGTGCCCGAGCGCACCGCGCGGGGCGTCGAGGAAGCCGTAGCCCTGCGCGGTGCTCGGCCAGGTCGAGGGATCCCAGTGGTCGCCGGTGAAGGTCGCGGTGTCGCCGCCCTTGATCCGCGCGATCAGCTGGTCGAACCAGGCCTCCATCCGGCGCGCGAGGAGGACCGTCTCCATGCCGCGGGCGGCGGTCCGCCCGAGCGTCGAGAAGAGCGCCGCCGGCCCGACATCGAGCGCGCCGAGCGTGGCGCGGACGATCTCGGTCACCTCGGCGTGACCGCTCGCGAACGAGACCAGCATGCGTGCCAGCGGCCCGACCTGCATCGGCCGGCCCTCGTAGCGCGGGGCCTTCATCCAGGTGTACTTGTCGAGGCCCTGCAGGTAGTCGAACGGCGGCGGCGGCCCGGTGTACTTCGCCTTGGTCTCGCCCTCCCACGGGTGCAGGCCCGCCGCGTCCCCGGCCTCGTACTCGTACCACGAACTGGTGATGTACTCCTTCACCTGCTGCTGGTCGTACGGGTGGACGGTCGAGAGATCGCCGTCGAGGATGATCCCGCGCGGGAAGTAGAGCTTGTCGAGGTCGGCGAGGTCGCCCTCGGGGAACTCTCCCACCGAGAGGAAGTGCCGCACGCCCCCGCCGATCGCGGCCCACTCCTTGTAGTAGCCGGCGATCGCCACGAGGTCGGGCCAGTACACCTGCTCCACGAACGCGCGGGCCCGGCGGATCATCCCCTGGATGTCGACCAGCGACTCGGCGTTGATGGTCCCGGTGTCCTCGAGGTTGATCGCGCAGGCCATGCCGCCGACGAGGAAGTTCGGGTGCGGGTTCTTGCCGCCGAAGATGGTGTGCAGCCGGATGACGTCGCGCTGCCAGTCGAGCGCCTCGAGGTAGTGGGCCACCGCGAGCAGGTTGACGGCCGGGGGGAGCTTGTAGGCCGGATGCCCCCAGTAGCCGTTGGCGAAGATGCCGAGCTGCCCGCTGGCCACGAAGGTGCGGATCCGCTCCTTCACGTCCGCGAAGTAGCTGGCCGAGTTGTTGGGCCAGGGCGAGATGCTGCGGGCGATCCGCGCGGTCTCGGCGGGGTCGGCGTCGAGGGCGCTGACCACGTCCACCCAGTCGAGCGCGTGGAGGTGGTAGAAGTGGATCACGTGGTCCTGGATGAACTGCATGCCGTGGACCAGGTTGCGGATCAGGTTCGCGTTGGGGGGGATGACGATCCCCAGGGCATCCTCCACCGCGCGACAGGACGCGACGGCGTGGACGACGGTGCAGACCCCGCAGATGCGCTGGGTGAACGCCCAGGCGTCGCGGGGGTCGCGGCCCTGCATGATGATCTCGATCCCGCGGAACTGGGTCGAGGACGCCCACGCGTTGCTGATCCGGCCCGCCTCGGCCTGGGCCTCGATCCGGAGGTGGCCCTCGATCCGCGTGATCGGGTCGACGACGATCTTCGTGGCGGCCATGACCTCACTCCTTCCCGCTGGGCGTGGTGGAGGGCGGGACGTTGCCGGCCCCCGGGGCGTCCATCACCGGCAGCTCGCGCCGGAGCTTGCGCTGGTGCATCGCCGTCATCACCGCGTGGGTCGCGACCCCCGCGGTGGCGCCGGCGGCCAGCGCCGCGCCGATCAGGTCGACGTTCTGCTCGATGCCGAAGCCGCCGACGTCGGGGAGCCGATCGTAGAACGGGGACATCGTGTCCCAGAAGTTCCGTTCCGTGCAGCCGATGCACGGATGCCCCGCGCCGATCGGCCAGTCGGTGCCGCCGTTCCACTGGAAGATCGGGCACGGCGAGAAGGTCGCCGGGCCCTTGCAGCCGACGTGATAGAGGCACCACGCCTTGCGGGCGTTGTCGTCGTCGAACTGTTCCACGAACTGGCCCGCATCGAAGTTGGCGCGGCGGGGGCACTGGTCGTGGATGCGCGCCCCGTACGCGAAGAGCGGGCGCCCGTCTCCGTCGGTGGCCGGCAGCCGCCCGAACATCAGGTAGTGCGCCACCGTCGCGGTCACGACGTCGCCGATCGGCGGGCAGCCCGCGATGTTCAGCACCGGCTTGTCCTTGATGATGTCCGACACGCCGACCGCGCCGGTCGGGTTCGGGCGCGCGGCCTGCACGCTCCCCCAGTGGGCGCAGGCGCCGACGGCGATCACCGCCGCCGCCCCCGCCGCCGCCTCCTCCAGGATCGTGCGGGCGGTCCGGCCGGCGATCGTGAGGTAGACGCCGCCATCGTTGAGGGGCACCGAGCCGGTCACGATCAGCAGGTACTGACCCATGTTCTCCGCCATCGCGGTCTGCAGCGCCTCCTCGGCCTGGTGACCCGCGGCAGCCATCAGGGTGTGCGAGAAGTCGAGCGAGATCGTGTCGAGCACCAGGTTGCCGATCGTCGGTTCGGCGGTGCGGATCACGCTCTCGACGCAGCCGGTGCACTCCTGCAGCTGGATCCACACCACGCTCGGGCGCTTGACCGCCTGCAGCGCCTCCGCCATCCGCACGCCGGCGGCCTTGCCGAGGCCGAGGACGGCACAGAGCCCGCCGCAGAACTCGAGGAAGTCGCGACGCGACACGCCGCGTCGCTCCAGGTGCTCGCCGAGGCTCTCGCCGGCGGTCCAGGGATGCGCAAGGGAGGAGAACACGGAATCAACCCTCCTGCGGGCCTGCCAGGCCCGCCGACCGTGGAGGGGACGCGCAACACCCGCACGTCGCCCCGTGACGGGGAGGCGTGCGGGTGGCTGGTGTCGGCATCGACATGGGGCGCGTCCCGGGTGCAGGCAACGGGTGACGTCGCGCTCGGGATCCGATCGGGGATGCGCCGCGTGCCCACAGCGTCGGACGCGCGTCGCTGGCGCGGTCGATCCGGAGTCGTGCCTCTACGTTGTGGCGTGGGAACGCTTCGCGCAAGGGGGACGAAAGCCGACACAATCACTCGCAAACCCTTGTGGAACAAGGGTTTCAGCTGGACCGCCCCGACGGCTGACCCGGCGATCGAGGCACCCCACGCCCCCGTGCGTCGCGCGGGGACGCGCCGCTCAGCGCGTCACGGGAACGGTGGCGAGGAACTGTTCGAGCATCTGCTGGTGCGCGGTGTACTCGGGGCGGGCGGTGGCGATCTCGGTTGTGGCAGGTCCTCCTCTCCACCTACCGTGAATCGGGCACGCCCAGTGCCTCGACGCAGACGTACGGCTCGGTCAGCTGGCGCTTCTAGCTGTCCTCCCGGAAGGGCGACGTGAAGCGCGAGTCCCCAGAGGGAGCGGATTCCGTCAGGGTGCCGAGGAAGGCGACCAGCGCGGCACGGTCGGCGGCCGACAGGCCGAGCCGGACCGGCTGGCCATCAGGGCGCCGCAGTCGCTGGTCGAGCGCCGGCCCTGCCTGGATTCCCGTGTCGTAGAACGCCACCACCTGCTCCAGCGTCGCGAAGCGGCCGTCATGCATGTAGCCCCCTGCCGCCGCGACGTTCTTCAGCGATGGCGACTTGAAGATCGTGGTCTCGCCGGCGTCGAGGCCGTTGCTTCGTGAATTCGCGGCAAGCGAGAAGGTCGGCGGGACGTGGCATCCCGCGCAGCCGGCACCACCCTGGCCGGGCGGCAGCAGGAAGAGTTGCCAGCCACGATTCTCCTCGGCGGTGAGGGTCGGCAACGGGCGGGAGAGCCCGGCATCCGGCAGGGCGACATCCCATGTCGTCGCGTAGCCGGCATCCCAGCGGGACCCCGTGCTGGTGATGCTGCGAACGTATTGCGCCAGTGCCGCGCCGATCCGCTCGCTGGTGATCGTGGCGTCCCCGTACACGAAGGTGAACAGCTCGGCATAGTACGGCAGCGTGTCGAGCTTGGCGATGAGCGCGCCGAGGCCGCCATGCGCGGCATCGAACCCCATTTCCACCGGGTGCTGGATCGGCTCGAGGGCCTGGGCCTCGAGCGTCGGGGCACGACGGTCCCAGAAGAATCCGGCGCCGTCATACCACCGGGCGTTGCCGAGTCGCATCGAGTGGGCCGCAGTGCGGGACGCGCCATCGTGGCCGACGGAGAACCGTGCCGTGTCCGAGAAGCCGAGGGTCGCGTCGTGGCAGTCGGCGCAGGCGATCCGATCGTTGATGCTCAGGTGGCGGTCGAAGAACAGCACCCGACCGAGCGTGGCACCGGCGTCGGTGATCGGTCGGCCGCTGGCATTGTCGAGTCGGGTGACGTTCGGCGTGAGGTAGTACCCCGGCAGCGCCCGGGTGTAGTCGTCGAGTCGGGCCAGGTCGATCGTCGTCAGTCGCACCAGCGCCGAGGTGCTCGGCGCCTCGGTGGGCGGGGGAGGGGCGCTCACGGGACTCGTGCCGTCGCCAGCACAGCCGATGAGCAGGCTGCCGACGAGGATGCCGGGGGTGAGGCGCATGTCGATCTCCCAGTGAGGGTCGGTAGGGAGACGGCATGCAGCTCCCGGTGTTAAGGGCGGCCGATCGAGTGGATGAGGGACGGCGGGCCCATTTGGCGCTTGGGTGGGTGAATGCCCCCGACTCCCCGATCGAGAGGTTCCGATGCGCACATCCCACTGCTCGCTCCTCGTCGCGGCCCTGCTGGTCGCCGTCCCGCTCGCCGCGCAGCAGGCCAGCCCGCGACAGGGCTTCTTCTTCTCGATCGGTGCCGGATCGGGCTCCGCGGGGGTGGAATGCCCTGACTGCGATGGCCTCGACCTGGGCGATCGTCTCACCGGCATCGCGGGCTACGTGCGACTCGGCGGCACCGTCTCGCCCGGGCTGCAGGTCGGGATCGAAGGGACCGGCTGGATCAAGAACAGCGACGGCCTGGAGCGCCGCATCGCCACGGCCGGCGTCGTGTTCGTCCTCTACCCGGTGCCGAGTGGCGGCTTCTGGCTCAAGGGGACGGCCGGCGGCGTGCGGGCCGTGATCGAGAACGACGTCGCGGCGCTGGTTGGTGAGGGACTCATGTTCGGTGGTGGGGCGGGCTTCGACCTCCCGCTCGGCAACGGGGCGGCGCTGACGCCCTACATCAGCTACTTCGCGTCGACCGGTACCGGTGCCGACCTGAACGGCATTTCCCTGGGAACCGACCTCAACCCGAACGTGCTCCAGTTCGGGGTCGGGATCACGATTCCGTAGGGTGGGGTGTTGGCCTCCCCACCGGCCGCGGCTACCCTCCGAGGTTCCCCCAGCCACCGGAGGTCCGATGTCGGAGGCCACGCCGGCCAACGAGGCGCCCGCGGCCGAGCGCGACGAGGCGGCCACGCCCGCCGAAAGCGACGAGGCCACCAAGCCCGCCGAGACAATCCTGCACCAGGAGATCGCGGTGGGCTCGGCGCAACTCGAGCGACCGGCGCGCGGACTCTTCCTGTCGGCCGTCAGCGCCGGGCTCGACATCGGTTTCGGCCCGCTGATGGTGGCGACGGTGATGGCGATGGTGCCCGGGGCGGGGCTGGGCACCCGCCTCACCATCGCCCTCGTGTACGCGATCGGCTTCCTGATCGTGATCCTCGGCCGCTCCGAGCTCTTCACCGAGCACACGACGCTCGCCGTCCTGCCACTGCTCGATGGACGGACCACGATCCGGCGGGTCGCCCGGCTCTGGGGCCTGGTGTACGTCGGCAACCTCCTCGGTGCCGTCGCGTTCGCCGCGCTCGCGGTGCCGATGGGGCTCGGGCTCGGCCTCTTCGCCGAGGCGGACCTGCTGCGGATGACCGCGCACCTGACCGATCACGGGGCGGCGGTGATCCTGGGCAGCGCCGTCGCGGCTGGCTGGCTCATGGGGCTGGTGTCCTGGCTGGTCACCGCCGCGCGCGACACGATGGGGCAGGTGATGATCATCCTGCTGGTGACCGGGGCGATCGCGTTCCTCGGCCTGCATCACTCGATCGCGGGGAGCGTCGAGGTGCTGATGGGCGTCGTCGCGGGAGAGGTCACGGTGGCCAGCTTCGCGCGCTTCCTCGCGCTGGCCACCGTCGGGAGTGCCATCGGCGGGATCGTGCTCGTCGCCGGCCTCAAGTTCGGGCATGTCAGCCAGGCGTGAGCGGGCGTCGCTCACCTCTCCGGATTGCGAACCGGCGGCGCCGTCAGCACCCGGGCGCCGCGGCCGCTGAAGAGGTACTGGCTGACCCACTGGGTCATGACCAGGATCCGGTTCTGGAATTCCACGAGGTAGATCAGGTGGATCACCACCCATGCGATCCACGCCGGGACGCCCCACACCCGGAACCCACGGTACTCCGCCACGGCGGCCGCCCGTCCGATCGTGGCCAGCATCCCCTTGTCGCGGTACTGAAACGGGCGGTGACCCCGCGCGATGCCCGTGAAACGGTTCCGCAGGATGCGGGCGACATGGCGCCCCTGCTGGATCGCCGCTGGGGCGACGCACGGAATCGCCGCGCCGCGGACCTCGACGTGGGCGAGGTCGCCGATGACGAACAGGTCAGTGAACCCGGCGACGCTGAGATCCGGCTCCACCCTGAGGCGGCCGCGGTCGTCGCGCTGACATCTCGTCCGCGCCGCGACCGTCGCGCCGAGTCCCGAGCCGGTGATGCCGGCCGCCCAGGCCACGGTGGCCGTGGGAAGGAGGGTCGATGCTCCGTCGCGATCGAGCGTCACGCCATGGGCGGTGATGTCCGCCACGCGGGTCCCGGCCTGCACCTCGACACCGAGCCGTTCGAGGGCTCGCGTCGCCCGCCGGCGCGAGGGAGGTGAGAAGCCCGGGAGGACGGCGGGACCGGCTTCGACGAGCACGATCCGACTGCTGCGCGGGTCGATCCGGCGGAACTCACCGGGCAGCGTCCGGTGTGCCAGCTCGCCGATCGCCCCGGCGAGTTCGACCCCGGTGGACCCACCCCCGATCACCACGAAGGTGAGCAATCGCGCCCGTTCCTCCGGATCCGGCTCCGCCTCCGCACGTTCGAACGCGTCAAGCACCCGGTGCCGGAGCTCGTGCGCATCGGCAAGGGCCTTCAGGCCCGGCGCGCGGGATTCCCATTCGGGGTGACCGAAGTAGTCGGGGACGACGCCGGTGGCGATGACCGCCGCGTCGTATCGCAGCGGCTGTCCATCGACACTGATGGTGCGGGCCTCGGGATCGACATCGTTCACCTCCCCGAGGAGGACGGTGGTGTTCCGCTGTCGCTTGAGGGCGCGGCGCAGGGGGGAGGTGATGTCCGCACCGGCGAGCCCGCCGGTCGCGACCTGGTAGAGCAGGGGTTGGAAGAGGTGGAAGTTCTGCCGATCGATCAGGGTGATCCGCACCGGGGCACGGCGGAGGTCGCGGGCCACCTGCAGCCCGCCGAAGCCGCCACCGACGATCACCACATGCGGGAGGTCCTCGCCCGCGGTACCCGCGCCCATCTCCGTCTCCTAGCGTCCCAGCAGGTGTCGCAGGGCCACGTCCAGTTCGGGATACCGGAAGCTGTACCCGGTGGCGGTCAGGACGGAAGGCTCGGCACGCTGGCTCGCGAGCAGCAGCGCGTCGGCCATCTCACCGAACACGGCGCGGAGCGCGATGGCGGGCACCGGCAGGATCGTGGGCCGGGAGAGCACCGCGCCGAGCGTGGCGGTGAACTCCGTGTTCCGGACCGCATCCGGCGCCACGACGTTCATCGGCCCCGTGATGCCGTCGGTCACGAGGGCGTGATGCAGCGCGCCGAGGACGTCATCGATGGCGACCCAGCTCATCCACTGCGTCCCGGAGCCGAGTCGCCCGCCGACACCCAACCGGAACGGCGTGAGCATCCGATCGAGGACGCCGCCGGCCGGCGTGAGGATCAGGCCGAACCGCGGGTGGACGACCCGGATCCCTGCCGCGCGAGCCGGTTCGGCGGCGGCCTCCCAGTCTCGCGCGAGTTCGCCGAGGAAGTCCCCGGCCGGCGAGGCGTCCTCGTCGAGCAGCGCGTCGCCACGATCGCCGTAGATCCCCACGGCCGACGCCGAGAGCAGCACGCGGGGCGGGCGCTCCAGGGTGGCGAGGGTGCGCGCGAGTAATGCCGTTGGTCCGGTGCGGCTGTCGCGCAGGGCCCGCTTCCGCTCGGCCGACCAGCGCTCCCCCGCGATGTTTTCCCCGGCGAGGTGAATGACGGCGTCGAGTCCCTCCCACGCCGCGGCATCGAGGTCGCCGCTGGATGGGTCCCAGCGGATCCCTCCCGGCAGGGCACGGCGCGAGACGGGGACGACGGTGTGCCCCTGCGTCGTGAGAAAGGGTGCCAGCGCGCGGCCGACCAGGCCGGTCGCGCCGGTGATGGCGATGCGCATCGGGGCAGCTGGAGTGGCCATGAGCAGACCCAGGTCCTCGTGCAGGATGTCGTGGCGCCACCGCAGCATCCGCTCGAGCACCGAGCGAATGCCCGGCGCGCCGAGCGCGCCGAGCGGGCCAAGGGGGGGGACCGCCCGGATCGATTCGGACAGGATGGTTTCGCCGGCACTCGCCGACTCGAGCCGGCGGGCGTGGTGGAAGCTCGCGAATGGGCCGCGCACCTGCGTGTCGTCGAACCCGCGTCCAGGGTGCGGCACGCTGTGGCGTGCGACCCATGTGAGGGAGAGGGGCCCCACGCGCACCCGCAGGCTGACCTCCGCCCCATCGACGAGGCCGCGCGGGTCGCGCGCGATCACCTCGACACGTTCCCATGGCGGCGTGAGTCGCTCGAAGGCGCCCTCGCGCGTGTGCCATGCCCAGGCCGCCGCGATCGGGGCGGGGAGGATCGAGGTCCGTTCAACCAGGATCTCGGTCATTCGTGCGGGTCGGCGGGTCGGAGGGAGGCGGCCATCAGCACGTCGGTGACGCGGTCGCGTGTCAGCAGGCCGAGGAACCGGCCCTGGCCATCGACGACGGCGAGGGCATCGCGCCCGCTCGCGAAGAGCGATCGCACGGCGTCGTCGGGATCGGTGCCGGCGACGATCACTCCGGTTCGCGCGGGGGGCGCGAGCCATTGGACGACGCCACTGTCGGCGCGTCCCGCGGCCAGGGCACGGAGCAGGTCGCCCTCCGTCAGGAGGCCGTGGAATCGGCCCTCGCCATCGACCACCGCGTGCGTTCGGCGCGGCTCCCGGTCGTGCAGGGCCAGCGCCTCGCGCACCGTCGCCTCCAGCGGGATCACGCGGACATCCGTGTCGGTCAGGCGGGCCGGGGCGCCGATCCGGCCAGTGCGCACCGCGGCGTACTCCGCTTCCGCCCCGAGGAAGACGAACGCGGCGATCAGCACCAGCATGACGTTGCCCTGGAGCCCGACGATCGCCAGCCCCACGGCGAGGGCCTGCCCGACACGCACGGCGATCCTGGTGCCGCGCACCATGCCGAGCCGCCCCGCCAGCAGGGCGCGGAGGACGCGGCCGCCGTCCATCGGGAACGCGGGGATCAGGTTGAACACCAGCAGTACCACATTGGTCCACGCCAGTGCGGTCCAGAGCGAGACATCGTCGAACGACACCGGCAGGAAGGTGCCCCCGCCGATCCCGAGTGCGATCCCGGCGCCGAGGACGAGGGCGATCACCAAGGTGACGAGTGGTCCGGCGAGCGCGATGACCAGCTCCTCGCGCGGGCGCTCGGGCATCCGGGCGATCCGCGCCAATCCACCAATCGGCGTCAGCAGCACATCCGGCGTGGGGATGCCGTAGTGCCGTGCCGCCCCGATGTGCCCGAACTCGTGCAGCAGCACCGACAGGAACAGCAGCGCGAGGAAGGCGAACTGATCCACCGCGCCACGCGGCCCCGCCACCTGCCACCCGCGCCAGGCGTACCACGCGAGGAACACCAGCAGCGTGACATGCACGCGAATGACCGTCCCGCGGACCCTGCCGAGGGTGAGTGACCATCCCATCTCAGCCCGACCGATCCGCGAGGAACGCCTCGGCGGCTCGACGTCCGCTGTGGAGCGCGCCGTGGAGCGTCGCCGTCTCGCGATGATCGCCCGCCACGTAGCAGCCCGGGGCATGCCGCACGGGTCGCTCGACCGGCTCGAGCCGACCGGGGGCCTGGTCGGGATGGGCCCACCGGATCCGGTCAGTGCGCAGGTGCTCCCATGCATCCACCTGCGGCCCGAACCACGCACGCGCTTGCGCGCGCACCGCGTCGCGGAGCAGGGCGTCGTCCGGCTCCTGCGGCGGGAGGCAGGCCACGTGGATCAGTGACCGGCCCGCCGGTGCCAGCGCGGGGTTCAGTTCGGTCGGGACGACGAGCGAGTTGATCGGTCCCTCGCCATCGCCGTTGAGCAGCAGCGTCCGACCGCGACGAGGTGGTGCGGGGGCGGCGAAATGAAGGGAGATGGCGCCGCGGGGCACGGGCGGTGGCGGGAGGTCGAGGAGACGGTGCGCCTCGTCGCCCTCGGTCGCGACGATCACGGCCTCGGCTGCCAGCGTGCTGCCATCGTCGAGCCGGACGGCGCGCGCCTCGAGGGTTGCGACTCGCGCCCCACAGGTGACCGTGCCCGCGGGGAGGGCGCGGGCGAGCTGGGCCGATATCGCCCCGATCCCGTCCCGCGGGATGGCGGTGTCGCCCATGGCGAGCATCCGGAACACGAAGTCGAACGCCCGTCGACTCACCTCGAGGTCCCGACCGAGAAAGATCCCGCCGAGCCAGGGTTCGAGGAAGGCGCGCGTGAACTCCTCGCTGAAGCCGACCGCCGCCAGTCGCGCGTGGAGCGCCTCGTCGGGCCGCGCCTGGAGTTCGGCGAGGGATGCGCGCAGGACATTCCGGCGGAGGGAGAGGATCGCGAATCGATCGGACCAGGTGCCGAAGCCATCGCCCAGCGCCTGCAGCGCCGCGATGGGCCGGCGGAACGGATCGACGACGCGCACCCAGCGCCCGCGGAGCCGGATCGTGGCGCCCGGGTCGAAGGGGCGCAGGTCGAGCGCGGGGTAGTCGAGGACGCGTTGGCACTCGGGGTACGCGGTGAGCAGGACCTGGAAGCCGCGGTCGAGGCGGAAACCGCCGACGTCGTCGGTTCGCACCCGGCCACCGACGCCGTCGCTCGCCTCGACGACCCGCACGGCGACGCCGGCCTCGACGAGTCGGCGGGCCGCCGCGAGGCCGGCAAGGCCGGCGCCGACCACGATCACCGGGTCGTGCGTCACCCGTTGCGTCCCTTGAGATGGGCGAGCCCGCCATCGACGCCGATCACCTGGCCGGTGACCCAGGACTGTTCGGGATCGAGCAGCCAGCAGACCGCGCTCGCGACGTCCTCCGGTTGGCCGAGACGCCCGAGCGGGTGCATGGCGAGCGAGGCCTCGCGGGCGGGGGCACTCGCGAAGAGGCGGGCCGACATCTTCGCCTCGACGAGACCCGGGGCCACGACGTTCACGCGGATCCCCCGCGGGGCATAGGTTGCCGCCGCCGAGCGGGCGAGTCCCTCCACGCCGGCCTTGGCCGCGGCGATCGCCTCGTGGTTCGGCAGTCCGGTCGATGCCGCCGCGGTCGAGACCAGCACCACCGCGCCCCCGGTCGCCGCCATGGCGCGCCCCGCGGCCTTCACGAGGTGGAATGCGGGCCACAGGTTGAGCCGCAAGGTCTCCTCGAACTCCTCGTCGCGGGTCAGGTGGGCCGGCTTGAGGAGGATCGACCCGACGAGCAGGGCCGTGCCGTCGAGGCGGCCGTGCGTCTCGCGCACCTCCGCCACGAGCGCCTCGACGGCGCCGGGCTGGAGCACGTCGAGCGCCCGGGTGGCCACGCCGGTCTCGGCTGCCAGGGCCTCCAGGTCGGTCGCCGAGCGACCGGCCGCGACCACCGTGGCCCCGCGTGCCACGAGGCGGCGGCACGTCGCCGACCCGACGGCCCCTGTCGCGCCCAGCACCAGCATCACCGCTCCCTGCACGTCGCCTCCAGTCTCCGGGGTGTTCCCGGGGTACGCCTGTCGCGCCGAGCGGGATCTGCGCTGTTCCTGCCGCCCGGTGAACATTACACTTGTAGGCTTGGCCCTGATTCCGCCCCGAGGAGGCGCCGCCCGATGTCCATCCCCACCACCCCGGTCCAGCAGCCGCCCCTCGCGGCGGCGTCCGACTGGACGATCGACGACAGCCGCGCCCTCTACAACATGAACGGATGGGGGCTCGGCTACTTCCGGATCAATCCGGAGGGCCACGTCACGGTGCACCCGGATGGCAGCTCCGAGCAGGGCGTGGACCTGTACCAGATGGCGATGGACCTCAGCGAGCAGGGGGTCGGCCTCCCGTTGCTGCTCCGCTTCAGCGACATCCTGCGCAGCCGGATCGCGGAACTCGCCGACCGGTTCACCCGGGCCATCGACGAGTTCGGCTACGAGGGGAAGTACACCACCGTCTATCCGGTGAAGGTCAACCAGCAGCGCCACGTGATCCAGGAGATCGTCGAGTTCGGGACGCCGTACGGGGTGGGCCTCGAGTGCGGCTCGAAGCCGGAGCTCATGGCCGTGCTGGGCCTCAACGAGTCGAACGGCCACACGATCATCTGCAACGGCTACAAGGACGAGGAGTTCATGCGCCTCGCCCTGATCGGCCAGCAGCTCGGGCACCGGGTGATCATCGTCCTCGAGCAGGTCAACGAGCTCGACGTGCTGCTCCGGGTCGCGGCCGAGATGGGGGTGACGCCCACCGTCGGGGTGCGGATCAAGCTCGCCACGGAAGGGTCGGGCCGCTGGGCGAAGAGCGGCGGGGAGAAGTCGAAGTTCGGCCTCTCGGCGGTCGAGCTCATGCAGCTCCTCGACCGCCTCACGGCGGAGGGGCGCCAGGACATCCTCAAGCTGGTGCACTTCCATCTCGGCAGCCAGATCACCGACATCCGCTTCGTGAAGGCCGGACTGGAGGAGGTCGGGCGCTACTACGTCGAGCTCCGCAAGATGGGGTTCGGCATCGAGGTGGTCGATGTCGGCGGCGGGCTGGGGGTGGACTACGACGGCTCACGCTCGATCCGCCCGGCGTCGATGAACTACACGATGCGCGAGTACGCCAACGACGTCGTGTACACCATCGGCGGCATCTGCCGCACCGAGGAGGTGCCGATGCCGGACCTGGTGAGCGAATCGGGGCGGGCGATCACGGCCCACCACGCGATGCTGCTCATCAACGTGATCGACTGCGAGTCGCTGCAGGCGCCGCACACCGTGACGCTCGCGGACGACGCCCACCCGCTGCTGGTCGAGCTGCAGGAAACCCTCGGCGCCGTGGGGGAGGAGCGCATCGAGGAGACCTTCCACGACGCCGTCTTCGCCAAGGAGCGCGCCCAGGAGTACTTCGCCAGCGGCATCTTCTCGCTGCGCGACCGGGCCCACGCGGAACAGCTCTACCTCATGATCCTCAACGCCCTCGCCGCCGCGGTGGGCGATGACCGCGCGTCGTACCCCGAGCTGGTCGCCCACCTCGAGAGCACCCTGGTGGACCGCTACTTCTGCAACTTCTCGCTGTTCCAGTCGCTGCCCGACAACTGGGCGATCGACCAGCTCTTCCCGATCATGCCGATCCACCGCCTCGACGAGGTGCCGTCGCGCCGCGGCACGATCCAGGACGTGACCTGCGACTCCGACGGGGTGATCGACCGGTTCACGGGGGGCCGCAAGGGGAAGCCCTCGCTCGAGCTCCACCCCTGGCGCGAGGACGAGCCGTACATCCTGGGGATCTTCCTCACCGGTGCGTACCAGGAGATCCTCGGCGACCTCCACAACCTGTTCGGCGACACCAACGCGGTGCACGTCCGGACCACGCCGGACGGCTACGAGGTCACCGACCTGGTCCACGGCGACACGGTGACCGAGGTGCTCACCTACGTGCAGTTCCACGCCCCGGACCTGCTGGCGACGTTCCGGCGCAAGGTGGCGCGCGCGCCCGGGCTCAGCCGCCAGGAGTCGAACGCATACATCGCCGACTTCGTGGCCGGGCTGGAGGGGTACACCTACCTGGAAGGGGAGGGGTAGGGCAGAGACGAGAAGCGAGAGGCGAGAGGCGAGAAGCGAAGTGGGATCGCTTCTCGCCTCTCGCTTCTCGCTTCTCGTCTATCGCTCGCCGATCGGGACGAACGCCCGCTCGTCCTTGCCGACGTAGATCTGCCGGGGCCGGGCGATCTTCTGCTCCTTGTCGGTGATCATCTCCTCCCACTGCGCCAGCCAGCCGGGGAGGCGTCCGAGCGAGAAGAGGACGGTGAAGTAGTCGGTCGGGTAGCCCATCGCCTGGTAGATGAGGCCGGAGTAGAAGTCGACGTTGGGGTAGAGCTTCCGCGAGATGAAGTAGTCGTCCTCGAGGGCGATCCGCTCGAGCTCCAGGGCGACCTCGAGCTTCGGGTTGAGCCCGGTCTCGGCGAAGACCTCGTCGGCGGTGCGCTTGATCAGCTTGGCCCGCGGGTCGTACGACTTGTACACCCGGTGGCCGAACCCCATCAGGCGTCCCTCGCCCCGCTTCACCCGCTCGATGAAGGCGGGAATCTGCGCCTTGGTCCCGATCTCGTCGAGCATCCGGAGCACGGCCTCGTTGGCGCCGCCGTGGAGCGGGCCGTAGAGCGCGGCGATGCCCGCGGAGACGGCCGAGAAGGGGTCGACGCCCGAGGAGCCGACGGCGCGGACGGCGCTCGTGGAGCAGTTCTGCTCGTGGTCGGCGTGGAGGATGAGGAGGATCTCGAGCGCCCGCTGCAGCACCGGGTTCGGCTCGTGCTGCCCGCCGATGCTGAAGGTCATGTTGACGAAGTTCCCGATGTAGTCGAGGTCGTTGCGCGGGAACTCGTAGGGCAGCCCCCGGGAGTGCCGGAAGCAGAAGGAGGCGATGGTCGGCAGCTTCGCCATCAGGCGGATCCGCTGGATGTAGCGGTTGGCCGGGTCGTGGACGTCCTTCGCGTCGGGATAGAACGTCGAGAGCGCGCCGACGGCGCCGAGGAGCATCCCCATCGGGTGGGCGTCGTAGCGGAAGCCCTCGAGGAACTTGATGACGTTGGTGTGGACGTAGGTGTGGTAGCGGATGTCCTCGGTCCACCGGTGCAACTGTTCCGCGGTCGGCAGCTCGCCCTCGACGAGGAGGTAGGCGACCTCGAGGAAGCTGCTCTGCTCGGCGAGCTGGTCGATCGGGTAGCCCCGGTAGCGCAGGATGCCCTTGTCGCCGTCGATGAAGGTGATGGTGCTCCGGCACGCGGCGGTGTTCATGAACGCCGGGTCATAGGTCATCAGGCCGAAGTCGTCGTCGCGGACCTTGATCTGGCGCAGGTCGGTGGCGCGGATCGTGTCGTCGGTGATCGGGAGGTCGTACTGCTTCCCGGTGCGATTGTCGGTGATGGTGAGGGTGTCGCTGGCCACGGGTCATCCTTGGGGTGCTGAAGGTCGCGAGAGGGCCGGAACGGCGCGTCCCGCAAGATACACGGGCCGGCAGGGGTTGCGGCGGCGGCCCCGGCCCGCCTTGGATTGGGCCATGACCGGTTCCCTTTCCCTCGCGCCCGACGAGCGCCGGGTCGGCTTTCTCGTGGGCGCGGCGGTGGGCGCGGCGCTGGCCGCCCGTACCGCCGGCGCCACCGATGCACCGGCGGTCCGCGCGGCGCTCGCCGATGGCGTCGTGCCGCTCGCTCCTCCCGCCGGACGCCGGCGGGCCGCTGTCGCCCTCGCCGATGGGCTGCTCGAGGAGCTGCTCGGCGGCGGGGTGGACCTGCAGCGGCTCTCCCACCGCTGGGTCGCCTGGTGGCGCGAGGACGGGCTCGATGCCGACGCCGGGCTGGTCGAGGCGCTGGCACACCTCGCCTCCTTCGACGCCCCGCTCGGGGAACAGGGTCGGTCGACCGCGGCGGCCCTCGCCGCCACGCTTCCCGCCGCCCTTGCCGTCGGGTCACCGCGCACGATGGTCGCCGGCACCTTCCACACCGCCCGGCTGCTCGACCCGACCCCGGAGGGTGGGCTCATGGCGGTTGCCGTCGTGCTGGCCGCGGGGAACTTCCTCCAGGGGCGGCGGGACTTCATCGCCGACGTCCTCGGCATGCTGCGGGCGAACGAGGCCTCCGAGGCGCTCTTCGGGCGCGTGCAGGCGATCGCACGCGACCCGCGTCGCGCCCCACCCCCGCCGCGTGCCGGTCAGGCCGACGCCATCGAGGTCGGCTGCTGGGCGCTCTGGCACGCCCATCACCGACCGCGGGCCATCGAGGTGCTCGAGGCGATGGCGACCACCGGCGGGATCTCCCCGGATGCCGGTGCGGTGCTCGGCGGACTCCTCGGGGCCCGCGACGGGATCGCGACCTGGCCCGCGGCCTGGATCGAGGGCACCGGTGAGGACGCCGTCCTGCGCCAGGCCGCGGCGCTGCGGGCGGGTGGCTGACGCACCCGCCGGGTGCGCGTCGACCCGACGGGAACGCTGCACCGAATTCCTCATCACCAGATCGTCAATCGGTTCGCGCGCACTTCGAATTCCTGACATTCGGGTCGGGATTTTGCCGTGTCGTGACTGGCGATCCGGTGATTTCGGCGACACGGCGCGGTTCGCGCAAAGGGGAGTCGGATCAGGGACATTCCCGAGCGCAAACGCGTGAGGACACGGGGGTTGCGGGCACGCGCATCGCTTCCTACCGTAATTCTACGGAGCCAGCCATTCCGTCGCGTTCCTCGCTGCTTTCCTGAGGTGCCGCCATGCGCACGACCGGTCTGATTCGCACCCTCCTTGCCGCCGCCGCCCCAGCGTACCTGCTCGCCGCCTGCACGAGCGAAACGATCGTCTATCGCGATCGGGAGCCGTTCAACGAGCCGGTCGCGGCCGCGGCGGGATTCCTGGGCTACTACACCGCCTCGTCCAAGGCGACGACGTGCGGCAACTGCCACGTCGGCCACCAGTCCGACTGGGTCACGACCCGGCACGCCGACGCCTACGCGACGCTGCCGGCGACGGCCCAGGAGTTCTGCAAGTCGTGTCACAGCGTCAACTCGAACGGCAACATCGCCACGGGGACGACCGGCTACGACGCGACGCAGGACGAGGTGTATCACGACGTGCAGTGCGAGGCGTGCCACGGGCCGGGGCTGGCCCACGTGCAGAACCCGGAGGTCGCGGCCAACGTCCCGCTGGCGAACGCGAACCTGACCGACGACGGCTCCAGCTGCGCGGCCTGCCACGAGGGGACCCACCACCCGTTCGTCGAGCAGTGGAAGCTGTCGCGCCACTCGCAGGTCGAGTCCCACACCGTGGGCAACGCCTCCTGCGCCTCGTGCCACGAGGGGAAGACGGCGCTGCTGCGCTTCTCCGGGCAGGATCCGGTCTTCCGCGACAAGGGCGACACGGAGCCCTGGCCGACGACCTGCACCGTCTGCCATGATCCGCACGCGGACCGGAATCCCGGCCAGCTCCGGCTGCCGGTCGACAACCCGGATCCCGAGGTGAACCTCTGCATGCAGTGCCACCTCCGGAAGATCGAGCCGAGCGGCGGCAGCAGCCGCGGCAACGCGCCGCACGCCCCGCAGGGCGCGGCGGTGGTGGGGCTGGCGGGCTACCGGCCGGCGGGCTTCGTCTCGCCCGAGGACGAGATCGTCTCCACCCACGGATCCGAGGCCAATCCGCGGCTGTGCGCCACCTGCCACGTGAACAAGTTCACGGTGAACGACGCCCAGGGTGGCTTCGTCTTCCAGGCGGTCGGCCACACCTTCGGTGCGCTGCCGTGCGTCGATGGGCAGGGCGTGCCGACCGGGAACAGCGGCTGTGACTACAACACCACGTCGCGGACCTTCGCGAGCTGCGTCGGCGCGGGCTGCCACGCGACCCAGGCGGTCGCCTCGACGGCGCTGTTCTCGCTCCGCACCCAGATGAACCAGCTCGCCGACCAGCTCTGGATCGACAGCAACAACAACGAGACGATCGACGCGGCCCCGACCGATGGCGGGATGCTGGCGATCATCAAGCGGGACTTCCCGGGGGCGATCAACCCGAGCGACAACGTGATCTCGCCCGCCGACGGCGCCGAGTTCAACGTCAAGCTCTTCGGCGAGGGGCGCTACGGCAACGGCGACAAGTCGCTGGCCGTCCACAACCCCTTCCTGGCCAAGGCGCTGCTCGCGGCGAACATCACCGAGCTGCAGCAGACCTACGGCGTGTCGCTGCGCGATCCGGGCGTCGCCGGGCTGGTGCAGGAGTCGATCGACGCGGTGCGTCGGCGGCAGCCCGGGCTGTTCCGCACCGGCCACGGCCGCTAGGCCCCGGCCCCGGGCAGCGAGGCGTCGCGCGTGCTGGCCCTGATCCAGGAGGTCGCCCAGGCCGGGGACTCCTCGCTCGCCCGATTCCAGCAGGGCATTCCCACCGAAGCCCCTCCCCTCCCGGGAGGGGTTTCGGTCATCCTGCGGATCATCTTCAACGCCCCGCTCTGGGCCTGGCTCCTCGCCATCGTCCTCGGCGGTGCCCTCGCGTTCGTCGCGCTCCGGTGGGTCTGGACCCATCGCCAGGCCCTCCGGGAATGGTTCACCACCCGCGACCGCGGGATGAAGGCCGCCGTGGGCGTGGTGCTGGTCGCGGTCTTCGGCCTCGTCGGGTTCACCGGGGTGACGAGCTGGGAGTACATGCAGCACGACAACGGCTTCTGCGTCAGCTGCCACGTGATGGAAGGGCCGTGGAACAAGTTCAGCGTCGATGCCGGCAAGCACAGCGACCTGCAATGCCATGATTGCCACCAGCAGTCGATGTATGCCTCGACGCGCCAGCTCGTCCTCTGGGTGGCAAACCGGCCGCAGGACATCCCCGAGCACTCGCCGGTGCCGAACGCGCGCTGCGAGACCTGCCACGAGGTCAACAGCGGGAGCGAGGACTGGGAGCGCATCGCGACCACGGCCGGGCATCGGACCCACCTCGAGTCCGATTCCACCGCCCTGAAGGACGTGCAGTGCGTGACCTGCCACGGGGCGGAGGTGCATGCCTTCCTGCCCGCGAGCCAGACCTGTGGCCAGTCCGGCTGCCACGAGAACCTGAAGATCACCCTCGGCAAGATGGCGGAGCAGACGACGTGGCACTGCAACACCTGCCACCAGTTCACCGCCGAGGTGCCGCTGCTCGCCACCCGCGACTCGGCGGCCGGGACGCTGCGCCCCGGCGTGAAGGAGTGCACCAGTTGCCACCAGATGAAGGAGCGACTGGGCGAGTTCGACGTCTCCCGTGACCCGCACGGCGGCACCTGCGGAACCTGCCACAATCCGCACACGCAGGAGACCCCGCAGGAGGCTGGCAAGACGTGCACGGAAGCCGGCTGCCACGCCGACTGGCGGAGCACCCCCTTCCACACCGGCACCGCCCATCGTGCCGTTGGCGAGCAGTGCCTGACCTGTCACCAGGCCCACGCCGCGAAGGTCGATGCGAGCGATTGCGTGGCGTGTCACGAGGCGGTGCGCGCCGGCGACGGCACCCTCCGGCCGCCGCTGCCGTTCGACACGACCCGGGCGCTGCGCGACGTCGCCTCGGCGCCCTCGGTGCGCCACGCGCCGGTGGTCGCGGGTCCGGGCCCCTCCGGGCATCCGGTGGTCGCCCCGGTCCCGGAGGACGATCCCCCGGTCCGTGGCAAGGGCGATGTGCCGCCGCCCGACCTGAGGCCGCCGATCCGGACCTCGGCGCTGCCGCCTTCGGCGGTCGACACCTTCCCGCACGCCCGCCACACCAGTCTCTCCTGCATCACCTGCCACGTGCCGCCGGTCACCCAGCGCGGCAACACGCTGACTTTCGCCCAGCCACGTGGATGCGACATCTGCCACCACCAGGCCCCACGGACAAACGATTGCGCCCGCTGTCATGCCCGGACGGCACTGGCGACGCCGCTGAACGTCCCGGTGTCGGTCACTGTACCCGAGCATCCGGCCCGCACGCGAGAGGTGGCATTCGCGCACGAGGTCCACGACTCGCTGACCTGCGTGGCGTGCCACACGACGCCGGTCTCGCTCGCACCCACGGCGGCGGTCCGCAGCTGCACGGAGTGCCATGCCGAGCACCACGCCGAGGGGCGCGCCTGCGCGAGCTGCCACAGTGGCCGTGAGCTGACGACCGCACACGCGGACGATGTTGCCGCCTCGCACCGCGCCTGTGACGCCTGCCACACCGCGAGCACGGTCCGCGAACTGACGCCGGATCGCAGCTTCTGCCTGACCTGCCATCAGCCGCAGCAGGCGGAGCACTACGCCCCGCGCGAGTGCACGACCTGTCACTTCCTCGCATCGCCGGCGGACTTCCGGGCCCGACTCGTCGGAGGAACGCCGCGATGACCGCCCTCCACCGATGGAGCGGGCTGGTGGGCCTGCTGGCCACGGCGATGGTCCCGCTGGCGGGGCAGGGGTACCGGGTGCGACTCGACTCGCGCCTCGAGAGCGTGGCCTGGCGCGGGGTCGCGGAGGACAGCATCCCCGCCACCGACGTCATCGCCCAGCCGGATGGCGGCTTCCTCACGCCCGACGGGCATGCGGCCCGCTGTCAGGGGCGCACCTGCTTCTTCTATCGCGCCGGCGCGATCCAGCGCGGGGTCCCGTGGGTCACCCGGGCCGACCTCGCGCTCTGGGGTCTTGGCGTGAACGGGCTGAGCGCCCGGGTGAACGTGCGACTCGCGCACGACCTGCGCGGCGAGGAGATCGTCTGGCCGGCGGCGCAGCCCGACCTCCTGCTCGACGAGGGGTACCTGGAGTATGCCCGGCGGTCCATCACCGTCCGGGCCGGCCGGCAGTTCCTCCTCGGGCGGCTCGGCGCGTACGGCCTCGATGGCGGACGGGTCGTCCTCCGCTCGAGCGGGGGATGGGAGGTCGGTGGGTACGCGGGGTGGGGTTTGGCCCGGGGGATCGCGGTGCCGGTCACCGATCCGGCCCTCAACCCGCTCGACGATTTCCAGCCCCGTGATCGCCAGGTCGTCGCTGGTGTCGAGGCGGGGTGGAACGGCAGCCGGGTCGACGTGCATGCCGAGTACCGTCGCGAGATCGACCCCGCGGTCGACTACTTCGTCTCGGAGCGTGCCTCTGCAGCGCTGACCCTCCGACCGGTGTCGCGCATCCGGCTCACCTCCGGTGGCACCTACGACCTCGCGTTCGGCCAGCTCGGCACGGCGGATGTTGCGCTGAGCTGGCTGGGCCAGCGGGTCGCGGTGACCGTCGGTGGCCGGCACTACCGACCGTTCTTCAACCTCTGGACGATCTGGGGCGCCTTCAGCCCGGTGGCCTACCAGGCGTGGCACGGGGCGGTCGACGTCACGCCGATGCCGAGCGTGACGCTGCACGCGCGCGGGGAGCGCTATCGCTTCGAGGACACCGAGACCGCGACGCCGACCGTCGATGTCGAGGATCGTGGCTGGCGCTACACGACCGGGATCAGCTGGCGGGCCACGCCCCGCTGGACGATCGATGCCGGGCACCAGGCTGAGTTCGGGCCGGGGCTGCGGCCCTTGCTGATGACGGCCGGGTCACGTTCCGGCCGACGGATGCCCTCACGGTCGGCGCGCACGCCGCGCGGCTGCGGCGCCCGCTGGAACTCCGCTTCAACGACGCCACGGTGACGAGCTACGGCGTGGACGCCAGCTACCGCCCCGAGGCAGGCTGGCGCTTCGACCTCAGCGGATCGACGTACCATGAGGACCGGGACCGCCCCGATGCGGCGGCGATCTCGTGGGACCAGGTCCGGCTCTCGGCGCGGTTCAGCTTCCTGATCGGCTCGTCCGCCGACCGCCTGCCGCTGCCGCGCGCGGTGCGGGGAGCACGGCATGATCGGGCGTTCGCGCACGGTGCTCGCCGCCGCCGTCCTGCTGCTGGCCGCTGCGGGTGGCGAATTGCCGACGCCCGCCCGAGTGGGCCAGCGTTCGATCACGACGAGCACGTCGGGCTCTTCCCAGGTTCCTGCACGACCTGCCACCTCGGGGCCGCCGAGGAGGGGTCAGCGATCTGGCCCACGGCCGCGAACTGTGCGACCTGTCACGACGGGACGGTGGAAGCGGTCGTCGAGTGGGCGCCGCCCACGTCCTCGCCACCGACCAACCTGCGCTTCGCGCATGCGAGCCATCGGCGCGAGACTCGTGACTCGGTGCCGTGCGCGACGTGCCACCAACCGGATGGCCCGCGAGGCGCCGTCACGCGCGGGCGGGCCGAGGACTGCGTCGATTGCCACGAGCCCGGGGTGCCGCACCTCGCCGCCACCGATCGCGAGTGCGCCCGGTGTCACGTCCCGCTGGCGCAGGCGGTGGCCCTGCCGGAGGCGCGCATCGCCGCGTTCCCGGCTCCGCCGTCCCACGACAGCGCGGAGTTCGCGTTCGCGGGGCACGGACGGCTCGCCACCGCCTCCCGCGGGGGGCGGCGCCCCCAGCCGGTCTCGGCAAGCTGCAGCACCTGTCATGCGCGCGAGTTCTGCCTGTTGTGCCATGTCAACGCGCCCGAGGTCGCGGCGATCCAGGCGCTCGCGCCCGACCGGCGGTCCTTGCTGCTGCACGCCGAGCTGGAGGCTCCGGCGTCGCACGGGGCGGCCACCTTCGTGACCGCGCACGGTGGGGCGGCCGACCGGGCGGGGGCCACCTGCGCGACCTGCCACACCCAGCCGAGCTGCACGGCCTGTCACGTGGCACCCGCACCGGGGCGGTGCGGGCGCTGCCGATGCCGGGAGCCGGACGCGCCGCGGGCGCCCTCGTCTCCCGTACGCCACCGGTCAGTCACACCGCCGCGTTCCGCGAGGGACACGGCCCCGACGCGTCGTCGCAACCGCAGGCCTGCGCGACCTGCCACGTCCGCACCGAGTGCCTGACCTGTCACCGCGGGGGCCCGAGCACAGGGGCCGAGTATCACCCTGCCGGGTTCCTCACGCGGCACCCGGCGGCCGCGTACTCGCGGCAGACCTCGTGTGCCGATTGCCACAACACCCAGCAGTTCTGCGTGACCTGTCATGCCCAGGCCGGGCTCGGTGCGCGCAACACGCTGCAGGCCGGGCCGTATCACGACGCGAAGGGGCGTTTCTCGTCGGCCACGGCCAGGCGGCGCGACAGTCGCTGGAGTCCTGCGTCTCCTGTCACGTCGAGCGCGACTGCACCGTCTGCCACTCGGCACAGGGCGGGCGTCGCTTCAACCCGCATGGTCCCCGGCTTCGACGCCGAGCGGTTGCGTCGCCGCAACCCGGAGATGTGCATCGCCTGCCATGGGCGGGCGATTCCGGGATGAGCTAGCGCGAGTCGGGCGTCAGGAGGGTTGGGCTGTCGGCGTACGCCTGCTCGCCCGCCTCGATCGGCTGCGTGAACCGGTTTTCCGGCGGCGGCAGCGGACACGGTGAGCTGAGGGTGAACGCGCAGTCGGGGTTTCGCGCGAGATTGAAGTCCACCACCGTCCGACCGAGCGAGTCCGGCAGCGGGACGTCCACGAAGCGTCCGGCCGGGTAGCTCCGGCACCGCTCGTGCATCGCGGATCACCACGAGCATGGTCCGCGCGCCGCGCCCTTGCTGTACGCCACCAGGTCGCGCGCGCTGTCCCCCGATCTCGAGATGCAGCCGCCCCGCGACTTCCAGGGCAGGTCGAACCCGCGGACCGTGGGCACTGGCGCCACTCGTCGGCGGAGGGAACGAAGGTCGCCTCGAATCGCCAGGCGGGGTCTGGCGGCCATCGGGTGATCCCGGCAAAGTGGCGCCGCGCTTCGGCCAGGTGTCGGTCACCCAGACCGTGACCATCGCGTCGGCCCATCGCGCGCTCACGCGAATCGGGCCGTGCCAGGCCAGCGCGCCGTCGAGGTCGGGTCGGTCGCGCACGGCGAGGGCGCGGGCCTCGCGCATCGCGCGCTCGCCGACCCAGAAGGTCCGTGCGACGTCACGGGCGAGAGCGTGTCACCGCGCGTGACCAGCAGGCCGACCGTGTCGGGGACGGCGGCGCCGGGGACCCGGCATGTCGCGTCGGGATCGCCGCCGATGACTGCGGGCAGGCCCGCGGGATCGACGCGGCAGAGGGCGACCTGCGCGAGCGCAGGGCCGTACGGACTCGGGAGCCAGTCCTCCCGGACGCTGGCCCACCCGGCGAGTTCCTCGCGCCACGCGACGGTGTCGAATGCGGTGGCGAGCGTGGGGCGCGGGTGCTCCGGCGCGCTGCAGGCGAGCGAGCAGGAGGGCGGAGCAGGCATGCAGGATCGACCAGCGGGGCATCAGGGAGTCCGGGCGAGGCGCTCCAAGGATGGCGCGATCGCCGGGAGGTCGCTAGCTCTTGTGGTCGTCCCGCCCTCTTCTCCTCCTCCGGAGTCGCCATGTCGCTCACCACCCGTGTCCTTCTCGGCCTCGGTCTCGGCCTCGCCGTCGGGATGGCGTTGGCGACCGTCCTGCCGGCCTCATGGCGGGTCGTGGCGACCGTGGTCGAGCCCGCTGGGCACGCTCTGGACGCGCGCGCTGCAGATGACGGTCCTCCCGCTCGTGGTGACGCTGCTCTTCACCGGGGTGAGCAGCAGCGGTGGCAGGCTCGGCACGCGCTCGGCGCGCGCGGGGTGCTCTCTTCTTCGCCATCTCGCTGGCGGTCGTCGCGGGGGCCACCCTGCTGATCGCGCCGGCGATCCTCGCCCTGGTCCCGATCGATCCCGCCGCCGCCGACGCGCTGCGCGCCGGCTCGAGCGCGCCCGCGGCAGCGATGCCCGGCTTTCGGGAGTGGCTCATCGGGCTGGTGCCCAACAACCTGGTGGCGGCGGGGGCCTCCGGGGCGATGCTGCCGATCATCGTGGCGACGATCGTGTTCGCCGCGGCGGCCGGGCGGCTCGATCCTGCGCAGCGCGGGCGACTCGAGCGGGGGGCCGAGGCGGTCGGGTCGGTCACGCTGGTGGTCGTGCGCGGCGTGCTGGCCCTCGCCCCGATCGGGGTCTTCGGACTCACGGTGCCGCTCGCCCTCCGGTTGGGGACCTCGGCCCTCGGCGCGGTGGCGGCGTATGTGCTGCTGCTCGCCGCGCTGACGCTGCTGGTGATCGCGGTGATGTATCCGATCGTCGCGCTGCGCGGCGTGCCGATGCGGGCCTTCGCCCGCGCGCTGGCCCCGGCGCAGGGCATCGCGATCTCGGCGCGGTCGTCGCTGGCGGCCCTCCCGGCGATGATCGATGGCGCCCGCGAGCTGGGACTGAGCGAGCGCGCGACCGGATTCTTCCTGCCCTTCGGCGCCTCGATCTACCGGGTGGGGAGTGCGGTGCTGCTCCCCACCGGGGTGCTCTTCCTCGCCCGACTCTACGGCGTGGACCTCGACAGCGCGCAGCTCGTGACGATCGGCGTGACGTCGGTGCTGCTCACCTTCAGCATCCCCGGGATCCCGGGCGGCTCGGTGCTCATCATGGCGCCGGTGCTCCTCGCGGTGGGCGTGCCGATCGAGGGGCTCGGCATCCTGCTCGGGTGGACACGATTCCCGACATGTTCCGCACGACCGCGAACATGACCGGGACGATGACCGCAGCCGTGTTCCTCCGAGCCGCCGGTCAGGTGAGCCCTCCCTCCAGCCGGGCGTGCTCGCCCGCCGCCACGCGCTGGGCGCTCCGCCGAGGTGACCTCGTCGTCCGGCCCGAACGCCTCTCGCGGAAGAGGGTGTCGACGCGGGTCCGGGCGTGGCGGCAGAAGATGTCCGCGAGCTCGGTGGCCTCCGGCGTCGCCAGCGCGCGCGCGCGCTGAGCGCGGCGGCCATCGCGAGCAGCTCGGCGCCCACGTCGACGAGGCGGAACAGCACCATCTGTCGGCGCTCGAGCCGCGGTCCGAAGCGCACCATCGCGTGGAACAGGGTGCGGGCGAGCCGGCGCGCGCGACGCTCGACGAACGCCATGTGTCCGGCCAGTGCCCCGAATCGGCCGAAGGCGAACCGGCGGCCGCCGAACCAGAGCGGCGGGTACCAGCGCAGGTAGAACCGGGCGGCGCGCGCGCGAGCGCCTCGCCTTCACGGGCAGCGGCGTGCGCGGATCGATCAGGTCGCCGGCGACCTGCAGGTGGGTGTCGACCGCCTCGCGCGCGATGAACAGCCGCATGATCTCGCTGGAGCCCTCGAAGATGCGGTTGATCCGGTTGTCGCGATACATCCGCTCGACCGGATCCGGGCGCTCGCCGCCGCGGCGCGCGCGAGCGAGGCCGCCGTCTCGTAGCCGCGCCCGCCGCGGATCTGCAGGCAGTCGTCGATGATCCGGTCGGCCATCTCGGTGTTCCAGAGCTTCGCGATCGCCGCCTCGAGTCGGATGTCGGTGTCGCCCCGATCCGCGAGCAGCGAGGCGAGATCGCTGACCGCTTCCATCGCGAAGGTGTCGGCCGCCATCCGGCCGAGCAGTTGGGCGACCGCGTCGTGCCGGCCGATCGGCTGGCCCCACTGCACCCGCTCCGCGGCCCAGGTCCGGCGATGCGCAGCGCGCGCTTGCAGCCGGCGACCGCCGAGGCCGGCAGCGTGAGGCGGCCGGTGTTGAGGGTGGTGAGCGCGAGCGAGCCCCTTCCCTCGCCCCAGAGCACGTTCTCCGCGGGCACGCGCACGTCGGTGAAGCGGAGCACCCCGTTCTCCGATCGCGCGAAGTCCCATGAACTCCAGCCGGTGCACGACCTCCACGCCCGGCCAGTCGGCCTCCACGATGAAGGCCGTGATGCGCGTCCCCGTCCTGGCCATCACGACCATCAGTTCGGCGACCGGCCCGTTGGTGCACCAGAGCTTCTCGCCGTTGAGGATCCAGTGGCTGCCGTCCGTCGAGCGGACCGCCGTCGTGGCGAGCCCGGCCGGGTCGGAGCCGACGCCGGTCTCGGTCAGGGCGAAGGCGCTGATCGTTCCCGCCGCGGCGCGGGGAGATAGCGCTGCTTCTGGGCCTCGGTCCCGAAGAGCAGCAGCGGCACGGAGACGCCGATGGATTGGGCGGCGGAGAGCAGCGCGGTCAGCGAGCCGTCCTGTGACGTCACCATGCCGATCGCGCGGGTGTACGCCCAGCTGGCTGAGGCCGAGGCCGCCGTATGCCTCGGGGATCTTGATGCCGAAGGCGCCCATCTCCCGCAGCGCGGTGACCACCTCCGGCGGGACGCGACCATCGCGATCGATGGCATCGCTGTCGACGCGCGACTGGAGGAATTCCCGGAGGCGTGCCAGGAACGGCACGGCGCGGGCGACCTCCTCGGGTGTCGGCTCCGGGAACGGGTCGATCAGGTCGAGTCGCAGCCGTCCGGCGAAGAGTTCACGGACGAAGCTGGGGTTGGCCCATTCGGTCTCGCGCGCGGCCTCGGCGACGGCGCGGGCCTCGGATGCGCTGGGCGCGGGGCGGGGCGTGGCTGCGGGCATCGTGGCCTCCCTGCGGAGCGGCCTGGGGGATGCCGAAAGCTAGCGGATGTCGCGCGGCAAGCGGGCCCATGTCGCCAGCAGCGCGGCGCCCGCGATCGCGCAGCCCCCCGCCACCGCGAACGCCAGCTCGGCGTTGACGGACTGGTAGAGCCAGCCGAAGCCGATCGAGGCGGGGAGGAGGGTCACTCCCGTGGTGAGGTGGAACCAGCCATAGCCGCTCCCCGCTGCGCGGGCGCGACGAGATCGGCCACGACCGCACGCTCGACCCCTCGGTGGCGGCGAGCACGGTCCCGTACAGTCCGAACAGCACGACGAGGCCCGCCCCTCCCCGTCGCGAGCCGACTGAGGAGGAGGTAGGTGATGCCGCAGCACAGGTACCCAGCCACCAGGAGGCGCTGGCGTCCCCAGCGATCCGACAGCGCCGACAGCGGCTGCGACGCCGAGCATCGTCACCGCGAGACATCCCGGCCCAGAGCAGCGGCACCGCGCGCGGCGGGCACGCCGAGTTCGGTGGCGCCACCAGAGGAACATGTTCGACGCGTTGCCGAGCGAGAACAGCGCCACCACCACGAGGTAGAGCCGACGCCGGTCTCGGTCAGGGCGAAGGCGCTGATCGCTCCCGCCGCGAGGCGGGGGAGATAGCGCTGCTTCTGCGCCTCGGTCCCGAAGAGCAGCAGCGGCACGGAGACGCCGATGGATTGGGCGGCGGAGAGCAGCGCGGTCAGCGAGCCGTCCTGTGACGTCACCATGCCGATCGCGCGGGTGTACATGAGCTGGCTGAGGCCGAGGCCGCCGTATGCCTCGGGGATCTTGATGCCGAAGGCGCCCATCTCCCGCAGCGCGGTGACCACCTCCGGCGGGACGCGACCATCGCGATCGATGGCATCGCTGTCGACGCGCGACTGGAGGAATTCCCGGAGGCGTGCCAGGAACGGCACGGCGCGGGCGACCTCCTCGGGTGTCGGCTCCGGGAACGGGTCGATCAGGTCGAGTCGCAGCCGTCCGGCGAAGAGTTCACGGACGAAGCTGGGGTTGGCCCATTCGGTCTCGCGCGCGGCCTCGGCGACGGCGCGGGCCTCGGACGCGCTGGGCGCGGGACGGGGCGTGGCTGCGGGCATCGTGGCCTCCTTGCGGAGCGGCCTGGGGGATGCCGAAAACTAGCGGGTATCGCGACGGACGGAGCCAGCGCGGGGGCCAGCGCTCAGGCGGCAGGACTCGGCGTGAGGGTCGGCCGGCGAACGAGGCGTCGCACGGCGCGGTGTGCGCCGAGGTCGACGAGGAGGTCCGCCTCGAGCGCGCGCGCCTCCTGCAGGTGGTGGGTCAGTTCGCCCACCGGCGCGGCGCTCCCGCTGAGTCGGAGCAGGACGAGGCGCAGCTGCTCGAGGGCGGTCGTGGCCTCGGTGCGACGCTGCTCGAGGCGCTCGCGCAGTTCCAGGTCGGCCGAGCTCCGCGCCGTGGTCGGGTCCTCCAACCGATCGAGGAGTGCGCGCAGGTCGCGGATCCGCTCGCGCAGGGCCCGCGCCACCACCGGCAGCTCGGCGAGCCCCTCCCGGGTCGGGGCCGGCAGCGCCCGCCACAAGTCGTCGATCTGGAGGTCGAGCATCAACTCGGTGGGACGATGGAGCGTCGTCTCGGGGAGGAGGTCACGCGGCAACCCGAGGCGGGCGAGCCACATCAGGCCAGCCGCGGCCCGCGTCCGCCAGAAGGCCAGGCGCAGCCGCCAGCCGACGTCGAGTGCGGGGCGGGCCACACCGGGGAGCAGGACGCCCACCCCGCGGGAGAGCCAGAAGGCCACCAGTCCCCAGCGCGCCACCCACACGAGGATGTCCTGGACCACCAGCCGCAGGGTGAACGGGAGGACGGCCAGCAGTTCGTACCACGACTCCGCGGTGGCGAGCACCACGACGGCGCCGATGCCCAGGATCGAACCGGTCCAGCGGATCACTCGCCCCCACCGGGTGGGGAGGATGGGCCCGGCCCGGCGTCGTTCGGCCAGTTCCTGTTCGAGCCCGAGGCGCAGGTCCTCGAGGTGGAAGCCCTCGCGCGCGGCGAGCCGCAGCGCGCGCAAGGAGAGCCCCGCCTGCAGGATGGCCAGGCCCGGCACCAGGAGGGCCCCGAAGGCAACCAGCAGCAGGAAGTAGGAGGTCACGCCACCGAACGAGGCGAGATGCAGGGCCACGCCGGAGAACATCGCGAGCAGTGTCGCCGCGAGCGCGCGGTACGGCGCGACGGCCTCGCGCACCCGGACCCAGCGCGAGAGGACCGGCGCCAGGGCCCGGCGCTGGCGCGGTTCGTCGAGCGTGGCGAGCCAGGCCTCGACCGAGTCGGGGCGCTCGTCGGGTGCCTTCGCGAGCACCGCCTCGATCGCCCGACGCAGGCGGGACGGGGTCCCCGCGGCGGCGCGCGCCAGCGAGGGTACCTCGTCGCGGACCTGGGCCAGCAGCACCTCGGCCGCATCGTCCCCGCTGAAGGGGAGGTAGCCGGTCAGGGCACTCCACGCCACGATGCCGAGGGCGTAGAGATCGGATCGGGGGGACGCGGGTTCCCCGTGGACGAGTTCCGGGGCCATGTAGGCCGGCGTGCCGATCAGCGGTCCGGCGCTGCCGCCCTCGATCCGGGCGGCGATGCCGAAGTCGGCCAGCAGGGCGCGGCCCGTCGAGCGCTCGATCAGGATGTTGTCGAGCGAGACGTCGCGATGGAGCACGTCGCGGCGGTGCGCGTTGGCGAGGGCCCAGCCCACCTCGCGCAGCAGGCGCTCGACCGTCGCGGCCGGCAGGGTGCCGCGGCGCGTCAGCACCGTCGCGAGCGACTCGCCATCGACGAAGGCCATGGTGAACCAGACATGGCCTGCCGCCTCCCCGACGTCGTAGATCGGGACGATGTGGGGGTGGGAGAGCCGGGCACCGGTGCGGGCCTCCCGGAGGAACCGGGCGCGCTGCTCCGGATCCGCGGCGAGGTGCGGGTGCAGCACCTTCAGGGCGAGCGGACGGTCGAGCATCACGTCGCGCGCGAGGTAGACGACGCCCATGCCGCCGCGTCCGATCTCGCGCTCGATCGAGAGGGACCCCGCGAGGGCGTCCTGGAGCTCGGCCGGGATCGCCGACGTCATGCGCCGACCGGCGTCGGGGTGGGCGTTCGCGCCGCCGCACCGCCGCGACGCGCGGCGCCGCGCAGCAGGCGCCGGACCTCGTCGTGGGCGATCACGCCGCGGACGAGGTCGCGCTCCAGTTCGCGCGCGCGCTCGAGTTGCGTCGTGAGGTCCGCGGTGGGTCGGCGATCCGCCATCGTCCGCAACAACTGCAGCCGCAGGCGCTCGAGCGTGGCCACCGCCTGTCGCTGCTGCTCCTCGATCTGCTCCCGCTCGCCCGCGAGGTCAATGCGCTCCGGTGCATCGAACGGAAGCTGCGCCTCGGCCTCGCGCATCTGCTCGGCGAGGTGGCGCAACTCCTCCGCGGCCCGACGCAGCGTCGCGGCCATCGTGGGCACGTCGTCGCCGACCTCGCGGTGCACCGCGACCGGAAGACTGCGCCAGATCTCCTCGATGGCGAGGCCGAGGACCAGCTCGGTGCTCCGGTGCAGGGTCTGGGTCGCGGCGAGCCGGTCGTGCTGCCGTGCCCCGGCGAGGCGGGTCACCAGCGAGGCGGCGCGGGAATGCCAGAACCTGGCGACGGTCCGGCGGAACCAGCCGGTCGGCTTGAACCGGAAGCCCGGCGCGAGGACCCCGACGCTGACCCCGGTCATCACCGCGAGGAAGAGGGTGCTCGCCATGCTCAGCAACGCGCTGCGCACGTAGCCTTCGGTGCCGAACGGGAGGACGTAGCCGAACGTGACGACCAGCAGGAGCGCCCCGATCGCGGTGAGGTCGAAGATGACCCGCCCCGCCAGCGGCCTGAGGCCGTCGCGGTCGTAGCGCTCCTGCAGTTGGGCGGCCCAGTGCGGCCACGCGGCGCGGATGTCGTCGATGCCGAAGCCGTGGTGTTGCAGGCGCCGCAGTGCGGAGACTTCCGAGGCGAGGTGGATCGCCACCGGGATGGCGGTCATCGACGCGAGCGTCGTCACCACGGCCGCAGCGAGCAGCGGCGCGCGGCCGCTGCTGAAGTAGCCCCAGACCAGCAGCGACGGTTGCAGCCCGAGGATCGGCGTGGCGAGGGCGTAGATCGGGCGGATCCGCTCCCAGCGGGCGAACCAGTCGGCCAGGGGCGGGGCGATCGCCACGGTCTCCGGCGTGCGATCGAGCCGGGCGAGCACCTCGTCGGCATCGCGGGGTCGCTGCGCGGGTTCCTTTGCGAGACAGGTCTCGATCAGCTCGACGAGGCGTCGCGGGGCGCCTGCCGCCTGCGGCCCGAGCGGGTCGGGCGCGGCGACGAGGTGCCGCGCGAGCACCTCGCCGGTCGAGTCGCCCCGGAACGGCGGTCGGCCGGCGAGCAGGGTGTACCCGACCACGCCGAGGGCGTAGAGGTCGCTGCGGGCATCGGCGAGCTCCCCCCGGATCAGCTCGGGGGCGAGGTAGCCCGGGGTGCCGAAGACGGGCGAACCATCGGGGGCCTCGCGGGCAACGGCCAGGCCGAAGTCGGCGAGCAGCGCGCGCCCGGTCTCGCGCTCGAGGAGGATGTTCGCGAGGGTGAGGTCGCGGTGGACCACCCCCGCCGCATGGGCGTAGCCGAGGGCCCAGGCGATCTCCCGGAGGATCCGCTCGACCTCGGCCGCCGGGAGGGCGCCGCGTCGGGCGAGCCGTGCCGCCGCTGTCTCGCCGTCGACCAGCGCCATCACGATCAACGGCGGGTCGTGCGCCGCCTCCACCGCGAAGACCGGCACCACGTGCGGATGCGCGAGGCGCGCCGCCGTCCGGGCCTCGGCGACGAACCGCTCGCGCGCGACGGGGTCAGCCGCGAGGTCGGGGTGGAGCACCTTGATCGCGACGAGGCGATCGAGTCGCACGTCGCGGGCGAGCCACACCGTCCCCATCCCCCCGCGCCCCAGCTCGCGCTCCAGCGAGAACCGGCCGAGGAGCGAGGCCTGGAGCTCGACGAAGGTGTTCAGGGCAAGGTCACCGAGCAGGTGGTCAGGAAGCCACCGCGGACGTTGTAGCGCGTCGTCACCGTCAGCCGTCGGGCCTGGAGCACGCGCTGCAGGTCCTCCGCGAGCCGCGCCGTCGCGTGCTCCTGGAAGATCCCCACGCTGCGGTAGCTCATGACGTAGTACTTGAGCGACTTGAGTTCGATGCAGCGGTCGCCGGGGACGTAGCTGAGGGTGAGCCGCGCGACATCGGGCAGCCCGCTGAACGGGCACACCGCCGAGAACTCGTCGGTCTCGGTCACGATTTCCTGCTCGGGGCCGTCGTAGGGGAAGGTCTCGAGGACGGCGACGTCGATCGCCTCCGGACCGGTGAACGGGATCGTGCGGCCTTCGGCTGTGGCCATGGGTGGCCTCCGGTGGGGGATGCTGGAAGATAGGATCGGACCCCGGCCGGCGCGCGGGGAGGGTAGCTTGGAGGCACCCGCAGGTCGAGCCACCGCGCTGGAGGGAGCATGCCCGACGTCATCTGGATCGATGGGGAATGGCACGACCGGGCGTCGGCCCGGATCTCCGTCATGGACCACGGCCTGCTCTACGGTGACGGGGTCTTCGAGGGATTGCGCGCCTACAACGGGCGGATCTTCCGGCTCGCGGAGCATCTCGCCCGCCTCGAGGCCTCCGCGCGCGCCATCCTGCTGCCGGTGCCGCAGTCGCGCGACGAACTCGCCGAGCTGCACCGGGAGGTGCTTCGGCGCTCCGGGCTCGAGCAGGCCTACCTGCGCACCGTGCTGACCCGGGGCGCGGGCGACCTCGGACTCGACCTCCGGAAGTGTCCGACCCCGTCGCTGATCATCATCGCGACCACGCTCAAGATGTTCCCGCCCGAGAAATTCGAGGCCGGCATTCGCGTCGTCACGGCCGGGACTCCCGCGCCGCATCGCGAGGCGCTCTCGCCGCGCGTCAAGTCGCTCAACTACCTGCCGCACGTGATGGCGAAGCACGAGGGCTCGCTGGCCGGGGCCGACGAGGTCCTGATGCTCGATGCGGCCGGCCAGGTGCTCGAGGGGTCGGGGCAGAACCTGTTCGTGGTGACCGATGGGGTGGTGCGGACCCCGCCGGCATGGGTCGGGATCCTCAAGGGCGTCACCCGGGACGCGATCATCGAGCTCGCGCAGGCGGCGGGATTGACGGTCCGCGAGGAGCCGTTGACCCGCTACGACGTCTATACCGCCGACGAGGCGTTCCTCACGGGCACGGCGAGCGAGGTCGTGCCGATCCGATCGCTCGACGGGCGCGACCTCGCCGCGCGCGGTCCGGGACCGGTGACCCGCCAGCTGCTCGCCGCCTTCCACGAGTTGGTGGCCCGCGAGGGCTAGCCGTCCGGCTCGCGCGGCGGCTGCCGCGGCCGGATCACCCGCGCGGGGCGTATCGCCTCGAAGCCGTAGCGGGCGCGCACCGAATCCACCGCGCGGGTGACATCGCGCTCGCGCCCGGTCCCGTCGCCACCGAACAGGTCGTCGAGCGGCGTGGGCTCGAGGCCGACGGCGGCGACGCCGAGGAGGCGGACCGCCTGTCCGCGGGCGAGTGCCTCGCGCAGGGCGGGGGAGAGCAGCGCGCGCGCGACCTCGCGCAGCGGCGCATCGGCGGCCGTCGCGGCCGGCAGTCGCCGCCGCCGCGTGATGGTGTGGAAGTCGGCGTGGCGGAGCTTGAGCACGAGTGCCCCGGCAACCAGGCGCTCGTCGCGCAGCTGGGCCGCGACCTTGGCGACGAGCAGCACGAGGACCCGGTCGAGGGCCTCGGCATCACGGAGGTCCGCCGCAAAGGTTGTCTCCCGCGAGACCGACTTCGCCTGCTCGCGCGGCCGGACCCGCGCGCTTCCGCGCCCCTCGGCGCGGCGGGCGAGGTGGATCGCCTCGTCGCGCCCGACGAGCGCGGCGAGCGCCTCGAGGCCCATCTCCTGGACCTGGGCGACATCGGTGAGGCCCCTCGCCGCGAGGCGCTCGGCGGTCCTGGGGCCGATACCCGGCAGCGCCCGCAGCGGGAGACCGGCGAGGAAGCCGCGCTCCCAGCCGGGACGCACCTCGCACACGCCCCGCGGCTTGGCATAGTCGGAGGCGATCTTGGCGATCATCCGGTTCGGCCCGATCCCGATCGAGCAGTCAAGTCCCGCTTCGCGATGCACGGCGGTCCGGATCGCCGTCGCCTGCCCGAGGAGCGAGACGGGGTGGAGCAGGTCGGTACCGGTGAAGTCGAGATAGCCCTCGTCGAGTCCGACCATCACGACTCGCGGGGCATGGGCCTCGAGCACGGCGCGCACCGCGCGGGAGGCGTCGCGGTACCAGGCGAACTCCCCCTTCACGAAGGTCGCCTCCGGGCAGCGTCGCGCCGCCTCGCCGATCGGCATCCCGCTGCGCACCCCGAAGGCGCGCGCCCCGTAGCTCGCCGACTGGACCACGCCGCGCGAATTCCGGCGGCCGCCGACGATCAGCAGCTCCACCCGCTCCAGCGCGGGGTCATGGCGGCGGCAGACCTCGACGAAGAAGGCGTCGAGGTCCACGTGCATCAGGCGGGTCGACAACGGGCGATCCTGGCGTGGGGGACCCTAGATTCCGGGTGAACTCACCCGGGGAAGATGTCATGAAGGTCGGCTTTGCAGGACTCGGCGCCATCGGGACCCCGATGGCCGCGCGGCTCGCGGGGGTGCACGAGGTGCGGGCGTGGAACCGGACCGCCGCGCGTGCCGCGGCGTTCGCCGCCGCGCACGACGGCGTGCACGTGTCGGCCACGCCACGCGAGCTCGCCGACGGCGCCGACGCCATCGTCACCTGCCTCCCCACCAGCGCGGAGGTCGAGGCGCTGCTCGACGGCGAGGACGGGCTGCTGGCGGGACTGCGGCCGGGGGCGCTGCTGGTCGATTGCACCTCGGGGGACCCGGTCACGTCGCGCCGGATCGCCGAGCGCCTGCAGGCGCGGGGGATCGGCTTCGTCGATGCCCCGGTGAGCGGGGGGCCGCCCCTCGCGGCGACCGGCCAGCTGACGGTGATGTGCGGCGGGAGCGAAGCGGACGTCGAGCGGGCGCGGGAGGTCGTCGCCCCCTTCGCCGCGAGGGTCGTCCGGCTCGGCCCGGTCGGCGCCGGCCATGCGATGAAGGCCGTCAACAATGCGCTGCTCGCCGTGAACATCCTCGCGGCGGGCGAGGGACTGGTGGCGCTGGCGCGGGCGGGGATCGCCCCGCGGGATGCGGTCGAGGTGCTGAACGCCTCCAGCGGCCGGTCGTTCGTCACCGAGGTGCTGGTGCCCGAGCGGGTCCTCACCGGGACCTATCCGCCCCTCTTCCGACTCGCCCTCCTCGCCAAGGACGCGGGGATCGCCCACGGCGTGGCGGCGGCGGCGGGGACCGAGGACCCCGTCCTCGCGTTCGTCACGGCGCGGTGCGCCGAGCTCCGCACCCTGCTCGGCGAGGCCGCCGACTACCTCGATCCGATCCGGCAGGCGGAACAGGCCGCCGGCGTCGAGCTGCGCGGATGAGCGACGTCCCGGTCGAGGCGACGGCCCCGGTCCTCGTCCTGGTCGCGGTGCAGGACCTCGTCAACCTCGCCAGCTGCATCCGGGTCGCGAAGAACTTCGGCATCACCGAGCTTCGGCTGGTGCGGCCGGAGTGCTCGCTCGATCCCTACCGACTCGAGGGGGTGGCCCACCACGCCGGCGACGTGATCGCCGCGATGCAGGTCTTCGACGACCTCGACGCCGCGCTCGCCGACCTGAGCTACGTCCAGGCGCTGACGGGCCGCGAGCGGAGCGCCAAGCGGCGCGTGCTGCGGCCCCGCGACGCCGCGGCGGAACTCGTCACCCGCGCCGGTGCCGGCCGGGTCGGGATCCTCGCCGGCCGGGAGGACCACGGCCTGCAGAACGAGGAACTCGACCGCTGCGATGTCCTCGTCACGATCAGTGCCAATCCGGCCTACACCTCGCTCAACCTCGCCCAGGCGACGGGGATCTACTGCTACGAGAGCTGGCTCGCGCGCGGCGGCGACGAGATCCCCTTCAAGCCGCCCCGGCATGACGCGCCGGCGGCCCCGCATGCCGAGGTCGAGGCGCTGTTCCGCGACTGGGAGACGGCGCTCCACGGGATCGAGTTCTTCAAGAAGCGGGAGGCGCCCCTGGTCATGCGCGGCTTCCGCGAGGTGATCTACCGCGCCGCGCTCGACGCCCGGGAGGTCGGGCTGTTCCGGGCGATCGGGCTGGAGATCGGCCACTTCCTCCGCCGCAAGGGGGTGATGGGATCCCCCCGTAGTTGAACGGACCTTGCGGTCGGGGTACCTTTGGCGTTCGGCGGGGGAGTCGCGGCCACGACTCCCCCTTGTTGCGGGGCTCGCGACTTCGTGAATTCGTTCACAAGCACGGAACACGCTCATATGCTCAAGCGGTCTCTCCTCGGTCTCGTCGGGATGGTGGCAGTGGCGGCAGCGCTCGCCACCGGCATCTCGTCCTCGGACGCCCAGCAGCCTTCCACCGGTCCGGCGCCGCTCTCGGCGGCCGATTCGGCCGGCCTGAAGGGGCCGCGCCAGCCGATCTTCTTCCGGCATGACATCCATGCGGGCGAGCTCCAGATGCAGTGCCAGTACTGCCACTACTCGGTGGCGGTCTCGTCGGAGCCCGGCATCCCGAGCATGCAGACCTGCATGGGGTGCCACGCGCTGGTCGCGGGTCGCGACCCGGCGAACCAGGCCGAGATCCAGAAGCTGAAGGACGCGTGGGCCGCGGGGACGCCGGTCGAGTGGGTCCGGATCCACAACGTCGCGCGGCACGTGCACTTCCCCCACATGCGCCACATCAAGGCGTTGGGGGACAATGCCTGCGCGACCTGCCACGGCAACGTGGCGCGGATGCCCCAGGTGTACCAGGTGAACAACGTGAACAACATGGGCTTCTGCATCAATTGCCACCTCGAGCGCAACGTCACTCGTGACTGCTCCGCCTGCCACTTCTGACATGACCATGCGACCTGACGATCAGCAGATGACCGAGGCCGCCCCTGACGGGGTCGGCCGGCGCCAGTTCCTCAAGGTCCTCGGGGTGACGGGGGCCGGGGCGGCGACCCTGAGCGGCTGCTCCACCGACCGGATCGCGAAGCTGGTGCCCTACATGGTGCAGTCGGAGCAGCAGGTGCCCGGCGTGCCCACGACCTACGCCTCGACATGCGCGGAGTGCAGCACCGGGTGCGGGCTGCACGTCACCACCCGCGAGGCCCGGGCGATCCAAGCTCGAGGGCAACCCAGCACACCCGGTCAACGCGGGCTCGCTCTGCAGCCGTGGCCAGGCCGGGCTGCAGGCGCTCTACCACCCGGACCGGATCGGCGCGCCGATGGCGCGGAACGCCGCCGGCGGCTTCGACGAGATCACCTGGGACGACGCGATCGCCCGGCTCGCCGCCCAGCTCGGCACCGCGAATGGCCGGGTCGCCGCGATCAACGGCTACGGCCCCTCGACCTTCTCCACCCTGCTCGATGACATGGTCGGGGCCCTCGGTGGTCGGTCGGTGCGCTGGGAGGCCTTCGGGCGCGAGGCCGAGCGGACGGCAAACTTCCGGACCTGGGGCCGCTACGAGCTGCCCAGTCACGACTTCGCGGCGGCCGACTACCTCGTCTCGTTCGGGGCCGATTTCCTCGAGACCTGGGGTGCGACGGTCCAGCAGCAGCGCGGGTTCGCCGAGGCCCACGGCTACGGCAACGGGACGATGGCGAAGCATGTCTATGTCGGGCCGCGGATGAACCTCACCGCGGCGAATGCCGACGAGTGGCTCGACGTCCCGGCGGGGACCGAGATCTGGGTCGCCCTCTGCCTGGCGCGCGCCGCCGCGATGCACCACGGCTCGCCGCTCGCTGCCCAGCTCGCGGCCTACACGCCGGAGGCTGCGGCCGAGCGGACCGGGATCCCCGCCGAGCGGCTGGCCCACGTGGCGGAGGAGTTCGCCGCGGCGTCCGCGCCGCTGGCCGTGGCGGGCGGGATCGCCGCCCAGCACCGCGGGGCGATCGACCTCTGCCGCGCGACCAACCTGGCGAACATCGCCGCCGGCAGCATCGGCACGACGGTGCGCTTCGGCGACGGCCCCGCGGCCGGCAACGACTACGGTACCGTGCAGGAGCTCTTCCAGTCGATGGATCGCGGCGAGGTCGCGGTGATCCTGGTGCACGAGGCCAACCCGCTCTACGCGCTCCCCAAGTCCGGCAACTTCGCGGCGACCTTCGCCAAGGTCGGCTTCAAGGTCTCGACCGCGAACGTCATGGACGAGACCGCGGCGGCGTGCGACCTGATCCTGCCCAACCTGCACGCCCTCGAGCGCTGGGATGACCGCGCGCCGCGGCCCGGCGTGCTGGGGCTGATGCAGCCGGTCATGGAGCCGGTGAAGCCCGGGATGCACACCGGCGACGTGCTGCTCGCCGCGGCCCGCGCGGTCGGGGGCCCGCTGGCCGGCTTCACCGCCCAGACCTTCGAGGCGCACCTGCGCTCGGCGTGGACCGCCGAGGCCTCGCGCCGCGGGGCCGGGGATGCCGAGGGCTTCTGGCGCGACGCGCTGCAGCGGGGCGGGGTGTACGAGCCCGCCGCCCCGGCGCCCGCCCCGGCGCTCTCGGCGGGCGCCGCGGACCTGGCTCCCGGCGACACGAGCTTCGACGGCGACGGCGAGTTCCTCTTCCTCCCGTACCCGACGAGCCAGTACCACGACGGGCGCGGCAGCAACAAGCCGTGGCTGCTCGAGAATCCCGATCCCGTCACCAAGATCACCTGGCAGTCGTGGGTCGAGCTGCACCCGGAGACGGCGAAGCGTGTCGATGTTCGCGAGGGCGAGATCGTGGAGGTCACCTCGCCGCACGGCACGGTGCGCGCGCAGGTCTATGTCTATCCCGGCATCCGCCCCGACACGGTGGGGATGCCCCTCGGCCTCGGCCACACCGCCTACGGGCGCTACGCCGCCGACCGGGGCGTGAATGCCCTCGACCTGCTCGGGGCGGCCGACGGCCAGGGCTTCCTGCCCTATGTCGCCACCCGGGTCTCGTTGACCAAGACGCGCGACTACCGGCAGGTCGCCAAGACCGAGGGCACCCCGCGGCAGCTCGGCCGGGGCATCATCGAGGCGATGCCGCTGGCGCACGCCGCCGCCGGGATGACGCCGAAGGAGTCGATGACGGCGGCGGGCCACCCGCCCCACGAGGTCAACACCGAGCGCGAGCTCGAGGCGATCGACGGCTGGTACGAGGCCCAGAAGGAGCGCTGGAACCTCGGCAACTACGGCGCCGACGAGACCCCGAAGTGGGGGATGGCGGTCGACCTGTCGCGCTGCACCGGCTGCTCCGCCTGCGTCACCGCCTGCTACGCCGAGAACAACATCGCGACCGTGGGCGAGGAGCAGGTCTTCAAGGGCCGCGAGATGAGCTGGATGCGGATCGAGCGCTACTGGGAGGGCGGCGAGGACGGCGAGCCGCTCGAGGCCCGGTTCGCCCCGGTGATGTGCCAGCACTGCGACAACGCGCCGTGCGAGCCGGTCTGCCCGGTCTACGCATCGTACCACACGCCCGACGGGCTGAACGGCCAGGTGTACAACCGCTGCGTCGGCACCCGCTACTGCAGCAACAACTGCCCGTTCAAGGTCCGCTACTACAACTGGCTCAAGTACAACGAGTCGGCCTGGCCGGAGCCGCTGAACCTGCAGCTGAATCCCGAGGTGACGGTGCGGGCGCGGGGCGTGATGGAGAAGTGCACCTTCTGCGTCCAGCGCATCCGGGCCGCGCAGCACACCGCCCGGCTCGAGGATCGCCCGCTGCGCGACGGCGACGTGGTCACCGCGTGCCAGCAGGCGTGCCCGTCGAAGGCGATCGCGTTCGGGAACGTGAAGGACCCGTCGGCCGAGGTGGTCCGCTGGAAGCGCGACCCGCGCGGCTACACGATGCTCGAGGCAACCAACGTGATGCCGGCCGTCACCTACCTCGCGAAGGTCCGCGCGGTCGACCCGGTGGCGCACGGCGAGGCACCCGCGGCCGGGGAGGCACACTGAGATGGCGGTGATCGCGCACGATCCGTCGCGTCCGACGCAGACCCATGCCGAGGTGACCCGGGACGTCCTCAAGACGATCACCGACGCCCCCACGCGCGGGTACTACGTGCTGGTCTTCGGGATGGCGTTCCTGGTGCTGGTGCTGCTGGGGACGGTGGTGGCGGAGCTCAAGGAGGGCATCGGCCTCGCGGGGTACGCGCCGCCGATCATGTGGTCGGTCTACATCACGACCTTCGTGTTCTGGGTCGGCATCGGCCACGCCGGCACGCTGATCTCGGCGATCCTCTTCCTGTTCCGCTCGCCCTGGCGCACCGCGGTGTACCGGGCCACGGAGGCGATGACGGTCTTCGCCGTCATGACGGCGGCCCTCTTCCCGATCCTGCACATCGGCCGGGAGTGGCTCTTCTACTGGCTGCTCCCCTACCCGAACCAGCGCTACCTCTGGCCCAACTTCAAGTCCCCGCTGATGTGGGACGTGTTCGCGATCTCGACCTACCTCACGGTGTCGAGCACCTTCCTCATGGTCGGGCTGGTGCCCGACCTGGCGGCGGTTCGCGACAACGTGAGCGGCTGGAAGAAGAAGCTCTACACGGCGCTCTCGCTCGGCTGGACCGGGGCCGACTCGCAGTGGCGGCACTACACCCGCGCCTACCTCTACCTGGCCGCCCTCGCCACGCCGCTGGTGCTCTCGGTGCACTCGGTCGTGAGCTGGGACTTCGCCAGCTCGATCGTCCCCGGCTGGCACGGGACCATCTTCGCCCCGTACTTCGTCGCGGGCGCGATCTATTCCGGCATCGGCATGGTGCTGACGCTGATGATCCCGCTGCGCAAGGTGCTCAAGGTCGAGCACATGATCACCGACTACCACTTCGACAACCTCTCGAAGCTGACGCTGCTGACCGGCTCGATCCTGTTCTACGCCTACGGGATGGAGTACTTCGTCGCCTGGTACAGCGGGAGCACGTTCGAGCAGACCACCTTCTGGCGCCGGGCGTTCGGTCCCAACTGGTGGGCCGGCTGGACCATGATCATCTGCAACGCCTTCGTCTCGCAGCTGCTCTGGTTCCGGAAGATCCGGACCAACCTCACGTCGCTGTTCGTGATCTCGATCTTCATCAACCTCGGCATGTGGTTCGAGCGGTACGTGATCGTGGTCAGCTCGCTCGCCAATGACTACCTGCCCTACGCCTGGGGCCAGCTCAACCCGACCTGGGCCGACTGGTGCCTGCTGGCCGGCTCCTTCGGCTGGTTCGGCCTCTGGTTCACGATGTTCTACAAGAACTTCCCGATCGTCGCGATCCAGGAGATCAAGGAGATGATCCCGATGCCGCGCCGGAAGTCGGCCGAGGGGGCGCACTGATGGCCGCCCACGTGCCCGGCGTCCTGGGGGCGTTCCTCCACGTCGACGCCGCCTGCGACGCGATCCGCGAGCTCAAGGCGAGCGGCCACGCCGACCTGACGGTGTACACCGCCGCGCCGAACCACGAGATCGAGGAGGCGATCGGCGACCCGATCTCGCCGCTCCGCTGGTTCACCCTCCTCGGCGGCCTCCTCGGCTGCGCGTCGGGGTTCGGCCTCACGATCTGGATGTCCCGCGACTGGCCGCTGCTCGTCGGCGGAAAGCCGATCGCCGCGATCCCGCCGTACGTCGTGATCGGCTTCGAGCTGACGATCCTCTTCGGATCGCTGGCCTCGGTGGCCGCGATCTTCATCCTGTCGGCCCGCAAGTCGCTGAAGGGGCGGCCCTACGCCCCCCGGTTCAGCGACGACCAGATCGGCATCTTCGTGCCGTGCGGGCCCGATCGTGCGGACCAGGTGCAGGCGATGCTCGAGAAGCATGGCCCGGTGGAGGTCACCCGTGATGCGTAAGCCGCTCCTCCTGCTCGCCCTCGCGGCGACGACCGGCTGCAACTTCTGGTACAACGAGGTCCCCTCGCCCGATGACCTGATGCACCGGGTGGCCTGGTTCGACCACATGATCCTCTCGAAGGCGGTCCATCCGTACCAGCGGACCGACATCCCGCGCAACACCCCGGCGGGGATCGTCCCCGTCACCGGGGGCGAGGCCGACTGGGGCCGCAGCGTCTTCACCGGGCCCATCCCGGTGTACGGCTTCGACACGCTCGCGGCCAACCGGGCGACCCGCCCGGCCGGGATGACGCCCCTGCCGGCCGCCCGCGGTCAGCAGCTCTACACCACCTACTGCGCGATGTGCCACGGCCCCGCGGGCGTGGGTGGCGGGACGGTGCCGCGGATCGCCCCGGCGGTCAATCCGCCGCCGCTGGTCTCCGACCGCGTGCGCGGCTTCAGTGACGGGTACCTCTACAGCATGGTGCGCTACGGTCGCGGCCTGATGCCGCAGTACGGCGACAAGATCGTCCGCCAGGACGAGCGCTGGGCCGTGGTCGACTACATCCGGTCGCTCGACGCAGGGAGCACTCCATGAGCGCGGTGGACATGGCGGCCGTCGAGGACCGCCTCGCCGAGAAGAGCCTCGGCGGCAACTACGGCATCTTCACGCCCCTCGGCGGCGGCCTCGCGGTGATCGGGCTGGCCCTGTTCGTCTTCGCCCTGCTGGGCGAGGGCAGCCATAGGGCCTGGCAGACCTTCCACGTCAACTGGGTCTTCTGGACCGGCCTGACGGCGGGCTCGATCGCGATCACGGCGGTCTCGAAGATCGCCAACGCCAAGTGGAACGGCCTGCTCATCCGGTTCTCGCAGGCGAGCTCGGCGATGATCCCGGTGTCGCTCGTGGGCCTGGTGCTGATCCTGACCCTCGGCTACCACGACATCTACGGGCACATGCAGGAGGCGCTCCATGGCGTCTCGGCCGGGAAGGCCACCTGGCTGTCGCGGCCGTGGATGTCGATCCGCCTGATCGGCGGCCTCGCCCTGCTGTACTGGATCGGTGCGAAGTTGATCCGGGCCGACCTGCTCCCCGACCTGGCGCGGGTCAAGCGGCACGCCGGCGGGACGATGCAGGCGCGCTACGACCGGATGCTCGCCGGCTACGACGCCGAGGCGAACCATCACCGGATCTACCGCCTCGCGCCGACCTATGCGGTGACCTACGCGCTGATCATGACCATCGTCGCGTTCGACGCGATGATGGCGCTGCAGCCCCACTGGTTCAGCAACCTGCTCGGGGGCTGGTACTTCATGGGGTCGTTCCTCGGCGCCCACACCCTGTTGGCGCTCCTGGTGCTGTTCGGCACGTCCGCCCTCGGCATCGGCGAGTTCGTCTCGCCGAAGCAGCGCCACGACCTCGGCAAGATGGTCTTCGGCTTCACGGTGTTCTGGACCTACCTGATGTGGGCCCAGTTCCTCGTGATCTGGTACGGCAACCTCCCGGAGGAGACCGGGTTCGTCTTCTCCCGGCTCTGGGGCCCGTGGCGCCCGGTCGGCGGCGCGGTGTTCCTGGGGATGTTCGTGATCCCGTTCGCCGGCCTCCTCTCGGTCGGGGCCAAGAAGACCCGCCTGACGCTGGGGCTGTTCACCGCGATCTCGCTGTGCGCCCTCTGGCTCGAGCGCTACCTCATGGTGATCCCGTCGGTGACCGCCGAGGCGGGACCGGTCGTCGGGCTCCCCGAGGTCGGGCCGACGCTGATGTTCATCGGCCTCTTCCTGCTCTCCTACGCCTGGTTCGCGCGGACCTACCCGATGATCTCGCCGCGGCTCGCGATGATCACGCTCGAGAAGGAGCGGGGGCACCACTAGCTGGCGGGTCGTGCGCAGCGAGAGGCGAGATGTGAGCGAGGCCCCGGACCGCATGGCGCGATCCGGGGCCTCGTCGTGTCAGGACGTCGGGTGGCCGTGTCCTACTCGACCCGGAGCCGCTCCGTGAGGGACTCCAGCGAGTCGTAGGGGAGATACGAGGCCACCGTGACCACCCGGACCGTGCGGGTCGGCTCGGCATCGCTCCCGATATAGTCCGGACGGACCCGACGGGCGGCGCTCATGGTCAGCCCGCTCGCCTCGAGGAGGCGGGCGATGTCGGAGACCTCGCCCTCGGTCCCCTCGACCACCCAGACCGCCCGGCCATCGGCGAGGAGCTGGCGGACCATGGCGGTGGGCCGCCCCCCGACCGGGCTGGGCTGGAGCCGCACCGAGCTGACCGGGACCCCATCGAGATGGGCGATCGCGGCGCCGGCCTGGCGCGCCTCGGAGTAGTCGGCCGACTCCCAACGGACGCCCTGGAGCGTGGAGGGAGCCAACTCGGCCATCGGGTCCACGGTGCGGAGGGGGCGGCTGATGCTGGTCGGGGGTGTCCTGGTGAGCCCGCCGATGACGTTCGGGGTCAGGGTCGCGCGGGAGGCGAGGGTGAGGGTCCGCGCCCGCGAACCGGTCCGGCGCTCGGTGGATGCCACGGTGGCCTGGGCGTCCGGGGCGAGGGCGGGGGAGACCGCCGCGAGGATGGCCGGCGCGACGAAGGCCGTCGCGAGCCGCGGCGCGGACTCATCGCCCGGAGCGGGCCGGGAGGTGGCAAGCCAGGTGCCCCCGGCAAGCGCCACGGCCGCCGCGGCGGCAGCCCCCGGCCGCAGCCGACGGCGCGGGCGCCTCGCCGGGAGTGGCAGCCCACGGATGCGGGCCGGGGAGGCGAGCGCCAGCAGGGCGCTTGAACGCGCCCGGAGCGCGCGCACCTCCGCCTCGAGGGCGCGGCAGATCAGGCAGGCGAGCAGGTGCTCGGCGATCTCCCGTCGTTGCGCGGGCGAGAGCTCGCCGTCGAGCCAGGCGTGGAGCTCCTCCTCAGGAAGATGCGGCCGCACGCTGCTCCTCATGGCGCTGTGCCTCCATCCGATCGTGTGCCGCGACGAGCCGCTTGCGCGCGCGCGCGAGGGTCGTCCCGACCGCGCCCACCGCCAGTCCCGTCTGCTCGGCGATTTCCGGGTAGGCGAGCCCCGCATCCCAGAGCAGCAGGACCTCGCGGTCCCGCGGCGTGAGCGTCGCGAGGGCGCGCTTCACTTCGGCCTCCCGCTCCTCCTGCTCGAGGTCCTCCTGCACGTCCGCCAGGGGGGCGGGGGAGGCGATCGGCTCGTGGGTGAGGAGCGTCAGGTGCTTGCGTCGGCGGATGGCGGACCGGGCCTCGTCGCGGGCGATGTTCGCCGCGACCGCGAAGACCCACGAGCGCGGCTTCTCCGGCTCGTGCTTCAGCGCCCGCATGAAGACCTCCTGCGCGAGGTCCTCGGCGCGATCGGCGTCCCAGACCTTGCGGTACAGGAAACGCACGACGGCGTCATAGGTGGTGCGGTAGAGGCCTTCGATGTCAAACGCCATCCGTGCCCTCCAGAGGCTGCGAGTCGCCACCTAGGAGACGCATGACCCGGACCAGTGCGCACAGAATCGTGTAACGCAATGCATGGCAATGACTTAGAGCGGTATCCGGCGGTTGCGGAAGGCACACCCCGGATGCAGACCTGTACGTTTTTCAGGCCAAAGTGTACAGAGTTCGGGCTTCGCCGGGCGCCCGTCGGCCCGGGAGCGGCCGTGGAGCGAGCAGTGGATCCCGTCCTCGAGGAGGTAGCCGCACGCCGACAGGATCTCGGCGGTGAGCGCCTCGGGGTCGTCGTCCTCCCGGTCAACCTTGCAGAGGTACGGCGACTTCCGGTTGCGGAGGAGGGCCTCGAGGGTGTCCTGGTCCTCGCGGCACTGGATCTCGACCTGGAGGTCGCGGCAGCACGCGGCGCCACGGCGCCCGTCCGCCGTCCGGCACGGCGCCTCGGCGCACGGGTTGACACCGTGGTGCATCGGGAGGGCGCGCCTGGGGGTCGGGGCCACGGGAAGCGGCCGGCTGGCCAGGCGCCCCGCGTCGACGACCCGGAACCGGTCGCGGCCGAGCTGGCGAGGTTGCGGCGCGGCAACCGGCGCGGCGACGGTCCCGGTGAAGCCATGGGCCTTGCAGCGGACCGTGTCGCCCTCCACGCCGGCGTGCCGGCAGGGGACGTGGAGCCGGGCACGGACGTGCAGCTCCTCGTCGTGCCGGAAGAGGCGCCCGAACTCGATCCGCTCGGTGTGACCGAGCATCCACGTCGCGTCGTGGTCGGCGGCCTCGCCCAGGGAGGCGACCCGCAGGGTCACGTCGAGGGCGTGGCAGTGGCGACCGATGGCGCGGCAGGGCGGTGGGGGCATGAGGTCCGATGGGTGGCGGGAGGCCGCGTGCGCGGCGCCACAAGATAACCCGGTTCGCGGGCATCCGGGGACCACCGGATGTCGTACACACGGGTGTGTGGCGACCTTGCGAGCGCGACACCTTCCGCCTCGTCCCGGGAACGCCCGGCGAGGCGCACTTCACCCGAGGCGAACAGGAGCAGGCGATGCGAGCGGTTGTTGCGACGGCGATGCTGGTGATGCTTGGCGCGTGCGGCGGCGAGGCGGCGGACTCCAACGGTGGGGCGGGCGAGGGGATGACGCCCCCGGCCGCGGCGCCCGTCGAGCAGGCCACGCCGGCGATGGCGGATGGCGCGACGCGCCACGAGGTCGACATGATCCTCGACGGCACCAACTATGTGTATCGTCCGGCTCGCCTGACGATCAAGCCGGGCGACGTGGTGGTGTTCCGGGGGATCTCCGGCGGGATGCACAACGTCCAGTTCTGGGCGGATTCGCTGCCGGCCGGGGCGGCCGAGGTGCTGCAGGCGGGGATGACCAACGTCATGGCGCCGCTGGCATCGAACCTGGTCGCCGAGGGGGACAGCGTCGTCGTGCGGTTCGCCGGGGCGCCGGCCGGCCGGTACCCGTACTACTGCCTGCCGCACCAGGCGCTGGGGATGGTGGCCGAGCTCACCGTCGCGCCCTGACGCGCCAGCGGTCGACCGCGAGCGGGACGGCGGTGCCCACCACCAGTCCCGCCGCGCTGTCGACCACGTAGTGCATCTGGCAGTACACGACGGCCACCGCGAGCAGCAGCGCGGGGACCAGGAGCACCATCCCCAGCCGGCGCGAGACGCGCCATCCCCCGAGCGCGGCGGCGAGCGTCGCCGCGACATGGGAGGAGGGGAACGCGGCGCCGTACGAGCTGCCGCCCGACAGGGTCCCGTACACGAGGCGGGCCGGGAGGTTGGCGACGAACGTCCCGGTCGGGCGGGCGAACTCGTAGTACGGCCCCGCCACCGGCCAGGCGACGTAGCACAGGTAGCAGGCGAGGAAGACGGCGATCACGCCGTCGAGGTAGCGCCCCATCTCGTCCCACCGCCGGCCGGCGGCGAGGACGAGCAGCGGCAGCGGGACGATCACGTAGTAGGAGAAGTAGACCGCGTGCAGGAGCGTGGACCAGAAGCGACTCGGGGCGGCGCGCCACCAGTCGCGGGCCGGCTGCATCCCGAACAGCGCCTGCTCGAGCCGCAGGAGGGGGGCGTCGTGCACCGGCACGCTCCCGAAGCCGTTGAGGACATCGAGCGAGGCGTACAACCCGAGCAGGATCACGACGGGGTAGGCGCCCCGCAGGATCGCGCCGGTCCCCTCGCGCGGCGCCCGGGTCGCCAGCCAGGCGAGCAGCGGCAGCGCGGCGTGGGCCGCGACGATCCACCCGATCCCGCGCTGGTCGAGGCGACCCAGGGCGACGACCGCGATCACCAGGCCGTAGCCGGCGAGCATCCGGTCCACCAGCCGCCAGCCGGACCCGGTGCGGCTCAGAGCAGCCCCGCGTTGCGGTACCACGCCGCGGTGTCGGCCAGGCCACGGGCAAGGTCGTAGGTGGCGGTCCAGTCGGTGTCCGCCATGAATGGTCGCGGGTCGCCGGTCCAGGCCGGGGCGGTGAACTCGTGGACCTTGTCGGCGCGCAGGATGGTCGGCTGGCGGCGGAACTCCGCCCAGGCCCCGGTGCAGCGCAGCGCGAGGCGGGTCAGGGCGTGGGGCAGCGGCACGATGGTGAGGTCGCGGCCGACCTCGCGTCCGATCGCGGTCACGAGCTCGCGGCTGGTCACCGGTTCCGGATGGTTGACGTAGTACAGGCCACCGACCGCGCCGGCCGACTCGCCCGCCGCCACGCAGGCGTTCGCCAGGTCGACGACGTGGATCAGCGAGAGCTCCTGCGAGCCGTCCCCGAAGATCGGCGCGATCCCGAACCGCTTCGCGGCCCGGAACACGGTCAGGAAGTTGGCGGTGTCGCGCGGGCCGTAGACTGCCGGCGGACGCAGGATCGTCCAGGGGAGGGCGGCGTCTCGCACGACGGACTCCGCGGCGAGCTTGCTGCGCCCGTACATCGTCACCGGGCGGTCGTCGCCGGCATCGACCTTCGGGGTGCCGAGCGCGGCGGGGCCGCCCGCGGCCCCGGAGGAGACATGCACGAAGCGGCTGACCGAGCCGGCGGCTTCCGCGGCGCGGAGCAGGCGGGCCGTGCCGTCGCGGTTGGCGGCGAGGAAGGCGGCCTCGTCGACGGCGCCGGTGAGCGCGGCGACGTGGTGCACCACGTCCTGCCCCTCGGTGGCGGCCCGGAGTGCGGCCTCGTCGCCGAGGTCGCCGATGACGAGCCGCACGCCGCGCTCGGCGAGCGGGCGTGCGCGCTCCGCCGAGCGCACGAGGGCGGTGATCTCGTGGCCGCGGGCCAGGAGGCGATCGACGACGTGGGAGCCGACGAACCCCGTCGCCCCCGTGACCAGCGCCTTCATGCCGGTCGGTCGAGCAGCCGGTAGGTCTTGTAGGGCGTGAAGTTCGCCTTGGCCAGCCCCTGGATGATCGCGGCGTTGTCCTCGAGCAGCCAGCCCGCCTCGCCCCAGCCGATGCCGCGCTCGGCCGAGCGGGTCCAGATCCAGTGGTACAGTGCGGCGTCGATGCCCTTCCCACGCCACTCGGGGAGGATCCCGAGGAGGAGGATCCGCGCCCGGGTCAGCCGCTTGAGCTTCAGCTTGAGCAACATCGTCAGCGACGCGGGGAACATCGCGCCGGAGCGGTTGTCGCGGAGGGCCTCGTTGAGGTCCGGCAGGGCGAGGCCGAATGCGATCGGCGTGCCGTCCGCGGTCTCGACGAACGGGACGAGCGAGGGGATGACGACCGGCTTGAACGCCGCGGCGAGGTGGTCGATCTCGGCATCGGTCATCGGCACGAAGCCCCAGTTCTTCTCCCAGCACCGGTTGTAGAGATCCTTGACCGTCTCCACCTCGGCCGCGAACCGCCGCCGGTCGAGCGGCCGGATCTTCAACTGGTAGCGCTCGAGGATCAACCGGACCGCGCGGGCCGTCCGTTCAGGGGCCTCGACCGGGGCCACCGCCGAGCCGCCCTGCAGGCAGATGAGGTCCTTCGCCTTGGTGAAGCCGGCGGTCTGCAGCAGGGGCAGGTAGTACGGGGGGTTGTGCGGCATCATCAGGGTATTCGGCGTGTCGAATCCGTCGATCAGGAGGCCGCACTCGTCATTCACCGAGAAGGACATCGGGCCGCGCAGCGTGTCGAGCCCGCGCGCGCGCACCCATGCGCCGGCCGCGTCGACGAGCGCGCGCGCCACGGTGAAGTCGTTGATGCACTCGAAGAAGCCGAAGAACCCGACCCGGTCCTCGTGGATCTCGTTGTGGAGCCGGTTGTGGATTGCCGCGATCCGGCCGACCACCTCGCCGTCGCGCTCGGCCAGGAAGTAGTCGGCCTCGGCGTGGGCGAAGAACGGGTTCGCGGCGCGGTCGAGCAGCTTGCGGACCTCGGCCTTGAACGGCGGCACCCAGGTCCGGTCGTCGCGGTGCAGCCGGTAGGGAAGGTCCACGAACCGGGCGAGGTCGCCCGCCGACTCGACGCGCCGGATGACCGGCGCCTGACTCGTCAGATGACCCCCAGCTCCTTGCCGATCGTCGCGAAGGCCTCGAGGGCCTGGTCGATCTGCTCGGGGGTGTGCGTCGCCATGACGCTGGTGCGCAGGCGGCACTGCGACGGCGGCACCGCGGGCGGGACGACCGGGTTCGTGAACACGCCGGCGTCGTAGAGCTTGCGCCAGAAGAGGAAGGTCGTGTCCAGCGGCCCGATCAGCACCGGCACGATCGGGGTCTGGGTCGGCCCGATGTCGAAGCCGAGTGACTGGAACCCCTGCTGGAGGCGCCGGGCGTTGGCCCAGAGCTGGTCGCGGCGCTCGGGCTCGTCCTGCAGCACCTGGAGGGCGGCGATGACCCCGGCGGTGTTCGCCGGCGGCAGCGAGGCGGTGAAGATGAACGGCCGCGAGTGGTGCTTGAGGAAGTGGATGACCTCCTCGCGACCCGCGACGAATCCCCCGACGGAGGCGAGCGACTTCGAGAACGTCCCGGCGACCAGGTCGACCTCGGACTGCATCCCGAAGTGTGCCCCGGTGCCCTCGCCGTTGGGGCCGAGGACGCCGAGCGCGTGCGCGTCGTCGACCGCGAGGGCGGCCCCGTAGTGCCGCGCGATCCGGACGAGCTCGGGCACGTCGGCGATGTCGCCTTCCATCGAGTACACGCCATCGACGACGATCAGGGTGCCCCGCCCGGAGGTGTTCCGGTCGAGCAGCCGGACCAGGCTCTCGAGGTTGCCGTGCTGGAAGCGCTGGGTCTCGCCATAGGCGAGCTTGGCGCCGTCGACGATGCAGGCATGATCGAGCTTGTCGAGGTAGATCGTCTCGCCGCGACCGACCAGCCCCGAGATCATCCCGAGGTTCGCCCCGTAGCCGGTCGAGAACACGATGCAGGATTCCTTGCCGAGGAATTCCGCCAGCGCGTGCTCGAGCTGCTCGTGGAGGTCGAGCGACCCGTTGAGGAAGCGCGACCCGGTGCACCCCGCACCGTAGCGATGCAGCGCGGCGGCGGCCGCCTCGAGGACCTTCGGGTGGTGCGTGAGGCCGAGGTAGTTGTTCGACCCCAGCATGATCCGCCGCTTCCCCTCGATCACCACCACGGTGTCCTCGGACGCCGAGATGGCCTTGAAGTAGGGGTACATCCCGGCCGCCTGGATTTCGCGGGCGCGGGTGAACTGGCGGCACTTCTCGAAGAGCGCGACCGGTGTCTGCGTCGTGTTGAGTCCCACGGCCCCTCGCTCGGCTCGGGTGAACCCCCTCCTGGGGATGGGGGGAATCATCCGATCAAGGTACGGATTCGAGGGGGCCGACACAAGCTGAAACGTCGTGAAACGGTCCCGCCTGCCCGGCCGCCTCGGCCACCTCTGCGGCGGTTTGACCCCGCTCCCGGGATCGGCCTATCGTTGGGTCGCCCGAGTGCCGCCTCCCCTTTTCCCGGATGGCCCGTGGATCCGATCGATCGTCCCCGCCGACTCCGGCGGAGTCCCGCCCTTCGCGCGCTGGTCCGCGAGACCCGCCTGGTCCCCGCCCAGCTCATCGCGCCGCTGTTCGTCGTGCACGGGTCGGGGGTGCGCCGCGCCATCGCCTCGATGCCGGGGCAGTACCACCTGTCAGTCGACGAGTCCCTCGACCGGACGGCGGACGACCTCGTGGCGGCGGGGGTCGGCGGGGTGATCCTGTTCGGGATTCCCGCGGCCAAGGATCCGATCGGCACGGAGAACTGGTCGCCCGACGGCATCGTGGCGCGCGCGATCGGTCGGCTCAAGGCGCGGCACCCGGCGCTGCTGGTCTTCACCGACGTCTGCTGCTGCGAGTACACCGATCACGGTCATTGCGGGATCCTGACCGCGGACGGCGTCGTGGACAACGACGCGACGCTCGAGGTGCTGGGCCAGGTGGCGGTGGCGCACGCCGCCGCCGGTGCCGACGTGCTCGCGCCGAGCGGCATGATGGACGGCATGGTCGCGGCGATCCGCGACGCGCTCGACGCGGCGGGGTTCGCCGACCGGGCGATCTGCAGCTATGCCGTCAAGTACGCGTCCGCCTACTATGGCCCGTTCCGCGAGGCGGTCGAGAGCGCACCGGCGTTCGGCGACCGCCGCAGCTACCAGATGGACGCGGCGAACCGCCGCGAGGCGCGCCGCGAGGCCGACCTCGACGAGGCCGAAGGGGCGGACATGCTGATGGTGAAGCCGGCGCTGGCCTACCTCGACGTGATCCGGGAGGTGCGGGACCGCAGTGACCTTCCGGTGCTCTGCTACAACGTCAGCGGGGAGTACGCGATGGTGAAGGCCGCCGCGGCACAGGGCTGGCTCGACGAGCGCGCGGTGGTCCTCGAGACGCTGCTCGCGATGCGGCGCGCGGGCGCCGACGCGATCCTCACGTACCACGCCCTCGACGCGGCGCGCTGGCTCCGGGAGGACGCGTGAGTCACGACGCGACCTCGCGGGCGCTGTTCGCGCGGGCGGAGGGGCTGCTGCCCGGCGGCGTGTCCTCCCCGGTGCGCGCCTTCCGCGGGGTGGGCGGGACGCCGCGCTTCATGCGCCGCGGCGAGGGCCCCTACCTCATCGATGCCGACGGCAACCGGTTGGTCGACCTGGTCTGCTCGTGGGGGCCGCTCATCCTCGGGCATGCCCACCCGGAGGTCGTCGAGGCGGTCAGCCGGGTGCTTCGGGACGGGAGCACGTTCGGCGCGCCGACGGAGATCGAGCTCGAGCTCGCCGAGCGGGTGGTCGCGACCTTCCCCGCGATCGACATGGTGCGCTTCGTCTCCTCGGGGACCGAGGCGGGGATGAGCGTGGTGCGCCTCGCGCGCGGGGCGACCGGCCGCACGGGACTGGTGAAGTTCGACGGCTGCTATCACGGCCACGCCGACCCGCTCCTCGCGGCGGCGGGGAGTGGCGTCGCGACCCTCGGGCTGCCGGACTCCGCCGGGGTCAGTGCCGCCACGACCGCCGACACGATCGTGGTGCCGTTCAACGATCTCGAGGCCGTCGAGCGGGTGTTCGCGGCGCGTGGGGACCAGATCGCCGCGATCCTGCTGGAGGCGGTCGCGGGGAACATGGGTGTCGTGCCGCCCGCGCCCGGTTTCCTCGCCGGGCTGCGCGCGATCGCCGATCGCCACGGTGCGCTGCTCGTGATCGACGAGGTCATGACGGGCTGGCGGGTCGATCCGGCCGGTGCCCAGGTGCGCTACGACGTGCGACCGGACCTGGTCTGCCTCGGCAAGGTGATCGGGGGTGGCTTCCCGGCGGCCGCGTATGGTGGACGGCGGGACCTGATGCTGCAGGTGGCGCCCGTCGGCCCGGTGTATCAGGCCGGCACGCTCTCGGGCAATCCCGTCGCGATGGCTGCGGGTCTCGCGACCCTCGACGTGCTCGCCCGGGGCGAGGCCTGGCCGGCGGCCGACCGGTTCGCCGCCGCCCTCGAGGCCGGCCTGCGCGAGGCCGCAGAGCGCGTCGGCATCCCGCTCACGGTGCAGCGCGTGGGCACGATGCTCACGCCGTTCTTCACCGAGGACCCGGTGCGCAACTACGCCGACGCCCGCGCCGCGGACGCGGCACGCTACGGTCGCTTCTTCCATGCGATGCTCGATGCGGGCGTGTACCTCCCGCCCTCGGCCTTCGAGGCGTCCTTCACCTCGGCGGCACACGGCGACGCCGAGCTCGAGCGGATCCTCGCCGCCCTCCCGAACGCCTTGACGGCATGAGCCCCGACGCGCCGGTCGCGGTGGTGGGGGCAGGTGCGGCGGGGCTCATGGCGGCGCACGCGTTGCGGACCGCCGGTCGCGAGGTCGTGGTGCTCGAGGCCTCGCCACGCGTCGGGGGCGCCATCCGCACCATCGCGCGCGATGGCTGGTTGCTCGAAGGCGGACCGAACACGGTCGCGGCCGTGCCTCCGCCCGTCGAGGCGGTCCTCGACGCGGCGGGAATCCTCGCCGAGCGCATCGTCCCGGACGCCGCGGCGGCCCGACGCTTCCTGGTCCACGACGGCCGCCCGGTGGCGGTGCCGTCGAGCCCGGCCGAGATGGTGAGCACGCCGTTGCTCAGCGTCGCCGGTCGGTTGCGACTGTTGAAGGAGCCGTTCGTGCCGCGCGGCGGCCACGAGCTGGAGACGGTCGCCGAGTTCGCCGCTCGCCGCCTGGGGCCGGAGGCGGCCGCGCGGTTCATCGACCCGGTCGTCTCCGGGACCAGTGGTGGCGATCCCGCGGCGTTGCTGGCACGCTTCGCCTTTCCCCAGCTGGTGGAGTTCGAGCGCACTGCGGGGTCGATCCTGAAGGGGCGCATGCGGGCGGCCCGCACGGCGCGGCGCGAGGGGCGGCGACCCGGGTCGCTCTGGTCGTGCCGCGACGGTCTCGGCCGGGTGCCGGAACTCCTCGCCGCGGCGCTGGGCGACCGGGTCCGGCTCGGGGCTCCGGTGGTGTCGGTTCGAGCGGGTGCCGGCGGGGGCTTCACGGTGGGGACCGCGGCGGGCGACACCCTGGAGGCGAGTGGGGTGATCATCGCGGTGCCGGCAGCGGCCTTCGCCCATCTCGACCTCGACCTGCGCGGTGCGCCGGATCTCTCCCCCATCGCGCGGATGCCCCACGCCTCGCTCAGCGTGGTCTCCCTCGGGTTCGCCCGCGACGCCGTCGCGCATCCGCTGGACGGATTCGGCGTGCTCGCCCCGTCCGCGGCCGGACGCCGGATCCTGGGCACCCTCTTTCCCTCGTCGATCTTCCCGGGACGCGCCCCCGCAGGCCACGTGCTGCTGACGTCGTTCGTCGGTGGGGTGGGGCGCGCCGCGCTCGCGGACCTCCCCGACACGGAGCTCCAGGCCCTCGTGACCGCCGAACTGGCCGAGTTGCTCGGGGTGCGCGGTGCGCCGGTGCTCGCGGAGATCACCCGCTGGCCGGCAGCGCTCCCGCAGGCGGTGGCCGGCCACGCGGAGCGGCTGGCCGTGGCGGGTGCCGTGGAGGCGGCGGTGCCCGGGGTGGTATTCTGTGGGTCCTGGCGGGACGGCCTCGCGGTCGGCGAGGTGATGCGCGGTGGGCTGTCGGCCGCCGCGCGGCTCCCCGCCGCCACGCCGTGAGTGTCCCTTACCCCCGACCGGAGTTCGTCATGCGCTCGTCGCTTCCCCTGCTCGTCCTCCTCCTCGGTGCCCCCCTGGCCGCGCAGCAGCCCGCCGCGCCCGCCGAGGTGACCGTCGAGGGCATCACGGCGTACACGCTCGAGAACGGGATGCAGGTCCTGCTCTTCCCGGACAACTCGCGCCCGACCACCACGGTGAACGTCACCTACTTCGTCGGCTCGCGACACGAGGCCTACGGCGAGACCGGGATGGCACACCTCCTCGAGCACCTCGTGTTCAAGGGGACGCCGCGGCACCCGAACATCCCGCAGGAGCTCTCGGAGCGCGGGGCCGCCCCGAACGGGACCACCTGGTTCGACCGGACCAACTACTTCGAGACGTTCCCGGCCTCGACGCAGAACCTCCGGTGGGCGCTCGACCTCGAGGCGGACCGGATGGTGAACTCGTTCATCGCCGCGAAGGACCTCGAGAGCGAGATGACCGTCGTGCGCAACGAGTTCGAGTCGGGGGAGAACGATCCCGGCAGCGTGCTGCTCGACCGGGTCCTCTCGACCGCGTTCCTCTGGCACAACTACGGCAAGAGCACGATCGGGGCGCGCAGCGACATCGAGAACGTGCCGATCGAGCGGCTGCAGGGGTTCTACCGCAAGTACTACCAGCCCGACAACGCGATGCTCGTGATCGCGGGGAAGTTCGATCCCGACACCGCGCGCGCGATGGTCGCGGCGACGTTCGGGGCGCTGCCCCGTCCGGAGCGCGCGGGCGGCACGACGCTCTGGCCGACCTACACGCTCGACCCGGTGCAGGATGGCGAGCGGACTGTGACGCTGCGCCGCGTCGGTGACGTGCAGTCGATCGTGATGGCCTGGCATGTCCCCCACGGGTCGCATCCCGACTTCGCGGCGGTCGACGTGCTCGCCGACGTGCTGGGTGCCACCGCCACCGGGCGGTTGTACCGCGCGGTGGTCGAGCCGAAGCTCGCGAGCCGCGTGAGCGCGTTCTCGTTCCAGCTGCGCGAGCCGGGTGTCTTCCTGGTGCAGGCCACCGTCCCGCGCGACGCCGATGTCGCCGCGGCGCGCGCGGCGATCCTCGGGGCGATCGATTCGCTGCTCGACGTCGCCCCGGCGACCCCGGCCGAGGTCGAGCGGGCCAAGGCCGCGCTCCTCAAGGGGATCGAGCTCCAGTACACCAATCCCGGCTCGGTCGGGCTCGCGCTCTCGGAGTGGGCCTCGATGGGCGACTGGCGCCTCTTCTTCCTCCACCGCGACCGCACCCGCGCGGTGACCCCCGATGACGTGATGCGCGTCGCCCGGGCCTACCTGAAGCCGTCGAACCGCACCGTGGGGATCTTCGTGCCGGATTCGGCCCCCGACCGCGCGGTGCTGCCGGAGGCGCCCGACGTGCTGGCGATGGTGAAGGACTATCGCGGCACCCAGACCATGGCGACCGGCGAGGACTTCGACCCGACTCCGGCGAACCTCGACGCGCGGACCGAGACGTTCACGCTGCCCAACGGCATCGAGGTCGCCTTCCTCCCGAAGCGCAACCGCGGGGCACTCGCGACCGCCACGATGACCTTCCGCTTCGGCTCGGAGGCGACGCTGTCGGGGCGCGGTGCGGTCCCGGGGCTGACCGGGCAGATGCTGATGCGCGGAACCACGCGGCTCTCGCGCCAGGAACTGCGCGACGAGATCAACCGGCTGCAGGCGACCCTCAACGCCGGCGGCGGTGCCGCCTCGGCGGGGGCGGGCGTCACGGCGAAGCGGTCGTCGTTCAACGAGTCGCTCCGCCTTGCCCTCGAGATCCTGCGCGAGCCGCGCTTCGACCCGGCCGAACTCGAGCTGCTGAAGCAGGAGGGTCGCACCGCGCTGGAGGGGCAGCGCTCGGAGCCGCAGATGCAGGCGGTGATGGCGATCCAGCGGCACCTCTCGCCGTTCCCTCCCGGGCACCCGAACTACGTCGGGACCCTCGATGAGCAGCTCGCCATGCTCGACGCGGCCACCCTGGAGCAGGTCCGGGCGTTCTACGCCGGCTTCTACGGGGCGTCGCGGGGCCAGATCGCGGTCGTCGGGGACTTCGACCCGGACTCGGTGCGGGCGATCCTCACCGAGGGGCTCCGTGGCTGGGAGAGCGCCGCTCCGTACGAGCGGATCGCGACGCCGACGGGTGCCTCGGCACCGCTCGATGTCACGCTCGAGACGCCCGACAAGGCGAACGCGATGTTCCTGGCGGCGCGCACGATGCCGCTGACCGACACCTCGCCCGACTACCCGGCGATGCTGCTGGCCGACTACATGCTCGGCGGTGGCTTCCTGAACTCCCGGCTCGCGACCCGGATCCGCCAGCAGGATGGCCTCTCCTACGGCGTGGGCTCGACCTTCAACGCCTCGGCCACCGACACCACGGCGCAGTGGATCAGCTTCGCGATCTACGCGCCGGAGAACCGCGACAAGCTTGAGGCGGCGTTCCGCGAGGAGCTGGAGCGGGCGGCGCGCGACGGGTTCACGGCCGAGGAGATCAGCAAGGCGAAGGAAGGCTGGATCGAGAGCCGGAAGCTGGCGCGCTCGAATGACGGTCCGATCGCGGGGCGGCTCGTGTCGAACCTGTATCTCGGGCGCACCTTCGCCCACGACTCCGAGCTGGAGGCGGCGGTGCTCGCCCTCACCGGCGAGGAGCTGCGGGCGGCGGTGGCGCGCTACCTCGATCCCGATGCCCTCGCCTACGTGAAGGCGGGCGACTTCCAGAAGCCGATGGCGGAGCCGACGGTGCCCTGACCGCGGGGCGCTCTTGCCCCGGTCGGGGTCCGGCAAGACATTCCGCCGACCCCACCACCCAAGCGAGCCATGCGTCGACCCTATCCCTTCAGTGCGATCGTCGGTCAGGAGGAGATGCGCCAAGCGCTCCTCCTGACCGCGGTCGATCCCACCCTTGGCGGCGTCATGGTGTTCGGCGACCGCGGCACCGGCAAGTCGACCGCGGTCCGGGCGCTCGCCGCGCTGCTGCCCCCGCTCGCGGCGCATGTCGGCTGCCGCTACGGGTGCGACCCCGCTGCGGGGGCATCGGCATGGTGCGAGGACTGTCGCCGCCGCGCCGCAGGCGGGGCGGTCCTCGACGTGGAGACGCGGCCGACGCCGGTGGTGGACCTGCCGCTCGGGGCGACCGAGGACCGGATCACCGGTGCGCTCGACCTGGAGCGGGCGCTGACCACGGGCGAGAAGGCGTTCGAACCCGGATTGCTGGCGCGGGCACACCGGGGATTCCTCTACATCGACGAGGTGAACCTGCTCGAGGATCATCTCGTCGACCTCCTCCTCGACGTCGCCGCGAGCGGGGAGAATGTCGTCGAGCGGGAGGGGCTGTCCCTGCGGCACCCGGCGCGTTTCGTGCTCGTCGGGTCGGGCAACCCGGAGGAGGGCGACCTGCGGCCGCAGCTCCTCGACCGGTTCGGGCTTGCCGTCGATGTCACCACGCCCGCGGACATCGAGACCCGGCTCGAGATCGTCGCCCGACGGGATGCGTATGACCGCGACCCCGACGGGTTCGCCGCGAGCTGGGACGCCGCGGACGCGGCGCTTCGGGATCGCCTCGTGGCGGCCCGCGCGCGGCTGGCGAGGACGGAGCTGTCGCGCCCGGTGCTCGAGCGGGCGAGCCGGTTGTGCATCGCCCTCGGGACCGACGGGCTGCGCGGTGAGCTCACGCTGTTCCGGGTGATGCGGGCGCTCGCGGCCTTCGAGGACGCGCCGGGCGACGATCCGGCGCTGCTCGATCGCGTGGCGGCGATGGCACTCCGGCACCGGATGCGCCGCGATCCGCTCGACGACGCCACCGCCGGCGCCCGAGTGGAACGCGCGCTCGCGGATCTCCCGGTCGAAGCCCCCGCGACGTGATCTCCCCCGCCACCATCCTCGCGATGCTCGCCGTCGACCCGCTCGGGCTCGGCGGCGCGATCATCCGGGGCGGGGTGACGCCGGGGCGAGCGGGGTTGGTGACGGGGTTCTCCCGGCTGCTGCACGCTCCGGAACGCGTGCGTCGCGTGCCAGCAGGGGTTGAAGGCGAGCGCCTCGTCGGCGGGATGGATCTCGTCGCCACCCTGGCGACCGGACGCCCGACCCTCGAGACCGGTTTGCTCGCGTCCGCCGATGGCGGGGCGCTCGTGGTGCCGATGGCCGAGCGGCTGGCCCCCGAGGTGATCGGCATCCTCACCCAGGCACTCGATGCGCACGCGGTGCGCGTCGAGCGCGATGGGGTGAGCCGAGTGGTCCCCGTGCGGATGCCGCTGCTGCTCCTCGACGAGGCCGAGCCGGACGAACCCGGCAGCGCGGCCGCCCTCGCGGATCGGCTCGCCTTCGATATCGTCCCGGAGCCCGGACTCGATCCCGACGCGCTGCACTGGCCCGAGGCGGCCACGATCCGGGCCGCGGCCGCGCGACTCCCGACGGTTGCGATGTCCGACGCCCAGCGACGCTCACTTGCGGAGGTGGCGACCGCATGCGGGGTCGTGTCGCTGCGGGCGTGGCTGCTGGCCGGGCGCGCGGCGCGGGCGCATGCCGCGCTGGAGGGCCGCGAGGCGGTGGCCGATGCGGACCTGGCGGTGGCGGTGACCACGGTGATTGCCCCGCGCGCGGTCCTGATCCCCGAGGTGAGCAGCGAGGAGGAGCCACCGCCGCCACCACCGTCGGATGCCCCGACCCCTGATGATCCCGCGCGCGAACCGCTGCAGGAGGGCACGCTCGAGGATCGCCTGATCGCGGCCGCGCACGCGGCCCTGCCGGAGGACCTGTTGCGAGCGCTCGCGGGGGAGCGCGGCACGCGGGCGGGTCGTCGCGGGGCGGCGGAGGTCACCGACACCCGCGGCCGACGCGTCGGGGTGCGGCGCGGTCGACCGGGTCACGGGCGGCGGGTCGATGTCCTTGCGACCGTGCGGGCCGCCGCACCGTGGCAGCGGCTTCGCGGCGCCTCACTGCCGGTGCGCCGCCTCGCGATCCGCGGCGACGACTTTCGCGTGCAGCGGCGGGTCCGACCCCTCGGCACGACGATCATCGTGCTGGTCGATGCCTCCGGCAGCACGGCGCTCCATCGCCTCAACGAGGCGAAGGGGGCGGTCGAGCTGTTGCTGGCGGCGAGCTACCAGCGCCGCGACGAAGTCGCGCTGGTGGTGTTCCGGGGCGCCACGGCGGAGCTGGTCCTCCCGCCGACCCGTGCGCTGGCCCGGGCGCGCCGCGCGCTCGCCGGCTTGCCCGGCGGCGGCGGTACCCCGCTCGCGGCCGCGCTCGACCTCGCCACCGCCCTCGCCCTGCGGGTGCGCCGCGACGGTGCGGCGCCGGCCATCGTCGTGCTCAGCGACGGCAAGGCGAACATCACGCGCGGTGGGGAAGGGGACCGACGACGCGCCCGCGCCGAGGCCGAGGAGGCGGCGCGCCGGCTGGCGGCGGTTCGCGTCGCGGCGAGCTGGCTCGACATCGCGCCGCGTCCGACCGAGGTGGCGCGACATCTCGCCACGGTGATGGGGGCGCGCTATGCGCCGCTTCCCGCCGCCGATGCCACCCGCATCGCCTCGCTCGCCGATGCCACCCGCGCCGAGGCGCGGCGTGTCCGGTGAGCAGGCGGTGGCCTGGCCGGGACACGTGAGCCGGCCCGCCGGTGGCGAGGCCGGCCAGGGATTGCCGGCGGCGGTGGTCCTCGTGGTGCTCTTCTGGTGGCTCGCCACCGGGGTGATCGTCGCCGTCGAGCGCAACGACACCACGCGCCTCCTCGGTGTCATCGTCGCGACCTGGCTGCTCGTGATCGCCGGCATCCTCGCGGCGCGCGTGCGCAACGAGTGCACCCCGCGCGGCGCCCTGATCGGATTCACCGCCGGGGCGCTCGCCTGGGTCTGGGTGAGCGCCCTCTTCTACGGCGGCATCGTCGTCGGCGCCACGGCCCACGTGCCGCCCGACCTCGGCATGGCCCCGAGTGTCCCGCTCGCGATCCGGGCGGTCGTCGCGACCGGGTGGAGCGACCTGCTCGCCCTCGCCACGCTCGGCGCGTTCTATCTCCTCCCGGGCCGGAACCCGACCGCGTGGCACACCCTCGCCGTCTTCTGGGGCGTGCAGCAGGTGGCGAAGGTCAACGTGTTCTTCGGGGTCGTGAACGCCGGGGTGCGATTCCTTCCCGAACGACTCGCGTTCCTGACGGCGTTCTTCGGCCCGCCGCGCCTCACGCCGCTGCTCGTCGTCTCGATCGCCGGCCTCGTGGCCCTTGGTACGCGGTGGTTCCTGCGGGCCCGCCGGGCCCCCGATCGCTTCACGCGCTGGCGGCTCACGCTCCTCGTGGCCCTCGTCACGCTCGCCGTGCTCGAGCTCATCGTGCTCGGCATCCCGCACGACCTGCCGCTCTGGGATGCCTTCCTGCGGATGCGCGGATGAGGCGCGCGTTCCGCAACGGCCCGCTGGCGTGGGCCTGGGCCGCGACCGGCGTGCACGCCGTGCTGACGCTGGTCTCCATCGGCGCGTTCGCCGTGATGATCGGCCGGCCCGTGCCGGGCGGCGTGGACGCTGGGGAATGGGCACGCTCGTACCAATGGGGGATGGCGTACATGGGCGCGCTGGTCCTGGTGCTCGGATTCCTCGGGACCTGGCTCGCCCTCTGGGCCGCGGCCGGGCCGATTCGCGCGACCCTCGGCGCGCTGCTGGTGACCGGCTTCACCCTGTCGATCGAGCTCGTCGGCGCCGCGACCGGCCTCCCCTTCGGCGCCCACAGCTACGGCACTGCCCTCGGCTGGCGCGTGGCGGGCCTGGTGCCGTTCACGATCCCGCTGTCGTGGTTCATGATGCTGTTCGCCACGCTGGGGATCGCGCTCCGGGCCGGGCTCCGGATCCGCTACACCGTGCTCCTCGCCACCGTCGGCCTGCTGGCGTGGGATGTCCTGATGGAGCCGGCGATGAGCGCCGCGTTCCCGTTCTGGGTCTGGCGCGAGTCGGGGATCTGGCACGGGATGCCGCTGGCCAACTGGATCGCATGGGCCGTGATCGGGCCGCTCATCGGCCTGTTGCTGCACCGCGCGACCCGGCCGCACCTCCCCGCGATTGCCTCCACCCGGCTGCCGGAGGTGATCTACGTCGTCAACGGCGCGCTGCCCCTCGCGATGGCCCTCCGGTACGAGCTGCACGGCGCGGCGGCGGTCGGCGGGGCGGCGATGCTCGCCTTCCTCCTGCTGCCGGCCCGCCTCAAGGCCTTCCGCCGTGGGCGGGTGCTGGCGCAGGCGATGCCGGTCGGCAAGTGAGTCGCGCGGGAGTACCGCTCCCGGCCCGGGGCGCCTGGCGCCGTCGCCTGATCGACCGGATCGCCTCGCCGGCCTTCCAGGCATGGGCGAGTGCGTTCTGGGTGACCCGCCCGTTCGCGCGCCGCGCGAGCCGACGCCTCTTCGACCTCTGCGGCGGGTTCGTCCACACCCAGGTGCTGCTGGCCGTCCTCGAGCTCGGCGTGCTCGAGGCACTGGCCGACGAGCCGCTCGCGGAGGTGACCCTCGCGGCACGACTCGGGCTGCCGGCGGACAACGCATCGCGCCTGCTGAACGCCGCCGCCGCGCTCGGGTTGTTGCGGCGCCGCCACGATGGCCGGTGGGACCTCGGGGCTGACGGCATCCCGCTCGTCGGCCGCGAGGACTTCCGGGTCCTGGTCGAGCACAACCGGCTCCTGTACGACGACCTGCGCGATCCGGTGGCGCTGCTGCGCGCGGGCCGCGAGCGGACGACCGCACTCGGCCAGTTCTGGGAGTACGCGGTGCGTCCCGATCCGGCGGGCGTCTCGGCCGACACGGCGGCGAGCTACAGCCGCGTGATGGCCGCCACCCAGCCGCAGGTTGCCGCGGAAGCGCTGCAGGTCTACGACGTGCGGCGCCATCGCGTGCTGCTCGATGTCGGCGGCGGCGAGGGGGTATTCCTCCGCGAGGCGGCGCGCCGTGCCCCGGACCTCGCGCTCCATCTCTTCGACCTGCCGGCGGTCGCGGAGCGTGGCCGAGTGGCGCTGGCGACCGCAGGGTTGGCGACACGTGCCACCGTGAGCGGCGGCAGCTTCCTCGACGACCCGCTGCCAACGGGCGCCGACCTGATCTCGCTGGTGCGCGTGCTGCACGACCACGATGACGTGCCGGTGCGCCTGCTGCTCGACAAGGTGCATGCGGCGCTGCCGAGTGGCGGTCGCGTGCTCGTGATCGAGCCGATGGCGGCCACCCCCGGCCTCGCCCAGGTCGGCGAGGTGTACTTCGCCCTCTATCTCCTCGCCATGCGGAGCGGACGGATGCGCACGCCCGCCGAGCTGGGCGACCTGCTCCGCGACGCGGGCTTCGTCGATGTCCGACAACACCGCGTCCGCTCCCCGATCCGCACCGGTGTCCTGAGCGCCACCCGGCGCTGAGGCGGTCCCGTGATGGGCGCGGGCGTGGGGTCGTGCGCCGGGGTGTCGTGTTCCCTTGACAGTTTGAGTTGTCAGGTTCAGTTTACGATGAGGTCGGCGACGTCGGCCGATGCCTGCTTTCTCCCCACTCCTGTGAGGCCCCCGCGTGAACACGCTGGCGGTGGTGCTCGAACAACCCGAACAGCTCGCGCTGCGGCACTTCGTGCTGCCGGCGGCCGGGCCGGGCGACGTCGTCGTGGACGTCGACTGGACCGGGATAAGCGCCGGGACGGAGCGGCTGTTGTGGACTGGGCGGATGCCGGCGTTTCCCGGGATGGGCTACCCGCTCGTGCCGGGCTACGAGACCTGCGGCCGGATCATCGCGGCGGGCGAGGCGTCGGGGCACACGGTCGGCGAGCATGTCTTCCTTGCCGGCGCGCGCTGCTACGGGGAGACGCGGGCACTCTTCGGCGGCGCGGCCTCGCGGATCGTGGTCGACGGCTCGAGGGCGACGGCGGTTCGTCCCGGCCTCGGGGCGGACGCGACGCTGTTCGCGCTCACGGCGACCGCGTATCACGCGGCATGGGGCAGCGGCGGCGCTGCGCCGGAACTGATCATCGGACATGGGGCGCTCGGCCGCTTGCTGGCGCGCCTCGCGTGCGCGCTCGCACCGGACGCCCCGCCTCCGGTGGTCTGGGAGACCAACCCGCGCCGCCGCGGTGGCGCGCGAGGGTATCAGGTCCTCGATCCCGCCGAGGATCCGCGGCGGGACTATCGCACCATCTGTGACATGTCCGGCGCGACGGGGATCGTTGACGACCTTGTCGCCCGCCTGGCCCCGGGCGGCGAGATCGTGCTCGCCGGGTTCTACGCCGAGCCGGTGGCGTTCGCCTTTCCCCCTGCCTTCCAGCGCGAGGCCCGGCTGCGGGTCGCCGCGGAGTGGCGGCCGGCGGACCTCGCGGCGGTGGCGCAGCTCGTCAACGCGGGGACCCTCGACCTCGGCGGCCTCGTGTCGCACCAGGTCCCGGCCGCCTCGGCCGCCGCGGCCTACCGCACCGCCTTCGAGGACACCGACTGCATCAAGATGACCCTGGATTGGAGGGACGCCGGATGATCTCGACGCCCGACGGCACGACGGACTACGATGCCCGCCTCCGCGCGGAGGCCGCGCAGGAGCCCGACGACGTGGCCGCCGCGGGCGAGCCGACGCGCGAGACGCAGATCATCGCGATCTACGGCAAGGGCGGGATCGGCAAGAGCTTCACCCTCGCCAACCTGAGCTACATGATGGCGCGCCTCGGCAAGCGGGTGCTGCTGATCGGGTGCGACCCGAAGTCCGACACCACCTCGCTGCTGTTCGGCGGCAAGAGCTGTCCGACGATCATCGAGACCTCGTCGCGGATGAAGGCCGCCGGCGAGGAGGTGACGATCGGCGATGTCTGCTTCCAGCGCGACGGCGTGTTCGCCATGGAGCTCGGCGGTCCCGAGGTCGGCCGCGGCTGCGGCGGTCGGGGGATCATCCACGGCTTCGAGCTGCTCGAGAAGCTCGGCTTCCATGAGTGGGACTTCGACTACGTGCTGCTCGACTTCCTCGGCGACGTGGTCTGCGGCGGGTTCGGCCTGCCGATCGCCCGCGACATGTGCCAGAAGGTGATCGTGGTCGGCTCGAACGACCTCCAGTCGCTGTACGTGGCGAACAACGTCTGCTCGGCCGTGGAATACTTCCGGAAGCTCGGCGGCAACGTCGGCGTCGCCGGTCTCGTGATCAACAAGGACGACGGCACCGGCGAGGCGCAGGCCTTCGCCGAGGCGGTCGGGATTCCCGTGCTGGCGGCGATCCCGGCGAACGAGGACATCCGCCGCAAGAGCGCCAACTACGAGATCGTCGGCCGTCCCGAGAGCCAGTGGGGCCCGCTGTTCGAGGCGCTGGGCGAGGCCGTGGCGACCGCACCTCCGCTGCAGCCGAGCACGCTGGGGCAGGACCAGTTGCTGGGGCTCTTCTCCAGCGAGACGACCGGGCGCGACATCGTCCTCCAGCCGGCGACGATGGCGGACATGCGCGGGCGGCACGTTGCCGTCGCCGAATCCCTCGAAGTCGTCTACGACACGGTCTGATCCGATGACGGCCCGCGCCCTCCCGATCGCCGACGCGCCAGCCGCCGCTCCCGCGGGGGGTGGCGGCTGCCATGGCGGCCGCGACACGATGCTCGCGGCGGCGGAGGCCAACGGCAAGTCGGCGCTGCTCGAGGGGCTCGCACGCGACTATCCGCGCGGCCCCCACGACCAGCCGCAGTCGATGTGCCCGGCCTTCGGCTCGCTCCGTGTCGGCCTGCGGATGAAGCGCACCGCCACGATCCTCTCCGGCTCGGCGTGCTGCGTGTACGGGCTCACGTTCACGAGCCACTTCTACGGCGCCAGGCGCACCGTCGGGTACGTCCCGTTCTCCTCCGAGACGCTCGTCACCGGACAGCTCTTCGAGGACATCCGCGACGCGGTGTTCCAGACCGCCGATCCGGCGCTCTATGATGCGGTGGTCGTCACCAATCTCTGCGTCCCGACGGCGTCCGGCGTGCCGCTCGACCTGCTGCCGGACCAGATCGACGGGGTGCGCATCATCGGGATCGACGTGCCGGGCTTCGGCGTGCCGACCCACGCGGAGGCGAAGGACGTCCTCGCCGGGGCGATGCTGAAGGTCGCACGCGGCGAGGCCGCACAGGGCCCGGTGGCGCGGCCCGGCAGCGCGATCACCGACCGGCCGACGGTGACGCTGCTCGGGGAGCTCTTCCCGGCGGACCCGATGGGGATCGCGATGCTGCTCGAGCCCCTCGGGCTCGCGGCCGGTCCCACCGTGCCGTGTCGCGAGTGGCGCGAGCAGTATGCGGCGCTCGCCTCGCCGGTCGTCGCGGCACTGCATCCGTTCTACACCGCCTCGGTGCGGGAGTTCCAGGCCGCCGGCCGCACGATCGTGCCGTCGGGGCCGGTCGGCGTGGAGGGGACGGCAGCGTGGCTCGACGCGATCGGCGCGGCGGCCGGGATCGCCGCCGACACGGTCGGGGCCGCGAAGGACCGGCTCCTGCCGATGATCGCCGCCGGCATCGCGAAGCACCCGATCACGGGGCGCATCACGGTGTCGGGCTACGAGGGCTCGGAGTTGCTGGTGGCGCGGCTGCTGGTGGAGGCCGGCGCCGACGTGCCGTATGTCGGGACCGCCTGTCCGCGGACCCCGTGGAGTGCGCCCGACCGCGAGTGGCTTGAGGCCCGCGGGACCGAGGTGCGCTATCGCGCCTCGCTCGAGGCCGACATCTCCGCGATCGAGGCCTACGAGCCGGACCTCGCCATCGGCACGACACCGGTGGTCCAGGCGGCGAAGGAGCGGGGCACGCCCGGGGTCTACTTCACCAACCTGATCTCCGCCCGGCCGCTCTTCGGCGTCCCCGGGGCGGGGGCGCTGGCCGCGACCGTCAATGGCGCGATCGGCGGGGCCGAGCGCCTGACGCGGATGCGGACCTTCTTCGAGGGGGTCGGTGTCGGGGCCGGCACCGGCTACGGCCACGCCGGTGTCCCGGAGGACCGGCCGGTCACGAGCTGGAAGCCCGCCCGCAAGGCGGCCTCGAAGGACGGCACCATGACCGACGTGGGAGGGAGCTGAGATGCTCGTCCTCGACCACGACCGCGCCGGTGGCTACTGGGGCAGCGTGTATGCCTTCACCGCGATCCGCGGGCTGCAGGTGGTGATCGACGGGCCGGTGGGGTGCGAGAACCTGCCGGTCACCTCGGTGCTGCACTACACCGACGCGCTGCCGCCGCACGAACTCCCGATCGTCGTCACCGGGCTTTCCGAGGACGAGCTGGCGCGCGACGGCACCGAGGCGGCGATGCGCCGTTCGCACGGCACGCTCGACCCGACCCGCCCGGCGGTGGTGGTGACCGGGAGCATCGCGGAGATGATCGGCGGCGGCGTGACGCCCGAGGGCAGCGGGCTGCTCCGCTTCCTGCCGCGGACGATCGACGAGGATCAGTGGCAGAGTGCCGACCGGGCGCTCAACTGGCTCTGGACCGAGTTCGGCGCGAAGCAGGCGAAGAAGCGGGCGGCGCGGCGCAAGGCGCTCGGGAGCGACGCCCCGGCGGCCGACCCGCGGCCGGCGGTCAACCTGATCGGCCCGATGTACGGGACGTTCAACATGCCGAGCGACCTGGCCGAGATCCGGCGCCTGGTCGAGGGCATCGGCTGCCGGGTGAACCTGGTCTTCCCGCTCGGGACGCACCTCGACGACATCGCCCGCCTCGACGAGGCCGACGTCAACATCGTGCTGTACCGCGAGTACGGCCGCAAGCTGTGCGAGACCCTCGGCAAGCCCTATCTCCAGGCGCCGATCGGGCTCGACTCCACCACGCGGTTCCTCGAGACGCTCGGCGAGCTCACCGGGTGCGATCCGCAGCCGTTCATCGCCGCCGAGAAGCACACGACGCTGAAGCCGGTGTGGGACCTGTGGCGCAGCGTCACCCAGGACTTCTTCGCCTCGGCGCCGTTCGGCATCGTGGCCAACGAGACCTACACCCGCGGGGTGCGGCACTTCCTGGCGGAGGAGCTCGGGATGCCGTGTGCCTTCGCGGTGCCCCGGATTCCCGGGCGCAAGACCGACAACGCCGCGATCCGGGCGACGGTCCAGGCCGCACCGCCGCTGGTCTGCTTCGGCAGCTACAACGAGCGGATGTACCTCGCGGAGGTCGGGGCGAAGGCGACGTACATCCCGGCGTCGTTCCCCGGCGCGATCATCCGCCGGCACACCGGGACGCCGTTCATGGGCTACGCCGGCGCGACCTACCTCGTGCAGGAGGTCTGCAACGCGCTGTTCGACGCCCTGTTCCACATCTTGCCGCTCGGGAGCGACATGGATCGGCAGGCGCAGGCCACGCCGGCGCGCGAGGCGACCCGCGAGCTCGCGTGGGACACCGCCGCCCGGGATGCCCTGACGGAGCGGCTGGAGACGACGCCGTTCCTGGTCCGCATCTCGGCGGCGAAACAGTGGCGGGAGGCGGCCGAGGCCGCCGCCCGGCAGGCGGGACGCGGCTGCGTCACGCTGGAGGACTTGTTCACCACGGCGCCGGTCTAGGCGCCCCGCACCAACCCTGCAGCGATCGAGAAGGAGGTGAAGCAGATGCCCGATCCCGGATCTCTCCGCGGCTCCACCGGCATGACCGAAGAGGAGGCGCGTGAGTTCCACGGCGGCTACATGCGCGGTTTCATGGCATTCGTCGTCGTCGCGATCATCGCACACCTGTTGGTGTGGCAGTGGAAACCCTGGCTCTAGGAGCACTCCATGCACCGCGTATGGCTCTATGTGGATGCGCGCAAGGCGATGGTGGCACAGGGCGTCTTCCTGTTCGCCCTCGCCGCGATGATCCACTTCATCCTGCTCTCCACCCCGCGCTACAACTGGCTGGGTGAGGGTGGGAACGCCCAGAACGTGGCGGCGATGACGCCGCTGCCGAACGGCTGAAGACCGCACGAACGCAACGGTCCGGTGGGCGGGTCGCACGACCCGCTCCCGGCCCGGAGCGCCACATTCCCCGAGGTTGAACGCCCCGATCGTCCGGAGACGACACGATGGCGATGCTCAGTTTTGAATCCAAGTACCGCGTCCGCGGCGGGACCCTGGTGGGGGGCGACCTGTTCGATTTCTGGGTCGGCCCGTTCTACGTGGGGTTCTTCGGCGTGACGACCCTGTTCTTCGCCCTCACGGGCACCCTGCTGATCATCTGGGGTGCCGCGATGGGCGAGGGCCTCAACGGCCAGTCCTGGAACCTCTGGCAGATCAGCATCGCCCCGCCGGACCTCTCGGTCGGCCTCGGGCTCGCCCCGCTCGACCAGGGCGGCCTCTGGCAGGTGATCACGGTCTGCGCCGCCGGTGCGTTCATCTCCTGGATGCTCCGGCAGGTCGAGATCTCCCGCAAGCTCGGCATGGGCCTGCACGTCCCCTTCGCGTACGGGGTGGCCGTCTCGGCCTACCTCACGCTGGTGGTGGTGCGGCCGATCCTGCTGGGCGCGTGGGGGCACGGCTTCCCGTACGGCATCCTGTCGCACCTCGACTGGGTGTCGAACGTCGGGTACCAGTACCTGCACTTCCACTACAACCCGGCGCACATGATCGCCATCACCTTCTTCTTCGCGTGCTGCCTCGCGCTCGCGATGCACGGGTCGCTGATCCTGTCGGTGACCAACCCGAAGAAGGGCGAACCGGTCAAGACGAGTGAGCACGAGAACGCGTTCTTCCGCGACACCCTCGGCTACTCGATCGGCGCCATCGGGATCCACCGGCTCGGGCTCTGGCTGGCCCTGCTGGCGGTGATCTTCAGCAATGTCTGCATCCTCCTCTCCGGCCCGTTCTGGACCAAGGGCTGGCCCGAGTGGTGGAGCTGGTGGCTCAACCTGCCGATCTGGTCCTAGGAGGCCGTATGGCGGACTATCAGAACCTCTGGAATCAGGTTCAGGTGCGCGCGGCCCCCGATTGGGGACCGCCGATCAGCGAGCAGAGCTGGACCCGGTCCTTCCCGCCGAAGATGTCGTACTGGCTGGGCAAGGTCGGGGACGCACAGCTCGGCCCGATCTACCTCGGCTGGACCGGGGTGGCGTCGCTGATCTTCGGCACGCTGGCCTTCAACATCATCGGCTTCAACTACCTCGCCCAGGTGAACTGGAACGCGATCGAGTTCGTGCGCCAGCTGCCCTGGCTCTCGCTCGACCCGCCGGCGCCCGGGCGCGGGATGGGGATCGCCCCGCTCGCCGAGGGCGGCTGGTGGCAGCTCGCCGGCTTCTTCCTCACGATCTCGGTCCTGCTCTGGTGGGTGCGCCTCTATCGTCGCGCCCGCTCGTTCGGGATGGGCACCCACCTGCCGTGGGCGTTCGCGTCCGCGATCTGGCTCTTCCTTGTGCTCGGCTTCTTCCGGCCGCTGCTGATGGGGAGCTGGGGCGAGGCGGTCCCGTTCGGGATCTTCTCGCACCTCGACTGGACCGCGGCCTTCAGCATCCGGTACGGGAACCTGTTCTACAACCCGTTCCACATGCTGTCGATCGCGTTCCTCTACGGCTCGGCCCTCCTCTTCGCGATGCACGGGGCGACGATCCTCGCCACCGCGAAGTACGGCGCCGAACGCGAGATCGAGCAGATCACCGATCGCGGCACCGGGGCCGAGCGCTCGGCGCTGTTCTGGCGCTGGACGATGGGCTTCAACGCCACGATGGAGTCGATCCATCGCTGGGCCTGGTGGTTCGCCGTGCTGGTCACGCTGACCGGCGGCATCGGCATCCTCCTGACCGGCACCGTGGTCGACAACTGGTACCTGTGGGGGCAGCGGCATGGCCTGGTGCCCGAGTATCCGCGGGCCTACCCGGCGGTCGAGCCGACCTCGCCGGCCGAACTCGAGGCGCCGATGCAGCAGGCGCCGCCCGTGACCTATCCCGGCCTCGTCGGAGGTGCGCCATGATCTCGTTGCGACGGCTCACCCTCGCGCTCGCGGTCGTGGGGCTCGCGGGATGCCAGCTCCCGCCGCAGGACTCGACCCAGGTCGGCTTCCGCGGGGTCATGATTGGGCAGACCAGCTCGCCCGAGACCATGGCCGCCCTCCAGGCGGCGAACGTGGCCCCGGCGGCGCTGCCGCCGGCCGCCACCGACGCGTCGCGGGCCGACTCGATCTACCAGAACGTCCAGGTCCTCGGCCACCTGTCCAACGCCGAGTTCCTGCGGACGATGACGGCGATCACCAACTGGGTCGCGCCGACCACCGGGCCGGAGGCGGGGTGCAACTACTGCCACAACGCCCAGAACCTGGCGAGCGACGAGAAGTACCAGAAGGTCGTCTCGCGCCAGATGCTGCGGATGACGCAGGAGATCAACGGCGAGTGGACCGGGCACGTGGCCCAGACGGGCGTGACCTGCTACACCTGCCACCGCGGCGGACCGGTGCCCCCGGGCACCTGGTACTACACCGACGTGAACCAGCCGCTCCGGCACTACCTGGACCGGGATGACATCCGCGTCCAGAGCCAGATGCCGCTGCGCACCGAGGTGAGCAACCGGAGCAGCGTGAACCAGGCGGAGTACGCCTACGCCCTCATGATCAACATGAGCTCGGGGCTCGGCGTGAACTGCACCTTCTGCCACAACTCGCGCGCCTTCACCAACTGGGACCAGAGCCCGCCCCAGCGGCTGACCGCGCTGCGCGGCCTCCGGATGGTGCGCTCGCTCAACATGAACCACATGGTGGCGCTCCAGGACGTCTGGCCCGCCGCGCGGCATGCGGCGGATCACCTGACCGACGAGGGGACGCTCGAACCCTGGCACGTGAATGCCGAGGTCTCGCGTGGCCCGATGGGCGACGGCGCCAAGCTCCAGTGCCAGACCTGCCACCAGGGGCTCAACAAGCCGCTGTATGCGGCGGCGATGGCCCAGGCGTATCCCGGGCTCTACCCGTACGTCCCGCCGCCGGTGAGCGAGGCGACGGCCGACACGGCCGCGGCGATCGAGTAGGGACGCAACGCCCGCACCTGCAGGCACGATGCCCCCATCGGCTCCGGACGATGGGGGCATCGTCGCGTCCGCGGTTGAACACCCCGGCGCCCCGTCCTAGGTTGCGCCATGCTGTCGATTCGGCTCCGTCTCGTGCTCGCCGCGGTGCTCGCGCCGCTGGTGGCCGCCGCGCCGACCGCCCGGATGGCGGCATGCGCCGCGTCGACCGGACACCACGGCCATCATGGCGAGGCACCGAATGTCCCGACCTCCGCGGGCGACGGCTGCTGCCTGATCGCGCCGTGCGGAGCGACCTGGCGACCCGGTGAGGCGCTCCGCCTCCCCGTCTCGGCGCCGATGCGCGACCTCGACGTCGCCACGGCCGTGCCGCACGACGTCCCGCATCTCTCCAGCTCCCGACGCCAGCCTCCCGCCACCGCGCCTCCCGCGATCGCCTGACCGCTCGACCGAGTCCGCCCCGGAACCCGTCCGCGGCGGCTGTGACGATTTCAGGAGATTCCGCGATGCGACACCTCATCCCGGCGGCGCTGGCCGCCTGCTGTGCCCTCGCGCCCGCCCCCGCGGCAGCGCAATGGACCTCGTCCCGCGTGGACGGCCACGCCCCGATCGGCGTGATGGGAGACCACCGCCACGAGCGGGGCGAGGTGATGCTCTCCCTGCGCTACATGCCGATGGAGATGGAGGGCTCCCGCGTCGGCACCCGCACCATCCCGGACGCCGAGATCATCTCCGCCACGGGACGGAACTTCATGGTGACGCCGACGCAGATGTCGATGACGATGGTGATGGGCGGCCTGATGTGGGCGCCGAGCGACCGGCTGACCCTGATGGCGATGGTCCCGTGGCTGGACAACTCGATGGACCATATCACCCGCGCCGGCGGGGCGTTCACCACCACGTCGAGCGGCCTCGGGGATGTCGCCGCGAGCGCGCTCGTCGGCCTCGGCACCTGGGGCAACCAGTCGGCGCACCTCAACCTCGGGGTGAGCCTGCCGACCGGTGCGATCACGGCGATGGACGTGCTGCCCACCAGCAATGGGACCGAGGTGCAGCTGCCGTACCCGATGCAACTCGGCTCGGGGACCTACGACCTGCGGCCCGGCGTCACCTGGCTCGGTCAGGCGCGCGGCTGGTCCTGGGGTGTGCAGGGCATCGGCACCGTGCGCCTCGGCGAGAACGACCGCGGCTGGACGCAGGGGAATCGCCTCGACGCGACCGCGTGGCTCGGCGTCCCGCTCATGCGCGACCTCTCGGTGTCGCTCCGCGGCGCGGCCTCGTCCTGGGGCGACGTCGAGGGTGTCGATGCGGCGGCGAGCGTGAACCCGATGGTGGTGCCCACGGCCCGCACCGACCTGCGCGGCGGCACGCGGATCGATGCCGGGGTCGGCGTCAACTGGTACGTGCATCGTCCGAGCGGCCTGCGGCTCGCGGCCGAGCTGCTGCGACCGCTGTACCAGGACCTGCACGGGCCGCAGCTCGAGACCGACTATACGCTGGTGGTCGGGTTGCAGGTGGTGCCGGTGCACTGAGCCGGCGCGGTTGCATCGCGGGGGGTTCGGCCTAGGTTCCCAAGGTTGTCCCCCTGCGTGCACCCCGGATGGAGGATCCCCATCAAGCTGCTGGCCACCGATCTCGACGGCACCTTCCTCGGCGGCCGCCAGGCCGACCGGCTCGCCCTCTATCGCGCGTTCCGGCGCCCGGGCGCCCCGCGCCTCGTCTTCGTGACCGGCCGCGGCGTGGAGAGCGTCCTCCCGCTGCTCGCCGATGCGCTGATTCCCGACCCCGAGTTCATCATCGCCGATGTCGGCGCCACGGTCGTGCTCACCGATGGGTTGCGACCGGTGGCCCCCCTGCAGTGGGAGATCGACCAGGACTGGGTGGGGAGCGAGGCCGTGCTCGACGCGGTGGGCGACGTCCCGGGACTGGTGCGCCAGCCGGTCCCGCAGGAGCGCCGGGTCTCGTACTTCGTGGAGGATGCCGACGCGGTCGCGGAGGTGATCGAGCGGGTGCGCGACCTCCCCGTCGATGTCCTGCGCTCCGCCGATCGCTACCTCGACGTGCTGCCACGCGGGACCAGCAAGGGACGCACGCTCACGCGGCTCGTGGCGCACCTCGGGATCGACCCCGATCGCGTGCTGGTGGCGGGCGACACGCTGAACGATCTCTCGCTCTACCAGCACGGCTTCCCCGGCGTCGTGGTCGGGGGCGCCGAGCCGGCGCTGTTGCACGCGACCGCGGACCTGCCGCGGGTGCGGCACGCCACCGCCCCGGGGGCGGGCGGGATCCTCGAGGCGCTGCGCGAGCTCTCCTCGACGAGCCACTTCGCCCCGGAGGCGGCGCCGGTGCCATCCGGGGACGCGCAGCTGGTCGTGGTGTACCATCGGCTGCCGTTCGAGGAACGGATGGTCGATGGCGACGTGGTGCGCCGTCGTCACACCTCGCCGAACGGCATCATCCCGACCCTGCTGGGGTGCTTCCAGGGCGGCCGACCGGGCTCGTGGGTCGCGTGGACCACGCACGCGGAGGGGGGGCGCGCCGAGGTGACCCACGAGCTGGTGGACGAGACGCGCTTCCCCAACCTCGTGGCGGCGAAGGTCCCGATGGCGGCGCAGGACGTGGAGCGCTTCTACAAGAAGTTCTCGAAGGAGGCGTTCTGGCCGGTGATCTTCTCGTTCGTCGACCGGGCACAGTTCAACCACGCCGACTGGGACCATTTCTGCGAGGTCAACCGCCGCTTCGCCGCCGCCGCCGCGGCCGAGGCCGACGAGGGCGCGCTGGTCTGGATCCACGACTACAACCTGTGGATGGTGCCGGCCTACCTCCGGCAGCTGCGGCCCGACCTGCGGATCGGCTTCTTCCACCACACCGCGTTCCCGCCGGCCGACGTCTTCAACGTGATCCCGTGGGCCCAGCAGATCATCGGCTCGCTGGCCCAGTGCGACCACATCGGCTTCCACGTGCCCCGCTACGCGGCGAACTTCCTCGACGTCCTGCGCTCGCACGTCCCGACCGAGGTCGTCGACACCGAGCACTGCGCGCCCCGCTTCCGGGTCCACGGCGTGGCGCTCGCGATTCCGCGGATGCCGCGGCACGTCCGCTCCGGCGACCGCACGCTCTCGCTCGGTGCGCACCCGGTGGGCGTCAACGTCGAGGCAGTGCACGCCATCCTCGCCGACGAGGATCATCGCGCCGCGGTGGCGGGGATCGGCGACCAGTTCGCCGGCAAGCGGCTGATCCTGTCCGTGGAGCGGCTCGACTACGTGAAGGGTCCGCTCCAGAAGCTGGCGGCCTTCGAGCGGTTGCTGGAGCGCCACCCGGAGCACGCCGGCAAGGTGTCGCTGGTGTTCGTGACGACGCCGCCGGCACCGGGGATGGAGGTGTACGAGGAGGTGCGTGTCGCGGTGGACGAGGCGGTGGGCCGGATCAACGGCCGGTTCGGCTCGCTGACCTGGACGCCGATCCACTACCTCTTCCGGGCGCTGCCGTTCGAGGAGGTCATCGTCTACGGCGCGGCCGCCGATGTCGCGTGGATCACGCCGCTGCGGGATGGCCTCAACCTCGTCGCGAAGGAGTTCGTCACGGCCCAGACCAGCGTGGACGGGGCGGGGGTCCTGCTGCTCAGCGAGTTCGCGGGTGCCGCGGTCGAGCTGCACGGGGCGCTCCTGACCAACCCGTACGACATCGAGGGCATGTGCGAGGGGCTGCACGAGGCGCTGCGGATGCCCGAGCCCGAGCGGCGCCAGCGGATGGCCCGGCTCGCGGAGATCGTCGCGGGCTACGACGTCGATGACTGGAGCCGCGACTTCCTGGAGGCCCTCGCCGCCAGTCGGAGCTGAACGCGGTGCTGCACCCGCTCGATTGGGCCGTCGTCGCCGCCTACCTCCTCCTCGCGCTGGCGGTCGGTCTCGCGATGCGCGAGGGCAGTTCGACCGGGCGCACCAGCTACTTCCTCGCCGATCGCGCGCTGCCATGGTGGTGGGCCGGCGTCTCCATCGCGGCGACCACCTTCGCGGCCGACACCCCGCTGGCGGTGTCGGGGATCATCGCGGATCGGGGCCTGTCCGGGAACTGGATGTGGCTCTCGTGGATCCTCGTGCATGCCGGGGTGGTGGCGATCTTCGCGCGGCGCTGGTGGCGGAGCGAAGTGGTCACGGACGCCGAGTTCATCGCGCGGCGCTACGGCGACCGGGCCACGGGCACGCTGCGCACGGCGCGTGCCGCCCTCTACGGCCTGCTGTACAACGTCATCATCCTCGGCTGGGTGCTGCGGGCGATGGGAAAGATCGCCCACCCGCTGGTGCCATGGGCCGACTGGACCCCCGGGCTGCTGCGCGCCCTCGCGCCGCTGGTGCCGGCCGGGAGTGCGCTGGGCGGCCCCGAGGAACTCCTCACCATCCTCGTGCTGGTCGTGATCGTGACCACCTACTCCTCCCTCGGCGGGATGCGCGGCGTCGTCCGGACCGACCTCGTGCAGTTCGGCCTCGGGATGGTCGGCAGCATCTGGCTGGCGGTGGCGGCGTGGCAGGCGGTCGGGGGTCGGCAGGGGCTGCACGAGGGGCTGGTGGCACACTACGGGGCGCGCAGCGTCGAGTTCACCCGGCTGCTGCCGGCGCTGGACGGTGGCTGGGTCGGGGCCCTCGGCCTCGGGGCGTTCGCCTTCGGCTCCTACCTGCTGGTCCAGGCGTTCGCCAACGTCCCGGCCGACGGCGGGGGCTACCTGCAGCAACGACTGAGCGCCTCCCGCAGCGAGGAGGACGCGGTGAAGGCCGCGTGGCTCTTCGTGGTGCTCCAGTACCTGGTGCGAAGCTGGCCGTGGTTCGTGGTGGGGCTCGCGGCGCTCGTCCTCGTCCCGCTCGGTGGCGGCGCGTCGTCGCTGCCGCCCGACCTCGCGGCGACCGTGGCGGCCGATCGGGAGGCGGCCTATCCGGCGCTGATGCTGGCGCTCCTGCCGCCCGGGGTGCTCGGGTTGCTCGTCGTCTCGTTGCTCGCGGCGTTCATGAGCACCATCGACACCCACTTCAACTGGGGCGCGTCGTACGCCGTGAGTGACGTCGTCCTGCGCCTGCGCCCCGACCTCACGCCGGCGGCGCAGGTCCGGGTCGCGCGGGCCATGGTCGTGGCGTTCGCGATCCTTGCCGTGCTGGTCGCGATGCAGATCGACACCATCGAACAGGCCTGGCAGTGGGTGGCCGCGCTGGGAGCGGCGCTCGGCGCCCCGACGCTCCTGCGCTGGGTGTGGTGGCGGGTCACCGCGTTCTCCGAGCTGGCCGGCGGGGCGGGCGGGTTGCTCACGGCCGCGCTCACCCTCTGGCAAGGGGTCGCTTACGAGCGGCAGCTCCTCTGGATCGCCGCGGTGAGCCTCGCATTGACGTTGCTTGCGATTCTCCTCGGGCCGCGGGCCGATCGCGCGCATGCCGAGCGATTCGCCCGGGAGGTCGAGCCGCCGGGGGTCTGGCCGGGCCGCTCGCCCGGCGCCGGCCTGTCGGGCCTCGCCCGCGAGGTCGGCGGGATGGCCCTCGTGGCGGGCCTGGTGGTGGGCGGGCTCCTCCTCGGGCACCGGGTGCTGTTCGCGCCCTGAGGCACTCCGTCCGCGTTCATTGCCGGTTCACCTCCGGGCGCTAGTCTTCCCGCAGGCACGGTGCTCCCGCCGTGTCGCCACCCCGTGGAGGAGCCCGTGAACGGCGCGCACCTGCATCTTGCCCTGAATCACCTGCCGATCTTCGCCATCGTCTTCGCCCTGTTGTTCCTGGGCTTCGGTCTCGCCCGCCGCCACCCGGCGATCGTCCGGGCCGGCCTCCTGCTGGTCGCCCTCGGTGCAGCCGGCGCCGGCGGTGCCTTCCTGACCGGCGAGCCGGCCGAGGAGGTCGTCGAGGACCAGCCCGGCATCACCGAGTCCCGGATCCACGAGCACGAGGAGGCGGGCGAGTTCGCCCTGTGGGTCACCATCGCGGCTGGTGTCGTCGCACTGGCTGCCCTGTGGCAGGCGCGTGGTCGACCCGAGGGTCCCGGGCGCGGCGCGACCGGCGTGGCCCTCGCCCTGGCGCTGGTCGCGCTGGCGACGCTCGCCCGGACCGCGTGGCTGGGCGGGGAAATCTCCCACCCCGAGATCCGCGGCGACGCGGTGATGGGTGCCGTGATGGTGACACCCGACCGCGAGGTGGGGGACTGAGCGGACGGCACGCCGTCCGCCCGGCCCCGGGGATCAGTCGTCGAGGACGAAGGTGACCTTCAGGATGACGCGATAGCCCACGATCGTGCCGTCCTTGACGATCACCTTCTGTCCCTCGACCCAGGCGCCGGTGACGTTGCGGATCGTCTTGTGGGCGCGCGTGACGCCCTCCTCGATCGCATCCTTGAAGCTCTTCTTTGACTCGGCGATCAGTTCGGTGACCTTGGCGACGGACATGGAACCTCCGGGGATGGGGTGAACCCGGAACCTATCGACCTCCCCGGCGAGGGCAACCGGGACGCCGGAGGTCCGGTCGACCCGACGCCGGGGTAGATTCCGGGCTGCCTCCTGCCGGGACGCCGGGCCGTCGGCCGGCGCTGCCGCACCCCATCGCCGAGGAACCCATGGTCCCAGTCCACGCCTGCCGCTCGTTGGCGCTCGCCCTTCCCGTCCTCCTGCTCACCGCGCCGCTCGCGGCCCAGGACGACCTCGAGGCCCGCGCCCGCGCGATCCACGACCGCGTGCTCACCCTCGACACGCACGTCGACATCAGCCCGGCGAACTTCCGCGTCGGCGCGCCGAACTACGCCGACCTGCTGCCGCGCACCCAGGTCGACCTGACCAAGATGGAGCGGGGCGGCCTCGACGGGGCGTTCCTGATCGTGTACGTGGGACAGTCGGCCGAGCTCACGCCCGAGGGCTTCGCGGCGGCGAAGGCGCAGGCGCTCGAGAAGTTCGCGGCAGTGCATCGGCTGGTCGACTCGATCGCCCCCGGGCGGGCGGAGCTGGCGCTGACGGCGGCCGACGCGACCCGGATCCATGCCGCGGGCAAGCGGGTGATCTTCATCGGGATCGAGAACGGCTTCCCGATCGGGAGCGACGTGGGCAACGTTGCCGCGTTCCACGCCCTCGGGGGTCGCTACATGTCGCTGGCCCACAACGGCCACTCGCAGCTCTCCGACTCGAACACCGGGGAACGCGACGGGATCTGGCTGCACAACGGGCTCTCCCCGCTCGGGCGCGAGGTGATCGCGGAGATGAACCGGGTCGGGATGATGATCGACATCTCGCACCCCTCGAAGGCGTCGATGATGCAGACGCTCGCGCTGACCCGCGCGCCGATCATCGCCTCGCACTCCGGGGTGCGGGCGCTGTGCGACCATTCTCGCAACCTCGATGACGAGCAGTTGCGCGCGCTCGCCGCCAACGGCGGGGTGGCCCAGCTGGTGGCCTTCAGCGGCTACGTGCGCTGCGATGCCCGGCAGGACCCGGCCCGCCAGGAGGACCTGACCGCGCTGCGCAAGGAGTTCGGCCTCGACGGACTCTCGCGGCGGGAGGTCCAGGAGGCGATGGCGGCGCTCCCCGAGGCGCGCCGGAACGCCTACCTCGAGAAGCAGCGCCAGATCAGCGACCGCCGCTATCCCGGGGACGTGGTCGCCACCGTGTCGGACTTCGTCGACCACATCGACTATGCCGTCAAGCTGGTCGGGGTCGACCATGTCGGGATCGCCTCCGACTTCGACGGCGGGGGCGGGGTGGAGGGGTGGCGGACGGCGGAGGAATCGCTGAACGTCACCCGTGAGCTTGTGCGGCGCGGCTACAGCGAGGCGGACATCGCGAAGATCTGGGGGGGCAACCTGTTGCGGGTGCTGGCGGCGGTCGAGCGGGTCGCGGCGGGGCAGACGCCCTAGCGCTTCTTCATCATCTGCAGCAGCACGCCCATCGCGCTGCGCACGAGCTGGGTCCCCATGTTGGAGGCGGTGCGGGTCTTCAGGATCCGCTCGAGGCCGCTGGGGACCGGCTTGGCGGCGCGGGGGCGTCGGCCGGTGGGCGCACGGGCGCCGTCCTCGACCCCGATCGGGGCCTCCGCGGCGGCGGCCTTCGCGGCGGCCTCGGCCCGCCGGGCGAGCTCCTCGCGCGCGCTGTCGCGGTCGACCGCGTCCCGATAGCGCTTCACCTGCTGGGACACGGCGAGCCGGCGCTCGAGTTCGTCGGCTGGCAGCGGCTTCATGCTGGCGCTGGGGGCGATCAGGTGCGTCGCGACCGGCGGCGTCGGGGCGCCCTTGGGGGTCAGCACCGTCACCACCGCCTCGCCCGTTCCGGTCGCGGTCAGCAACTCCTCCACGTCGTACCACTCCGTCTTCGGGAAGGTCCGCGCCGCGGCCCGGAGCGCCTTCTCGTCGTCGGGGGTGAAGGCGCGCAGCGCGTGCTGGACCCGGTTGCCGAGCTGCCCCAGCACCTCCGCGGGGAGGTCCTTGGGGCTCTGGGTGATGAAGATGATGCCGACGCCCTTGGAGCGGATCAGCCGCACCACCTGCTCGACCTGGTCGCGGAACGCCTTGCTGGCCCCGTCGAAGAGCAGGTGGGCCTCGTCGAGGAAGAAGACCAGCTTCGGCTTCGCCGCGTCGCCGACCTCCGGCAGCTCGAGGTAGAGTCGCGCGAGCATCCACATCAGGAAGGTCGAGAAGAGCGCCGGCTTGTCCTGGCAGTCCTGCAGTTCCATCACCGAGATCACGCCGCGCCCGTCACGGTCGAGCACGATCAGGTCGTCGAGGTCGAACTCGGGCAGGCCGAAGAACCCCTCCGCCCCCTGCGCCTGCAACTCGGTCAGCTCGCGCAGCATCACCCCGACCGTCTGGGTCGACATCCCGCCGTAGGCGCTGATCTCGTCGACGTGCTCGCGGAGGTACTGCAGCACGCCGCGGAGGTCCGCGAGGTCGTCGAGCAGGAGTCCGTGGTCGTCGCAGTACTGGAACACCATCGCGAGCACGCTCGACTGGGTGTCGTTCAGCTCGAGCACCTTGGCGAGCAGCAGCGGACCGAACGACGAGACCGTCGCCCGCACCTGCGCGCCGAGGGCGCCGGAGAGCGAGAGGAACTCGACCGGAAAGCCGGTCGCGGTCCACGGCTGGCCGGTCGCGGCCGCGCGCTCGTCGATCTTCGGGTGGGGTGCCCCGGCCACCGCGAGCCCCGAGAGGTCGCCCTTGATGTCGGCGACGAAGACCGGGACGCCCGCGGCGGAGAGCTGCTCGGCCACGAGTTGCAGCGTCCGGGTCTTGCCGGTGCCCGTGGCGCCCGCGATCAGGCCATGGCGGTTGAGCATCCCGAGCGGGATGCGCACCAGCGGTTCGGGGTGGATCTCCCCCTCGCGCATCGGCGCGCCCAGGGTGAGCGCGCCGTCGGTCGGGAAGGCGCGACGAACCTCGGCGAGGAACTGCTCGTCCACGCCGGCGCCCTAGAAGGACACGTCGAACTGGCCCGCGGTGACCGTCTTCTGCCCGGTGGCCGAGGTGGTCGGCGAGAACTGGCCGGTGAAGCTGAACGTCCCGGTGGCCCGGTTCGCGGTGAGCGTGGTCACCTGCACGGTGCCGCTCCCGGGCGACAGCGCGGTGGTCCAGGTGCTCGGGGTCAGGCCGGTGGTGACGGTCAGGAGCGCAATGCTGCCCGGCGTCGTCGGGGAGAGGGTGAAGGTGCCCGGGGCCGTCACGCCGACGAGGTTGATGTTGATGGTGCGGGTGGTCGACCCGGTCGTCTGGCTCGCCGCGAAGGCGAGGGCACCGCCGGCGTACGAGGCGCTCACCTCGGTCGAGCGGGGCGCGAACGAGGTGCCGTCGACCGTGGCCGTGATGGTACCACCGGTGCCGCCGCCGGTCGGGCCGCTGCCACCGTCGCTGCAGGCGACCAGGAGGGAGGCCATCAGGAAGGCGAGGGAGCCGCGCGAGATCCGCACCATGGGAGAGATCCTCGGGTTGGGAGGCAACCGCGCCTCAGTAGGCCGGCTCGAGCCGGGGGTTGGCCGGAATCTGGTTCGGCTTGACCGGCATGGCGTAGAGCCGCAGGAACGCGAACGCGGTCGAGAGCTTGAGCCGGGCCCGGCGGAGCGGGCCGGGCCGCTCGTCGGCCAGGGCGAGGGTGTTGCGGAGCATCGTGTCGAGGTGGCGGCGGAACGCCGGGTTGTCGATGTCGATCTCCAGCGGGAACACCTGCCGGGAGATGGTGGAGGTCTTGCGGAAGACCTCCATGTCGTAGGTGTCCGGATCCATGCAGAGGGCGGCGAAGAACTTCGGCCGCATGTGGTCGCGCACCCACATCGTCGCGTAGACCGCGAGCAGGAAGAAGCGGATCCAGTACCGGTTCAGCCCGCTGAGGGTCCCCGGCACCACCCGCATCAGGATCGCGAACGCCTCCCCGTGGCGGAACTCGTCGTTGCACCAGTTCTCGAACCACTTGAAGATCGGGTGGAAGCGGTGCTCGGGATGCGCCTCGAGGTGCCGGTAGATCGTGATGTAGCGGGCGTAGCCGATCTTCTCGCTGAGGTAGGTCGCGTAGTAGATGTACTTCGGCTTGAAGAAGGTGTACTTCTTGGCCCGGGTGAGGAACGAGAGGTCCACCCGCGTGTCGAGGTCCTCGAGGGTGTGGTTGATGAACCCCGCGTGGCGTCCCTCGTCGCGGCTCATCAGCCCGAACAGCTCGCGGATGTCGGGGTTGGTGACCCGCTTCTTGATCTCCGCATACAGGATGCACCCCGAGAACTCGGCCGTGACCGACGAGACGAGGAAGTCGCGGAACTCCTCGAGCATCGGGAGGCTGGTGAAGTCCGCGTCGAACTCGCTGGTGCGCTTGAAGTGGTCCTTGTTCGGGTCGCGCCGGAACTCGGCCAGGAGCTCGTCCCACTCGGTCCGCCAGGGGCCGACGTCGATCCGGTCCAGCGCGGCGAAATCGGTGGTGTAGAACCGCGGGTTGAGCATCGCGTCGGTCTGGGCGGCGCGGGTGCTCTCGTTGACCGGCGGTTCCGCCTCGAGCGGGATGCGGGTGGCGTTGGGGTACATCGGAAACTCCGGCGGTTATTCGAAGCCGACGTCGTAGAGCTCGGTGACGTCGAACCGGGCGATGAGGCGCGTCCAGGCCCGCTTGAGCCAGGAGGCCTGGGAGACCGTGGCGCGCGAACGGAACGTCCGCACCTCGCCGAGGGGGATCCGCTCCGGGGCACCGTGGACCAGGACGGCATCGCCCGGCTCGGGGGCGACCCCGTCGAGGTCGACATGGGCATGGAGATGGTCGTGGGTCGATTCCAGGTCGATGGTGCACGGCACGTCCACCGTCCGTCGGAACAGGTACCAGCCCGACAGGAGGACGGCGACAATGGCGAGCAGGATCGGCACGGTCACGGCGTGGCCACCTCGGCGGGGCTGGGGCTGGGAAGGAGGGTCCGGTACCCGGTGACACTCGAGGCACCGAAGGCGTTCACCTCCACGATCATCCCGGTCCGCCGATCCTGCAAGGTCAGGCGGCCCCCGGGCCACTCGGCGAGCCGGTACGGCGCGTCGGCGGGGATGTCCCGGCGCTCGCGGAGGCGGGTGAGGCCGCGCAGCGCGCCGTGGACGAAGCCCCCCTCGGTGCTGGTGTACTCCGCCAGCACCGCCCCGGTCTGGCCATCGCGCACCGTCAGGGCCCCGGCCTCGCCCGCGACGAAGACGAGATCGCGCGTGGCGATCGCCTCGGTGACCGCCGGGAGGCGCGGCGCGGCGCGGTCGGCCCCGGTCACCCGCGCCGTGATCGCGAGGGCGAAGGTCGCCAGGATCAGCAGGCCGGCCCCGATCAGGGCGCCGCGCGGGACCCTGATCTCCTCGATCTCCGCCGTCTTCATGGCGCCTCGGTCCGCACCCGCGGCCGCAGCGCGGGTTCGGCGGGGATCGCCGCCTGGGCGCCCACGCTCATCGCGACTTCCTGCAGCAGGGCCGCCACGTGCGCCGCCTCGGGCACCGAGCGCAACGCCGGTTCCGGCCGGGCCAGCCGCCACGGCCGTGCATGCGGCCAGAGGTGGAAGTAGGGCGGGGCGTCGGCGCCGGGCACGGCGAGGACGATGTCCCCCGTCCCGTCGGCGAACCCGCGCCAGTCGGCCCGGATGATCTGGCGGAAGGGGATGTTGATGATGGAGGTCACCACCATCCCGATCTTCATCACGACGCGGCGGTCGGTGATCGCGTAGAGAGTCGTCGCCGCGCACCACCAGGCGAGCAGCCAGCTCAGCCCCATCGCCACGCCGCCGAGGATCAGCAGCCACGCGGCAGCGCCTGCGACCTCGGGGCCACTGCGTCCATCGTAGATCATCACCAGCAGCCGCCAGACGGCCAGGATCGCGAAGTACACCCCGATCAGGCGCGCCCGGAAGGTGTGCCGGGCGAGCGAGCGCACCGACGGGCGACCCTGCCAGCGCACCCGCTCGCCGGGCGGCAGCGGGACCTCGATCCCGTCGATGCGTTCGCCGGGCTCCCAGGTCATACCATCGGCTCCTCGCGTGAGGGGTCGGCGTACAGGAAGCCGCCCCCGTAGAAGCCGGCGATCTGGTCCTCCTCGCGCAAGGTCACCACCCCGGGCGTGGTCGTGGCCGGCACGCGCTCGAAGTGGTGCCCCGCGACGGCGTGCACCCGGACCTCGCCGGCGGACCCCTTGATCTTCGCGAATCCGATCGGCAGCAGGACGTGCCGCCGGGTCATCACCGTCTCGACCTCGAGGTAGCGGATCTGCGGTTCGGACCGATCGACCCAGACCTCGGTCACGGTGCCGCCGATCTTGCCGTCGCAGCCGACGACCGACATGCCGCGCGGGTCGGGGTCCTCGCTCGCGATGCTGAAGCCGGCAGCCGCGGCCATCGGCACGATCTTCGGCGTGCCATGGATGGTCAGGTCCGGGGTGTTGCTCCGCTCGGCCCACGCGCCGGGCCCGATGTTCTGGCCCATCGGGTCGCCCTCGGGACGGATCGGCATCGAGATGTCACGGACGATCTTCATGGTTCAGTGCTCCGCATGCGGGTGGGCGGACTTGTAGATCTTCTTCTCGGGAACGGCGGGGAAGCCCTCGACGGTCACCCCGTCGCGGTCAGTGTGCAGCGGGTAGCCCTCGCGCTTGTCCTCGGCGTGGAGGTACCAGACGAGGCCCGCGAAGAACACCCAGAACAGCCAGATCGCGATCTGGGCCAGGTCGATGTTTTCCATGTGACACGCTCCCTGAGGTGAAGTGGGTCCCGCTTATCCCGGCAGCTCGGCGAGGCCGAACGGCCGCGCGTCGCGCGAGGTGGTGGCGACCAACGGCCCGATCGCCGCGAGGGCGACGAAGAGGCAGGCGATCTCGAGGTGGTACACGGCGGTGTACCCCGCCGCCGGGTTGACGAGGGCGGCACCGAAGCGCCCGCTCATGGCGAGCCCGCCGATCAGGTCGCGCAGCGAACCGCCGAGGCCGACGGCGAGCCCGGCGGCGGTGGCCGAGACGGCGCCCCACGCCCCGAGGGCGAGGCCGTTGCGCTCGGCGCGGTCCAGCGCCATCGCGGAGGTCAGCGTCCCCACGGCGAACAGCCCGTTGCCGAAGCCGAGGCAGAGCGTCCCGACCCGCAGCACGGTGGCCGAGCCGAACGGATAGGCCATCACCACCGCGACGAAGCCGACGATCCCGGCGAGCATCCCCACCGCCGCGAGGCGCGCGGGATCGCTGCCGTGCTCGAGTCGGCGCGCCGCGAGGGTGAAGGCGAGGATCGCCCCGGCGGCCATCAATCCGGTGAGCATCGTGGTCGCGCCGACGCCGAACCCGAGGACCTGGCCGCCGTAGGGCTCGAGGAGGACATCCTGCATCGCGAAGCCGAAGGTGCCGATCCCGAGGGCGGCGAGGAGCCGACCGGCGCGACCGCCGGCCATGAAGTCGCGCCAGGCCTCGCGGAACGGGACGACCGGCGGCGGATCGGCGGCGCGCTCGCGGTTGCGCGGCTCCTGCCGCCAGATCGCGACGATGTTGAGGCCCGCCGTCACGAGGGCGGCACCCTGCACGAGGCCCACCAGCCGGGTATAGCTGAACTCCTGCAGCGCGCCCCCGATGAGCAGCGCGCTCGCCAGCATGCCGACCAGGAGCATCAGGTAGAGCAGGGCGACCACCCGCGGGCGCTGGGCCGGCGGGGCAAGGTCGGTCGCGAGCGCGAGCCCGGCGGTCTGGACCGTGTGCGAGCCGAGGCCGACGAGGAGGAAGGCCGCGATGCAGCCGAGCCGTCCGGGCACCATCGAGCCGGTGTGCGAGCCCTGCAGCAGGAGCAGTGCGAACGGCATGATCGCCAGGCCGCCGAACTGGAGCATCGTCCCCTGCCAGAGATAGGGGACCCGCCGCCAGCCGAACGCCGAGCGATGGTGGTCGCTGCGATGGCCGATGAGCGCGCGGAACGGCGCCACCAGGACCGGCAGCGCGAGCATCGCCGCGACCCACGCCGCGGAGGCCCCCAGTTCCACGATCATCACCCGGTTGAGCGTGCCGGCGAGCAGCGTCATCGCCATCCCCACGGTCACCTGGAACAGCCCGAGCCGCAGCAGCCGCGACATCGGCAGCTCGGCTGTCGCGGCGTCGGCGAACGGGACGTACTTCGCCCCGTTGGCCATGAGCCAGGTGATGACGCGGGAGGGTGCGCGACTCATCGCAGCAGCTCCACGGCGTCGGAGGCGTAGAACCCGGCCCGCACGGGGACCCGGCGCCCGATCCGCCAGGTACCGAGCGCCTGCATCACGCCGCGTTCCCAGGCCGCGGGCGCGACCGGCTCGACCCGGGGGGAGCGATCGCCGCGCGGGAAGAGCCGACCGAGGCCGATCGCGGCCGCGAGCAGCGGGTGCGCGGGACGTGCGTCAGGACCATCGAGCCCGACGTGCGCTCGGCGAGCGTCGCGATCGCCGCGACCGCGTCGTCGAGCCGGTAGTGGATCAGCGAGTCCATCGCGACGACGTGGTCGAACCGCCTGAGCGCGGCGTCGAGCATGTCGCCGGCGAGGAAGCGCACCCGCCGCGCAGGGCGGGGTCGAGTCGCTCGGCCGCGAGATCGACGAGGGTCTGGGACAGGTCGATCGCCACCACCCGGCACCGCGCTGCGCGAGGTCGGCGGCGAGCTGGCCGGTCCCGCACCCGGCATCGAGGATCCGGCGCCCCGTGAGGTCGGCAGGCAGCCACCCCGCCAGCGTCGCGCGCATCCGCTCGCGCCCGGCCTGCACCTGCGCGCGCGCACGCCGCTGACCTCGGCCGTCGAGGTCAGCGCGGCCCACGCACTCGACGCCGTCCGGTCGAAGTACCTCGAGCCAGCCTCGGCGGCGCAGGTAGCCGGAGGCGGGGCGCTCGGCGCGCTCATCTCAGTCGAACCCCAGCAGGTCGAAGATCTCCCGGTCCTTCATCGCCTCCGCCACGACGGGTTCGGTCCCGTCGAGCAGCGACTGGGCCAGGCGCAGGTACTCCTCCTGCACCGCGAGCAGCTCAGGGCCTCTCCATCTCGAAGAGGGTCGCCTTCTTCAGCCGGCTGCGCGGCGGATCACGTCGAGGTCGGGAAGTGCGCCGCAGGGGGAGGCCCTGCAGGTCGGTGTAGCGGCGGACCCGGTCGGTGTCGGTGCTGCGGTTGCCAGATGACGCCGCCGAGGCGGACGTTGTAGTTCTTCGCCTTTGGCACCGATCGCCTGGACGATGCGGTTCATCGCGAAGATCGAGTCGAAGTCGTTCGCGGTGACGATCAGCGCGCGGTCGGCGTGTTGCAGCGGCGCGGCGAACCCGCCTGCAGACCACGTCGCCGAGGACGTCGAAGATCACCACGTCGGTGTCCTCGAGCAGGTGGTGCTCCTTGAGGAGCTTGACGGTCTGCCCCACGACGTAGCCGCCGCACCCGGTCCCCGCCGGCGGGCCCCCCGCCTCGACGCAGAGCACGCCGCCGTAGCCCGGGTACACGAAGTCCTCGACCCGCAGTTCCTCGGAGTGGAAGTCCACGCTCTCGAGCACGTCGATGACCGTGGGCACCATGCGCTTCGTGAGGGTGAAGGTCGAGTCGTGCTTCGGGTCGCAGCCGATCTGGATCACCCGCTTGCCGAGGCGGGCAAAGGCGGCCGAGAGGTTGCTCGAGGTGGTCGACTTGCCGATGCCGCCCTTGCCGTACACGGCGAGGACGAGGGCGTTGCCGATCTTGGGGCTCTCCATGTGGACCTGGAGCGAGCCCTCGCCATCGCCCCGTCCTGGGACGGAACCGACGACGGGCAACGGGCGGGCGGCAGTGGCCATGCGGAACTCCTTGGTGGTCAGGCGATCCCCTCGAGGCGATCCTCGAGGGCGTCGCTGGCATTGCGAAGGGCATCCAGGGTGGCATCGTCCGGCTGCCAGTATCCCCGGTCATTGGCTTCGAGCAGCCGCTGGGCCATGCGGGTCGCGGCCTGCGGGTTCAGGGCGGCGAGGCGGTCGCGCATCTCGGTGTCGAGGACGAACGTCTCGCCGATCCGCTGGTACACCCAGGCGGGGACCTGCCCCGTCGTGGCGGAGAGCCCGAGGGCGTTGGTGACCTGCTGCTCGACCTGGCGCACGCCCTCGTGGCCGTGGCGCAGCAACCCCTCGTACCAGCGCGGGTTGAGCAGCCGGGTGCGCGTCTCGAGGGAGACCTGTTCCTCGAGCGTGCGCACCGCCCCGGTGCCGCGGGTCTGGTCGCCGATGTACACCGGCACCGCGCTGCCGCGGACCTGGCGCGCGGTCCGTGACATGCCGCCGAGCATCTCGAAGTACTGGTCGAGGTCGGTCACCCCGAGTTCGACCGACTCGAGGTTCTGGTAGGAGAGGTCGGTGCGGCGAGGAGCAGGCGCGCAGCAGGTCGGGCATCGGACGCGCGAGCCCGTCGGGGCCCGTACGCGAAGCTTCCTTGCGCTGCACGAACGCGTCGGCGAGCTGGTCCTCGCTCTCCCACGCCCCGCTCTCGACGAGGAGGGAGCCGACGTTCGCGCCGTAGGCCCCGTCATCATTGCTGAACACGCGCAACGCCGCGGTCTCGATCGGGAGGCGGTGTTCCGCCGCGAGGGCGCGGGTGTGGGCGCGCACGAAGTTGTCGCGCTCGGGTTCGTCCGCCAGCGCGGCCTGCTGGCAGGCGGAGGCGAGGAGGCGCAACTGGAACGGCAGCAGGTCGCGGAACACCCCCTGACGGTGAGCACGACGTCGAGGCGCGGGCGGCCCAGCTCCTCGAGGGGCACGAGCGCTCGCGTCGATCACGCGCCCCAGCGCGTCGAGGCGGGGCTGCGCGCCGAGGAGGGCGAGCGCCTGCGCGATCGGCTGGCCTCGGTCTTGAGGTTGTCGGTGCCCCAGAGCACCAGCGCGACGTCTCCGGGCCCGCCGTGCCCATCCTGGTCGTGCCGCGCCAGGAGGCGATCGGCCTGGCGGTGTGCCGTCCGGCGCGCCGCGGCGCGCTCGGCAGCCGGCCCGGGTCGAACCTGTGCAGGTTGCGCCCGGCGGGGAGCACCGTGCGGGTGCGCAGCAGGTCCCCGCCGCAGACCGGCGGCACGAACCGCGCGTCGAGCGCGCGGACCAGTCCGTCGAGCTCGGCCGATCCGCAGAGGTGGGCGTCCGCCTCGCAGACCTCCGTCACCAGGGCAGACGGCCACGCGGTGGTCGTGCCGGCGAGCATCGCGCGAACCTCCGCCTGCGGATCCGCGGCGGCCTGCAATTCGGTCGCGAACATCGCCGCGAGCAGCCCGACGCGCTCCTCGAGCGCAGGGGCCTGTCCGACGACGTGCAGCCCGTTGGGGATCAGCGCATACTCCAGTTCGAGCACCTGGTCGCGCAGGGCGTCGATCCGCTGGGGCGCATCGCCGTTCCAGGCCGGTGCCGCCTCGGCCAGGTCCACCGCCGCGGCCTGCGCCTGGAGCACCTCCACGAGCGTGCCGCGACTCTCGGCATCCACGTCCGGGGGCAGCGAGCGCCAGCGATCGAGCGAGGTCTTCAGGTCGAGGAGGCCGCGGTACAGGCCGGCGTGACTGATCGGCGGCGTCAGGTAGCTCACCAGCGTCGCGGCGGCGCGCCGCTTGGCGAGGACGCCCTCCGAGGGGTTGTTCGAGGCGTAGAGGTACACGTTCGGGAGCGCGCCGAGGAGGCGGTCCGGCCAGCATCCCTCGCCGAGCCCGACCTGCTTGCCCGGCATGAATTCCAGCGCACCGTGCGTGCCGAAGTGGAGGACGACGTCGGCGCCGAAGTCCTCGCGGATCCACCGATAGAAGGCGCTGAAGGCGTGGGTCGGGGCGAGCTCGCGGTCGAACAGGAGCCGCATCGGGTCACCCTCGATGCCGAACCCGGGCTGGATCCCGACGAAGACGTTGCCGAACTGCGCCCCGAGCACGAACAGGTCGCGCCCGTCGGTGAGCTGCTTGCCCGGCGCCGGACCCCAGACCCGCTCGAGCTGGTCGAGGTGCGGCTCCCGGCGCACGTGGTCGTCGACCGGGATCCGCGCCGCGATGTTGCCCATCGTGCCCGCGCTCGCGGCATTCCCCTCGAGGAGGCGTGCCTGCAGTTCCGCGGCGTCCGCGGGGAGCTCGACCGTCCAGCCCTCGGCCTGGAGGCGACGGAGCGTGTGGTGGAGCGACTCGAAGACGGCGAGGTAGGCGGCGGTTCCGGCGTTGCCGGCGTTGGGCGGGAAGGCGAAGGTCACGATCGCCAGCTTGCGCGCGGCCCGCTCCCGGCGGCGGAGGTCGATGAGGGCCCGGACCCGATCGGCCAGCCGCTCGACCCGGTCCGTGATCGGCACCGCGCCGCCGTTGGCCGCCCCGCGCGACCCACCGAAGACCATCGGCCCGGTCGCGCCCTCCAGCTCGGGCAGCGCCACCTGCAGGGTCGCCTGCAGCGGGGCGAGCCCGCGCGGATCGTGCTCCCACTCCGCGACCGTCTGCAGCTCCAGCGGTTGCACGACGAGGTAGGGCACGTCGAGTCCGGTCAGGGTCTCGGTCGCCGCGTCGACGTCGTTGTAGGCCGGGCCGCCGACGAGCGAGAAGCCGGTGAGTCCGAGCAGCAGGTCGATCGTGGGTCGGCCGTCGGCGTCCCGGAAGTAGCGCGCGATCGCGGGGCGATTGTCGAGGCCGGCGTTGAACGCCGCGACCACCGCGAGGCCCCGCGCCTCGAGGGCGCGCACCACCGCATCGTAGTGCGCGGTGTTCCCCGCGAGGATGTAGGAGCGCATCACCAGCACGCCGACGCGCGGAGCATCGGGCGCGAGGGGCAGCCGGTCGAGCGTCTCGGTCACCCGCCGCTCGAGGTCGGGATGGTAGAGACCGACCTCGGGGTACTCCCGCGGCTCCGGGGCCGGCAGGGCGGGGGAGCCGCCGTAGCGCTGCAGCAGGAAGCGGACGAGGCCGCTCATGTTCTCGACGCTGCCGCTCAGCCAGTACTGCAGGATGAGGTAGTAGGCGCGCACGTCCTGGGCGGTCCCGGGAATGAACCGGAGCAGCCTGGGAATCCGCTTGAGCTGCCGAAGCTGGTCCTCGCCCGAGAGCCGGGACTGCTTCGAGCGGCCGGAGAGGCGCCGCAGGATCATCGCCGGCGACCAGGGCGAGCGCGGCCCGGTCCCGCCGCCCATCGAAAAGCTCCCCATCCGCGTGCAGCGCATCACCTCGGGGCGGACATCATCCTGATGGTGGTCCGCCCCGCGGCGGCGCGCGCCCGAGCACGCGGCAGGATCGGGCGGATCTGGTCCTCGACGAAGAGCTGCGCCGCGACGACGAGGTCCGCCTCGGCGATCGCGGTGCGCACGCCGCCTCGCGCGCGGGTCGCCCCACCCGCGCCGACGTGCAGGGTCACCTCGACCGCGACGCACTCGGACGCGAGCGCACGCTGCACCTCGGCGAGGGCCGGGCGCGATGCGCGTCGAGGTCACGTGAGGATCGCGATCCGGGTCGTCATCGGCTGAAGTGCGCCTTCGCGTCGTACAGCGTGTCGAGCTCGACCACGGCGAGGCCGTGCTCCCGGCGTAGCGCTCGGTGTTGCGGCGGCCTTTCCCGGACGAAGAACGGATCTTCTCGCAGCTCGCGCCTCGGCGGGCGCCGACCAGTGACATCGTCGGCCGGTGCCACTCGTCCGGGCGCCGCGCGGTCGCGCCCGGCTTGCCGGGCGCGGCGCGGCGAGGTGCGACGGCGTGCGCCGTCGGCGAACTCGGAAGTCGTCGCGGAACATGCCGAGGAGGTGCTCCTCGAGGCCCATCATCAGCGGGTGGACCCAGCTGTCGAAGATCACGTTGGCGCCCTCGGCCCCCATCTGCGGCGAGTAGCGCGCGCCGGGAAGTCCTGCACGTGCGCACGGGGCGGAGATCACCGCACTCGGGACGCCGAGCTTCTTGGCGACGTGGCGCTCCATCTGGGTGCCGAGCACCAGTTCAGGTGCGGCGCATCGGCGATCGCACGTTCGACGGCGAGGTAGTCATCGGCGATGAGCGCCTGAGGCCGAGCGCCGGTGGCGGCGGCCTGCACCTCGCGCGCCATCTCGCGCGAGTACGTCCCCAGCCCGACGACGCTGAAGCCGAGCTCCTCGGTGGCGATCCGGGCGGCGGCGAGCGCGTGCGTCCTGGTCGCCGAAGATGAAGACCCGCTTGCCGGTGAGGTAGGTCGAATCGACTGAGCGCGAGTACCAGGGCAACCGGAGCTGACTGTCGCCACGGCCGCCCTCGGCGTCGAGTCCGGAGCAGGGTGGCCACCTCGCGGACGAAGTCGCGTGTCGCACTGACGCCGATCGGGACGACGCTCGTGTGCGGCGTCCCGAACTGGCGCTGCAGCCACCTGGCCGTGCTTCGCGCGATCTCGGGGTAGAGCACCACGTTGAGGTCGGCGTCCGGGAGCCGGCGCAGGTCGGCGACCGTGGCGTCGAGCGGGGCGATCACGCCCACGTCCACCCCGAGCCGCCGAGGAGGGATGCCGGACCTCCCGGATGTCGTCCCGGTGGCGGAAGCCGAGCGCGGTGGCGCTGAGCAGGTTCGCCACCGGACGCGCCTGCCTGGCGCGCTCTGGCGGCCCGCGCGATCGGCAGGCAGATCGTCCGGACCAACTGGTAGAGCGTCTCTGCTGGCGCCCCAGTTCTTCCTTCTGGTAGCCGGCAGCTCCGCGGACCAGCGGGCATCGGGGAGGCCGAGGCCGTTGGCGCGAGCCCCCGGATCATCCTCCGGATCAGCTCCGCCGTGCAGCTGGCACGACGAGGAGAGCGCGGTCGGCGAAGAAGCTCGCTGACCGCCTCGCGACACGCGCCCGAGGAGCCCCGCCGTGTCGCCCCGAGGTCGCGCGCGCCTGGAACGTCGTGTAGGTCACCGGGGCGACGATCGCGCGCCGCTCGATCATCGGTGAACAGCAGGTCGGCGTAGGTGTCGCCCTGCGGGGCGTGCAGCACGTAGTGCACGTCGCGCATCGCCGTCGCGATCCGCATCGCCTCGACATGGGGTGGCCCTCGTAGGTCCAGAGCGTCAGCTGCACCGTCAGACCTCCAGCCGGGCGCGGCGGGTGAGCGGCCGCGTGAAGAGTTCCGCGAGGTCGCTGGCCTGCTCGAAACCGTGGATCGGCGAGAACACCAGTTCGATCGCCCACTTGGTGGTCAGCCCTCCGCCCGAGCGGGGTTGGCGAGGCCCAGCCGCAGACCGTCAGGTCGGGCGCGGCGGCCCGGCACCGATCGAGCTGGCGTTCCACGTCCTGGCCTCCTCGCTCAACTGCACGCCGGCGAGCTGCGGCAGCTCGGCCGCCATCAGGCCCCTTGTGCAGGTAGGGTGCCGACCTCGACCGCCTGTATGCCGCATTCGTCCCGGAGGAAGCGGGCGAGCGGGCAGCTCGAGTCGGGAGTCGGGAAGAAGAAGATCCGTCGCCCCTCGAGGCGCTCCCTGGTGGCCGAGACCGCCTTCGCGCGGCGCTCGGCGGGTGCGGCCACGACGCGTCCGGAACCGGGCGGTGGGGATATCCCATGCGCGTGCGGCAGCGGCGAGCCAGCCGCAAGTGCCCGGCGCCCAACGGGGGAGGGTGCGCTCAACAGCGCGGCACCGCGCGCCTCGAGGGCGCGAAGGGTCTCGGCGATGAAGGGCTGGGCGGCGAGGATCCGGGTCCCGGGGCCGATCGGCGGGAGCTGGTCGGTGCGGCGCGGCGGGAGCCAGTCGACCGGACCGATCCCCATCGCCTCGAACAACCGCCGGAACTGGTCCTCCACCACGTCGGCCACGGTGCCGACCACGAGCAGGCGGGGCCGCTCATCCGTCGGCGCGGGGCAGTGGGGGACCAGGGCCGCAAGGCAGGCGTCCTCCCCCTCGGTGAACGTCGTCTCGATGCCCGAGCCGCTGTAGTTCACGATGCGCACGCCGCGATGCACCTCGCCCAGCCGCTCCGCGGCCCGCCGCAGGTCGAGCTTGATCACTTCCGAGGGGCACGAGCCGACCAGGAACAACATGCGGATGTCCGGCCGTCGCGCGAGCAGCTCCGCGACCACGCGGTCGAGTTCCTCGTTCGCATCGGCCAGTCCCGCGAGGTCCCGTTCGTCGAGGATGGCGGTCCCGAAACGCGGCTCGGCGAAGATCATCACGCCGGCGGCAGACTGGATCAGGTGCGCACAGGTCCGCGAGCCCACCACGAGGAAGAAGGCGTCCTGCAGCCGCCGGTGCAGCCAGACGATGCCGGTCAGGCCGCAGAACACCTCGCGCTGGCCCCGTTCGCGCAGGACCGGCAGGTTCCGGCAACCGGGCGTGGCGGGCGCACTCACGGCGTGCCCCCGGCGGACAGCGCGGCGCGGTCGCGGCGGGCGAGGCGGAGCTTCCAGAGGAATTGGCCGGCATTGATGAGGTAGACCCCATAGGCGACGAGGGCGAGGGTCGCCAGCGTCGTCGGGGCCCACGCGGCAACCAGCCAGCCGGCGAGGTACGCGGTGTGGAGCGCGATCACGATGAACGAGACCACGTCTTCCCAGAAGAAGGCCTCGGCAAAGAGCCACTTGCCGAACACCTCGTGCTCCCAGATCGAGCCGGTCACCATGATCAGGTAGAGCAGCGCCGTCTTCAGGGCCACCGAGCCCGCCGCCCAGCCCCAGCCGTCCCCGGTCGCGAGGAAGCGCGCCACGAGGACGATGCTCCCCAGGCAGACCAGCAGCTGGAGGGGGGCGAG
>JACKDA010000029.1 GCA_020633775.1 Gemmatimonadales bacterium | reverse complement strand
TCGGTGCGTTCGACGCCGCCGCGGCGGTCTGGGACCAGGTCACCCACCGCGTCGATGCGATCCATCGCGACGATCCGACCCAGGCCAACCCGTATCGCATTGATCGGGCAGTGGCCGAGGGACAGGCCGGCCGCTGGGACCTGATGCGGGCGACGCTGGATACCGCGATCCCGATCGCGCTCGCCGCGATGAATGATCCCCGCATCGGGACCCGGGCGCATGCGAACCGGTTCATGGCCCTGCGCGCCCTGGCGATGCTGCTCGAGGGCACCGCGTCCTCGCCGGCGGCGGTCGAGGACTCACTGCGCCGGCGGCTCGGCACGGACCCCATCATCCTGCGCGAGGGGTATGCCGCCCTCGCCAGCGTCGCGCTGCACGACGACCGCCTCGAGGCCGTGCCACGCTACGTCGCCCGGGAACTCGGCTTCTCCCCGGACCCCGTGGACAGCCTGACCCGGCTCGGGTTCTGGGCGCGGCAGGCCGCGCTCGTCGGCGACTCGGGCCTGGCGACGCGCTTCGGCGCGGCGGCCGCGACGGCGTTGCGGCGGGCGATGCAGGATCCCGGGGACGCCGGGTATGCGAACACGCTGTGCTGGCGCGGTGCGCTGAACGGGCTCGCCGCGGAGGCGATGCCGGCGTGCGACCGCGCGGTGGCCGAGGGCGCCCCGGCCGATGTGGCGCGCTACCATGACTCGCGCGGGCTTGCCCGGGCGCTGACCGGCGATCTCGACGGTGCGGCAACGGACTACGAGGCCTACCTCGCCGATGTCGTCACGCGCGGCCTCGGCGAGACCGCCGCGATCAAGCAGCGGATGTGGGTGCAGGAGCTTCGCGCCGGCCGCAACCCGTTCACGGAGGAGGCGCTGGAGGAGCTGCGGCGCTGAGCCCTAGAGCAGCTCGCGCGGCTGCACCACGTTGCGCAGCGGTGTCCCGGCGCGGAACCGGGCGAGGTTGTCGAGGAAGAGCTCCACCAACCGCGCATTCTCCCGGTCGCTGGTGCCGGCCGAGTGCGGGCTGATGAGCACGTTGGGGAGGTCCCACAGCGGGCTCGACTCGGCGAGCGGTTCGTCGGCGACGACATCGAGGCCGGCGCCGCCGAGGTGCCCCGAGCGGAGGGCCGCGATCAGGGCCGGTTCGTCGACCAGGGCGCCGCGGGCGATGTTCACGAGCACGGCCCCGCGCGGCAGGCGGGCGAGCCGATCGGCGCCCAGGAGGCCGCGCGTCGCGGCGGTGTGCGGCGCCACCAGCACGAGGAACTCCGCCTCCGGCAGCACCGCATCGAGCGCGGTGTGGGGATGGTACCCCGCCAGGTGCGGCGCGGCGGCCTCGGGCACCTCGGCGGTCCGCCCGACGCCCACGACGCGCATCCCCAGCGCGGCGCAGCAGCGCGCCAGCTCGGCCCCGATCGCGCCGAGTCCGATGATCACCACCGTGCGCTCGCGGAGGTCGGTGCCGGCGAACCGGGTCCAGCGTCGCGCGCGCTGCTGCGTCGCCATCAGGTCGTGGCGCCGGGCGTGCATCAGCATCACCATCAACGCGAACTCGGTGAGCGGCTGGGCGTGCACCCCGCTGGCGCGGGTGATCACCGTGTCGGGCAGCCGCTGGGGATACCGATGGCGGCTCAGCAGCGGCCCGATACCCGAGCTGCTGGCCTGGATCCAGCGCAGCTGCGGGGCGAGGTCGGGCAGGTCCTCGAGGTGGGTCCAGTCGAGGTCGAACAGGATGTCGGCCCGCGCGAGCAGGCCGCGCCACTCGGCCTCGGCCTCGGGGTCGCGCACCAGCGGGGCCCCGACATGGTCGGCCGGGTACCGCGCGGCCGGGACGAGATCGGGTCGGTGGATCACCGCACCGCCCGGGTGCGCCTCGGCGATGCGGGCCGCCAGCTCCGCCTCGAGCGGGCTGGCGATCAGGATCGTGCTCATGCGCGCGCGCCCGCGCCGGCCCGGACGTGCGTCGGCCCCCGGCGGGGCACCGCCGGGGGCCGACCGTCGCGGGCGGCGTCAGTCGTCGTCGTCGTCGTCGTCGAACGAGAAGTCGTCGTAGTCCTCGTCGTCCTCGTCCTCGTCGTCGTCCTCGTCGTCCTCGTCGAGGTCGTCGCCGTCCTCGTCCTCGTCGTCATCGAAGTCGAAGTCCTCGTCCTCATCGTCCTCGTCCAACCGCCGCTTCAAGAGGATCTGGTCCTCCTCGAGCGTGGCCTCGAGGGACGCCTCCCACGCCGACATGGTGACCTCCAGTGGTCCGGGTATTGGGGGATCAGGACGCGTCGGCGACCCGGTTCGCCGCGCGCTGCGCCTTCTTCCGTTCGTGAGCCAGCAACTGCCGCTTGCGGAGCCGGATGTTCTCCGGCGTGACCTCGATCAGCTCGTCCTCCTCGATGTACTCGAGGGCATACTCCAGCGTGATGTCCCGCGGGGTCTCGAGCTGGATGTTCTCGTCGGACGCGGTGGTCCGCATGTTCGTGAGCTTCTTCTCCTTGCCCACGTTCACGTCCATGTCGCCCGGCCGCGAGTTCTCGCCGACGATCATCCCCTCGTACACCTGCTCGCCGGGGGAGACGAACAGCTGGGCGCGCTCCTGCAGGTTGTTGAGCGCGAAGCCGACGACCGGGGTCTCCCGATCGGCGACCAGCACGCCCCGCTTGCGCCCCGCCATCGGCCCGGCCCACGGCCCGTACGCCAGGAACCGGTGGTTCATGATCCCGGTGCCGCGCGTGTCGGTCAGGAACTCCGAGCGGTACCCGAAGAGTCCGCGTGCCGGGATCTTGAACGTCAGCCGGACCATGCCCTGCCCCGGGTTCCGCATCTCGATCATTTCGGTGCGGCGCGGTCCGAGTTTCTCCATCACGACGCCCATATACTCCTCGGGCACGTCGATCGTCAACTCCTCGTACGGCTCCAGCCGTTCCCCGGCGGGTCCCTCGTGGAGGATGACCCGCGGCCGGGAAACCTGGAACTCGTAGCCCTCGCGCCGCATCGTCTCCATCAGGATGCCGAGGTGGAGCTCGCCCCGCCCGCTCACCGCGTGGGTGTCGGGCGAGTCGGTCGGCTCGACCCGGAGGGCGACGTTGCGCTCCAGCTCCTTGAACAGCCGGTCCCGGAGCTGCCGCGAGGTGACGAACTTCCCCTCGCGCCCCGCGAACGGGGAGTTGTTCACGATGAAGTCGACCGAGATCGTCGGTTCCTCGACCGCGATGCCCTCGAGCCGCTCGGGCGTCTCGATCGCCGCGAGGGTCTTGCCGATCTCGATCCCCTCGAAGCCGGCCAGCGCGACGATCTCGCCCGCCCCGGCCTCCTGGACCTCGACCCGGTTCAACCCGTCGAAGGTGAACAGCTTGGTGACCCGGGCCCGGTCGATCCCCTCGCTCTCGCTCACCAGCCCCGGCTCACCGAGCGGGAGCAGGGCGACCTGGTCGCCGACCCGGATCTGCCCGCGCTCGATCTTCCCGATCGCGATCCGGCCCAGGAAGCTGGAGAAGTCGAGGGTCGAGATCAGCATCTGGAACGGCGCCGCGGGGTCGCCCGAGGGCGGGGGCACCGTGTCGAGGATGGTCTGGAAGAGCGGGTCGAGCGAGGTGCCGGGGACGGCGAGGTCCGCGGTGGCGACGCCCTGCCGGCTGATGGTGTACAGGAACGGGCAGTCGAGCTGCGCCTCGGTCGCGTCGAGGTCGAGGAAGAGCGACAGCACCTCGTCGTGGACCCGCATCGGCTCGGCGTCCTGCCGGTCGATCTTGTTGATCGCCACGATCGGCTGGTGGCCGAGGGCGAGCGCCTTGCGGGTGACGAACCGCGTCTGCGGCATCGGCCCCTCGGCGGCATCGACCAGGATCAGCACCCCGTCGACCATCCGGAGGACCCGCTCGACCTCGCCACCGAAGTCGGCGTGGCCGGGGGTGTCGACGATGTTGATCTTGACCCCGCCCCAGCTTACGGCGGTGTTCTTCGCGAGGATGGTGATCCCCCGCTCCTTCTCGAGCGGGTTCGAGTCCATGACCCGCTCGTCGACCTGCTGGTTCGCGCGGAACGCCCCGGCCTGCCGGAGCATCTGGTCGACCAGGGTGGTCTTCCCGTGGTCGACGTGCGCGATGATGGCGATGTTGCGGATCTGCACCTGGAACTGCCTTTCAGCGGGCCACCATGGCCCAAGGGCGCCATATATATCGGGCGCTCACGCGCGCCGCAAGTCGCTCACCCCGGGGTCGTCGCGGCCCCGCGCACCGGTGGATGGGCGTGCTCGCCGCAGTCCTCGCCCTCGCAGGGTTCCCCGGTCTCGAGCTGGATCGTGACATGATCGACACCGAGGGCGCCCATCGCCTCGGTCAGCTGCCGGAGGACCCCCGGGTGGTCGGCCAGTTCCGGGGCCACCACGTGGGCGCTCATCGCCACCAGCCCCGGCGTCACGGTCCAGACGTGGACGTCGTGCACCCGGTCGACCTCGGCGGCGGCGAGCAGCCGCGCCTCCACCTCGGCGACGCTCACGTGCGGCGGCACCTTGTCGAGGAGGATCTCGCCCGACTCGCGGATCAGCCGCCACGCCGAGCGCAGGATGAGCAGCGAGATCAGCACCGAGATGATCGGGTCGGCGGGGAGCCAGCCGGTGGTCTGGATGACGACGGCGGCGGCAATCGCCCCCACGCTGCCCAGGACGTCGCCCAGGATGTGGAGGTATGCCCCGCGGACGTTCAGGTCGTGGTGGTGGTGGCCGTGCAGCACCCGGAGCGAGATCAGGTTCACGACCAGCCCGGCCGCCGCCACGGAGCCGAAGAGCACGGCGTCGATCGCGTGGGGTTCGCGCAGCCGGCCCACCGCCTCGATCGAGATCCCCACGGCGATGCTGAAGAGGACGACCCCGTTGACGAGCGCCGCGAGCACCTCCCAGCGGAGGTTGCCGAAGCGGTGGGCCGCGTGGGCGCGCCGGGCGGCGATCCGGGCCCCGATCGTCGCGAGGGCGAGGGCGCCCACGTCGGTGGCCATGTGCCCGGCGTCGGCCAGCAACGCCAGTGACCCCGACAGGTAGCCGCCGACCACCTCCACGAGGAGGAAGGCCGCCGTCAGCGCCAGCACCATCCCGAGTCGCCTGTGGACCATGACCCGTTCCACTCCCTCCGCGTGCCGCCGGGCCCCGGCGGCGTTACCCTTGAGGGAGATGGATACCGCCACCGCCCCGACATCGACGGCGATCGGACTCCTCGCCGTGCTGGCGCTGGTCCTCGCCAACGCCTATTTCGTCGCCGCCGAGTTTGCCCTGGTCGGCGCCCGGCGCACCCGCCTCGAGGAGGCGGCGCAGGCCGGTGACGGCAAAGCTATCCGGGCCCTCAAGGCCCTCCAACACCTCGACCGCTACATCTCGGCGACCCAGCTCGGGATCACCCTCGCCTCCCTCGGCCTGGGCTGGATCGGCGAACCCGCCCTGGCCCACCTCTTCGAGGGGCTCTTCGGCGGCGCCCCGGGGCTCCTCGCCCCGCTGGCGACCCACGGCGCCGCGGTCGCGGCGGCGTTCACGATCATCACCACCGCCCACATCATCCTCGGCGAACTGGTCCCCAAGGCGCTGGCGCTGCTCCATCCGGAGGAGGTGTCCCGGTGGGTGGTGCTCCCCCTGATCGGCTTCGCCTGGGTGATGCACTACCCGATCTCGATCCTCAACGGCACCGCGAACCTGCTCCTCCGGCTGGTCGGGATCCGCGCGGCCGGGGAGCACGACCGGCTGCACTCGCCCGAGGAGATTCGGATGCTCGTCGAGCAGTCGGGCGAGGGCGGCTCGCTGCGCCGGGGCGATGCCCGGCTGCTCGAGGGCGTCTTCGAGTTCAGCGAGAAGAACGCCGCCGAGGTGATGACCCCGCGCACCGAGATCGTCGGCCTCGAGGCGACCGCCACCGTCGAGGAGGCCGCCGACGTGGTGGCCGGCGCCGGTCGCTCGCGCTACCCGGTCTACACCGGCTCGCTCGACGAGATCGTCGGCGTGGTCCACGCCAAGGACATCCTCCGCGCGCTGCGCAACGCGCCCGGGACCCAGGTCCACCGGCTGATGCGCGCGCCGCTGCAGGTCCCCGCGACCCGCGAGGTGGAGGACGTCCTGACCGACATGAAGCGGCTCAAGACCCACCTCGCCGTGGTCCTCGACGAGTATGGCGGCACCGCGGGCCTGGTCACGATGGAGGACCTGCTGGAGGAGATCGTCGGCGAGATCTACGACGAATACGACCCGGAGACCGCGCGCGCCGTGACCTCGCACGACGGGACCCCCTCGCTCGACGGGGCGATGCCGATCAGCGACTTCAACCACCGATTCGACGCCGCCCTCGACGAGGACGAGTACACCACCCTCGGGGGCTACCTCTTCGGCCAGCTCGGCCGGTTGCCCGCGACGGGCGACCAGGTGGCGGCGGGTGGGTTCCTGTTCGAGATCACGGGCATGGATGAGCGACGCGTCGAGAGCGTGCGGGTCGTCCGGCGCGAGGCACCGCCCGCCAGCGACTGATCGGCGCCGCCCGGCGCGCGTTCACTCCCCTGCGCGATCCCAAGGACCTTCGTCGTGCGGCGAGCGGTGCCGACGCCGGACCCTGACGTTCTTCGGCGGGAAGATGTTGTACTGCAGGATGTGCCAGAACGCCGCGACCCCGTCCTTCCAGCCGATCTTCTTCCCTTCCTCGTAGGTCCGGCCGCTGTAGCTGATCGGCAGCTCCCAGATCCGCGCCTTCGCCTGCGCCAGGCGGGCCGTCACCTCGGGCTCGAACCCGAAGCGGTCGCTGGTGAGGATCAGCTTCTGCGCCAGCGGCGTCCGGATCACCTTGTAGCAGGTCTCCATGTCGGTGAGGTTGAGGTCGGTGAACATGTTGGAGACCAGCGTCAGCAGCGAGTTGCCGACCGAGTGCCAGAAGTAGAGCACCCGGTGCGGGCCGCCCAGGAAGCGGGACCCGAAGACCGCGTCGGCGCGCCCGGAGGCGATCGGCTCGAGCAGCGTCGGGATCTCCGTCGGGTCGTACTCGAGGTCGGCGTCCTGGACCACCACCACGTCGCCGCTCGCCATCCGGATCGCCTCGCGGATCGCGGCGCCCTTGCCGCGGTTGATCGGCTGGTGGTGGAGCCGGTCGATCCGCCCCTCCTGCAGCAGCCGGTCGAGGATCTCGGCACTGCCGTCGGTGGAGGCATCGTTGACGCAGATGATCTCCTTCTGCATCGGGACGCTCCGCACCTGGTCGATGAGGAACTCGAGGGTCTGGCGCTCGTTGTAGACCGGGATGAGGACACTGACCGTCAGGCTCATGACGCGCGGCTCCGCGTGGCGAGGTCAAGGGCGAGGGCCACCGCGGCCCGCATGCTCCCCGGGTCGGCACGTCCCGTGCCAGCGAGGTCGAATGCCGTCCCATGATCGGGGGAGGTGCGCACGAAGGGCAACCCCAGCGTGACGTTCACCGCCGCCCCGAACGAGGCCACCTTGATCGCCGTCATCCCCACGTCGTGGTAGGGGGCCAGCACGGCATCGAACTCGCCGCGCATCGCCCGGACGAACACCGTGTCGGCGGGGACCGGCCCGGCGGCACCAAGCCGCTCGACCGCGGGCGCCAGGATCCGGGCCTCCTCGTCACCGAAGAGCCCCTGCTCGCCGGCGTGGGGATTGAGGGCACAGAGCGCGAGCCGGGGCTCGGCGATCCCGAACCACCCCTGCAGCGCGGCCCTGGTGACCTCGCCGGTGCGGACGATCCGGTCGGTCGTCAGGACCAGCGGCACGTCGCGCAGCGGCAGGTGGGTGGTGACCAGCACGACCCGCAGCCGCTCGCTGGCGAGCATCATCGCCACCTCCACCCCGCCCGCGAGGTGGGCCAGCCACTCGGTGTGCCCTGGAAACGGGAATCCCGCGAGGTGCAGGGCGTGCTTCTCCGCCGGGGCGGTGACGATGGCATCGACCTCGCCCGCGAGTGCCATCGCGGCGGCGCGCTCGACCGCCCGCCCGGCGAGCAGCCCCGCCTGCGCCGCCCGCGTCCGCGCGACCCCCCGGGGCCCGGAACGCCACGAGCCGACCGGCTCGTGCCGGTCGGCTCGCAGGTTCGCGATCTGTTCCTTCGCGCCGATGACGGTGACCTCGGCGTCCACCCCGTCGGCCAGCGCCGCCGCGGCGATCTCGGGACCGATCCCGCGCGGATCCCCGAGGGTCACGGCGAGCCGAACCCGCCCGGTCACGGCTCGTGGATGTCGATGAACGCCTTCTGCCGCAACTGCTCGAGGTAGTGCTCGCGGCCGTTGGCCTCCGCCATCCGGGCCCGCAGCACCTCGCGCATCCGGTCGAACGGCGGCGGCCCCGCGGGCGCGGCGGCGAACACCTTGATGATCATGTACTTGCTCTGCAGCGGCCCGCCGCCGGGCACCGGCAGGGGCGTCACCGGGGTGAGCGTGCCGCTGTCGGCGGCGGTGAGCGCGTCGATGTACGCCGCCGGCACCGTCTGGGGATCGAGCTCCAGCGCCCGCCCCTCGCGGGTCTCCGACGGATCGTGGTAGATCCCCTGCAGCGAGTCGAACGACGCCCCCGCGACGATCAGGGCCCGCACCGTATCGGCCAGCTCGCGCGCCGCCGCCGCCCCGGCCGAATCGATCGGGGCGGAGAGGAGGATGTGGCGGATCTTCCGTTCCGACGGCTGGATCCGCTCGACCTGGATGATGTGGTAGCCGAACGGCGACTCGACCGGATCACTGATCGTCCCGCGCGGCAGGGCGAACGCCGCGCGCTCGAATTCCCGCACCATGACACCGGGACGGACCCAGCCGAGGTCGCCGCCCTGCGCGGCCGAGCCGGGGTCCTGCGAGAACCGCCGCGCGACCACCTGGAAGTCGGCCCCGGCGCGCAGCGCCTGGACCAGCGAGTCCGCCAGCACCCGCGCCTTCGCCTTCTCGGCGGGATTCGGCTTGGGCGCGATGACGATCTGCCGGATGCTGCGCGTCGGCGGGCGGCGCGGCAGTCGGTCGAGGTTCGACTCGTAGAACGCCCGCACCTCGGACTCGGTCGGCTGGATCGGGTCGGTGAGCCCCTTCTCGGCCAGCAGCTGGATGTAGCGCTGCTTCACGAGCTCGCGGTACTGGCGATCGTTCATCCAGCGCCGGTAGTCGTCGATGCCGAGGAAGCCCGCCTTGCGCAGCTCGGCCTGGAAGGCATCCTCGCTCGGGAACGGCTGGCGCGCGTCGCGCAGCACCAGGTCCACGGCGTCGTTCACCTCGATCGGCGTGACCTTGATGTTGGTGTCGCGGATGGCCTGCTGGAAGAGCAGCTCGTCGTCGACGATCGTGTCGACCAGCGCGCGCATCTCCCGCTTGAGCTGTGCCTCGTCGGTCGGGGGTGGCCGGCCCTCCTGCTGCAGGCGGGCGTAGTACTCCTCCTGCAGCTGGGTGAAGGTGATCGCGGCATTGTTGACCACCGCGACCACCCGGTCCACCGGCTCCTCGCCCTGGCCCTGCGCCACCAGCGGCCGCGTGGCCCCCGCCCCGAGGGCGAGGACCAGGCCGCACGCGGTGACGGCGAGCCGTGGCCGCATCAGTTGTCCCCGGAGACCGGCGGGCCGCCCGGGGCCGGGCGCACCGGCGCAACCGGCGCCACGTCGTTCGGCACCGCATTGGAGGTGTCGGCCGCGAGCCGCGCCTTGGCGAGGTCGACGGCGCGCTGCACCCCCGCGGGATTGACCGCGGCGTTCGAGCGCTCGCGGAGCGTCCAGGCGAGCATCCCCGGCAGCAGCCGCAGCCGCGACTCGCCGGTTGTCATCCGATCGAAGAACTGGTCCACCCGCAGCGCGGCCGCGCGGCGACGATCCGCCTCGCTCGCCGACGGGTCGATCACGTCCGGCCCCAGCCCGATCGACGCCTTGATCGTGTCGACCGACATGGCGAACTGCGCCTGCACCTCGCCCCACTCCTCCGGGGTGATGGTGATCCCCTCGCGCTCGGCGTCGCGCAGCATCAGGTAGCGGTTGGCCACCTGCCGCACCCCGGCCTCGAGCATCGAGTCGGGCACCTGCTTCATCTGCTCGAGCTGCTGGGGCCCCTGGGTGGGATCCTGCGTCATCGCGCGGATCCACCGGGCGAACTGCGCCACCGTGAGCTTGCCATCGGCATAGGTGGCGAGGGTGCCGTTGTTGCTGCCGGCCTTGGCGAGATCGCCGATCGCCTCGCGCGCCTTGGCGGCGGCGTCCCGGGCGAGCTCGACCTTGTTGACCGAATCGAGCTCGACGAAGTAGCGCTGCTCCATCTGCTGGATGAGCGGCGTCTGCAGCCACTCGGTCATCCGCGCCTTGGCCTGCGCCTCGGTGCCGCGCTTGATGACGTGGAAGCCGTACGAGGTGACGACCACGTCGCTGATCTCGCCCGGCTCGAGGAGCCACGCCGCCGAGTCGAAGGGCGGCACGAATGCCCCGCGCGGCGACGGCGGCAGGAAGCCGCTGTCGACCTTGGTCGCGACGTCGTCCGAGTTGTCGAGCGCGAGCGTCCCGAAGTCGGCGCCGCCCTTCGCGCGCGCGGCGATGCCGTCGATCTTGCGGCGCGCGGCGTTGCGCTGCACCTCGGTGGCCGACGGATCGACCTGCACGAGCACGTGCTGCAGCACCCGCACCCCGCCGGCCGCGTAGGCGCTGTCGACCCGCTCCGGGGTCACCTCGGCGCGGCGCGCGATCAGGGTGTCGATCCAGTGGCCCGCGGTGATCTCCGCGACATCGACCCACATCGCGTTGGCCACCATGGCGGAGTCGGTCGTCAGCGAGTTGTCGGCGACCGCCTGCGCGAACAGGGTGTAGTCGACCCAGAGGCGCGAGACGAAGTCGGCCGCCTCCGGGTTGATCGTGACCCCCTTCACGCTGGTCATGATCTCCGCCACCCGCTCGGCCCGCAGGTCCTGGCCGGCCGCCTTCGCGGCCAGCTCGGGATCTCCGGAAAAGGCATCACCCGAACAGGCCATCAGCAGGGCGGTCAGTGGCACGGTCAGCCGCAGGGTACGACGCATCGGACTCCTCACATCTCGGTGAAAGAACGCGGGGGCGTCACGCGGCGACCTGCCGCAGGGCGCGCACCAGCGCGGGAACCAGCGGCTCGCCTCCGAGCCGCACCAACCGCAGCGACAGCGGCATCGTGCGCCGCACCTCCGCCGCGAGCTGCACATCCTCCAGCGCGCGGGTCAGCCCCGCCATGCGGGGCGTGGCGCCCTGCCGGAAGGCCACCCGCGCCTCGTCCCCCCGGATGATCACGTGCTGGACCCCCAGGGCCGCCCCCAGGACCCGCAGCCGGGTCATGTCGAGGAGCGCATCCGCCTCCGCGGGCAGGGGGCCGAACCGTTCCCGCAGCTCGGCGCGCAGCTCATCAATGTCGCCGGGCGTCGTGGCCCGCGCCAGTCGGCGGTAGAGGTCCAGCTTGGTCCCGTCATCGACCACGTAGGCGTCCGGTAGCCGCGCCGGGACGTCAAGGTGGACGTCCGGGGGGGCCGGGGCCTCCACGGCGTCCTTCCGGCTCCGGAGCGCCGTGACGGTCTCCTCCAGCCAGCGCAGGTAGAGGTCGAACCCCACCGCCTGGGCGTGCCCCGACTGCTCGGCCCCCAGCAGGTTCCCCGCCCCCCGCAACTCCAGGTCGCGGAGCGCGATCCGGTAGCCCGCCCCCAGGTCGGTATGATGCTCGAGGACCTTGAGCCGTTCCTCGGCCGCCGGGTCGATCGTGTCCGGCGCCAGCAGGTAGCAGTAGGCCCGCCGGTGGCTGCGGCCCACCCGCCCGCGCAGCTGGTAGAGCTGGGCCAGCCCGAACCGGTGGGCGTCGTGCACGATCATCGTGTTCGCATTGGGGACGTCGAGCCCCGACTCCACGATCATGGTGGAGACGAGGATGTCGACCTCCCCCGACACGAACCCCTGCATCACGTCCTCGAGGGCGTCGGCCGCCATCTGGCCGTGCCCCACCGCGACTCGCGCCCGCGGCGCGAGCGAGCGGACCCGGCTCGCGATCGTCTCGATCGTCTCGATCCGGTTGTGGACCACGAAGACCTGGCCGCCACGGTCGAGCTCCCGCGCGATCGCCTCCTCGAGCAGTGCGTCGTCCCACGGCTCCACGAAGGTGAGGATCGGGGACCGGTCGCGCGGCGGGGTCTCGATCACCGTCATGTCGCGCAAGCCGGCCAGCGAGAGGTGCAGCGTGCGGGGGATCGGGGTCGCCGTCAGCGTCAGCACGTCGACGGCCAGCCGCAGCGCCTTGAGGCGCTCCTTGTGCTTCACCCCGAAGCGGTGCTCCTCGTCGACCACCAGCAGGCCGAGATCCTTGAGGACGACGTCCTTCGACAGCAGCCGGTGGGTCCCGATGACGATGTCGAGCTCGCCGGTCTCCAGGCGGCGCAGCGTCTCCTTCTGCTGCTTCGCGGTCCGGAAGCGGGAGAGCGCCTCCACGGTCACCGGATAGTCGGCCAGCCGATCGGCGAAGGTGCGATAGTGCTGCTCCGCGAGGATCGTCGTCGGCACGAGGACCGCCACCTGCTTGCCGCCCTGCACCGCCTTGAAGGCCGCGCGCACGGCGACCTCGGTCTTGCCGTAGCCGACATCGCCCACGAGCAGCCGGTCCATCGGCTGGGGACGCTCCATGTCGGCCTTGATGCTCTCGGTGGCGGTGCGCTGGTCGGGGGTGTCCTCGTAGAGGAACGACGACTCGAGCTCGCGCTGCCAGCGCGCGTCGGGCGGGAACGCGAACCCGGCGCTGACGCGGCGACGGGCGTACAGGTCGAGCAGCTCGGCGGCCATCGCCTGGATCGCGGCGCGGGTCTTGTCCC
>JACKDA010000028.1 GCA_020633775.1 Gemmatimonadales bacterium | reverse complement strand
GCGTCCGGCGGCGGGGGCGGGTTCGTGCCGGCCATCAGCGCACCCCCGGGCCGTCACCGAGGAGGGCCCGCACCACCGGCGTGCCGCGCAGCTCGCGGAACGGCCCGCTGGCGACGAGGCGACCCTCGTCCAGCACCAGCACCCGATCGGCGGCCTCGAGGAAGGCGGGGTCGTGCGAGATCGCGACAACGGTCCACGGATTCGTCCGGCCCATCAGCACCTCGACGAACCGGTCGCGCGTCTCGGCCTCGAGGTTCTGGAAGAAGTCGTCGAGCACCAGGAGCCGCGGCCGCCCGACGATCGCCTGCGCCAGCAGGAGCCGGTGGATCATGTGCGCCGGGAGGCCCGATCCGCCCGAGGCGAGCATCGTGCGCAGCCCCTCGCTCTCGGCGCCGAGCCAGTGCATCGCGTCGACCGCCTCGAGGGCCGCCGTCACCTCGCCGGTGCCGAGGTTCGGCCGCCCGACCTGGACGTTCTCGGCGACGGTCCCCTCGAAGAGGTCGATGGCGGAGAGGAGCTGGCCGATGTCCGCCCGGAGCGCCCCGAGATCGAGGTCGCGGGCGGGCACGCCGTCGAAGGTCAGCGCGCCGGTGTAGTCGTGGTAGAGCCCGCTCAGGACGCGGAGCAGCGTCGACTGGCCGCTGCCGTCGGCCCCCATGATCACCACCCGCTCCCCCGCGCCGATCGTGAAGGTGAGCTCGGTGATCGCGTCGTGGCTGGCCCCCGGGTAGCGGTAGCTGAGGTCCTCGACCCGCAGCGTCATCCCGGTCGCCGCGCCGCGCTCGGGGAGCAGCCGCCCGCCCGCGCGCTCGAGCGGCAGGTCGGTGATGTGGCCCGCCTTCTCCACCGCGATCAGCGCGTCGTACACCGTCGCGATCGAGAGGATCAGCTTCTCGATCCCCGCCATCACCAGCACCACCACGATCTCGGAGGCGACGAACTGCCCGAGGGTGATCTGCCGGTCGATCACCAGCAGCGACCCGAGGATCAGCAGGCCGCCGACCACGATGGTCTTGAACACCACCACGCTCAGCGCCTGCTGCACCAGCACGCCCCAGTGCGACTTGCGCTGGTGCAGGTAGGCGGTGACATGGCGATCCATCCGCGAGACGGCGAAGGCGGCGTGACCGCCGAACTTGAACGCCGTGATCGAGCGGGCGACCTCCTGCAGCCAGTGCGCCGTCTGGTACTTCTCGGTCGACTCGCCCCGCGCCGTGCTGATGCCGCGCGGGCCCGAGAGCCGGAAGATGATCGTCAGCACGACCAGCAGCACCGCCGCGAACGCCGCGAAGAGCGGATGGTAGAAGGTCAGCAGCAGCAGCCCGAAGAGCACCTGCAGCAGCGCGGTGGAGGCGTCGGTGAGCAGCTTCGCGAGCGACTTCTGGATCGCCACCGTCTCGAAGAAGCGGTTCATCACCTCCGGCAGGTGCTCGCCGAGCACCGACTCCAGCCGGATCCGCGGCAGGTGGAACGAGAACTCGAAGGCGAGCCGCGCGAAGATCCGCTGCTGCAGGATCTCGACCACCGAGAGCTGCATCACCTGCAGCGCGCCCGCCACGAGGGTGCCGACGATCACGAAGAGGATCAGGAGCACCACCGGCTGCACGAAGAGCCCGCCGGAGACGAGCCCCGTGATCGCCTGCACGCCGAGCGGCAGGGTGAGCGAGATCAGCCCGGTGAGGGTCGCGTAGAGATACACGAGCCAGATGTCGCGCCGCTCGCGCACGAGCAGCTGCCAGAGCCGTTCGGTCGGGGTCGGGTGGGCCTCGTCCTCCCCCGAAACCGACGGGGCGGCATCGACCGGCACCAGGAGCAGCGTGGGGCCGCCGATGTGGGCGATCGCCTCCTCCGCACTCGCGGTCTCGTCGAGCGGCCGCGGCGCCGCACCGGGAATGCTCAGCACCAGGCGGTCATCCCGGCGATGGATGACGCCGGCCCGCTCCGGTCCCCAGAGCACCATGGGCAACGCGTCGCGGTCGAGAAGACGCCCGATCTCGGTCGGCGTCCCTTCGCGCTCGAGGAAGGTCACGTTGGCCTGCGCCGTGGCGGCGCGGAACCGGCCCAGCGGATCGCCCGCCTCCAGCATCGGCGGCGCAACGTCAGGCCCCCGGCCGAGGGCCGACAACACCGTCCGGACCAGTTCGCGGATCTCGTGCTCGGTCATCCAGTCTCCGTGGCGCGTCGCTCAGGGTGGCACGTCGCGGGGAACTCGACTCCACAATATCTGCGATGACAATATCACCGGACAACTCGAAAGGGGAGTGTGTTTATCGGGATTGACAGTCGCCCGCGTCAGCCCGTCCGATCGGCCCGGATGCGCCGACAGGGCGTCCCGGCCATCTTTCCGCGATGCCGCCCGCCGACTCCCCCGATTCCGCCCCACGACTGGCCCGGTTCGCCTGGTTCACCGTCGCCGCCAACCTGCTGGTGATCCTCTGGGGGGCCTTCGTCCGGGCCAGTGGCTCCGGGGCCGGGTGCGGGAACCATTGGCCGCTGTGCAACGGGGAGGTCGTCCCACCCTCCCCCACGCTCGCCACCGTGATCGAGTTCACCCACCGCCTCACCTCCGGCGTCGCGCTGTTGCTGGTGGTGGCCCTGGTGGTCGGTGCCCGGCGTGCCCTGCCCCGCGGTCACCGGGTGCGCGCCGCCGCCTGGGTCTGCCTGGGGGTGATGATCCTCGAGGCACTGATCGGTGCGGGGCTGGTCCGGTTCGAGCTGGTCGCCGACAACGCCTCGATGGCGCGGGCCCTCACCCTCGGGGCCCACCTGCTCAACACCCTCGTGCTGCTGGCCGCCCTGGTCCTGACGGCACTGTGGGCGGGTGGAGCTCCCCCGCTGCGCTGGCGCGAGGCGGGGCGATCACGCTGGCTGCTGGGCCTGGGAACGGTTGGCCTGATCCTCGTCGGGATGACGGGGGCGATCGCGTCACTCGGCGACACGCTCTTCCCGGCACGGACGCTGGCGGAGGGACTGGCCCAGGATCTCGATCCGACCTCGCACCTGCTGTTGCGGCTGCGGGTGCTCCACCCGACGTTCGCCGTCGCGGCGGGAGTGCTCGTCCTGTGGATCGGCATGGCCGCGGCGCGATGGCGCGTCGAGGCGGCCGCCGCGGGTCGCCGTGTCGCGGGGCTGGTCCTCGTCCAGTGGGCCGTGGGGCTCACCGCCCTCGCGTTGCTGGTCCCGGTGCCACTCCAGCTCACGCACCTGCTGGTGGCCGACCTGCTCTGGATGGCGTGGGTGGTCCTCTTGGCGCGCCTGCTCGGCGCTCAGTCGGGGAGCGCGTCGCGCACGAGCGAGGCGACGGCGCGCGCGGCCTCGATGTCGAACACCGTGCCGGCGGACTCCTCGAGGTAGGTCGCCACCCGGCTCGGTGCCCAGGCGGGCCGGAACGGGCGCGGCGCGCGCAGGGAGCTGTAGGCGGTACAGGCGCTCACCAGCCGGCTCGCCCAATGCGGTGGCGGCGCGTACCGGCGCGTGGGATAGCCGTTGCCGTCCGGCCGGAGGTGGTGCTCGAGGGCGACGGTCGCGGCAAGTTCGAACCCGCGCCCGGCCACGTCGAGCAGGAGCTGCGCCCCGCGGACGGTGTGGGACTCCATCAGCGCGCGATCCTCGGGCGAGAGCGAGTCACGCAACTCGAACGGCTCGCCGAGCCGCATCATCCCGATGTCGGCGAGCAGGGCGGAGACGCCGAGGAGGTGGCGGCCCCGCCGGTCGATCCCGGCCACGCTCGCGACCGCCATCGCCAGGAGCGCCGTGTTGATCGCGAGGTAGGCCGGGTAGTCGGTGAAGTCGTCCGGCGTGGCCACCTGGGGGAGCGGCTGGGCCTGGAGCTGCGAAGCGAGGATCCGCACCACGGTGTCGGCCTCCGAGCGGGCCACCCGACCCTCGCGGGCCTCGGCGAGGATCCAGGCCATTGCCGCGAGCTCGTCGGTGAGGTCGAGGACCGGCTCGGCGACCTCCTCCGGCTCCGGCTCCGCCTGGACCTGCGCGGGTTCCTCCTCCTCCTCCCCATCGGCAACCTCGACCATCCCGAAGCGGATCCCCGCGAGATCGTTCTCCGCGGTGTCGGCCTCGATCCCGGAGGCGAGTCGGAGCTGGGCACGGACCAGGAATTCGGTGAGCGCCGCAGGGGTGACATCCCGTTCGAACTCCAGCCGCTGCACGCCGGCGGTGCTGAGCCGCTGCCCCCACGGCCATCCCGACAGCTCGTGCAGGGCGCGACCGGCATGGATCGGGGCCCCGCCGAGGAAGAGGAAGGTCGGATGTTCCTCCGCCGCGAGCAGCGCCTGCAGCGCCTGCCAGAGCGCCTCGATGGACCGGGCGGCGGCGGGGTGACCGGGCGAGTAGAGAGCCGTCGTCGACAGCGCCTGCGCGAGGGCGTGGAGGAAGCGGATCGCCTCGCTCATGAGGCCAGCCCGATGGCGGCGCGCACGACCGGATCGGGCGAGCGCGCGGCGAGTTGCAGCGTCAACAGCACCGGCCGGTGCGAGCTCCAGCGACCGGCCAGCGCCGAGAGCGCCGCGAGCATGGTGGGCGTCGGGGGCCGCAGGCGCCAGCGTCGCAGCAGCCCGCCGCGCGAGCGCACCAGCTCGAGGAGCGACGGCACCACCAGCGGATTGTCGCTCCCGGCGATGAGGCGGACCGCCTGCAGCTGGACATCCTCGTCCTCGATGCCGAGCGCGCTGATCACCGAGGCGACAAGGGTCGGGGGACACTCGCCATCGAGGGACGCGAGGGCGAGGCGCGCGAGCTGCGGATCGCCATCCTCCAGTCCCGCCGCGACGGCGCGCTCGCGCGAGGCCGGCTGCCGCACCAGCACCTTCATCGCCTCGAGCCGGACCCGGAACTCCGGATCATCGAGGAGCGGCAGCACCCGCGAGACATCCGAGACGGTGGGGAGCAGCGAGAGGACGGTGAGGATGTTGCGCGTGAGGTGCCACGGTGCGCCCTGCAGGGCGTCGATCAGTTCCGCCTCCGCGCCGGGTTCCGAGCCGACCGCCACCAGCAGGTCGAGGATTCGCCGCCGGGTCGCACGCTCCTCGGCGGCGGAGATCGCCTCCAGCAGCGTGGCCACGGCGCCGGTCCCGGTGTGCCGCGCGACGCGCTCCACCAATCCCCAGTCGGGATCGCCGTCGGCCAGGAGCCGCCCCAGCAACCCGGCCTCGAGGACCGCGTCGGCGACGGCCCGCCGCACCTCGGGCGCGTTGCCCGGCTGGTCGAGCATCTGCAGCGCCTCGGCCACGTGGCCCCTGTCGGCGAAGCGACGCGCGGCCGCGAGGACCGACGCCGGCGCGGTCCCGAGCTCCAGCCCGAGCGCAAGCACGCGAAACGGCTCGACCGCGAGCCGCGGGTCGTCGCCGACCATCGTGTCGGGCGACTCGCCGTCCCACTGCTCGAGGAGGCCCATGACCTCGGTGGCGAAATCGCCCTCGGCCGCGGCCCGTTCGACGCCGTCGCCGCCGGCCAGCTTGCCGAGCATGAGTCGCAGGTGCGCCGAGATCGGCTCGCCATCGGCATCCGCCACCGATTCGAGGAGCTGCATCAGCAGGCTCGGCGGCACCTGTTCGAGGGTCTCGCGCATGAAGCGGCGACGCGCCGCCTTGGTCGGTGCCGCGCCCATCACCCGTGTCGTGGTCGGTCGCGAGAGGGCCGAGAGGACGTCGATGAACCGGCGGCGAGCACTGACCGGCGCACGATCGCGACGCGAGTGGAGCGCGCTGGCGAACGACGACAGGGCCTCGAAGACCCGGCGGGCGCCGTCCGGGGTGGTCGCCGCGCGGTCGTTGATCTGCTCGGCGAGCTGCACCGCGGTCGGCACCGCCTGCCCTTCACCGAGCCGCTGTCCGAAGGCGGCCTCGACGAGTCGCGACCAGAACACCTCGTCGAGCTCATCCGCCCCGGCGCCGCCGAGCTGGAGGACATCGTAGACGAGTGGCTCGACGCGCAGGTGCGCCAACCGCAGCCCCGAGCGCCCCACCGCCTCCTCGGCATCGGGATCCGTGATCGCCTCGAGCAGGCTCGAGACTTCCGCGCGCGAGACACCCGGGGCGATCTGGATCGTGCCGATGTTCTTGCGGTGCAGCCGCTGCCCGAATTGCCGGACCTGCTGCGGCAGCGGCTCGATCGCGGTGCCATCGAGGAGGACGTTGCGCGGGGTGAAGCCCAGCGTGAGCGAGCCGCGCGTCTCGAGGGTCACGCCGAGGACGTCGGAGAGGCGCGAGAGCGCGTCCTCGACGAAGCGATGGCCGGCGGGGTACATCCCCGCCTTGCCCATCGCGTTGACGAATTCGCGCAGCACGGCGGCCACGTCGGGCGGCAGGGCGCTCCCGTGGCGCGTCGTCACCGGGAGCCGCCGAGCGGCCAGGGCGCCGCACTGGTGAGCGCGCCGACGACCCACATCATGCGACCGTCGTACCAGTAGATGGCCGACTGCTCCCAGACGATCGCGAGGTCCCGCACCGCATCGAGCGTCCACGGGAGCGCCACGCCGCGTTCGCATCGTCCACCGCCGGGATCGCAGCCATCGACGCGGACCGCACCCGCAGCGGGGCCGGCGCGGAAGCTGGCCCAGCGGCGATCATTCTCCTCAACTGTCGCGGTGCGGCCACGGGGATTCTCCGGGGTCAGCAGTCCGAAGGTGCCCGGCAAGCCCGCGGTCCGGAAGACCGCGAGTTCACGAGCCGACAGGGGGAGGGCGAGGTTGACGCTCGGCGTGCCGGGGAGGTCGAAGCGAAGTACGGTCCGCGCGTACGCCGCCCACCCCGGGTCGTCCTCGGGGCGCATCGTCCCGCCACCTGCCCCCGTCGGTCCGGTCACCGGCTATCCGACCATGTTCTCCACGACCGCCTGCCCGAAGGCGCTGGTGGAGAGCTTGGTCGCGCCGTCCATCAGGCGCTCGAAGTCGTAGGTGACGCGCCGCTGGGCGATCGTCCGCTCGAGACCGGCGATGATCAGGTCGGCGGCCTCGTGCCAGCCGAGGTGCCGGAACATCATCTCGCCGGAGAGGATCACCGACCCGGGGTTCACCATGTCCTTGCCGGCGTACTTCGGGGCGGTCCCGTGGGTCGCCTCGAAGACGGCGTGCCCGGTGACGTAGTTGATGTTCGCCCCGGGGGCGATCCCGATGCCACCAACCTGCGCGGCGAGGGCGTCCGAGAGGTAGTCGCCGTTCAGGTTGAGGGTGGCGATCACGTCGTAGTCGCGCGGCCGGGTCAGCACCTGCTGCAGCATCGCATCCGCGATGACGTCCTTGACGATGACCCCGCCGCTGGTGACCTGCCAGGGGCCGCCCTCGTAGTCGGTGGCGCCGAACTCGTCGCGGGCGAGCTGGTAGCCCCAATCGCGGAAGCCGCCCTCGGTGTACTTCATGATGTTGCCCTTGTGCACCAGCGTCACGCTGGGGCGCTTGTGGGCATGCGCGTAGGCGATCGCGGCACGAATCAGTCGCTTCGACCCCTCCTCGGAGACCGGCTTGATGCCGATCGCGCTCGAGTCGGGGAAACGGATGTTGGTGACGCCCATCTCGTCCTGGAGGAAGGCGACGACGCGACGGGCCCCGTCGGTGTGCGCCTGGTACTCGATGCCGGCGTAGATGTCCTCGGTGTTCTCGCGGAAGATCACCATGTCGACCGCCCCGGGATCCTTGACCGGCGACGGCACCCCCTCGAACCAGCGCACGGGCCGGACGCAGGCGTACAGGTCGAGCTGCTGGCGGAGCGCGACGTTGAGCGAGCGGAAACCCCCGCCGACCGGGGTGGTGAGCGGTCCCTTGATCGCGACGAGGTAGTGGCGAATCGCCGCCAGGGTGTCCTCGGGCAGCCAGTTGTCGAAGCGGTCCTTCGCCTTCTCGCCGGCGAACACCTCGAGCCAGGCGATCTGGCGCGCGCCGCCGTAGGCCCGCGTCACGGCGCCGTCGAAGACGTGCTGGGCGGCCCGCCAGATGTCGGGGCCGATGCCATCGCCCTCGATGAACGGGATGATCGGCTGGTCGGGCACCCGGAGGGCGCCATCGACGAGGGTGATCGCCTCGCCGGAGGTCGGCACGGCAAGCGATGCGAAGGTCGGTGTGGTGGGCATCCCGGAAGTATAGCGTCAGCGGGGCCGGGGCACCCGGTCACTATCTTCCGCCCCCATGCACGCCACCCCACCGCCGACCCCGTCCCACCCGCTCACCGCCGCGGATCCGAGGGCCCGGGTGGCCGGCCGGACGGTCCGGGCGCTCGCCACCGTCTCCACCGCGGTTGCGGCCCGTGCCGCGGAGGCGCTCTTCTGCCGCACCGTGCGCAAGGCACCCCGCGCCGAGGAAGCGGCGTTCCTGGCCCGTGCGGAGCGCTTCACGATCCCGGTGTTGCGCCAGCGCGTGGTCGGCTACCGCTGGGGGTCGTCGGGCGGACCCCGGGTGATCCTGGTCCACGGGTGGTGGAGCCACGCCGGCCGGTTCGCCACGCTTGCGGATGCGGCCGTCACCCACGGCGCCGAGGTGATCGCGTTCGACGCGCCCGGCCATGGTGGGTCGAGTGGCTGGCGCGCCTCGATGCCGGAGTTCGCGCGCACGTTGCGCGCCATCGCCGAGACGGTCGGGCCCGTCGATGCGGTGGTGGGCCACTCCCTCGGTGGCGCGGCGGCACTCTTCTCGATGACGCGCGGGTTGCGGGTGCGGCGGGCCGTGACGATCGCCTCGCCGGCCGACGTGACCGGCTGGGCGGACCTCTTTCGTGACGCCCTCGACCTCCCCGCCCCGGTCGATGCCCGGATGCGCCGGAACCTCGAGCGTCGGCTGGCCCTCAGCTGGGACGAGCTCGACGTCCCCTCGCAGCTCCCGCGCCTCGATGTCCCGGGACTCGTCGTGCACGATGCGGACGATCCCGACATCGCGATCGCGGAAGGGGAGCGGCTGGCGCGTGCGTGGCCGGGGGCCCGATTCCTGCGCACGAGCGGCCTCGGGCACCGCGCCGTGCTGCGCGACCCGGCCGTCGTGCGCGAGGTGCTGGCGTTCGCGCTCGCGCGCTAGAAGGGCTTCGTCAGGGCGATGATGCCGGCCAGCAGGCCGACCACCGGCAACCCGAGCAGGACCCACCTGGCGCTCGCCGGGCGCCGGTACGGCAGCATCCCGATCACCGGCAGCGCGACCCAGAGGGCGAGCTTGGCGTAGATCCATCCCGGCAGCCCGCCCTGCACGATGCCGAGCCGGGCGAGCATCCCGAAGCCGCCCAGCAGGATCAGGAAGAGGGCCGTGCCGTGCAGGGCCGCGACGAGCTTGCGGCCGACATTGTCCTGCTTCGTCCCGCCGTTCATCGCGTGCAGCGCGATGCCGCCGAGGACGCTGAAGACCATGAACATCCCGAACAGGTGCACGAGCTTGTAGACGGTGTACGAGATCATCGGGTGGGGCTCCGCGGCGGGGTCGCCGGTGGGGGGTCAGGGACGTTCGATCGGGGTGCGGACCGCGTTGCCCCATTCGGTCCACGAGCCATCGTAGTTGCGGACCTGCGTCCAGCCAAGCAGCGCGGTCAGCACGAACCAGGTGTGCGAGGAGCGCTCGCCGATCCGGCAGTAGACCACCAGCGGCGCCGTCGGGTCGAGTCCCTGCTCGTCGGCGTAGATCGCCCGCAGCTCGTCGGCCGGGCGGAAGACGTGAGTGTCGGGATCGACCGCGCGGGCCCAGGGGACGTTCGCCGCCCCCGGGATGTGCCCGCCCCGGAGCGCCCCCTCGTTCGGGTAGTCGGGCATGTGCAGCCGCTCGCCGCGGTACTCCTCCGGCGAGCGGACGTCGACCAGCCGCCGGCCGGAGGCGACATGGGCCATGACGTCGTCCTTGAAGGCGCGGATCGCGACGTCGTCGCGCGGCCCGACCGTGATGCGGCCGGCGGCGACCGTCGGGGTCGCCGTCTCCAGGGGCCGCCCCTCCTGGATCCAGCGCGCGCGGCCACCGTCGAGGATCCGGAGGTTGGCGAGCCCGAAGAGTCGCAGGACCCAGAACGCGTAGCAGGCCCACCAGTTGTTCTTGTCGCCGTAGAGCACGATGGTCGTGTCGTCATCGATGCCGCGCTCGCGCAACAGCGCCTCGAGTCGTGCGGTATCGACGTAGTCGCGCATCACGGCGTCGTTGAGGTCCTCGACCCAGTCGAGCTTGAGCGCGCCCGGGATGTGCCCGGTCCGGTAGAGCAGGACATCCTCGTCGGACTCCAGCAGCCGCACCGACGGGTCCTCGAGGTGCGCGGCGACCCATTCGCAATCCACGAGCAGGTCGGGGTGGGCGTAGCCGCGCTCGGCGATCGGCGTCACGGATGGGGCGTCGGACACGGGCACTCCTGGCTGGCTGGGATGATGGACGTCAGGGACCGAGCAGGTCACCGAGGACCTTGTCGACCACCTCGACGACGCGGCCGGAGACGATGCGCGCGAGGACATCGACCGTCTCCAGCGGCAGCGACTCCGGGTGGCGTCGATCCTTCTGGAACCGGACGATCTGCCCGAGCAGCACCGCGGCCATCGTGGGTCCGCCATCGCCGTCGGGCGGCTCGTCGGCCGCCTCCTCCTCGAGGTCGGCGACCGCCTGCTCGTAGTTGGAACTCGGCACCGACTGCGCCCACGGCTCGCGATCCTCGTCGTCCTCCTCCGCGAGGTCCTCGGCGGTCGGCGTCGGCATCGGGATGATCGCGTACAGCTCGCAGCGCAGGCCGGGATCCTCCTCGCGCGCGGCGAGGACCAGCTGACGCGGCTCGGCGAAGACCCCGTGGCGCGCGAAGAATTCCGCGGCGCCAGGCGGGACGGCGCACCGGGCGACGAGGGTGCCATCGAGGAAGGTGCCGAGGCAGCGCATCCCGTCGGGCACGCGATCATCCTCGATCTCGTGCACGTCGAGGGGGACCGGCTGGTCGGTCGTGGCGAGCACCGCCCCGGGCTGATCGGGTTCGAACCGATCGCCCCCCGGTTCGACGATGTCGTCGGACATGACCCCTCCCTTCCGCGTGAAGGTGCAATCTACATCGGCCCCTCGGGGCCCTTATGCTTCGATCCCGTGACCGACACCACCCCGCCGTCCGCCTCCGGCCCGCCCCCGACGGCACGCACCTCCGCCGCGGCGCACCTGCTCGGGGGTGGCGTGCTGCTCGCCGTGCTCGCGGCACTCCCGGTGGCGCCGACCGATCTGGATCGCCACCAGTTTCCCAAGGAAACGGTACTGCACCTGAGCGTGTTCCTCGCGGCGCTGATGGTGGGCCGCCCCGGCGCGCGCGGCCTGCCGCGGTGGCCGGCGATGTGGCTCGCCCTCCTGCTGGGGGGGACGCTCCTCGGACTCCTCGTCGCCACCAATCCGTGGCTGACCCTTCGCGCCGCGGGCCTCACCGCGACCGGCGTGCTTGCGTTCAGCCTGGCCCAGAGCGTGGCCCGGGCCGGCAGGGTGGGCACCCTGCTCGGGTGGACCGGCCTCGCCGCGCTCGTCGGGGTCGGGAGCGCGTTGGCGCAGGCATGGGGCGTCGAGCACGCGTCCTTCGCCGAGCTGCGTGCGCCGGGCGGAACCCTGGGCAACCGGAACTTCATCGCGCATCTCGCGGCCCTCGCGCTGCCGCTGGCGATGGCCGGGGTGCTCGCCGGGCGGCGACGGCTCGTGGTCGGCGCCTCGAGCACCCTGATGGTCGTGGTCATCATCGGACTCGTCCTCACCCGCTCGCGGGCCGGGTGGCTGGCGGCCGGGGCCGCGGCCGCTACGGTGGCCCTCGTCCTGCTCCTGGCCGGCGGCGCCGCGCCACCCCGTCACCGTGTCGTTCGGCTGCCGCTGCTCGCGCTCGCGGGGATCGTCCTCGCGATCGCACTGCCCAACACGCTGGAGTGGCGGTCCGATTCGCCGTACCGCGACACGCTCGGCAACCTCACCAACTATCGCGAGGGCTCGGGCCGCGGACGCCTGCTCCAGTACCAGAATTCCCTCGAGCTCGCCCTCGCGCATCCCGTCCTCGGCGTCGGCGCCGGCAACTGGCCGCTGCGCTACGGCGAGGTGGCGCCGCGCTCCGACCCGAGCTGGGCCCGCAACGACGTGATTCCGCTCAATCCGTGGCCGAGCAGCGACTGGATTGCCCTGATCAGTGAACGGGGTGTCCTGGCCCCGGTCATCGCGGCCCTGTTCGGGATGACGCTGGCATGGCGAGGATTCCGTCGGCGTCGCGACGACCCGCTCACCGCCGTGGCCATGGCGGCCCTGCTCGGCACCCTGGCGGCGGTCGCGGTCGCGGGGCTGTTCGATGCGGTGATGCTCCTGGCCGTCCCGGTGGGCTGGACCGCGGTCACGGCCGGGGCGTTGCTCGCGGTGCCACTGCGGGACCCCGACCCGGGGCCGTTCCCGCGCGCGTGGTGGCGGCTGCTGCTCCTCGTGGTGACGGTGGCCGTCGTCCGTTCGGTCCAGCAGACCGGGGCCTACCTGGTGGCCGGCGACGGCGAGTCGCGCGCGGCGGTCGCACGTGCCGTGCGCATCGACCCGTTCAACTATGCCCTGCAGATCGAGCTCGGCGCCCGCGGGCCGTGCCGCACGGCGCGCGCGCACGCCGAGGCCGCCCTGGCGCTCGCCCCGACCTGGCCGGCCGCGCAGCGCGCGGTCCGGCGCTGCCGCTAGCCGATGCGCCCGTACTCCGCCCAGCTCCCGTCGTAGATCGCGACCGGCGGGCCGACGGCCTCCGGGTCCTCGCTGCGGATCACCTCCACCGCAAGCGCGAGCACGCAGGCGCTCACGCCGGAGCCGCAGGTGGCGATGATGCGCCGCGCGGGATCGAGGCCCTGCTCGTGCAGCAGCTCGCGCAACACCGGCACGGCATGCATCCGCCCCGTGCCGCGGTTGGTGAACATCTCGAACGGGATGTTGCGGCTGCCGGGGATGTGCCCGCGCCGCAGTCCCGGCCGCGGCTCATCGACCTTGCCGCTGAACCGCTCCGCGCTGCGGCAGTCGACGAGCTGGGCATCGAGGGTCCCGGCACTCACCGCCTCGACCTCCTCGCGCCCGACCACCAGCGCGCGATCGACGGCCGGCAGCGGATACCCCGTGCGCGAGCGGCGCTGCAGCCCCATCTGCACCGGCCGGGTGGCACCGGCCCAGGCACGAAAGCCACCGTCGAGGACCGAGACGTTGCGGTGGCCGAAGACGCGAAACGTCCACCACGCCCGTGCGGCGCTCAGGTTGGTGCCGCTGCCATCGTAGATGACGACCCGATGGTGCGGGCCGATCCCGAGGGTCTCGCACGCCACCGCGAAGCGATCGGCCGACGGCAGCATGTGCGGCAGGTCGCTGTTCGGATCGCTGATCAGCTCGAGCCCCATGCGCACCGCGCCGGGGACGTGGGCGATCCGGTACTCGGCGTCGGCATCGCGCCCCGCGCTGGCGAGGTACCAGGAGGCATCGACGATCGTGAGGTCCGCCGCGCCGAGCGCCGCGGCGAGCTGGTGCGCGGAGACGAGGGGTGGCGCGCTAGATTGGGCGGTCATCACTCTTCTTCCTTGATTGCCGTGGAACGGTCGATGGTCTTCGACACGCTGATCGCCAGGATGGGACGGGCCACGAAGGATCTCCGGCTCGACACGCTGCTGGCCTACGCCTCCAAGCTGCCGGACCCGCCCGCCGACCTGCAAGCGGCGGCCGACCGCGAGGCCCACCGGGTGAGCGAGTGCCAGACCCCGGTCTTCCTCTGGCTCGGTCGCGATCCGGCCGGGCGGGTCGTGATGCATGCCGATGTCCCGCGGGAATCGCCCACGGTGCGCGGCTACGTCGCCCTGCTCCGCTCGAAGATCGACGGAGCGACACCGGCGGACGTCGCGGCCGTCCCCGACGACCTCCTCGACCGGCTGGGCCTCGCCGAGGCGCTGGGGATGACCCGCACCCAAGGACTCACCGCCATCCTCGGGCGCATCAAGCGCCTCGTCGCCACCGGAGGCTGAGATGTACGCCCTCGTCCTGATCCGCTACCGTGCGCCGATCGAGCAGATCGAGGCCGCCACCGCCGACCACCGAGCCTACCTCCGCACCCTGCGTGAAGCGGGCACCCTGCTGGCCTCCGGGCCACTCGACCCGCGCACCGGCGGCGCCCTCCTGCTCCGCCTCCCCGAGGCCGACCCGAATGCCCTGGACCGGATCCGGGACGGCGACCCCTACTGGCAGCGCGGGTTGGCCAACTACGAGCTGCTGCGCTGGAACCCGGGGCTCGGTCGCGAGGCACTCGACACCCTCCGGTGAGGGTAGCCCGGCCACCCCGGGTTCGCCACCATGCAGTTGTCCACAGGGCGCCAAACGGCGACCTGACGCCCGTCGCCCATGGGCCGACTGGCTGCCCATCGTACAAGTCCATGCCAGACAACGAGATGGAAGCGCGGTGCCATCCCACCGTACCGGCCACGGCAGGGTCAACGCGCGTGGCACGGTCTGTGAACAGGGTATGGAGACGCGCCCCCCTCCCGATTCCCATTCCCCTTGGGCACGGCGAGGGCGTGTCACCACGAAGCGTGGCGGATCGACACGCCGCCACACTGGAAGGCCCCCATGTTCGGCGACGCGATGTTCGAGGAGGAGGACCGGATCCGGCGCGGGTACGACGACGCCGCGGCATCCGAGGATGAGATGGAGGACGTGGTCGCCGCGGGCGGCCTCGACGA
>JACKDA010000027.1 GCA_020633775.1 Gemmatimonadales bacterium | reverse complement strand
GTCGAGGTGGTCGTCAAGGGAGAGCCGCGCTGGGTGACCGCGGGCTACCTCAGCAGCGACAAGCCCGTCGGCCCGGCGGCCGGGCTGTCGATGGCGCCGTGCCCCGACTCCAGCGTCGAGAACGGGCTCACCACCAACGCCATCCGGGTCTATCGCTCGGTGTGCCACGCCTTCCCCCAGATCACCCGCTACGGCGGCTGGGACGCCCACGGTGAGCACTCCTCGGGGCGGGCGTTGGACATCATGACCAGCGACGTGGCGCTCGGCACCGCGATCGCCGACTACCTGCGAGCCCACGCCGCCGAGCTGCACCTCTACGACGTGATCTGGCGCCAGCACATCTGGACCCCGGTCCGCTCCGGCGAGGGCTGGCGGCCGATGTCCAACCGCGGGTCGGCCACGGCCAACCACTACGACCACGTCCACGTCTCGACGTACTGACCCGGCCGGAGGCCCGGCACGGCTGACGTTTGTCACGCCGGAGTCGTGACAGAGGGCTGAGGTCCGGTCGGCGGGGAGCCGACACGCTGGAGGCATGACCACCTCCACCGCCACCCCGGGATCGACCACTCCGGCGATCCGCCTCGCAGGCGTCACCCGCACCTTCGGGAGCGTCGTCGCCGTCGACGACCTCGACCTGACCGTCCGTCCCGGCGAGGTGGTGGCCTTCCTCGGCCCCAACGGCGCCGGCAAGACCACCACCGTGGACATGATCCTGGGGCTCTCCGCGCCCACCCGCGGCGAGGTGTCCGTCCTCGGGCTGTCGCCCCGCGACGCGATCGCCCGCGGCCTGGTGTCCGCCGTGATGCAGTCCGGCGGCCTGCTCAAGGACCTGACGGTCCGGGAGACCGTCCGGCTCACCGCCAGTCTCTTCCCGGGGGCGGCCGACCCCGACGACGCCCTGGAAAGGGCCGGGATCGCGGGGCTCGCGGACCGCAAGGTCGGCAAGTGCTCCGGCGGCGAGCAGCAGCGGCTGCGGTTCGCCCTCGCGCTGCTGCCGGACCCGGCGGTGCTGCTCCTCGACGAGCCGACCACCGGCATGGACGTCGAGGGGCGGCGCAGCTTCTGGGCGGCCATCCGCGACGACGCCGCCCGGGGCCGCACCGTGATGTTCGCGACGCACTACCTCGAGGAGGCGGACCAGTACGCCGACCGCATCGTCCTGGTCCGCCAGGGGCGCATCGTCGCGGACGGCTCGGGAGCCGAGATCAAGGCACTCGCCAGCGGCCGCACCCTGCGCGCCACGCTCGCCGGCGCCGACGCCCACGCGCTGGCCGGGCTGCCCGGCGTCGAGTCGGTCGAGATCCGCGGCGACAGCGTCGTCGTGCACGCCGCGAACACCGACACGGTCGCCCGGCATCTGCTCACCGAGACCGCCGCCCGCGACCTCGAGATCACCAGTCGAGGGCTGGAGGACGCCTTCGTCACCCTGACCGGCACGCCGGCCGCCGAACCCCAGGAGGACCCCCGATGAACGACACCGCACTCCCTGCCGCGAGCGCCACCGCGGCCGCGACGCCCGGCTTCGACCCGGCCACCCGTGCCGTGCCCCGCTGGGGCGGCCTGAACCGGACGCTGGTCGGCATCGAGCTGCGCCGGGTGCTGCGCAACCGGCGGACGGTCATCTTCGCGTTCGTGTTCCCCAGCGCGTTGTTCTTCGCCTTCGCCGGCAGCCAGGACTACGCGAACGAGTCGGTGGGCGTCGGGAACGTGTCGGCGTACATCATGGTGTCGATGGCGCTCTACGGCGCCGCGCTGACCGCCGCCTCCGGCGGCACCGCGGTCGCCCTCGAGCGGTCGCTCGGCTGGTCCCGGCAGCTGCGGCTCACGCCGCTCTCCCCGGTGTCCTACATCCTGGTGAAGACCCTGCTCGCGGTGCTGCTCGGCGCGGTCGCGGTGACCATGGTCAACGTCGCCGGCCTGGTCCAGGGCAAGCCCGACATGCCGGCGGCCACCTGGGTGGCCTGCGCGCTGCTGACCGTCGTCTGCTCGCTGGTCTTCGCCGCGCTCGGGGTGTTCGTCGGCTACCTGGTGCCGGGCGAGAACGCCATGCAGATCCTCGGTCCCGGCCTGGCGCTGCTGTCCTTCCTCGGCAACGTGTTCATCCCGATCACGAAGGGCACCACCATGTGGTGGGTCGCCTCGACCACCCCGATGTTCGGGGTCGCGGAGATCTCCCGGTGGCCGCTGACCCGCGAGCTCGACTGGTACTCCGTGCTCAACGCGGTCGCGTGGCTGGCGGTCTTCGTCGGCGGCGCCGCGTGGCGGATGAGCCGAGACACCGCCCGGGTCTGACGACGGCTAGCGTGACCGACGTGACTCACGCACCCGTCGTCTCCCCGCCCGCCTCGGGCCCGTTCGGGGGACGAGCCCGAGGCGGGCGGTGGTGGTGGCTCGTCTTCGCCGCCATCTGGCTGATCTTCCTCCAGGAGCCGGTGCAGGACGCCTGGGCGATCCGCGGCACCCCCCGTGGGACCGTCGCCCTGGTGGCGCTCGTCGTGTTCGGAGCGCTCTATCTCGGGTCGTTCGGCGCGGTCCGGCAGCGGCGGATGGCGCCGGCACCGCACCGCCGCGGGACCGGGCTGGCGATCCTGGCCGGGATGGCCATCCTGTCGGCCCTGGTCTGCTGGGCGGTCGGCCAGTCCGGCACCGCCACGTTCGTCTACGTGGCCGTCACCGCCGTGATGTCCCTGCCGGTGCGGGTCGCGTTCGCCGTCACCGTCGGGCTGGCGCTGCTCCATGAGGTGCTGGTCCGCGCGGTGACCGGCTGGGAGGAGCAGCCGTCGCTGACGTTCTCGCTGCTCACCGCGGCGCTCGCGATGTTCGGCGTCCGGATGCTGATGGACCGCAACCAGCAGCTCCTCAACGCCCGTGAGGAGCTCGCGGACCTGGCCGTCGCGGAGGAGCGCAACCGCTTCTCGCGCGACCTCCACGACATCCTCGGCCACACACTCACCGTGGTGACCGTGAAGGCGGAGCTCGCCGGCCGGCTGCTGGACGTCGACCCGGAGCGGGCCCGTGCCGAGCTGGCCGACGTGGAGCGGCTCAGCCGCGACGCGCTGGCCGACGTACGCCGGGCGGTCGGGGGCTACCGCGAGCTGTCGCTGGCCGCCGAGCTGGTGCGTGCCCGCGAGGCGCTGCGGTCGGCCGGCATCGCCGACGACCTGCCCACCACCGTCGACGAGGTGCCCGCCGAGCTGCGGGAGCTCTTCGCCTGGACGATCCGCGAGGGCGTGACCAACGTGGTCCGGCACAGCCGGGCGACCCGGTGCACGGTGCGCCTGGGCCGGGCTGGGGTGGCCGTCGAGGACGACGGCGAGGGTCCCGGGGGCACAGGTCCCGGCGACGGGAGCATCGGCCACGGGCTCACCGGGCTGAGGGAGCGCGCGGTCGCCGAGGGTGCGGTGCTGATGACCAGCACCGTGGCACCCCACGGCTTCCGCCTCGAGGTGACCCGCGGATGATCCGACTGCTGCTCGCCGACGACCAGGCGCTGGTGCGCGGCGCCCTGGCGGCGTTGCTCGACCTCGAGAGCGACCTGCAGGTGGTGGGCGAGGTGGCCCGCGGCGACGAGGTGGTCGCGGCTGCCCACGACCACGACGTCGACGTGGCCCTGCTCGACGTCGAGATGCCCGGCCTCGACGGCATCGCCGCCACCGCCGCACTCAAGGCCGCCCGACCGCAGACCCGGGTGCTGATCGTGACGACCTTCGGACGTCCCGGGTTCGTCCGCCGGGCGCTGGAGGCCGGCGCCGACGGTTTCGTCGTCAAGGACACCCCGGCCCGGGCGCTGGCCGATGCCGTCCGGCGGGTGCACCAGGGGCTCCGGGTCGTCGACCCCGAGCTGGCCGCCGACAGCCTGCTGGCCGGGCAGTCGCCGCTGACCGAGCGCGAGACCGAGGTGCTGCGCGCGGCCCGCGACGGGGCGCCGGTCGCCGTCATCGCCGAACAGGTCTTCCTCAGCCAGGGCACGGTCCGCAACCACCTCTCCGCCGCCATCGGCAAGACCGGTGCCGCCAACCGGGCCGAGGCGGTCCGGATCGCCGTGGAGTCCGGCTGGCTGTGAGGGTGTGGGGCGGTCCGCGGCACCCGCTAGGGTCGCCTCGATGAGCACCAGCCCGACCGCCGACCACTACGCCGCCGCGGATCGCGAGCGGTTGGTCGAGGAGCCGCCCAAGCGGGTCGACGCGCCGGTCCGGACTCCCTTCGAGCGGGACCGGGCCCGGGTGGTGCATGCGGCCTCGTCTCGACGGCTCGCGGCCAAGACGCAGGTCGTCGGCCCGCAGACCGACGACTTCGTGCGCAACCGGCTCACCCACAGCCTCGAGGTGGCCCAGGTGGCCCGCGACCTGGCCCGCGCGCTCGGCTGTCATCCCGACATCGCCGAGACCGCCGCGCTCGCCCACGACCTCGGGCATCCGCCGTTCGGCCACAATGGCGAGCGGGCGCTGGCCGACCTGGCCAAGGACGCCGGCGGCTTCGAGGGCAACGCCCAGACGCTGCGGCTGCTGACCCGGCTGGAGGCCAAGACCTTCGACGCGGACGGCCGCTCGGCCGGGCTCAACCTGACCCGGGCGACCCTCGACGCCTGCACGAAGTACCCCTGGAGCCGGTCGTCCGCCGAGCCGCCGCAGGGACTGCACGCCGACGGGTCGCCGCGCACGGTGGTGAAGTTCGGCGTCTACGACGACGACCGGCCGGTCTTCGACTGGATGCGCCAGGGCGCCGTGCGCGCGGCCCAGTGCGTCGAGGCCCAGGTGATGGACCTCGCCGACGACGTCGCTTACTCCGTCCACGACGTCGAGGACGGCGTGGTGGCCGGCCGGATCGAGCTGACCGCGATGGACCGGCCGGCGGTGTGGCAGACCGTCCGGGAGTGGTACGTCCCGGACGCCGACGACGCCCTGCTCGACGAGGTGCTCGACGGGTTGGTCGCGATCGAAGCATGGCCGCGGGCGGCCTACGACGGGTCGCGGCGGCACCTCGCCGCGCTGAAGAACCTCACCTCCGATGTGATCGGCCGGTTCTGCGGTGCGGTGCAGGAAGCGACGTTCGCGGCGGGGGAGGGGCCGTTCGTCCGTTACCGCGCGGCGCTGGTGGTGCCCGAGCGCACCCGGCTGGAGATCGCGGTGCTCAAGGGGATCGCGGCCCACTACGTCATGCGCGCCGACGACCGGGTGGCGCTGATGGAGCGGCAGCGGGGCCTGCTCGCCGAGCTCGTCGAGGCGCTGCTGGTCCGGGGGCCGGAGGCCCTCGACCGTCCGTTCGCCGACGACTGGGCGGGTGCGGATGACGCCGGCGCGCGGTTGCGCGTGGTCGTCGACCAGGTGGCCTCGCTGACCGACGCCAGCGCGGTCTCCCGGCATGCGGAGCTCTGCGAGTGAGCCGGCTGGTGTGGGTGCCGTTCGACCCCGCGGCGCTGGGCGATCTCCCCTCCGGAGTGACCGTGGAGCAGGTGGTCCCGAGTGCCGACGACCTTCCCGCCGATGCGGCCGAGGTCGAGCTGTTCGTGCCGGCGTACACCTTCGCGGCCGACCTCACGGTGCTCGCCCGGATGCCCCGGCTCCGCGTGGTGCAGACCCTGACCGCCGGGATCGACCACGTGTGGCCGCACCTGCCCGAGGGCGTCACGCTCTGCAACGGCAAGGGCATCCACGAGACCTCGACCGCCGAGCTGGCGCTCACGCTGATGCTGGCGTCGCTGCGCGGGGTGCCGGAGTTCGTCCGCGCGCAGGACCGGAGCGAGTGGGCCTCTGACTGGTGGCCGGCGCTCGCGGACAAGCGGGTGCTCATCGTCGGCCACGGCTCGATCGGGGCGGCCGTGGAGGAGCGGCTTCGGCCGTTCGAGGTGGAGGTGGTGCGGGTCGCGAGCCGTGCGCGGGAGGGCGTGCACGGAGTCGAGGACCTGCCGAGGCTGCTGCCCGACGCCGACGTGGTGGTCCTGGTGGTGCCGTTGACCGACGCCACCCGCGGGCTGGTGTCGCGCGACTTCCTGCACGCGATGCGGCCGGGGGCGCTGCTGGTCAACGTCGCCCGCGGGGCGGTGGTCGACACCGACGCGCTGCTGGTGGCGCTGCGGTCCGGCCGGGTGCGCGCGGCGCTCGACGTTACCGACCCCGAGCCGCTGCCTGCGGATCACCCACTCTGGTCCGCGCCGGGCGTGCTCATCTCCCCGCACGTCGGTGGCGCCAGCAGCGCGATGTGGCCGCGGGCCTACCGCGTGGTGCGCGAGCAGCTCGTGCGCTTCGCCGCCGGCGAGCCGCTCGCCCACGTCGTACGCCGGCCCTGAACGGAGGCCGGGATCCACGTCGGTGTCACGAGGAGGGGTCGATGCGCCCCTGCGCGTAGGCCCACAAGGCGATCTCCACCCGGTTGCGCGCCGGCAGCTTGTCCATGAGCGCGCCTACGTGCGTCTTGACGGTGCTGACCGAGACAAAGAGCTCCTCGGCAATCTCGGCGTTCGTGCGGCCCCTGGCCACCAGGTCGACCACCGACTCCTCGCGGGCCGTCAGGGGCTCGAGCGGAGGGGCCGCCCGCCCGGAGCGGCCGCGCGCGAAGGTGGTGAGCAGCCGGGCGGTGACCGAGGGGGCCAGCAGCGCGTCGCCGCGTGCCGCGACGCGCACGGCCTCGGCCAGCAGGTCCGGCTCGGCGTCCTTGAGCAGGAACCCCCGGGCCCCGGCCTGCAGCGCGTCGAAGACGTACTCGTCGTCATCGAAGGTCGTCACCACGACCACGGGCAACGGTTCGGACGCCTCCGGGCCAGCCACCTGTCGGGTGGCCTCGATGCCGTCGAGGTCGGGCATCCGGATGTCGAACAGACAGACGTCCGGCCGGAGCCGACGCGCCAGGCTGACGGCCTCGAGTCCGGTGGCCGCCTGGCCGACCACCTCGATGTCGGGGTAGGCCTCGAGGATGGTGGTCAGGCCGATCCGCACCATCTCCTGGTCGTCGGCCAGCAGCACCCGCACCGGGTCGCTCATGCGCGCACCTCCTGACCGTCGCCGCGGGCGGACACCCGCGTCGGCGCCTCGGCCAGGACCGTCCAACCACCCACCGGGTCCGGGCCGGCGGTGATCCGGCCGCCCAGCAGGGCGAAGCGCTCCTGCATGCCGGCCAGCCCGTAGCGCGCCCGTCGCCGCGGCGGCCGGCCTCGAGGGACCTCCGTCCGCCCGTCGTCGTGGACGCGCAGGGTCATGGTGTCCGCCTCTCGGGTCAGCTCCACGTCGACGCGAGTCACCTCGACTGCGTGGCGACGAGCGTTGGTTACCGCCTCCTGCGCGGCTCGGAAGAGCGCCGATCCCACGGCGGCAGCGACGCCGTCGAGGTCCGCGGTGGTGGAGACGACCACCGCGGGAGTCGCGTCGGCGTCGGCGAGCCCGGCGATGTCGGAGACGCCGTACGTCGGGGCGCGCTGGGCGCCGTCGTCGTCCTCCCGGAGCACGGCCACCAGCGCCCGCATGTCCTCCAGCGAGCGCGATGCCGCCTCCTCGACCCCGCGGAGGGCTTCGGCCGCGCCGTCGGGATCGTTCTGCGCCCTGACCCGGGCGGCTCGGGCCTGGAGCAGGATGCCGGTGACGTGGTGGGCCACGGTGTCATGCAGGTCGCGGGCCAGCCGCGCGCGCTCGCGGTTCCTGATCTCGTCGCGCTCACGATGCTGGACGCGGACCCACAACCGGACCGCGACGCCCACCGCCACGGGCAGCAGGAGCGCCCCGACACCGACCCCGATCGAGGACCCGCTCGAGGCGTAGAGTGGCTCTCTGGCCAGGTGGACGACCAGCAAGAACGCCGTCCCGGCCAGCACACCCCGACCGCTGGCCCATCGCCCGAGGGAGTAGGCCAGCAACAGCACCACGGCCGTGACGTTGAGCACGCTGTAGGGCTCGCCGACGAGTGCCGGGACCACCCCCGCCACCGTCTGCGTCGCATAGCCGACCAGCAGCATGGTGAGCGGTCGCCGCGGGCGCCACAGCAGGGTCAGGACGCAGGCCAGCGCCCAGCCGATGTGCCACGCGGGCCACACCACGTCCGGCCGGAGCAGCCCCTCGAGGACGGTCACCGGGACCAGCCCCGCGACCAGCGCTCGGTCCCACCAGGCAGCCCCGGGCGGGGCGACCACCCGAGGTTCGTCCCAGATCGCTCGCACCAGACCTCCCGCCATGGGCCTCAGGGTAGGGCGGGACACGGCGGGAGTGGACCGTACCTGGGTCCAGGATCTCCTGGCCGCGAGTACCGGTCGGGTCGATCCTCTGCTCCGATGCGCCAGACCGGCCCCGGGGGCCACCGTGGAGCCATGACTACCGAAACCTCTCCCCGTCCCGGTTCCACCACCACCCCGGCCGACACCGGTCCGGTCCCCGGCCCGCTGGTCCAGGCCGGCGGGATCGCGGCGCAGGTCGTCGCCGGCACCTACGTCGTCGGCTTCCTCGCCATGGGCGGCTACCTCGCACCACAGGGCTTCGTCGACCCCGTCGCCGATCCGTCGGGCTCGTTGGCCTTCCTGCTCGACCACACGGCCGTGATGTCGGCGTGGTACGCCCTGCTCTATCTCCTCGGCGGTGCCGCGATGGCGCTGGTCGCCCTGGGGGTCCGCGACCGGCTGGCGTCCGCACCGGGGCCGGCGCGAGTGTCCGCGGCCCTCGGGCTCGTCTGGTCGGGGCTGCTGGTCGCGAGCGGCAGCGTGGCCGTGGTCGGTCAGCATGCCGTGGTCTCGCTGCACGCCGGCGACGCCGACCTGGCCCGCTCCACCTGGACCTCGGTGAGCATCGTGCAGGACGCCCTTGGCGGCGGGGTCGAGGTCGCCGGCGCACTCTGGGCGATGGTGGTGGGGCTGGCGGTGCTGCGCACCCGCACGCTGCCGGCCGCGCTCGGTGGCCTCGCGCTGGGGCTGGCCGCCGTCGGCCTGGTCACCGTCGTACCGGCCGCCTCGGAGGTCTCGACCTCGATCTTCGGGATCGGCTTCATCGTCTGGTTCACCTGGCTGGGCGTGGTGCTCGCCCGCCGCTGACCGCGGCACGCAAACGCGGGGCACCTCGGGCGCCCCGCGTTCGGCTCGTTCCTCGCGGTGGCCGTGTCCGTCGCGAAGCTGTCGCGTACGGCGGCGGCCGTCAGCCGGCCAGCTCGAGCAGCTCGGCGAGCACGTCGTCGCCGCCGGCGCCGTACGCCGCCCAGTCGGGGGCGGTGCGCCGGGGGAGCGGGGCGACGATGCTCCACCGGTCCCAGGCCGCGTCGACCGCCTCGCGGGGGCTCATCCCGCGCCGCAGGCCGCGCAGCACCTCGGCCGCGGCGTAGCCCCTGCCCTCGTGGAACTTCCCGGCCGGGAAGGAGCGCCCCTCCCGGCTGATCGCACACAGCGACGCGTCGGGCGTCAGTCCACGCAGTGCCTCGTCGGCCTCGGCGCGGATCTCCGCGGCGCGCGCGGCCACGTCGTCATCGGCCGGTCGGTGGTCGGCCACCGGGTCGTCCTTTCCGGAGGGTCAGCGGGTCTGCCCCAACCCGCCGCGCTGGTCCCGGACGCCCACGCGAGGGCGGAGGGTGCGCTCGCGGGCCTGCCGCGCGGACCTCTCGACGGCCGCCGCCCGGCGTTGGGCCCGCCGAGCCCGGGAACGTTCTCGCAGCGCGTGCAGCCTTGCCGACAGCCTCATGGCATCGACGATATCCGGGGGTCCTCCGGGTGCCAACGGCGCTTCGCTGTCCGACCGGTCACCGAGCCGGGTGGGAGACGGTGACCTCGATCTCGTCGCCATAGGACCACCCGTCGCGCAGGGGCAGCGCGTCGCCGCTCCAGAAGCGCCCGGGGTCGTACCACGTGGGGGGCAGCTCGTCGTCGAGCACGCCCATCGTCTGCAGGGTGACGGCGGCGAGCTCGGCGCAGTAGGCCACCTCGGTGCGCAGCGCCATCGGGAGCTCGGGGTTGGGGATGCCGTTGCGGCCGGAGAACCACCGCCAGGCCAGCTGTCCGGTGGAGGGGAACGACGTGCCGTTCCAGCGGGCGACCGCCTTGAGGGCGGCGTCCTCCTCGGGCCGCCCGGCCACCGGCTCCAGCTGGCGGAGGAAGACCTGCTGCTTGCGCAGGCCGGTCCAGCGCTCCACCGCCGCGCGCAGGTCGTGGAGCTGGGCACCCCGGTGGTGGGTGCCGGTCCACAGGTCCACCAGTCGGCGTCCGAGCTCGGCGTGCCACATCATCGCCGGCAGGTCGCCGATCGCCACCGCGAGCGCCACGTGGTTGACCGGCGCGTTGGTCGCGAGTCGGATCGCGTGGTCGGCCGCGGTCACGCCGCGGAACAGCCACAGGTCGCCGGTGCGGGTCAGCTGGGCCGCCTCCTCGAGGGTCACGCTCGCCATGGGCACGATTGTGCCCGCCACGGCGCCCGAACCGCGGCCGAACCGCGGCGGGGCCCCCGGTGGGCGGCGTACGCTGCGGTCCATGGCAGGCACGTGGACCAAGGCGCTGGGGCTCGCGGGTGTGCTCGGGCTGGCCGCGACCGGCGCGGTCGTCGCGCGCGAGGAGCGCAAGCGCCGGGCCTACTCCGCCGACGAGATCCGCGACCGGCTGCAGGAGCGCTACGCCGAGATCGGCGCGCAGGCCCGCGAGGAGGCGACCGACGCCTGGCGGGAGCGCCGCGAGGCCGGTGCCTGAGCCCCGGGCCGCCCTGGGGACGAGCGGGGGAGGTCCGCGACCGGCCCCGTAGACTCCCGGCGTGGCCGGGCGGATCCGCGATGACGACATCGCCGAGGTGCGCGAGAAGGCGCGCGTCGACGACGTCATCTCCTCCTACGTCACGCTGCGCTCGGCCGGTGGCGGCTCGCTCAAGGGGCTGTGCCCCTTCCACGACGAGAAGTCGCCGTCGTTCCACGTCACGCCGGCGCGGCAGTTCTGGCACTGCTTCGGCTGCGGTGAGGGCGGCGACGTCTTCACCTTCCTGATGAAGATCGACGGCCTCAGCTTCGTCGAGGCGGTCGAGCGGCTCTCGGAGAAGTACGGCGTCCAGCTGCGCCGCGAGGACGGCGACGCCCCCACCGAGCGGCGCGGGCCCAACCGGTCGCGGCTGATCGACGCCCATCGGGTGGCCCAGGAGTTCTATGCCGACCAGCTGCGCACCCCCGACGCGCTGGCTGGCCGCCAGTTCCTCGACGAGCGCGGGTTCGACCAGGAGGCGGCGGCCCGGTTCGGCGTGGGCTTCGCGCCCCGCGACGGCGAGGCGCTGACCCACCACCTGCGGCAGAAGGGCTTCCGCGACGAGGAGACGGTCGCGGCCGGGCTGGTGGCCCAGGGCCGGTCGGCCTACGACCGGTTCCGCGGGCGGCTGCTGTGGCCGATCCGTGACGCGTCCGGGGACACCATCGGCTTCGGGGCGCGCCGGATCTTCGACGACGACCGGATCGAGGCGAAGTACCTCAACACCCCCGAGACGCCGATCTACAAGAAGAGCCAGGTGCTCTACGGCATCGACCTGGCCCGTCGCGACATGGCGCGGTCCTCGCAGGCCGTGGTGGTCGAGGGCTACACCGACGTGATGGCCTGCCACCTGGCCGGTGTGCCGACCGCGGTCGCCACCTGCGGCACGTCCTTCGGCGACGAGCACGCGCGGGTGCTGCGCCGGTTCCTGCACGACCACGAGGAGTTCCGCGGCGAGGTGATCTTCACCTTCGACGGCGACGCGGCCGGACAGAAGGCCGCGCTCCGGGCGTTCGCCGGCGACCAGAACTTCGTCTCCCAGACCTACGTCGCCATCGAGCCCTCCGGGCTCGACCCGTGCGACCTGCGGCTCCAGCAGGGCGACTCCGCGGTCCGCGAGCTGGTGGCCCGCCGGGTGCCGCTCTATCGCTTCGTGCTCGGCAACGTGGTCGGCAAGTACGACCTCGACCGGGCCGACGGCCGGGTCGACGCCCTCCGCGAGGCCGCACGGCTGGTGTCCAGCGTGCGCGACAAGTCCAAGGTCGACGCGTTCGCCCGCGAGGTTGCCGGCATGGTCGGGGTCGACATCGAGGAGGCGCGCGCGGAGGTACGCCGGGCGGCCGCGCGGGGCTCGCGACCCGCGCCGACCCAGGCGCCTCCGGGGCGCGGGGAGCCGGAGCCGGCGGCCACCCCCCGTCAGCAGCTGCCCGACCTGCGCGACCCGCGCTTCTCGATCGAGCGCGAGACCCTCAAGCTGGTGCTGCAGCACCCGGCCGTCGTCGGCCGGACCGCCGCCGATGTGGGCGGCAACGACTTCACCCACCCGACCTACCGCGCGGTGTGGGAGGTGGTGGCCGCCGCCGGCGGACCGGCGACCGCGGGCCACGACGAGGGCTGGGCCGCCCGGCTGCGGGACGCTGCCGACGACCCGGCGGTCTCCTCGGCGATCAGCGCCCTCGGCGTGGAGCCGCTGCCCACCGCCAAGGAGCCCGACGGCGCCTACGTCGCCGCCCACGTCTTCCGGCTCCTCGAGCTGACGGCGCTGCGCCGGATCGCCGACCTGAAGTCGCGGCTGCAGCGCACCAACCCGGTGGAGCAGGCGACCGACTACAACCGGATGTTCGGCGAGCTGGTCGCGCTGGAGCAGCATCGGCGGACGCTGCGTGAGCGGGCGATGGGGGAGCCGTGAGGGGCCGGTTCGGCCGGCGTACCACTCCGGAGGTGGCGCTGGCCCCGGGCGAGCGGGTGCTGGCCTGGGCGGAGGGCGCCGGCGGGCTCGTCGCCGCCGGCTCGCGGCAGGCCTTCTATCTGGTCCCCTCCGAGGGCGACCAGGTGCGGCTGCCGTGGGAGCAGGTGGAGGCGGCCGACTGGGACCGCGACGAGTCGACGCTCCGGGTCGCCGAGGTCGGCACCTGGGGCGAGCGGCGGGTCGTGCACGAGGTGGTCCTCGAGACGCCCGGCGACCTGTTGGCCATGGTCCGTGAGCGGGTGACCGCCTCGATCGTCCTGCAACGGCACATCCCGGTCACCGCCCGCCGCGGCCTGCGCGTCGTCGGCCGCCGCTCGCCGGTGGGCGACGCCCCCGTCGAGTGGTTCTTCGAGTACGACGCCGGCGTCGACCCCGACGACCCCACGGTGCGGCTGGCCGCCGAGGCCGCCCTCGACCAGGCCCGCTCCGACACCGGCCTCTGACCGCGACATGCCGGAAATGGCCCCGCGAGATGCCGGAGATGGCCCCGCGACATGCAGGGAATGGTCGTCCGACCCTGACCGGTTGGCTGAAGATTCGCACCGGGTCGAGGCGGCTTGCTAGTCTGTGGCCGCTTCGACAGTCCCCTGTAGCTCAACTGGCAGAGCATTCGGCTGTTAACCGAAGGGTTGTTGGTTCGAGTCCAACCGGGGGAGCCATGCGGCGAAGACCGCGCCGGCGTTGATGGCCCGAGCGGCCCCTCTCGGTCAGCCATTTCCCGCATGTCGCGGGGCCATTTCCGGCATCTCGGCCGTCAGTCGCCCCAGCCCATCGGGAAGACCTCGAAGGGTGCCGCCTTCGCGACGCCGAGCCGCTGGCCGGTCGGCCGGGCGAATCCCTCGAGGAACTCCTCGGGGTCCCAGCCCTCCCAGCCCAGCCCCTCGATGTACGCCGCATGGGCGGCCAGCGACGCCACGCCGGCGTCGAAGGTGTCGGTCGTGTCGACGCCGTGCTCGGCGCCGGGGGAGTTGGCGGCCCACACGGCCTGTACCCCACCCCAGGGCTCCAGCCCGTCGACCAGCTGGTCGTGGAAGATCCACCGGTTGCCGGCGTCGCGCACGGCGTCGAGCACGGCGCGACCCACGGCGATGTGGTCGGCCTGGTTGAGGTTGCGCCCGCCGAAGGTGTCGCGGAAGTTGCCGGTGATCACGATCTCCGGGCGGTGCCGCCGCACCACCTGGGCGATCGCGGCGCGCAGCGGGACGCCGTACTCGACGATGCCGTCGGTGAACCCGAGGAACTCCACCTCGTCGACGCCGACCAGCCGCGCCGACTCGATCTGCTCGGCCTCGCGCAGCGGCCGGCACTCCTCCGGCGCGATCCCGTCGATCCCGGCCTCGCCCGAGGTGACCATGCAGTAGACGATGTGCTTGCCCTGGCCGGTCCAGCGGGCGATCGCGGCGGCCGCGCCGAACTCCAGGTCGTCGGGGTGCGCGACCACGCACAGCGCGCGCTCCCAGTCCTCGGGCAGGGGCTCCAGGGGTGTGGGTTCCATGCGGTGCAGCATGGCAGGAACCCGCCGCGGTCCGACAGACCGGTTGTGACACAGAACGCAACGATTCGGCCCACGGGCGTCCGCGGCGAGGAGCACAGTGGAGGCATGAGCACCGTCACCTCGGACCACGACATCCTCGACCCGCTGGACACGGAGACCGCGCAGCCGCGTCTCGGCGACCTCTGGTCGGTCGTCCTCGGCGCGTCGCTGGCCGGGATCGGCTTCACCGTGGTGCAGGTGCTGGAGAAGATCACCCTGCTGACCGACCCGGGCGCCACCCTGTCGTGCGACTTCAACGACCGCGTCTCCTGCTCCGACGTGCTCGACGCCTGGCAGTCCAGCGTCCTCGGCCCGCCGAACTCCGTGATCGGCGCCATCATGTTCAGCCTGTTCGCCTCTGCCGCCCTGGGCGGCTTCCTGGGCACGCGTCCCAGCCGGTCCTACGCCGGCACCCTCTGGGGGCTGAGCGTCTTCTTCCTCGTCTTCGCCACCTGGTTCATGGCCGAGACGGCGTTCAGCATCCGCAGCCTCTGTCCCTGGTGTGTCGGCCTCACCACCGCCGTGGTCGTCATCACCGCGGCGCTGACCCGGATCGCGCACCGCACCGGGGTGTTCGGCGAGGGAGGCTTCGGCGGCCTCGTCGCCCGCGCCGTCGAGCGGCGGCTGGACCTGGCGTTCTGGGGCGCCTGGTGGCTGGCGATCGGCGCCATGCTGCTGGTCGGCCTGACCTGACCGCGCCGGTAGGCTCCGCCGCGGGGCGGTAGCTCAGTCGGTTAGAGCTGAGGACTCATAATCCTTTGGTCGCGGGTTCGAGCCCCGCCCGCCCCACCAGGCAGGGGTCGAGGGCCGTCTCCACGGCCGCAGGCTCAGCCCTCACCGTCGATGAGATAGTCGCCGCCGGCGTAGGCGAGCTGCAGCCGCACGTGGTCGACGGGGTGCGCGCCGTCGCGGGTGTAGCGGACGTCGTACTCCACGGTGAGGTTGTCGGGGTCGGCGGAGAACGACACCAGCTCGGCGGCCTGCTGCTGCTGCCAGAACTTCTTGTACTGCCCGTAGCCGCCGCTGGCCTTCTGGAAGGACGGCGTCAGCATCGCCCAGCTCGCCTTCTGGTCCGACGTCGCCGCCGTGAGGTACGACGCCACGAAGGCGCGCATGTCGTCGACCGTCGGTTCGTCCGCGGAGGGCGTGCCGGAGCTCTCCGCCTGGGTGGGTGTGTCGCTGGCGCGTGAGGGGTCTGCGCCCGTCGATGCGGCGCCCCCGCCGGGGTCGCCGCCCAGGTGTCCGACGCCCCACGCCACGCCGAGCAGCGCGACCAGCAGCGCGGCGGCCACCAGCAGTGCCGTGGCCGGGCCCCGTCGGGGCCGTGGCTCCTCCGGGGACGCTGCCGCGGCGGCCGACGGTGGCTCGGTGGGCGGGGCGACCCTGCGCCGGGTGGACGTCTGCACCGGCGGCGCCGGCGCGGTGAGCACCTGGGTGACCCCGGGGTCCGCGACGTCGACCGGCAGCTCCGCGGTGCCGCCCTCGGCCAACGGCACCTCGCGCCCGCACAGGAACGCGTGCACCTGCGCCATCGTCCAGCGC
>JACKDA010000026.1 GCA_020633775.1 Gemmatimonadales bacterium | reverse complement strand
CGGATCTGCTCCAGGCGCTGCCGCGACTGCTCCAGCTCGGCGGGCGTCTGCGCCGCGAGCCCGAGGGGGCACGCCACCGCGAGGAGCAGGGCCGCCCGCGCGAGCCGGGGCCACCGCATCGTCAGACCTTCCGGAGGTGGCGCCCGACGCTGACCAGCGATCCGGCGAGGCCGAGGAGCGTGCCGAACGCGAGGAAGGCGAGGCTGTGGATCGGCCGGAAGAACTCCAGCCCGATCCCGAGGCCGAGTCCCTGGGCCTTGAAACCGGCATAGACCGCGAGGCAGAGCAGGTAGGCGAGGACGCCGCCGAGGAGGCCCTTGAGGGCGCCCTCGAGGAGGAACGGCCCGCGGATGAACCAGTCGGTCGCGCCGACGAGGCGCATGATGCTGATCTCGCGCGCGCGCTGCAGTACGGTGATCCGGATCGTGACGCCGATGATGACGACCGAGACCAGCGCGAAGGCGAGCCCGATCGCGCCGCCGACCAGTCCCGCGAGGGTCCGCAGGGCGTCGAGGCGCTCCACCCAGTCCCGGCCGTAGCGCACGTCCTCCACGAACGGGAAGCCGCGCAACCGCTCGGCGACCTCGCCGACGTGGGCCGCGTCGCGGAAGCCGGGCCGGAGCCGCAGCTCGATCGAGGGCGGCAGCGGGTTGATCTGGAGGTCCTCGTACGCGTCGCGGAACTCGACGAGGTCCTGCTTGGCCTGGGCGAGGGCGTCCTCCTCGGTGACGTAGCGGACGCTGAGCACCTCGGGGAACGCCGCGATGTCCTCCATCGCCACCGCGAGGCCCTGCGACGGCGTGCCGCGCAGCACGAACGCGACGATCTCGACCCGTTCCTCGATCCGGTTGATCGCGCCCCGCAGGTTCAGGGCGACCAGCCCGAAGAGGCCGGTCACGAAGAGCGCGAAGGCAATCGTGGTGACCGAGAGGACCGAGAGGGTCCGGGTGCGGGAGAAGCTGAGCAGGGCCTCGCGCCAGACCAGCTTCATGGCTCGCCTCCCTGGTCGGCGGCGGAGTCGAAGACGAGGGTGCCGTCGCGCAACTCGAGGATGCGCTTCCCGGAGGCGCGCACGAGCTCGAGGTTGTGCGTCGCCATGAGCACCACCGTCCCGGCGTCATTGATGTCGCGGAGCAGCTGGTACACGCCCCGGGTCGCGCGCTCGTCGAGGTTGCCGGTCGGTTCGTCGGCGAGGAGGACGGCGGGATCGTTCACCAGCGCGCGGGCGATCGCGACCCGCTGCTGCTCGCCGCCCGAGAGCTCGCGGGGGAAGGCGTCGGCCTTGCCGGCCAGTCCGACCTGCTCGAGCACGCGGGCCACCCGCTGCGGGATCACGTCCTCGCGCGCCCCGGTCACCTCGAGGGCGAAGGCGATGTTCTCGGCCGCGGTGCGGTCGGTCAGCAGCCGGAAATCCTGGAACACGACGCCGAGGCGCCGGCGCAGCCGCGGGATCTCGTCTGGCCGGATGCTGGGGATGCGGAACCCGAGCGTGCGCACATCGCCGCTCGACGGACGCTCCTCGGCGTACATCAGCTTGAGGATCGTGGACTTGCCGGCGCCGGAATGGCCCGTGAGGAAGGCGAACTCGTTCCGCGCGATGTGGAACGTGATCCCCTCGAGCGCGGGGCCCGTCCCGCTGGCGTAGCGCTTGGCGACGTTGGTGAACCGGATCACGTCGGGAAGATGGCGAATGCGCGAAGGGGCAACAACCTCCGCGGGATGGCGCATGCGCGAGAGCGCACCACGCTCCCGACTTGGGCAGGAGATCCCTCGCCCTGTGGGCTCGGGATGGCGCATGCGCTAGAGCGCACCACGCTCCCGACTTGGGCAGGAGATCCCTCGCCCTGTGGGCTCGGGATGGCGAATGCGCTAGAGCGCATTCGCCAGATCCGCGATGAGGTCGTCGGCGTCCTCGCAGCCGCAGGACAGGCGGAGGAAGCCGTCGGGGATCCCCAGCGCCGCCCGCTCCTCGGGGCCGAGCGCCTTGTGGGAGGTGAGCCGCGGTTCGCTGACCAGCGACTCGACCCCGCCGAAGGACGGGGCGTGACTGATGACGCGCAGGTTCGAGAGCATCCGGGCCGCGGCCGCGGCGCCGCCGCGCAGTTCGAGCCCGACCATCGCCCCGGCGCCGTCGAGCAGCCGCGCGGTGAGCTCGCGGTCCGGGTGATCCGGCAGGCCGGGGTAGTGCACCGCGGCGAATTCGGGTCGGCTCGAGGCCCAGGTCGCGATCGCCGCGGCGTTCGCGGTGGCGCGTTCGACCCGGAGCGCGAGCGTCTTCATGCCGCGCTCGACGAGCCAGGCCGTGTGCGGGTCGATCGCGGGGCCCCAGTTCCGCATCAGCCGCGTCACCTCGTCGACCACCGACCGGCTGCCGGCCACCGCGCCGGCGATCAGGTCGCTGTGGCCGCCGAGGTACTTCGTGGCGCTGGTGATCACGACGTCGGCGCCGTGCTCGAGCGGGCGGCAACCGATCGGGGAGGCCATCGTCGCGTCGACCAGCAGCGCGAGGCCGCGATCCGCGGTCACCTTCGCCACCGCCGCGATGTCGACCACGCGCATCAGCGGATTGGTGACCACCTCCACGAAGATCGCCCGGGTCGTCTTGCGGACCGCCTTGCGCCACTCGCGCGGGTGGGCCGGATCGACGTACGTGACGGCGATGCCGAGCCGACTGAACTCGCGGTCGAACAGTTCGCGCGTGCCGCCGTAGATCCAGCGCGAGGCGACGAGGTGATCCCCGGGCCCGAGCACGGCGAGGTGGGCCAGCGCCGTCGCGGCCATGCCGCTCGCCACGAAGATCGCCGCTTCCGCCCCCTCGAGCGCGGCGTAGCGGCGGGCCACCTCGAGCTGGTTGGGATTGTTGCCGTAGCGCGTGTAGCGGACCTCGTCCTCGCCACCGATCGGGTTGCGGAAGGTGCTGGTCTGGACGATCGGGGAGGTGGCCGGTGACCCGTCGGGGAGCCGGTGCGGCGGGCCATGAATGGCGAGGGTCGAGGGGCCGGGTCGTGCGGTCACGCGAGCGCTCCGAGGTCGTACGTGGCATCGGGGCCGGCCAGCAGGCAGCGGCAGGTGCAGAGGCCCTCGAGGGCCTGGCGTGCCCGGGTCGCGGGCCACGCGAGCGCGGCGGCGACCCCGTCGGCGTCATGGGGCCCCGGCGCGGCCACGCAATGCGCGAAGACCGCGCCCCAGTCGACCGGGACTTCCCCGAGGAGTCTCGGCCGGCCCGTCCCGGCTTCAAGGGCGAGGACGACCAGGCCGTACCGGGCCAGGGCGTGATCTATCGCCTCGGCGTGGTCCTCGCGCACGCCGGTCAGGACGACGCGGGAGACGGGGAGGTCGTGCACCGCGCGGATCAGCTTCGCGACGACCTCGTCGGCGCACGAGAAGTCCACCAGGCCGATCCGCGAGAAATCGAGCAACGCCTGGGTGCGCGGCCGCTCGCGCAGCGCGCCCACCACGCGATCGCGCACGGCGGCCCCGGTCGGCCGGGTGACGAGGTCCGAATAGGTCGCGGCGGTGGCCTCGCGCAGGAGCGAGTCGAGCGGGATCATGGCACTCATCCCTCCGGGGCCTCCTTGCCGGGAATCACCACCGTCACCTGGGCGCCGGGGAACCACGCCAGCCCTTCCGTCATCGGCGGTTCGTCGTCCCACGGCGGCACGATGGCGACGCGCGCGGTGCCGCTGCGGATCGCGATCTTGCCCTGCCAGCGGGCGAGGTAGCGCTTGGTCCCGGCGAGGCCCTGGCCGCGGCCCGGATCGCGAAAGCGGGAGATGTTGTGGATCAGCGCGGTCTCGATCGCCATCCCGTCGCTCCACCGGTCGCCGTAGCGCTTCGCCTGGGTGGCCTCCAGCGACCGGCGGAAGCCGATCCCCGCATCGCTGACCGAGATCACCGCGACCCGGCGCCCGAGCCGCCGGCGATAGTTGTAGGTGTGGACCGCGACCCAGCCGCCGGTCCCGGCGTGTTCCACCACGTTCTGGCAGGTCTCGGAGAGCGACTGCCCGAAGCCACCGACGACCGTCGCCTCGAGCTTGAGCTCCTCGCGGAGGATCCGGGTCGCGCCCTCGGTCACCGCGCGCACGACTTCGTGCACGTCCCTCGCCTCCCGGATCGGGGTGACCGGGAGCAGGAGGTCGCTGGCCTCGTCACTGCGCCGTCGGGGCACCTTGCCGTGCAGCTCGTAGAGGCCGTCGGCGTGGGCGATGAAGCCGGTGCGCGCCCAGTACGACGTCACCGTGTCCGCCGCGGGAAGGGTGAGTCGCGGGGCCGGTCCCCCGGCCTCGGCGATCGCCTGGGCGAGGGTCAGCAGGGCGGTGAAGCCCGACGGCGAGGCCCACTCGGCGGCGTGGGCGTCGACGAGGATGCGCTCCTCGGGTGGCCAGGTGCCGAGCTGGGCGGCGAGCTGGTCCACGCTGCGGTGGTCGAGGTGGCCGGGAACGGTGATCACCCGCATCAGGCGAGCACCAGTTCGCCGCGCAGGTGGCCGGCGAGGTGGGTGGCGCCGCGGAAGGTCGCGTTGCGCGCGGCCGCCGCATTCGCGGCGCCGAGGGCGGCCTCGACGCTGTCCCCCGCCAGCAACCGGGCCATGCAGGTGGCCCCGAAGACGTCGCCACAGCCGGTCGGATCGAGCGCCTCCACGTGCGGCGCCGGGATGCGCTCGGTGCGGATCGGGGCCGCCCGGTCGGCCCCCACGATCGGGCGACGCGGGCCCGTGGTCGCCAGGCCGGCGAATCCCGGGGTCGCGACGTAGGCGACACCCCGCGCACCGAGGGTCACGTTCAGCAGCGACACGCCGGCGCCCAGGGCGTTGGCGGCGACGGCGAGGGGGTCCGGGCCGAGCTGGGCCATTTCATCCTCGTTCAGTTGCACGATGTCGAAGCAGCCGAACCAGCTCGGTGCCTCGGGGAGGGGCTGCAGCGTCCGCACCCCGTCGGGACCGATCGCGAGGAGCAGCGAGTGCAGGTCCGCGGAGATCGGGCCGCCGAAGCCGTCGCGCAGGGCGCGCGCGGTGCCGAGGCACATCTCGAAGCCGCTGATGAAGTTGCAGTGGATGGCATCGAGGTCTCGCACCATGGGGCCGAGTTCGGCCCAGGTCCATCCCGGGACGCCACCCGCCATCCGTTCACACCGCCGCTCGCCGGTCTCGTAGCGCAGGACCACACGATTGTTGGCGACCGGCACCTCGATGCAGCGGGCCCCGGGCAGCACGCGGTGGAGCGTGCGCAGGAACTCCGCGGCCTGGGGGGCCAGGTCGCGGCCCACCTTGATCAGCGGCACGACCTGCCACTCCGGCGGGAGCGCCGCATCCAGGGCGGCGAGGGCGTACGCGATGCCGCCCCACTCCTCGGTGGGAGCGGCGAGGGGATCGCGGCCATGGATCTCGTCCCAGACGAGCGACCCGATCACGCCGAGTCGGGGCATCAGGCGGCGTCCCGCTGGTCGAGGAACATGCGGGCGGCCCCGTAGACGCCCGCGAGCCCGCTCAGCGTTCCGGGGACGATGCGGCAGGCGTCGACGGCCGGCTTGAACGCCCGCTGGGCGACCACGCGACGGAGCGGCTCGAACAGCCCGTCGCCGGCCTGGGTCACGCCGCCCATCACGACGACGAGATCGGGATTGAACACGTTGAGCAGGTTCGCGATGCCGGTGCCGAGGTACTGGGCCGTCGCCCGCACCACGTCGCGCGCCAGGTCGTCGCCGATGCTCGCCGCTTCGTACACGGTCTGGGCCGTCACTGCCTCGAGGTCGCCGCCGACGAGATCCGCGAGCCGACTCTCGGCGCCCGAGCGGATCTGTTCCCGGGCCCGCATCGCGATCGCGGGGCCGGAGGCGTACGCCTCGAGGCAGCCATAGTTGCCGCAGCCGCAGCGGCGACCATCCATGTCGATGGTGATGTGCCCGATCTCCCCGGCACAGTCGGAGGCGCCGTGGTGCAGCCGTCGGTCGAGGACGATCCCTCCGCCGATCCCGGTCCCGATCGTCACCCCGAGGACATAGCGCGCCTCGCGCGCGGCCCCGACCCAGGCCTCCCCGAGCACGGCACAGTTGGCGTCGTTGTCGAGGGCGGCGGGCAAGTCCAGGCGCTCACCGAGCCGGGCCCGGAGCGGCATGTTCACCCAGCCGAGGTTGGGCGTCAGGGCGATGATCCCGGTCTTCGTGTCGAGCGGCCCCGGGGCACCGATCCCGACACCCTCGAGGGCGGCTCCGGGGACCTCGCGGGCGAGCTGGTCGCGGGCATGACTCGCCATCGCGACCAGGTCGTCGACGATCGCATCCGGACCCCGGCTCGCGTCGGTGGGGCGCGAGTGATTCCCCACGACCCGCGAGCCGTCGATCGCGACGGCGCCCACGACGAGATTCGTCCCACCGATGTCGATGCCGAGTACCCAGTTCACGGGCCGTCCTTCGCTGGCTGCGGGATGGTGAGGTCGTCGGGGGTGGGGAGCGGGTCGCCCCGATGCACTGCATCGTAGATCGCCAGCAGGCGCATCGCCAGCGTGCGACGGTCGAACCGGCGGGCATGGGCCACCCGTGCCTCGCGGGCGGCCGGTGCCGAGGCGTCCGGGGCGAGGTGACCCTGCCACGCTTTCGCCACGGCGTCGGGGTCGTCAGCCGGGACGTAGTCCACGACCGTCCCGCCGGCGTCCTCGAGGTTGGCCCCGGCCGTCGCCACGACCGGGACCCCCGCCGCGAGCGCCTCGACGATCGGCATGCCGAACCCCTCGCCGGTGGAGAGGTAGCAGGCGGAGGCCGCACCCGCGACCAGGGCGGGAAGCTCGACGTCGCTCGCATCGGTGACGATCCGGACGCGGCTCCGGAGGCTGCGGGCGGTCGCGCGGGCCGCGAGCGCCGCGGCGCTGCCCCCGTCCCGGCCCGCGAGCACGAGGGTCGGCCCATCGGGCCAGGTGGCGAGTGCGTCCACGGCGAGCTGCTGGTTCTTTCTGGGTTCGAGCGTGCCCACCGCGAGGAGGTACGGGCCGCGCAGGTCGAGGCGGTTGCGGACCGCGTCCACTGTCGTCGCCTCGACCGGTGCGAGGTAGCGGGGATCGACCGCCGGCGGGACGACGGCGACCCGCTCCGGGGCGACCCGGAAGTGGGCCAGCAGGTCGGCCCGGGTGCCGCTCGAGATCGCGATCACCGCGTCGGCGTGCTCGGCACTCCAGCGGTAGCGCCACGTGTAGGAGTGCCGATCGGCCCACCCGAACAGCTCGGGCCGGGTGAGGTAGAGCAGGTCGGGGACGCTCACCACCGAGCGGATCCCGCGTCGCGGGAGGTCCCGGGGGATCTCGTGCGTCAAGCCGTGGTAGAGCTCGATCCCGTCGGTGCGCGCGGTCCGGCCGAGGCGGGAGGTCCGCCAGAGCGCCCGGCTGCCGGGGCGACGCCATCCCGCGGGGGGGAGGTGGATCGTGGCGCCGAGGCGCTCGGCCCAGGGCGCCAGGTCGGGGGCCGCCGGGCGCGGCGTGTACAGGTGCAGCTCGCGGGCGGGGTCCGCCTCGGCGAGTCCGTCCAGGATGTGGCGGGCGTAGTTCCCCAGGCCGGTCCGGTTGTGGAGGGCCCGGATCGCGTCGAAGCCGAGCCGGCGGGGCGCCCCGGGCGCGCCGGCCACGCGTCAGTCGACCTGCAGCACGGCGAGGAACGCCTCCTGCGGGATCTCGACCGAGCCGATCTGCTTCATGCGCTTCTTCCCCTCCTTCTGCTTCTCGAGGAGCTTGCGCTTGCGGCTGATGTCGCCGCCGTAGCACTTGGCGAGCACGTCCTTGCGCATCGCCGAGATGGTCTCGCGGGCGATCACCTTGTTGCCGATCGCGGCCTGGATCGCGACCGCGAACAGCTGGCGCGGGATCAGCTCCTTCAGCTTCTCGGCGACCTTGCGGCCCCACTCGTAGGCCTTGTCCCGGTGGATGATCACGCTGAAGGCATCGATCGGGTCGCCGTTGAGCAGCATGTCGAGGCGCACCAGCGGCGACGGGCGGAACCCGATCATCTCGTAGTCGAGCGAGGCGTAGCCGCGCGAGATCGACTTCAGCCGGTCGTAGAAGTCGAGGACGATCTCGCCGAGCGGGAAGTCGAAGGTGAACTCCACGCGCGCCTGGTCGATGTAGGTCATGCCGTGGTACACCCCGCGCCGCTCCTGCCCGAGCTTCATGATGCCGCCGATGTACTCCGTCGGGGCCATGATGCGCGCCTTCACGAACGGCTCCTCGATCCGCGTGATCGTGGCGGGGTCGGGGAGGTCGCTCGGGTTCTCGACGGCGCGCATGGTGCCGTCGGTCAGGTAGACGTCGTATTCCACCGTGGGGACGGTGGTGATCAGGTCGAGGCCGAACTCCCGCTCGAGGCGCTCCTGGACGATCTCGAGGTGGAGCAGCCCGAGGAAGCCGCAGCGGAACCCGAAGCCGAGTGCGGTCGAGACCTCGGGCTCGTACTGCAGCGAGGCGTCGTTGAGGATCAGCTTCTCGAGCGCGTCGCGGAGGTCCTCGTACTGGTTCACGTCGGTCGGGTACACGCCCGCGAAGACCATCGACTTGACCTCGCGGTACCCGGGCAGCAGGGTCGTCGCGCGGCGGTCGGCGTCGAGGACGGTGTCGCCGACGCGGGCGTCGCGCACGTCGCGCAGCGAGGCGACGAAATAGCCCACCTCGCCGGTCTCCAGTCGCTCGGCGCGGCGCTGGCCGAGGGCGAGGTAGCCGACCTCGTCGACCCGGTACACCTCGTCGGGATGGGCGCCGAAGGCGATCTCCATCCCCTGCGCCAGCGTGCCGTCCACCACCCGGATGCTCGGGATCGCCCCGCGGTACCGGTCGTAGTACGAGTCGAAGATCAGCGCCCGCAGCGGGGCGGCGGGGTCCCCGGTCGGCGGCGGCACCCGGCGCACGATCGCCTCGAGGAGCTCGGGCACGCCGGTGCCGTCCTTCGCGGAGACGGCGAGGATCTCGTCGCGCGAGGCGCCGATCAGGTCCATGATCTCCTGCGCCCGCTTCTCCGGCTCGGCGCCGGGCAGGTCGATCTTGTTGAGCACCGGGATGATCTCGAGGCCGGCGTCGAGCGCGAGGAACAGGTTGGAGAGGGTCTGCGCCTGGATGCCCTGCGAGGCGTCGACGACCAGGATGGCCCCCTCGCAGGCGTTGAGCGAGCGGGAGACCTCGTAGGTGAAGTCGACGTGCCCGGGGGTGTCGATGAGGTTGAGGGCGTAGGTCTCGCCGTCGGCGGCGCGGTAGGCCATCCGCACGGCGTTCAGCTTGATGGTGATCCCGCGCTCGCGCTCGAGGTCCATCGTGTCGGTGAGCTGCTCGCGCATCTCCCGCTTGCTGACCGTCGCGGTCAGCTCGATCAGCCGGTCGGCGAGGGTCGACTTGCCGTGGTCGATGTGGGCCACGATGCAGAAATTGCGGAGCAGGCTCTGGCGCATAGGGGCAGGAATATAGAGGGTGAGCGGCGACCCGCGGCCCCCCTGCCGGTGTAGCTTCCACCGGCCATGTCGCGCCCCACCCTCTCGCCCGCCACCGGGATGCTGATCGTCACGCTCCTCTGGGGTGGCAACTTCACCGCGACCAAGATCGCCTTCCTCGAGATCGGGCCCTTGGCGTTCACCGCCCTCCGGTTCGCCCTCGCGACCCTCGTGCTCTGGTGGATCCTGGGGCGGGTCGAGGGACGGCAGCCGCTCCCCCCCGGGGCGCTCGGTCGGCTGGTGGTGCTGGGCCTCGTCGGGCAGTCGGGCTACCAGCTCCTCTTCATCGAGGGGCTGGCGCGGACCTCCGCGACGAAGAGCGCGATCATCCTCTCGACCCTGCCGATCGCCGTGACCGTGGGGGCCGCCCTGCTGCGGATCGAGGTGGTCACTGCCCGGCAGCGGTGGGCGGTGATCGTCGCCACCCTCGGCGTTGCCGCGGTGCTCGCGGCGCGCGGCGGGTCGATCGGCGGTCCGGTCGGCCGGGGCGACCTGCTGCTCTTCGGGGCCGTCATCGCCTGGACCGCCTACACGCTGCTGCTCCGGCGCTGGGCCCTGCCGATGTCGACACTCGCCCTCACCGCCTGGACGCTCTACACCGGCACGCCGGTGCTGGTGCTCACCGGATTGCCGCAGCTCTGGGCCACCGACTGGGGGGCGATCACCCTGAAGGGGTGGGGCGGGACGCTCTACGCCTCGCTGCTCTCGCTCGTCGCGGCCTACCTCCTCTGGAACCGCGGCGTCGCGCGCCTCGGCGCCGCGCGCGCCGCCGTCTACAACACCCTGGTCCCGTTCGTCGCCGCGGTGCTCGCGTTCCTCTTCCTCCATGAGGTGCCGGGGCCACTGCACATCCTCGGCGGGATGCTGATCATCGTCGGGATCCTGCTCGCCCGCCAGGCGCCCGCACCCGAGGGGTAGGCGACCCCCAACCGTTCACTGCACGAGGCATCGATGACGGACTCGCTGTCGGACTTCAACGCGTTTCGTGCCCGGATGAACGACCTCATCCTGGGCGCCGGCAACCTCACCATCAACCGGTTCTTCGCGCTCGACCACCGGGCCTACGAGCCGGGCGCGCTGGGCCGGAAGCAGAAGGAGATGCTGGGGCTCGTCGCCTCGATGGTGCTGCGGTGCGACGACTGCATCACGTACCACATCGAGCAGTGCCACGCCGAAGGGGTGACCCGGGAGGAGTTCCTGGAGGTCTTCTCGGTGGGGCTGGTGGTGGGCGGCAGCATCGTGATCCCGCACCTGCGGCGGGCGATGGCGCGGCTGGAGGAGCTCCAAGAGTGAGAAGAGAGAAGAGAGAGGAGAGAAGAGTGAAGGCAGCGCGAGCCGCTTCTCTCCTCTCTCCTCTCTCTTCTCTCTTCTCTCTTCTCTACCGCTCGCTCCCCACGATCTCCTTGTAGCTCTCCGGGTTCCACTCCGGGCGCTGGGTCGTGTTCGCGATCTCGGCGCCGAGGTAGAAGCCGACCTTCGCGACGCGCGAGAGCTTGGAGGTGTCGATCTTCTCGACCTCGTCGGTCTCGCGGTGGTAGTCCGCGTGCACGCCGTTGAAGAAGAAGAGGATCGGCACGCCCTTGCGCGCGAAGTTGAAGTGGTCGCTGCGGAAGTAGAAGCGCTCGTTGGGCCAGATGTCGTCCGCGGTGGTGAGGCCGAGTTCCGGGTGGCGGGCGTTGACGCGGGCCAGGGTGGTGCCCATGTCGGAGTGCTCCTTGCCGATGACCACGATCGAGTCCGGATTGTTGCGACCGATCATGTCCATGTTGATGTCGGCCACCGTCTGGGCGAGCGGCACCGTCGGGTGCTCGCTGAACCAGCGCGAGCCGAGGAGCCCCTTCTCCTCCCCGGAGACGTGCAGGAAGATCACCGACCGGCGCGGCTTGACCTTGAGGCGACTGAAGGCCTCGGCGATCAGCAGCACGCCGGTGCTGCCGGAGGCATCGTCGTCCGCGCCGTTCCAGATCGTGTCGCCCGGGGTGCGGCTGTTCGGGTTGGTGCCGACATGGTCCATGTGGGCCGAGTAGACGACGTACTCGTCGCGCAGCAGCGGGTCGCTGCCGCGGATCATCCCGACGACGTTGGGCACGTCGAACTGGCCGGCGACCTTGACGGGTGCCACCAGCGTCATCGCGAACTCCGGCGGGGTGACCTGGACCACCGGCTGCGGCACGGCGCGCATCTGGTTCCAGTCGGGACGGTTGAGCTGCTGCGGGTCGCCGACGAACATCGAGTCGTGCAGGGTGAACACCGGCACCCCGGTCCCGTCGCCCATCATCAGGGTGGGCCGCGGGTTGGCGGCGAACTGGGCGGCGCGGGTGAACTGTTCCATCGGGCCGTTCTGGATGTAGACGACTCCCACCGGCTGCTCGGCGAGGATCATCCGGTTCCAGTTGCGCCAGTCGACCGCCTTCGCGGCGTCGTAGACGCCGACCACGATCTTCCCCTTGAGGTTCGCGCCCGCGATCGCCTCGGGGGTCAGGGCGCCGCCGAGGATCACCATCGGCGCGGTGGTGGCGCCGGCGAGGCCGCCGCCGCTGGCATAGCCGAAGCGCCCCATCCGGTACGTGGAGATGATGCCGTTCTCGTTGAGCTGGACCTGGGCCGCGTCCTGGTCGATGCCGCGCCGTGCCAGCGGGTAGCGCTGGAAATAGGTACCGTTCTCCCCCGCCGGCTCGATCCCCCACTCGCGGTAACGCGAGGCGAAGTACTCGGCGGTCTTCTCGAGCCCGGGGCTCGGCGTGTCGCGGCCGCCCATCGAATCGTGGGCGATCACGCTGATGTTGGTGAGGACCGCCTCCGGCGTGATCGTGCTGGCGGCGCGGGTGAGCTCGGCCTCGTAGCGCTCGGCTCCGGGCGCCGGGACGAGGGGCGCACCGGCGCAGGCAGCCAGCACTGGAACCAGAAGGGCCATCTGACCCGTACGACGCAGGGAACCGGACATCGGGACTCCAGGAACGAGGGAGGGCACATGATGAAGCGCACGGCAGCGGGATCCCGGCATGCCGCCGATCCCTATGGTATCCGGATGCCCGCCGATTCGGAACGCCACGGGTGAGTCCGGCGACCGATCGGCGCCGGTCCCCGGCGGGGGCACGACTCGACCTGCTCTCCCCGGGCGAGGTGGCCCGACTGGGCGGGCTCGAGGTGACCACCCGGGGGATCGTCGACGGTTTCCTCGCCGGGCTGCACCGGTCACCGCGGCGGGGTTTCTCGGTGGAATTCGCCGAGCATCGGCAGTACCAGCCCGGCGATGAACCCCGGTACGTGGACTGGAAGCTCCTCGCCCGCACCGATCGGCTCTACGTCAAGCAGTTCGAGGAGGAGACGAACCTCCGCGCGATGCTGGTCCTCGACGCCAGCGCCTCGATGGGGTGGCGGGGGGCCGAGGAGCGCCTCACCAAGCTCGACTACGCCAGTCGACTCGCCGCGGCACTTGCGATGGTCCTCCTGCGCCAGCGCGACGCCACCGGGCTGGTGACCTTCGACGCCGAGGTGCGCTCGGTGCTGCCGCCCAGGGTGCGGCGCGGGCATTGGCAGGCGCTCGCCGGGGCCCTCGCGGGCCTCGCCCCCGGCACGACCACTGCCGCCGAGTCGGCGTTGCACCAGGTGGTCGGTGCGCTGCGTCGCCGCGGGATGGTCATCTTCTGCTCCGACCTGCTGCTCGAGCCGGCGCTGACGCTCAAGGCGCTGAAGTTCCTCCGTCACCGCGGACACGACGTGCTGGTGCTGCACGTCGCCGACCCGGCGGAACTCGAACTCGCGCGAGGCGAGGAGACGCGCTTCCGCGACCCCGAGACCGGCCGCACCGTGACGCTGGCACCGACGGACTGGGCGCAGGCGTATCGCGAGACGGTTGACCGGGTGGTGCGGGAGTGGGGCGCCGCGTGCCGCGGCGCGGGGATCCACTATGCCCTCGTCACCACCGACCTCCCCTTCGGCACCGCGCTCGGTCGGACCCTCGCCGCGCGATGACGTTCGCGACACCCTGGGCCCTCGTCGGGCTGCTCGCGGCCGCCATTCCGGTGCTGCTCCACCTCGTCGAGCGCCGACAGCCCCCGGAGCAGGCGTTTCCCGCGATCCGCTACCTGGAGGATGCGACCCGCGACCAGCGGCGGCGGCTCCGACTCCGGCACCTCCTGCTCCTCGTCCTGCGCACCCTCGCCATCGTGGCGCTGGTGCTGGCCGCGGCGGGCGCGCGGCTCTCCCGCACCGCGCCGCTGGGGGCGCACTCGCCGATGGCGCTCGTCCTCGTCCTCGACAATTCGGCCAGCAGTGCGACGGTGGTCGAGGGAGAGGCCCTGCTCACCGGGCTCGTGCGGGAGGCGCGCGCCGTCCTGGCGCGCGCGACACCCGCCGACCGGCTCTGGTTGCTGCTCGCCGACGGGGTCGCCCGTCCCGGGACCGCCGCCGAACTCGGCGCCCGGCTCGACGCGGTGACGGTCGAGGGCAGCCGCCTCGACCTGGGGGCGGCGGTGCGGCAGGCCGACGGGTTGATCGCGGGGACCGGGCGCGCCGGCGAGATCGTCGTGGTGACCGACGCCCAGCGCACCGCCGTGTCGCCGGCGACCACCGAGGCGCGGATCGTCGTGCTGCGGCCCACCGCAGCGGTGCCCGTCAACCGCTCCCTCGCCGGACTCGATCCGGGGCCGCTGCCCTGGGCGGGCGCGGGCGGCCGGCTGCGGATCGCGGTCGGGGCGTCCGACAGCACGGCGGTGCCGCTGCGGCTCGAGGTGCCCGGGCTCGCCGGGCGCGACGTGCTCGTGAGCCCCGGGGTCCCGGCGGTGCAGCGCCTCGAGCTGCCCACGCCGGGATGGCACCTGGTCCGCGCGACGCTGCCGCCGGACGAGTTCCGGCTCGACGATGCGGCGAGTGTTGCCGTCCGGGTGGCGCCGCCGGCTGCGGTGACGTGGGATCCCGCCGATCCGTTCGTGGATGCCGCCATGCGTGTCTTGCGCACCGAGGGGCGCGTGCGCGACGGCGCGGCGGTCACGGTGGGGCGACTGGGGCAGGCGGCCTCGGTGGTCGTCCCGCCGGAGGATCCCGCCCGGATCGGCGCGCTCAACCGGGCGCTCGCCGCGCGAGGCGTGGCCTGGCGCTACGGCACCGGGTCGGTTGCCCCATCCCGGACCGACAGCTCCACCTGGCTGGTCGACCGGATCGATGTCGCGCGTCACGTGGGGCTCGAGGCGAGCGGGCCTGGGGCCGACACCCTGGTCACCATCGCCGGCGCCCCGTGGCTGGTGCGCTCGGGCGACGTGGTGCTGTTCGGTTCCCGCCTCGAGCCGGCCTGGACGAGCCTCCCGATCGACGCCGCGTTCGTCCCGCTGCTCGATGCCCTGGTGACCCGCGTCGTCCGGGGCGAGCCGGTGGTGCCGCGGGCGAACGCCGGCGCCGCGATCGACCTGCCCGCCGCCGTCACCTCCCTCATCGGGCCCGAGGGTCCACTGGCCGTCGAGGGCGGTGCGCCGTGGCGCCCGCCAGGCGCGGGCTCGTACTGGCTGGTGGCCGGGGCGGACACCCTCGGCGCCCTCTCGGTCACCATCGATCCCCGCGAGTCGGCGCTCGCGCGGGCGACGGACGACGAGGTGACCGATGCCTGGCCGGAGGCGACGATCGCCGATCTCGCGGGTGGAGCGGGGCGGACCTTCGCCGCGGGTGGCCGCGGCGACCTCCGGCCGCTCCTCCTGCTGCTGGTGTTGCTCGCCGTCGCGGCCGAGTCGGTCATCGCCGGTCGCCTGACCGCCGTGCGTTGACCCTCGGCGCCGGTCGCCCTACGTTCCCGCCCGTTCACCCCTGAGCCCCATCGGCGCCGGGCCACCTGATGGCCGCGGCGCCCGAACTGCGTGCGCGTGACCGAGACGGCTGTCCAGACCACCGAGTCCCCAATCCCGACGCGAGCGGTGCTCGCGCCGGTGCTCGACGCGTTCGACCGCTGCCCCAGCGCACGCGAACTCGTGGCACGCCTCCCCGACCGCGGCGAGCTGCTGCGCCTTGGCGGGCTGCCCGGCTCGAGCGGTGCGGTTCTCGTCGCGTGGCTTGCCGCGCGGGCCGCGGTCGGCCGCCTGAGCGTGGTGCTGGCGACGACCCCGGCCGACGCCGAGCGCTGGCTCGCGGACCTGCGCCAGCTCCTCGGCGAGGCGGTGGCGCTGTATCCGCAGCGCGAGGGACTCGCAGAGGAGGAGCCCCACTACGAGATCGCCGGGGAACGGATCGAGACCCTCGAATCGCTGCTGCGCGGCGAGTTGCAGGTGCTGGTCACCACCGCCCGCGCGAGCGCGGAGCGCACCGCCGTTCCCGACGCCCTCGACAGTCTCCGCCTGCGGCTCGCCCCCGGCGAGAGCCGAGCGCTCGGCGAGGTGACGGCGGCCCTCGAGGCGATGGGCTACACCCGGGTCGGCGCGGTCACGGAGGTCGCCGAGTTCTCGGTCCGCGGCGGGATCGTCGACGTGTACGGCTTCGGGATGGCCGAGCCGGCGCGCCTGGAGTGGTGGGGCGACGAGATCAGCTCGGTGCGGGCCTTCGACCTCACCACGCAGCGCAGCGGCAGCGACCTCCCCGAGGTCACCGTGCTGCCGATCGGCCAGGCGACGGCACTGCCTCGACTCGACGCGACCGGGCCGACCTCGCGGCGGTCGCTGCTCGACCTGCTCCCGGTCGAGGCGCTCGTGATCGAGGACCTGCCGGGCGCCGACGCGGAGGAGGTGGAGCGCGCCTGGCGCGAGGCGGAGCACCATCGCGAGGTCGCCCGGCGACTCGGCGAGGTCGCCCCCCCGCGCGAGGATCTCTTCCTCGAGCCCTCGGCGTGGGCCGAACGGCTCGCGGCGCACCCGCGCCTCGCGCTGCGCGACGCGGTGGTCGATCACCAGATGGGATTCTTCCCCCCGGAGAAGGTCGATCGCGACCTCGGTCGCTTGCGCGGGATGCTGGGACACGGCACGCCGACGCTCATCCTCTGCGACAACGAGGGACAGCGCGAGCGCCTCGACGAGCTGCTCGAGGATCGCGGGATGCGCCCCGCCGGGACGACGCTCGTGGTGGGCGCGCTCGATGGCGGGTTCGTGATGCCGACGCTGCGGGTGCTCACCGACCACGAGATCTTCCGCCGCGCGCGCCGGTTGCGTCGGACCCGGCGCTATCGCCAGTCGGCGCCGAGCACGGTCACCGGCACCCTCACCGTGGGCGACTACGTCGTGCACCTCGAGCACGG
>JACKDA010000025.1 GCA_020633775.1 Gemmatimonadales bacterium | reverse complement strand
GAGAGCGCCAGCAATCCGACCGCCCCGAGGTGGACCAGCTGCACCACGCTCGCGAACACGAGCTCGGCGGCGTAGTGGGTGATGTTGCGCGAGAGCGTGGCGCTCGTGAGGACGAAGAGGCCGCCGCCGAGGAGCAGGCGCAGCGGCCCGAGGTCGCGGAGCCAGCGAGCGAGCGTGGGGGCATGCCGGCGCATCCCGAGCGCGACGAGCACCAGCTCGACGCCGAAGACCGCCAGGGCCCACGCGGGCGCCCGGCTCGGCATCGTCCACGGGACGAGGTAGTGCTGGTAGGCGACGCGCGGGCCGGCCTCGATCAGGGCGAGCGTGGCTGCCTGTCCGGCCAGCAGCAGCAGCGCCCAGCCGAGCCACCGCCCCCGCGCACCGGTCACGCGGTGCCCCGGTCGTCGCGTCGCACGCTAGCGCGCGGCGCGGCGCGCCCGCTGGTCGGCGACGACGTCGCGGATGATCTCCGCCAGCGGCGTGCGCGGCCGGAAGTCGATCATCCGGGTCAGGCGCGTCAGGTCGGGGATCCGGCGCTGCATGTCCTCGAACCCTTCGGCATAGGCCTCGGCGTACGGTACCAGTTCGATTGGCGAGTCGCTGCCGGCCTCGTCGCGCACCAGCTCGGCGAGCCGCCGGATCGACACCTCCTCGTCGGAGCCGATGTTGAACACGCCACCCACGGCCGCGGGCGTCGCCACCAGCCGGAGCAGGGCCTCGACGGCGTCCTTGACGTGGCCGAAGCAGCGCTGCTGCTCCCCGGTCCCATAGACCGTGATCGGCTCACCGGCCAGCGCCTGGTTGGCGAAGTTGGGCAGCACCATGCCGTAGCGCCCGGTCTGCCGGGGCCCGACGGTGTTGAAGAAGCGCACGATGATCACCGGCACCTGCTTCTCGCGCAGGTACGCGAGGCCGAGCCACTCGTCGAGCGCCTTCGAGCAGGCGTACGCCCAGCGCGAGTGGGTCGTCGGCCCGAGCTGGAGGTCGCCGTCTTCCGCGAAGGGCAGGGCGCTGCTCTTGCCGTACACCTCCGAGGTCGAGGCGATCACCACGAGCTTCTGCTTCTTCGCCGCCGCGGCCAGCACCACCTCGCTCGCCTTCACGTTCGTCTCGATCGTGTGGACCGGGCGCTCGACGATCAGTCGGACCCCCACCGCGGCCGCGAGGTGGAAGGTGATGTCGCACTGGTCCACGCACTCCGTCACCAGCGGCAGGTCGAGGGCCGACCCGATCCGGTAGCGGAACCCGGGGCGGTCCACGAGGTGGGCGATGTTGTCCATGCTGCCCGTGGACAGGTCATCGAGGACGAGGACCTCGTCGCCGCGGTCGAGGAGTCGCGTGGCGAGATGCGACCCGATGAACCCGGCGCCGCCGGTGAGGAAGTACCGCATGCCGAACCTCAGGAGAGGGTGGTGAGCACGTGCGCGTCCTGGCGATCCGCCGCCGCCGCTCGGACGATGTCGAGGTACCGCGGCACGACGGTCGACTCGGACCAGAGGGTCTCGAGTGCCCGACGGCCGGCCTGCGCCAGCTGGTCCCGATAGCCGCGATCCTGCAGGAGCCGCGCCATCGCGGCCTCGAGCTCCGGGCCCGTCTCGAAGGTCTCGCCGCCGCCCGACGCCGCCAACAGCTCCGGGAGGGGCCCCAGCCGCCGGGCGATCACCGGGGTGGACTGGCGGAACGCCTCGAGCAGGATGATCCCGAAGGTCTCGAAGCAGCGCGACGGCACCAGGAGCCCGACCGCATGCCGATACCACGCCCCGAGGTCCGACGGAGCCACCCGGCCGAGGAACCGGACCCGGGGGTTCCCCGCGGCCTGCCGCCGGAGCTCGGCGCCGAACTCGCCGTCACCGGCGACCACCAGGTCGGCCTCGCCCTCACCGGCGAAGGAGGGCAGCACGTCCTGCAGTCCCTTGATCTCCTCGAGGCGACCGACGAACAGGAAGTAGGGGCGCGGATGCGGTGACTCGCCCGCGGTCACCGGCGGCTCCGCCGCGGCGTCCGGGAGGAAGTAGGGCAGCACGTCCATCTCGCGCGGGAAGCCGAACTCGTGGTGCTTGTCGCGGCTGAACTCGCTCATCGCGATGAAGCGGTCGACATGGCGCAGCTCGCGCTCGAGGAGGCCGGTCCATCGCCACCACTGCGGCGGGCGCTTGTAGTGGAGCTGGCAGCCGAGGCACTGCCGCCCCGTGCAGACCTCGCGACCCTTTCGCCAGAGGACGTGCGTGGGGCAGACCAGCCAGTGCTCGTGCGCCATGTAGAGCTTGATCGCCTCGCCGTAGCGGAAGAGGCCGGGCCCGCCGACGAGCGAGACGTTGTGGAAGTTGATCACGTCGAAGGCGCCATCGGCGAGCAGGCGACCGATCCGCGGGCCGTGCACGATCGGCCGCCCGGTCTGCTGCGTCAGCAGCGGCGAGACCACGCCCAGCCGGCTCCGCAGCGAGACCACCTCGAGGCCGTCCGGCTCCGGTTCGCCGGCCGGCGGCGGCCCCTTCGCGAGCGAGAGGTAGGCGTCGGCGTCGTGGATCACGGTCACGTGATGACCCGCGCGGACCAGGCCGCGCGCGAGCCGCTGGATGCCGATGCCATCGCCGCCGAAGTTGTACGGCGGATAGAAGGTCGTGAGGAATGCGAACCGGAGGCCACTCATCGCGCGACCTCCCGCAGCGCCGCGAGTGCGGCGCGGGCCCCGGCTTCCCAGGTCAGCGCGTTCGCCCGCTGCCGCGCGGCGGCGCCCATCTGTTGACGCGCCGGTTCGTCGCGCAACAGCGCCAGCATCGCCTCGGTGAGCGCGGGCACGTCGCCCGGTGGCACGAACCGGCCGCCACCGCGGAGGAGTTCCGGGAGCGGACTCGCCGTGGTCGCCACGACCGGTGTCCCGCACGCCGCGGCCTCGACCGCCGGGAGTCCGTATCCCTCCGAGGCGGAGGGCAGCACCAGCATCGCCGCGCCCGCGTGCAGGTGCCGCAGCTCGTCATCGGGGATGAAGCCGGGCCAGTGCACCAGCGCCGATGTCCCGGCGGCCGCGATCGCGGCGTCGATCGCCGCCTGCGCACCATGGAACACGTCGCTGCTGCGCGAACCGACGAGGACCAGGTGCGGCGGATCCTCGAGGCTGCGGGCGACGGCGGCGTGCGCCTGCACCAGCAGGTCGACGTGCTTGTGCGGATTGAAGCCCCCGACGTACACGATCCAGCGAGCCGACGGCGGGAGGCCGATCCGCTCGGCGAGCGCGCGCGTCGCCTCGGGATCGGGCGTCGCGCGGTACGCCTCGGCGGGAGCCTCCCCCGCGACCCGCAGCCGCCCCGGCGCAACCCCGATCACCTCGGTGAGCTCCCGCGCCGCATAGTCCGAGACCGTGAGCACCAGGTCGGCCTGGCGCAGGGCGAGGCCGACCTTCGCCCGCCAGAACAGCCGCGCCCGTGCACTGGGCAACGTGAGGGTGGGGAACCGCTCCGCGATCGCATCGTGGATCGTGACCACCATTCGCTGGCCGGGCGCGACCGGGAAGTATGTGTACACGCTCGGGAAGAAGAAGACATCGGTGGCCTCCCGCCGAGCCGCCCGCCCGAGCCGCAGCATGTCCGGCACCGACCGGGACGAATCGGCGCTGGCCGCGAGTGTCGGCGACACCGACTGCGGCACCACCACCGGCCGGACGTTGGAGGCCGAGAGGGTGAACTCCGCCTCGGCGCGGGCATCGAGGAGGCAGACGAACTCGACCTCGGGAGCGCTGGCCACCATTGCGCCAACCAGCTCCCGGGTGAACCGGCCATACCCCCGCGCATTCGCCCAGCACGTCGCGTCGATCCCGATCCTCACCGGCGCCCTTTCTCGATCCGTGAGACCACTGCGGCCGATGGTGTTGCTGTGATGCAACACCTACTCGGGGATGTGTTGCGTGCGTGCAACATAGCGTTGTGAGATCCTTGCAGCCCACCCCTCCGCCGGGGATCCCCCGCTCCGGGGGCGCCGGCTCGCCGGGCCACGTGGGAGCAGCTTCCATGCCCCCGGGGCTCGCGGTTGACGTCCTCGTCGATTCCGGGAACTCTTTATGCGTTCGTTTTCCCCGAACGCCTGCGTCCCTCCCCACTTCCTGTCACCCTCAGGAGCACCTGCCATGATGGAACGCCGTCGCATGCTCGGGATCCTCGTCGCCGGCTCGGCCGGCCTGGCCGCGTCCGGATCGCCCGCGCTCGCGGCTGCCGCGCCGGTCCCCGGGGCCGACCGGGACGATTGGCTCGACGCGCTCGCCTCCCGTCGCCACAAGGCCTTCCTCGACATCCGCAGCTACGCCACCGACGGGACCCCGTTCCGCAAGGCCGCGAACCTGATGCGGGCCCTCACCGAGGCGTACGGCGCGAAGCCCGAGGAGGTGGGGATCGCGTTCGGCGCGGGGTCGTCGTCGATCGGGCACATCCTCGGCCCGGCGATCTGGGAGGAGTACAAGGTCGGGGCGAAGGTCGCCGGTCACGCCCGGTCCCCGGAGGAGGCCGCGTCGCTGCGGACCGAGCCGCGCAAGTGGGCCACGAGCAACGGCGAGGAGATCGCCACGATGCGCAAGATGGGCATCCGGGTCCTCGGCTGTCGCAACTCGATCGCCCGCTGGTCGCGTGACTTCGCCGCGGAAAGCGGGGAGTCGCCCGAGGCGGTGAACGCCAAGCTGCTCGCCGGCCTGCATGAGGGCGTCGAGCCGGTCCCGGCGATGATCGCGGCGGCGGTGCTGGCCCAGGGCCGCGACCTCTCGTACGTCGCCATCGGCTGATGGCCGGCCGAGGCCCGACCGCGGTGGTTCGCCTCGGCCTTGGCGGGGTCGTGGTGGGGTTGGCGGCGTTCCTTGGACTCCGGACGCCCGCGTGGGGGAAGTACGATCCGCTCCCCACCGGCCCGGGGTGGGCACTGCTGTACGTGCTGGTCGCCGCCCTCGCGGTCGCGGCGGCGGTGATCGCCGGTCGATCGTCCCGTCGCCTGCTTCGCTGGGGCTCGACCGCCGCGTTGCTCGGCCTGGTCGTGCTCGTTGGCGCGATGACCTTCGATCGGGTGCAACTCTCGCGGACCGTCGATGCCCAGGTCGATCCCTGGCCTCCGCGCCTCGAACGGGTGGAGGAGGTTCGCCTCGCCGCACTCGAACCGCGGCAGCGTGCGGCGTGGGCGGTCCGCATCGGCGCTCACCGGCTCGTCCGTCCGGACGGCGGGTTCCGGCAGATCACCATCCCGGCGTCGTGGCCGTTCCCCTCCGACGTCGAGCTGGCGACCGTGGTGCTCGATGTCGATCATGTCGACCTCTGGGCGCGCGCGGCCGGCCACGACAGTGCGGCGGCGTGTCACTCGATCGTGGTGCACCATCCCGATCCGGCCGATACCGCCACGCGTCGCACCCGATGTGACGGACAGCAGGTCCCGCCGCCGGGGCTGGCCTGGTCCCGCCCACCGATCGATACCGACACCATCCCCGCCATCCCTGCCGCGGCGTCGGAGGAGGCGTGGACGCAGTATCGCCACGATCCGCTGCACTCCGCGGTGACCGACACCTCCGGTGACGCGCCGCCCGGCTGGACGACCGCGGTGGACGGACGGGTGCGCGCCAGCGCGAGCGTGGTGGGTGACCTGGTGCTGGTCGGTGGCCACGGGACCGGCAGCCTGACCGCGCTGGACCTCGCCACCGGCGCGGAGCGCTGGGTGGCACGGCTGCCCAACTGGGTGCACCAGGATCCGGTGTCCGATGGCCGGATCGTCGTGGTCGGATTCGGCGACAACCTCGCCTCGTTCGCCGGGCGGTTGCCGTCGGGGGTCGCCGCCCTTGACCTGACGACCGGGGAGCCGCTCTGGACGGCGTTCGACGCCGGATCGGTGATGACCTCGCCCGTGATCCATGGCGCGGCGATCATCTACGGCACTGGCGTCGGCACCCTCCACCGACGCGCGCTCGCCGATGGGGCGCTGCTCGCGGAGCGGGTGCTGCCCGGCATGGTGACGATGGCCCCGCCGGCCCTCGTGGGCGACACCGTGGTGGTCGCGCTCGATCATGGCATGGCCTGCGCGATCGACGCCGTCTCGCTCGCCGACCTCTGGTGCCACACGCTGCCCGACCTGCGCATGGTGGGGCATGCCGCCCCCACCGTCGATCGGGGTGAGGTGCTCGTGAGTGGTGCCGCGACGCTGGCCACGCCGACCGTGTCGGAGTACCTCCACCTCTCGCCGTGGCTCGTGCGCGACCTGCTCTGGTCCGGGCTCTTTCCCGGCCAGTACGAGGTCTATGCGGGGCAGGTGTTCGCGGCGCTCGACCTGCACGATGGGCACGTGCGCTGGCGCAGCCCGCTGTTCGCCAATCCACGCTCGGTGCCCGGGCACACCTCCGGAACCGCGGTGATCGAGGATTCCCTCGCGGTGATCGTGCTGCCCATCGCCGACACGCTGGTGTCGTTCGATCCGGTGACCGGCCGGGTGCGCTGGGCGCGTGCCGGGCACGGGGGGCGCGGACCGGTGCTCGTCGCGGAGCACCGCGTGATCCTCACCGGACGTGATGGGGTGATCGAGGTCCGCGACATCACCGACGGTCGCCTGACCTGCACCGTGCGTCGCGGCACCGGGTGGGATCGCGCCGGGCCGGTGCTGGCCCACGGCCTCGTGATCCTGGTGAACCTCGTCGGCGAGGTGGAGGCGATTCCACTGCGCCGGTTGCTGTCGTGCGACCTCGCCGCATCGAGGGCGCGGACGTGAAGCAGGGAGTCGTCCGCGGCGTGGACCTGCTGGCGTCGGCCGCGGCGCTCGCGGCGGGCGGCTTCCTGGTCTGGCGCGGTTCGCTCACCGATGGATCGGACCTCGTCCCCTCCGGTCGGCAGGGCGGTGTGGTCGCGCTGCTCGTCGCGGCGATCATCGTCGCCGGGCTCTGGCGAACCGGGCGCTGGCGCCCTTCGTCGGCCGCCATGGCTCGGGTGGTGCTCCTCCCGCTGGTGGCGATCCTCTGCGTCGTCGCGCTCGCCCGCCGGGACGAACTGCACGCCCTCGAGCGCGGCGAGGCGATCGCCGTGTGGCCGCCGCGTCCCGAGGATTCCCACGCCGCCGACCTGGGGAGCCTGTCGAGCGCGCTCCGGGTCCGCTGGGCACTCCGGGTCGCGATGCATCGACTCACCACGACCGACGATCCGTCGGGTCCACTCGACCTCCCCGCCTCGTGGCCGTTTCCCGACGATGTCGCCGTCGCGACCCGCACCGACAGCGCCGGGGTGCTGCATCTCTGGGCCCGGGCCGACGACGGAACCTCGGCCTGCCTTCGCCTCCCCAACCGCCTGGAGCCCGCGACCGATGCCGACCGCGGTCGCGAGGCGTGCGAGTCGCGACCCACACCTCCGGCGTCGTTGACCTTCGCCGCACCGCGGCGGATTCCGGACGCGCCCTCGCGCGAGTTGCCGGCGGTGACGGGACCGAGCTGGCCACAGTACCGCTTCGACGCCGAGAAGCACGGGATCGCCGCCGCCGGGTCGACCGCGACGGCCGGATGGCGCACGCGGCTGGACGATCAGGCCCGGGCCACCGTCTCGGTGTCCGGGGATCTCGTCTTCGCCGGCTCCCATGGCCTGGGGCACGTCGTCGCCCTCGACCGCGCCACGGGGGCCGTGCGCTGGCAGGCGCGCGTCCCGAACTGGGTCCACCAGGATCCCATCACGGATGGACGCGTGGTGCTGATCGGCTTCGGCAGCGATTGGGGCTCCTTCGCCGGGGCGGAGCCCTCGGGCCTCGCCGCCTTCGATCGCGCCACCGGCCGGCACCGGTGGACCGCGTTCGACGAGAGTTCGGTGATGACCACGGGAACGATCACCGATTCCGTCGTGGTCTATGTGACGGCGGCCGGTGTCCTCCGGAAGCGGTTGATCCGTGACGGCTCGCTGCTCGCGGAGGCCCGACTGCCGGGCGGGGCGATCATGGCGCCGCCCGCCCTGCACGGGGACACGCTGGTCGTCACGCTCGACCGCGGCACCGTCTGCGCGGCGCTGGTCGGCACGCTCACGACGCTCTGGTGCCACGAGTTCCCCGGGTTCCGCCTCATGGGACACGCCGCGCCGACGATCGCGTCGGGGCGGGCGATCGTGAGCGGCGCCGCGCTGCTCCGAGGCGAGACCCTCGACGACCTGAGGCACACCTCGTGGCGGCGGGTCGTGCACCTGTTTCGCACCGCCATCGGTCCGTCCCAGGAGTACGCGGGTCAGGCGGTGTTCGGCCTCGATCTCGCCACCGGGCGGACGGTATGGGAGACCCGGCGCTTCACGACCACGCGCGAGTTCAAGGGGCACATCTCCGGGACCGCGACGGTCGCGGGAGGGCAGGCACTGATCGCGTTGCCGCTGGCCGACTCGCTGGTCGCCCTCGACGTCGCCACGGGGGCAATTGCATGGACCGCGGAGGCTGGTGCCTCACGCGGTCCGCCCGTCGTGGTCGGTGATGCCGTCGTGCTCGCCGGTCGCGAGGGCGGCATCCGCGTGCGCGACCTCGCGACGGGTGCGCTGCGCTGCACCATCCCGCGGGACGGTGGCTACGACCGCGGCGGGCCCGCGGTGGGAGGTGACCTCATGCTGCTGGCCAGTCTCGATGGTGTCGTCGAGGCGATCCCGACCCGCGACCTCCTCGGGTGCGCCGCGGGGCGCTGAGGGTTCCGCTCGGCGCCTCAGCGCTCGCGCCGCGAGGCGCGTTCCGGCACCGGCACCAGCGCCGCCTCCGAGTCCGGACGCGGGAGGAGGACGGGCGGTTCAGAGGGGACCCGCCCGGCGGTCGCGTACGGCACGCCGTCGGGGGCGCCACCGAACGGCCAGTCCTCTTCCTTGCCGGGCATGTCGGGACGCGGTTGGCGGTCGATGTACGCCGCGATGTCCCACGCCTGCTGATCGGTGAGTGTCCCCGGTGCGTTGAACGGCATGTTGTGGCGGATGAACGATGCCGCCCGCTCGATCCGCGCCATCGAGGCGCCGATGCTGAACGATGCCGCGCCCCACAACGCCGGCGCGCGCTGCGCCGGGTCGCCACCGCCGGTCGCGCCGTGGCAGGCCGCGCAGGTGGTGTCGTACAGTCCGTGTCCCCTGGCGCTGTCGCCCTGGAGCACCGGGATCGCCGGGATCCCGAGTCCCTCGGGGACGGTGCCCACCGGGAGGCCCTGGGACAGGAAGGCGAGGTAGGCCACGATGTCCTGCATCTCGCGACTGTGGTTCGGCAGCCGGCGGCCGGCCAGGCTGCGGGTGAAGCAGTAGTTGATCCGGTCCTCGATCGGGATCACCGCTCCGGCGCGCCCGAGGTACTTCGGGAAGCGCGCCACCACGCCGATCAGCGGGGCCGCGCCGACCTGTCGGCCATCGCCGAGGTGGCAACTGGTGCAATTCAGCGAGCTGGTGGCGTAGGCCGGCAACGAGTCGCGGGTGTCACGGAGGATGGCCTGCCCGCGGCGAATGGCGGCGCCCAGGGAGTCGTCCGGGATCAACGAGTCCGGGGGAGGGGCCCAGGCCGTGGTGGTGGCAACCGGGGGTGCCGTCCTGTTGCATGCCATCAACACCAGCCCGGTCATCAGGGCCGCCGCGTGGCCGAGAAGGCGCCCGTTGCGGTACTCGCGCATGGTCCGGCACTCCGTCGAGAGGGTTCGGAACCCTGCTCTTGCAAGGGCGGTGCCCTCCCCGGCTCGCCGAGCCCTCGGCTACCTTGCGGCCGGACGGCACCGCCCTTGCAACCCCGGGGGGCGAACGTCCCTGGCCCATCAACCCGCGGGAGGACCGCGTGATCGAGGATATCGCCGGCAACGACGCCGTGCGGCTGCCGCATGCCGTGACGGTCGTCATCCCGGCGTTCAATGAGGGGGCGCACGTCGCCGACCAGGTCCGTGAGGTCGAGCGGGTCCTGGCGACGACCGGCTGGACGTACGAGATCATCGTCGTGGACGACGGCTCGCGCGACAACACCGCCGAGGAGGCCGACCGGACCGGTGCGCTGGTGCTGCGACGGCTGCGCAACCGGGGGTACGGCGCGGCGCTCAAGCTGGGGATCTCGCGGGCGGCCCACCCGTGGATCCTGATCACCGATGCCGACGGGACCTACCCGGTCGAGGCGATCCCCGGCCTGCTCGCCGAGGCCGACGCCAACGAGATGGTGATCGGCGGTCGGCTCGGCGCGAACGTGAACATCCCCCTCGCCCGACGGCCCGCGAAGTGGTTCCTGAACAAGCTGGCCGGCTACCTCGCCGGGCAGCCGCTGCCCGACATCAACAGCGGGCTGCGGCTGATGCGCCGCAGCCTGGTGGCCCGCTACGAGCACCTGCTCCCCGAGGGGTTCTCGTTCACCACGACCATCACGATGTCGGCGGCGTGCAACGGCCACGCCTTCATCTACGTCCCGATCGACTACCACGCCCGCCTCGGCCAGTCGAAGATCCGGCCGCGGCACGCGCTCGACTTCACGATCCTGATCCTGCGCACGATCGTCTTCTTCAACCCGCTGAAGGTGTTCCTCCCGGTGGGGGCGATGCTCTTCGTCGCGGGCGTGGCGAAGTTCATCTTCGACATCACCCGCGACAATCTCTCCGAGAGCGCCGTCCTCGGCATCATCGGCGCCCTCGTGGTGTGGGCGGTCGGGCTGCTCGCCGACCAGAACATGCGGATCGCGCGCCGCTCGTGAAGCCCTGGCTCAAGGCGCTGATCAGCGCCGGACTGCTGGTCGTGCTGTTCGCGATCCTCCCCTGGGGCGACGTGCGCACCGCCCTCGGCCGGCTGCCGACCCACGTCTGGCTCGGCGTGCTCGCCGGCTTCATCGGCGGCCACCTCCTCGGCACCTTCAAGTGGCGGCTCTTCGTCAACGCGGCGCGCGCCGACCTGCGACCCGCCGACGCGCTCACCTGCTACAGCGCCGGGTTGTTCGCCAACCTCTGCCTGCCGAGCATCATCGGCGGCGACGTGCTGCGGATCGCCCTCGCGGGGAAGCTCACGCGGCGGCCCGAGGCCGCGCTGTGGGGCGGCGTGATGGACCGGCTCACCGACATGCTCGCGCTCACGATCCTGGTCACGATCGGTGGTACCCTCGCGCGCGGCCACCTCACGGGCTGGCTCGGCGAGGCGCTCACCGTCGCGATCGTCGTCGGCCTCGGGCTGGTGGCCCTCGCCCTGCCGCTCGCGGTGCGACGCCCGCTCGCACGGTGGCCGCGCAAGTTGCGCCGACCGGTGGGGCGGGGGCTCGTCGGGCTGCGGCACCTGTGGCGCCGCCCGGGGGTCGCCGCCGCGGGACTCCTACTCTCGCTCACCATCCAGGGCGGCTTCGTGCTCCTCAACGCCTGGCTCGGACGCAGCATCGGGATCGAGGTCGGCCTCGCTGCCTGGTTCCTCGTCTGGCCGCTCGCGAAGATCGCCGCCCTGCTGCCGATCTCGCTGGGCGGACTCGCGGTGCGCGAGGGAAGTCTCGCCGCGCTGCTCCTGCCCTTCGGCGTGCCGGCGGCGGTGAGCGTGGTCTGCTCGCTGCTCTGGCAGACGGTGCTGATCGCCGGTGGCCTCCTCGGCGGACTCGTCTGGCTGGTGCTCGGGCGGCGGCGCCACCTCTCGCTCGATGCCGGCCGGCGCAAGCTGCGCACGGCCAGCGCGGAGCCCCGGTGAGCGCGCGGCGTCCCCGCGTGGTGATCCTCGGCGCCGGCCCCGCCGGGGTCGGCGGCGCCTACAAGCTGCGGCAGCTCGATCGCGCCGACGTCACCGTCCTCGAGCAGCACGCGGTGCCGGGCGGCAACGCCGGCTCGTTCCGGTTCGCCGGGATGCGGGTCGACTTCGGCAGCCATCGGCTCCATCCCGCGACGGATCCCGCGATCATGGCGGAGATTGCCCGACTCCTCGGCGACGACCTGCTCGACCGGCCACGACACGGTCGGATCGGCCTGCGCGGGCGGTGGATCCACTTCCCCCTCAAGCCGCAGGACCTGCTGCTGCGACTCGATCCGGGGTTCGCCCTCGGCACGCTGCGCGACATGCTGACCGGCCCGCTGCGCAAGCGGCAGCCGCGCGGCGACTCGTTCGCCGACGTGCTGATGGCCAACCTCGGTCCCACCATCTGCGAGTCATTCTACTTCCCGTACGCCCGCAAGATCTGGGGCCGCGACCCGCACGAGTTGTCGGGCACGCAGGCGCGCCGCCGCGTCGCGGCAGGGTCGTTCCTCAAGTTGATCCGCAAGGTCCTCAACGCGGTGCCGGGATTCAAGCCGCCCGGTGCGGGACGATTCTTCTACCCGCGCCAGGGATTCGGGCAGATCACCGAGGCCTATGCCACCGCCGCGAGTGCGGCCGGCGCCGAGTTCCGCTATGGCGCACGGGTGACGCGTCTCGTCCCGCCCACGGGCAGCGATGATCCATGGCGGGTCGAGGTGGCGCAGGATGGCGTGACGACGCAGCTCGAGGCCGATCACCTCTGGACCACGATCCCGATCACCGTGCTCGCGCGGCTGATCGGCGACGGCGTCCCGCAGGCGGTGCACGACGCGGCGGCGGCGATGGAGTATCGCGGCATGCTGCTCGTGTACCTGGCGCTGCCGGTGGAGCAGTTCACCGAATTCGACGCGCACTATTTCCCGAGCGGCGACCTGCGCATCACCCGGCTCTCGGAACCGAAGAACTACGGCGACCTGCGCGAGACCCCGGGGCGGACGGTGCTCTGCGCCGAACTGCCGGCGGGTCCCGCCGATCCGTGGTGGACGATGGACGACAGCCAGCTCGGCGCGCTCGTGGCCGAGGACCTGGCGCGCGCCGGCGTCCCGCTGCCGGTCGCCCCGACGGAGGTGCTCGTGCGGCGCCTGCCACAGGCGTATCCGATCTATGCCACGGGCTACGAGGCGCCGTTCGCCACCCTCGACGCCTGGGCCGATTCGCTGCCGCGGTTGCTGAGCTACGGTCGCCAGGGACTCTTCGCGCACGACAACACCCACCACGCGCTGGCGATGGCCTACGCGGCCGCGGACTGCCTCGGTCCCGAGGGGTTCGATGCGACGCGCTGGGCGGCCCACCGCCGGGTGTTCGAGACCCACGTCGTCGAGGACTGACGGCGCCGCGACCTTAGGAACGATCGATCCCGTCGCGGTAGTGCCCGATCCGCTCGCAGGCGCGCGACACCTGATCCGCGTCCAGCAGTGGCACCTCCCCGAGCAGCAGCGCGCCGTGGTACACGCGCGCCAGGTCCTCCACGATCCACGCCAGGTCGAGCGCCGCGGTGAGGGAGCGCCCCAGGGCGACCTGCCCGTGGTGCGCGAGCAGGCAGGCATCGCGCTCCGCGAGGCCGGCGGCGACGTGCGTCGCGAGCTCGGGTGAGCCGAAGTCGGCGTAGGGCACGCAGGGGATGTCCTCCCCGCCCGCGATCGTCACCAGGTAGTGGAACGCCGGGATCGCGCGCCGGGTGCAGGCGAGCATCGTGGCATGCGGCGAGTGGCAGTGCACCACGGCGGCACGATCGGGTCGGGCGTCGTACGCCGCGAGATGGAAGCGCCACTCGCTCGATGGGCGCCGGCCCGGCTCAACCACCGATCCATCGCCGCGCACCAGGACGATCTGATCGGGAGTGAGGGCATCGTAGCGCGTCCCCGACGGGGTGATCAGCATGCCGGCACCCCAGCGCTGGCTCACGTTGCCGGTCGTCGCCACGCTGAGCCCGCGCGCGTGCAGCGCCCGTGCGGTTCGCACGATCTCGTCCCGTGCCGCGTCCTCGTTGGTGGTGGTCATCAGGGTGTCTCCCCGAGCAGCGTGTCGAGTGCCGGGCGGGTCGCCGCGCAGCGCCCCCGTTCGGTGATGAAGCCGGTCACCAATCGCGCCGGTGTCACGTCAAATCCGGGGTTGGCCGCGCGGGCGCCCGGCGGCGCGACGTCCACCACGATCCGCGCGTGGTCGTGCCAGCCGAACACCTGCAGTACCTCGGCCGGGTCGCGCGCCTCGATCGGGATCGCGGTGCCGTCGGCGAGGGTGCGGTCGATGGTCGAGGTCGGCATCGCGACGTGGAACGGGACGCCGGTGTCGTGCGCGGCGAGCGCCTTGAGGTAGGTGCCGATCTTGTTGGCGACGTCGCCGTTGCCGGCAACGCGGTCGGCACCGACGAGGCAGAGATCGACCAACCCCCGTTGCATCAGGTGGCCGCCGGCGTTGTCGACGATCACGGTGTGGGGGATGCCGGCCTGGCCGAGTTCCCAGGCGGTGAGGGCGGCGCCCTGGTTCCGGGGCCGCGTCTCGTCCACCCAGACGTGGACGGCGATGCCCGCCGCGTGGGCGCGATAGATCGGTGCGGTGGCCGTCCCCCACGCGGTGCAGGCGAGCACCCCGGCATTGCAGTGGGTGAGGATGTGGACCGGTTCACCGTCGGGCTTTCGCGCGGCGGCTGCCTCGATCAGCGCGACACCGTGTCGACCGATCGCCTCGTTGGTGGCGCCATCCTCGGCGGTGATCGCGACCGCGAGATTCCAGGCGGCGTCGGCCCGCTGCTCGACGTCGAGTGGGCGCACCGCCGTCACCACCCGGTCGATGGCCCAGCCGAGGTTCACCGCGGTGGGGCGCTGGGCGCGGAGCAGGGCAGCGGCCTGGTCGAGGGCGGCATCGGACGGATCGTCGCGGAGGGCCAGGGCGATGCCCCATGCGGCGGTGACGCCGATCAGCGGGGCGCCGCGGACCTGCATGGTGCGGATCCCCGCCGCCACGGCCGAGGCGTTCGGCAGCAGCACCGTGACCACCTCGTGGGGGAGGCGGGTCTGATCGAGGATCTCGATCCCGGAGCGGTCGGGGAGCGACCGGATGGTCCAGGGCGCAGCGAGCATGGGCCTTCGGGCAGCTGGGGAGTCAGGTGCGATCGACCGCCACGGGATAGAATACCATGCACCGCCTCGGTGCGAGGCCACCCCCGTCTCGAAGGGAATCCCGATGCCTGCCGTGCCTGCCGCTTCACCGCCGCCCGCCCGCCTGTCGGGGCGACGGTCACGCCACCCGCTCCGCCACGGCGTTCCCCTCCTCCTGCTGCTCGGCTGCGCTCCTGCCGCCACGCCGCCGAGCGGTCGGGTCGGGCCCCGCCTGCCGATGGGCGATCCGCGCATCCCGTCCGAGCAGGCCGTCCTGGCGTTCGACATGTCCACGCGGACGGCGGATGGTCGGCTGCGCGACCTCACGCTGAACGGCCTGCACGGAGTGGTGCACGGGACCACGCCGGTCACCGGCCCGGGTGGCGGGGCGATGCAGTTCGCCGCGGTGACCGACCGGGTGGAGCTGCCGTCGCGCGCGTGGCTGGACCTCGACGGCCCGTTGAGCGTGGTGACCAGGTTCCGGCTCGACCGCCTCGGTCGGCACCAGCATGTGGTGGCCTGCGACGACAAGTTCGCGCTGTGGGTCACGCCATCGGACAAGGTGCGGTTCGTCAACACCCTCGGCGATGGCGCCGAGACGGTGGCGCCGCTCGATGCGGGGAAGTGGCACAGCGTCATCGGGGTGTTCCGCGGCACCGCCGGCGATGCGATCGACACGGACAATGTCGAGATCTGGATCGACGGGGTGCGTTCGGCCGTGACGGTCGGGAGTGCTCGCCGATCCGGGCCCGCGGTCTGGGCCAAGGGGATCCTGCATCCATCCGACGCGTGCGCGATCGGGTTCGAGTCGCATCAGGGCGAGGCGACGCACCAGGCGTTGCCGTTCTTCGGCGCGATCGATGAACTGGTGTTGTTCAGTCGGGCGTTGTCGGCCGAGGAGATCGGGCGGCTGACGGCGGCGGGGTCGTGAGCAGGGCGCAGGTTAGAAGGCCACGGGCAGGAAAGGCCCCGGGATGACTCCCGGGGGGCGTCTCGTTGTCGCGCGAGATGACCTGTCGCGATCGCGCACGTCGCATTAGGGTACGAAACGAGGCAACACGCTGGTATCGTCCCCTACTCGCGCCCCTGCATTCGAGGTCCCGTGACCTCAACTTCTCCCAACCACGACCTGGAGCCACTTGCCGCACCTCCCAGCGAGGGTGCGGACGCTGCGCATCGAGGGCCGCTCGGTGTGGCCCTGGTCTACCTTGCCGTCGGGGCTGCCTGGATCCTCGGGTCGGACTGGGCGGCGGATCAGCTCTTCGGCGACCGGGCGCAGGCCAGCCGCTTCCAGACGATCAAGGGGTTGTGCTTCGTCGGCATTACTGCCGGGCTGGTCTATTGGCTGGCGCGCCGGTCGGAGACCCGCCTGCGAGAGCGGAACCGGATCGCCCGACTTCACGCGGCGTCGAGGATCTCCTCGACCGTGCTCGCGGCGATCGGGGAGGCGGTCCTCGTCATCGACGCCGACGGCCACACCATCCTCGCATGCAACCCGGCGGCGGAACGGATGTTCGGCCATGCGCGGCACGGCCTGCGCGGTCGCGACGTCGGGATGCTCCTGGCCGATGCCGCCGATCTCGCCCTGGTGTCGCGGGTACCGGAGCAACCGCTCGCCGCGACCGGCGACGCGCGCACGCCCATCCAGCTGCGCCATCGGGATGGGCACCTGCTGGCCGGCGAGGTCACGGTCCGGGCGATCGTGGAGTCGGGGTGGCCAGCGGGAAGTGTCGTGAGCATGATCGTGGACGTATCCGAGCGCGTCCGGGCCGAGCTCGCCCTCCAGGCGCAGGAAGCGAAGTACCGCCGCCTGGCGGAATCGACGCCCGACCTGATCTGGACCATGAACCGCGACCTGGTCATCCAGTACGCCAACCCCGCTAGCCGGGCCATCCTCGGGATGGATCCCGAGGAGGTCGTTGGTACCCGGATGGCGCGGTACCTGCTGCCCTCGGAATATCCGTCGCTCAGCCGACTGTTCCGTGAGCGGGCCGCGCTGCCGGCCGACGAGGATGGCGGGCTCCTCGTCGAGACGCGGCTGCTCCACCGCGACGGCTCGGTGGTGCCGGTGGAGGTGCATGGCACCGTCCTTCGCGATGTCGCCGGCCAGCCGGTGGGCGTGCAGGGCACCATCCGGGACATCCGTCAGCGCCTCGAATCGGCGGCCAAGTTGCGCGTCGTCATCGACCGTCTCGACAGCCTGCGGCGAGTCGACCAGTCGATCAGCGCCATGCTGCCGCTCACGCTCCTGAGTCAACGCGTCGCCTCGGAGGCCTGCACGGCGCTCGATATCGATGCGGCGGCGGTGCTGCACCTCGTCGAACCCGAACACCGCCTCATGCCGCTCGCGACGTCGGGGTTCCAGACCTCGTTGTCGGATGGGGTGTCGATGCGCCTCGACGAGGGGCTGATCGGACGCTCCGCGCGCGAGGGACGGGCCCTGAGCGTGGCGGATGTCCAGGATCCCGCCTCGGGATTCCTCCGAGGCGACATCGCGGCAGCGGAGGGCCTCCGCGGTTTCGCGTCGGCGCCAATGATCGTCCAGGGACGGGTCGTGGGCGCACTGGCGGTCTTTCGCCGCCGGGTGGGCGCCCTGCAGCCCGACGAACTGGAGTTCCTCGAGCTGCTCGCCGGCCAGGCCGCCATCGGCAGCCAGCACGTCGAGAACGTGCGCCGGCTGGCGACCGCCAACGAGGGCTTGCTGAGCGCCTACGACGCCAACATCGAGGGGTGGTCGCGCGCGCTCGACTACCGCGACCATGAGACCCAGGGGCACTCGGCGCGGGTGACCGCGATCGCCGTGGCGCTGGCGCGTGCGGCGGGCATCGAGGGCGACGAGCTCCGGTTCATCCGGTGGGGCGCCCTGCTGCACGACATCGGCAAGATGGGGGTGCCCGACCACATCCTCCGCAAGCCGGGGCCGCTCACGGAGGAGGAACGGGACGTGATTCGCACCCACCCCACGATCGCCCGTGACCTCCTGAAGCCGATCCGGTTCCTCGAGCGGGCCCTGCCGATTCCCGTGTTTCACCACGAGCGCTGGGATGGGTCGGGATACCCCCATGGTCTCGCCGGCGAGGACATCCCCTTGGCGGCGCGGCTGTTCGCGGTGGTGGATGTCTTCGATGCGATGCGGACAACCCGTCCCTACCGGGTGGGGTGGCCCGAGGCGCGCGTGCTCGAGCACCTGGACGAGCTGGCCGGCAGCGGGCTCGACCCTGACCTGGTGGCGCTCTTCCGCCAGGTCATGCCCAGCATTCCGGAGTGCCGATCGCTCGCTTATGCGCCCGACGACGGGCCGGCTGCCCCCTGAACCGCGAACCCGACCACGCAGGCCTTCCCTTCTCCTTCCCCCGAGGCGACCGATGAAATGGACCGAGGCATACCGCACCGGCATTCCCGAGCTCGACGCGCAGCACAGGACGCTCTTCCAGATGTCCGAGGACTTCCAGGCCACCATCGCGGAGGGGCGCGGCGCCCGATCCTATGGCGAGTTCCTCGCCTCGTTGCGACTCTACGTGAAGGCCCACTTCGGGATCGAGGAGGACTGCATGTTTCGCCATCGCTGCCCGGCCTACGCGGCGAATCGGCGGGCGCATGCGGGATTCTCCCTGGCCCTCGCGGATCTGGAGGCCCGGTTCCAGCGGGACGGCTATTCCGCCACTGCCGCCCAGGGCGCGATGGAACTGGTCGATCAATGGCTTCACGATCACGTGCGCCGGATCGATGCCCAGCTGCGACCGTTGGCGGAGCAGGGATGAGGGCGCCGGACGGCGGGGCAGTGCTCCGGATCGGCTGGGACAGTGATGGCGACGGCGTGGACGAGGTGCTCGTGCGGGCTGGCACCATTGTCTGGCACCGTTCGAAGTGGTGATGCCGGGTCGGGGCACCCCAAGTCGCCTGCTGCCCCGAACAGGCCGAATTCCTGGCCCACGCGCTGACAGTACCCCCAGAGGCCCCTCATGATCATCCCGCGCCACGTCGGACCCTTCCTCGCGTTTCTGGCTGGGGTCCCCGCTGTGGTCGCGCTCGCGATGCCCTCCATGACGGGCCGTTGTTCGTTGGTCCCGGGATTCTTCCCCGGGAGGGGGCCGGAGTCAGTCCTGTTCCTGGCGGTGCCGACGCCCGACACC
>JACKDA010000024.1 GCA_020633775.1 Gemmatimonadales bacterium | reverse complement strand
CCCTTGTGCCGCGCCTCGCCGACGTGCAGGGCGTGGTCGCCGTGCTCGAGCACGTCGCCGGGGCGGATCTCGCGGATCTCGACCGGGAACTTCGGCCGCTCCATCCCCAGGGTCACCAGCGCACCGAGGTGACGCTCGGCCCCGGGTGGCCCGTGGAGCCGGAGCGGCGCGGTGCGGTCCTGCAGCCCCATCGTGCGCAGCAGCCCGGGGAGGCCGAGGGTGTGGTCCGCGTGGTAATGGGTGAAGAAGATGTCGCCGACGGTGAAGCCGACGCCGTGCCGCATCATCTGCCGCTGGGTTCCCTCGCCACAGTCGAACAGCCACGGCACCCCTTCCCGCTCGAGCATGAGCGCGGTGACGTTGCGCTCCACCGAGGGGAGCGCCGCGCCGGTGCCGAGGAAGGTCAGCCGGATCATCGGGTGCCGTTGTGCACCAGGCGGAGGAACTCCTCGCGCGTGCGCGCGTCGTCGCGGAAGCTGCCGCGCAGCGCCGAGGTGATCGTCTTGCTCCCCTGCTTCTCGACGCCGCGCATCATCATGCAGAAGTGGGCGGCCTCGAGGACCACGCCCACCCCCAGCGGGTGCAGCGACTCGACCAGGGCGTCGGCCACCTGGTCGGTCATCCGCTCCTGCACCTGCAGGCGCCGGGCGAAGACGTCGACGACCCGCGCCATCTTCGACAGCCCCACGATGCGGCCGTCGGGGATGTAGGCGACGTGGGCCTTGCCGAAGAACGGCAGCATGTGATGTTCGCACAGCGAGTAGAACTCGATGTCGCGCACCACGACCATGTTGTGGTGCGTCTCCTCGAAGAGGGCGTCCCCGATGACCTGGGCGGCGTCCATCTGGTAGCCGCGGGTGAGGAACTGGTACGCCTTCTCGACCCGCTCGGGGGTCTTGAGGAGACCATCGCGATCGGGATCCTCGCCGAGCTGCTCGAGGATGGCCCGGACGTGATCCTGGATGCCTGGCACGGATGCTCCGGTGTGGTGAGATGGCCATCGGCGACCCGCGGGCCGCCGGCAAGCTAACGCCCGCCGACCGCCGGCGGGTTCCGCCCCTCAGAAGACCCGGACGGTGATCCCGAGCCGCTCCGGATGCTGCGCCAGCGAGTCGACCAGGGCGCTGGTGGAGCGGAGGGTGCGAGTCAGCTCCCCGTACAGCGCCGTGTCGGCCACGAGGCGACCCAGGGTCCCCTCGCCGCGGTTGATCCGCAGCAGCAGCGTGTCCATCCGGGCCGAGAGCGAGGCGAGCCGCTCGGCCGCCGACCCGGCCTGCCGCATCGTGCTGTCGACCCGGGCGCCGAGTGCCGCGGCGTCGAGGGCGACCATCGTCGAATCGAGCCGCGCCCCGACGGCCTGCAACTGCCGCAGCGTCGCCCCCACCTCCGCCGTCGGCCCGTTCCGCCGGTCGGCGTAATAGTCCATCAGCCGCTCGGCGCTGGCGAGGCTGCGGCGCAGGTCGCCGACCAGGCCGGTGTCGAGCACCTGCCGCAGTGCGGTCAGGGTGGCCGAGGCCTCGGCGGCGAGGTCGCCCCCGGCGTCGAGCAGCCCGCCGACGAGCGTCCCCTCGATGACCTGGTCCGCCCCGAGCGGGGGTCCCTGCCCCGGGTCGAATTCGATCAGCATGTCGCCGAGCATCCCCACCCCGACGAGGCGGGCCGTCGCGCCGGTGGTCGGCGTGACGAGGGCATCGTCGTAATTGAACGTCACGATGACCCGCCCGGGCCGCTCCAGCGCGATCGTCTCGACCTGACCGATGACGGCCCCCGAGACGCTCACCGGCGACCCCTCCTTGAGGGTGCTCACGTCGGGATACGCCACGTGCACCGTCGGCGGATTCCCGAACGCGCGGCCCTTGAGCCACATCGCCCCCCCGATGAACCCCGTCACGCCGAGGATCACCAGCAGGCCGACGGTCGCTTCCTTGTGGTATGAATGCATGCGTGTGTCCCGTCAGATGGAGGCGGAGGCGAAGTCGCGTTCGAGGAACGCCCGCACCTGCGGGTCCTCGGAGGCGCGGAACTCGGCCGGCGTGCCCTGCGCGATCACCTTCCCGCCGGTGAGCAGGGCGATCCGGTCGGCGGTGCGGAACGCGCCGCGCACGTCGTGGGTGACCATGATCCCGGTCACGCCGAGTTCGTCGTTGAGGCGGCGGATCAGGCCGTCGATGATGTCGGAATTGACCGGGTCGAGCCCCGAGGTCGGCTCGTCGTAGAGCACGTACTTCGGTCGACCGGCGATGGCACGGGCGATCCCGACCCGCTTGCGCATCCCGCCCGAGAGCTCGGAGGGCATCTTCTGCAGCGTCTCCGGCGCCAGGTTCACCAGCCGCAGGCACTCGGCCGCCCGCTCCTGGGCGAACGCCGCATCATTGAACTGGTCGGGATCGGTGAGCCCGAGGCGGATGTTCTCGAAGACGTCGTCGGAGTCGAACAGCGCGCCATTCTGGAAGACATAGCCGATCTTCCGCCGCAGCCCGGCCAGCGCCTTGCGCGAGAGGGTCGGCACCGACAGCCCGTCGACGACGATGTCGCCGCGATCCGGTCGGATCAGGCCGATGATCGTCTTGAGCAGGACGCTCTTGCCGGTCCCCGACGGGCCGAGGAGCGCCAGCGTCTCGCCCTCCTCGACGTCGAGATCGACGCCGTCGAGGACGACCTGGGCGCCGAAGCGCTTCGCGACGTCACGAATCGTGATCAATGGTTGAGCAGCACCTGGGCGAGGACGAGGTCGAGCAGCAGGATCACGACCGAGGTGGTGACCACCGCCCCGGTGGTGGACCGCCCGACCCCCTCGGCACCCTGTTGGGTGGTGTAGCCGCGATAGCAGGAGATGAGCCCGATCGCGCCGGCGAAGCAGAACGCCTTGATGAGCGAGTACCAGGCGTCGAATGGCCGCCAGAAGACGCGCGCGCCGTAGGCGAAGTCCTGGTCGGTGATCGGCATCGCGGCCTTCGCCGCGAGCCAGCCCGAGGCAACCGCGGTGATGTCGGCGAAGACGACCAGCACCGGGATGATCAGCAGGCAGGCCAGCACGCGCGGGACCAGCAGGTGGCTCGCGGGCGAGCGCCCGAGCGACTCCAGCGCGTCGATCTGCTCCGTCACCCGCATCGTTCCCAGCTCGGCGGCGTAGCGGGCCCCGATCCGCCCGGCGAGGATCAGCCCGACGAGCACCGGCCCGAGCTCGAGGACGATCGACTCCGTCACGAGCGAGCCGACCACGTAGATGGGGATGTTGCCGGTGAACTGGTAGCCGGCCTGGAGCGCGGTCACGCCCCCGGCGAACGACGAGATGAGGAGCACGATGAACAGCGAGCCGACCCCGATGTTGTGCGCCTCGTCGAGCGTGCGCGGCAGCCAGATCCGCACCTCGGCGAGCCCGCGACCCATCTCGCCGACCAGGCCGCCGAAGCGCCCGACCGCCGCGAGGGCGTCGAGGGTGACGCGACCCGTCCGGTGCTGGATCTGCTGCACGATGCTGCTCATCCGGCAGGCCTCCTCGACCTCGGCTCGTGGCACCTCTATCTTGGGCGCCCGTGGGTATCAAGTCCATCCCTGACGACGCGTCCCGCCGCCGGCGGTTCAAGCGACGCCTGCTGCGCTGGTTTCGCGCGCACGGGCGCGACCTCCCGTGGCGACGCACCCGCGACCCGTACCGGATCCTCGTCTCGGAGGTCATGCTCCAGCAGACCCAGGTCGCCCGGGTCGAAGGATACTGGCATGCCTTCCTCGCCCGGTTCCCGACCCTCGCGGACCTGGCACGGGCCCGCCCGGCCCGGGTGCGCGAGGCGTGGGCCGGCCTCGGCTACTATCGGCGCGCCGCGAACCTTCACCGCCTCGCGCGCGAGGTCGTGCGCGACCGCGCGGGCCACCTGCCCCGCACGGTGCCCGAACTGCGCGCGCTGCCCGGCATCGGGCCCTACACCGCGGGGGCCGTCGCCTCGTTCGCGTACGAGCTCAACGCCCCGGCGATCGACACGAACGTGCACCGCGTGCTCCGGCGCGTCTTCCATCCGCGCCTTCGCGCCGGCGCGGCGGGGATGCGCCGGCTCGATGCCCTGGCGCGCGCGCTCGTCCCGCGCCGCGGCGCCGATGCCTGGATCACCAACCAGGCGCTGATGGAACTCGGTGCGCTCGTCTGCACCGCCCGGGTCATGCACTGCGACCGCTGCCCGGTGGCCCCGGTCTGTCGCACCGCCGCGTCTCAGCGCGGCGCGTCCGCCACCAGGGCCACCGCCCGCTCGAGGTCGCGCGGCAGCACGTAGAGGTGGGTGCTCAGCCGCAGGTACTCCAGCCCGAACTCCGCGATCCGTCGGGTCCGGAAGCCGGCCCGTCCCAGGTGGCGCTGCAGGGCCTCCGCCGTCGTCCCCTCGCGGGTGAACGCCACCATCGCCGACCGGAACCGGGACGATCGGGGCGAGACCACGTGCACGCCGGGAACGCGCACCAGCGCCTCGTGCAGGGCGGTTGCCAGCCCGCGCGCCCGGGCCTCGATCACCTCGCGCCCGAGTGCCTCCTGGAACGCGACGGCCGCGGCGAGCCCCGCGACCAGCGACTCGTTTCCCGTCCCGGCATGCTCGAAACGCCGCCCATCGTCGGCCTCCCAGTCCCCGGAGGCGATCAACGGCCAGGTGGTGGCGAGCCGGTCCGGCCGCGTGACCAGCAGCCCGGTCCCCTTCGGCGCGAGCAGCCACTTGTGTGGCGAACTGGCGTAGTAGTCCGCGTCGATGGCCTGCAGGTCGAGTGCGAGCATCCCGGGCGGATGCGCGCCGTCGATGACGCTGATGATGCCGCGCTCCCGGGCCAGCCGCACCAGCCGGGCGACCGGCTGGATCATCCCGGTCGTGAACAGCACGTGCGAGATCGAGAGCACGCGCGTGCGCGGGGTGATCTGCCGCACCCACGCCGCGACGAGGTCGTCCTCGTCCGCCGGGTCGAGCGGCGGATCGAAGGTGCGCAGCACCACGCCGCGGCGCGCCGCGAGCAGCTCCCAGCAGCAGCGCCCGCCGATGTGCTCATGCGTGGTCGTGAGCACCTCGTCGCCGGGCGCGAGGGTGATCCCGTTCGCGACGATGTTCATCGCCTCGGTGGTGTTGCGCACGATCGCCACCGACCCCGGCCAGGCGCCGAGGAACCGCTCGAGCGCCGCGTGCAGCGCGGGGAGGTCGGGATGTTCCTGGCGCGTGATCCGCTCGAACGCGCGCAGGTGATGGATCGTCGCCTCGAGAACCGGGATCGGGCAGGCGCCGTAGGTCCCCGTGTTGAGGTGCACGCCCTCGATGACGAACTGGTGGCGCAGCGCCTCCCAGTCCGGCTCCGAGCGGGGTGGCCGCAACGGGGCCACCCGCGGGGGAGAGGCGATGGCATGCGCGCGCGCCACGCCCCCGAACCCGGGGAGGGCGGCCCCGAGCGCGAGGAGTTCGCGGCGGGTGATGCCGCTCAACGGTAGAGGGCGCCGGCGAGCAGGGCGAGCAGGGCCAGCGTCCCGCCGATCGATCCCGTGAGCGCGAGTCGACGGCGGGTCGCGTCGAAGGCGGCGGCGGTCTCGCCGACCGGTTCGAGCCGCGTGAGCCGACTCGCGGCGGGCATCGCCCCGAGCAGCGTCACCAGCGCGGCGAGGAGCCCGAGGCCCTGCATCGAGCCGAGCCAGGTCCCGACCTGTCCCGACATCGCCCCGTACATCCGGAAGGTCAGCAACAGGCCGGAGGCGACGTTCACCATCGCCCCGGGCCCGACCAGCATGCGGTAGATCCCCGCCTGCGCGTCGGCCACGCCGCCCCAGAGCCGGCGATCGAGGCGCTGCATCGCCAGCCCGGCGACCATGGCCGAGAGGGCGCCGCCGATCCACATCGCGAGGGAGAGGAAGTGCACGAACCGCCAGAAGCCGCCCATCACGACCCCCAGAGTGCGAAGAGGTCGTCGAGCGGCCGCCGCTCGGTCGGGCCATCCTCCCGCTCGTACCAGTGCGCGACCTCGGACTCGCCGACCTGCCAGGAGAGCAGCACCGGCCGTCCCTCGAGTTCGGCGGGGAACTCCACCAGCCCGCGCTCGAGGTCGCGCATCCGGCAGCCGACCTGGGCAAGTTCCTCGAGGCAGCCATCGATGCGACCGGCGAGCCCCTCGGCGTCGCGACGCGCCTCGCGGGCGGCCGCCGACTCCGCGCCCGTGTCGGCCTCGACCTGCAGCAGCTCGAAGCGGTGGATCGCCGCGCGCCACTCGCGCTTGAGCTCGATCGCCTCGAGGACGATCCGCGACACCAGGGGCAGCGTGCGGCTGGCGCTCGCGGGCGTGAACGGCTGGTGCGTCGGCTCCATCACAACTCCTGGAGGGCGGTGCGCATCGCGCGCTCGCCCGCCCGCCCGTACTCGGCGATGCGGTCGAGCGCGAACGTCGCGCCGCGATCATTGACGGGCCGGACCCAGAGCAGGGCCGGCAGGTTGCGCTTCAGGTTCCACTGCTCGCGCATCAGCGCGGTGGTCCCGGCCATCAGCCAGCCGATGGCGGTGTCGGCCGCGGCCAGCAGCGGCGGTGGCCGCAGCACCGGCGTGCCGATCTCGTCGAACCCGGGCCCGACGTCGATCGCGATCACCAGGTCGACCGGCAGGTGCTCGGCGAGGTCGAGCGGCATCGGCGTCCGGATGCCGCCGTCGCAGAACGCCCGGCCGTTCACCATCGCGGGACGGAACCACGGCGGCAGCGCGCACGACCCCATGAGGGCATCGAGCACCGGCGCGTCCTCGCCGTTGCTCCCGAACGCGACGACGCGACCGGTGTCGCGTTCGACGGCGGTGATGGTGCAGGCCGAGCGCAGGTCGGCGAACCGGCGCGGGGTGACCAGCCGTTCGATCGTCCGGCGGAACGCGGCCTCGCGGAAGATCGCGGGCGCCCAGATGCCGCGCAGCAGCGCGAACGGGATCCGGCGCAGCACCTCGTGCCGCCGCACCTTGCCGAACGCCGCCAGGAGCGCCGCCGGGTCCGCGCCCCCGGCCATCGCCACCGCCACGACGGAGCCCATCGAGGTCCCGATCCAGTGCGTCGGGACGATCCCGGCATCGGCGAGGGCCACCGCGGCACCGAGGTGCGCGGCCGCCTTGGCCCCGCCGCCCCCCAGCACGACCGCGACACGCGGGGCGGTCATGCGCCGGCCTGCTGTCGCTGCCGGTACGCCTCGGCGGCGGCGTAGCGCGCCCGGTCGTCGTCCGACTCCGGGAGGAGGCGCGGCACGCGCTTCGGCCGGCCGTAGTCGTCGATCGCGACGAACACGAGGCGGGCGGTGTGGGTGTGGCGCCGCTCGCCGGTGCTCGGCTTCTCGGCGATCACCTCGACGACGATGTCCATCGAGGAGTTCCCGACGAACTCCACCTGGGCGACGCAGGTCACCAGCGCCCCCATCGGGATCCGTTCCCGGAAGTCGACCCGGTGGATCGACGCGGTGACGGCCGGGCCGCCGGCATGCCGGATCGCGGCGATCGCCGCGGCCTGGTCCACCATCGACATGATCTCGCCGCCGAACAGGTCGCCGAGGATGTTGGCCATGTGCGGCATCACGAGCGTGGAGATCTCGCCGCGAGAATGGGACATCGGCCGGTGATCGGGCACGGGGGATCCTGGGCGGGTGTCGGACGGAGGCACGGCGATCAGTAATCGACCGGTCGGAGATAATACTCGCCGATCGCCGTGCCGCTGACCATGGCGGTGCTCGGCAGGCGACGCTTCCAGTGGGTGGCATCCAGCCGGCCGCGCACGGTGGCGACCTCGGCCGCGGTGAATCGCGACGCGGCGATCGCCTCGTCGGTGAACCCGCGCAGGATCAGGTCGAGGATCCCGTCGGCGCGCGCGTAGCTGATCCCGAAGTCGGCCTCGTCGGTCTGGTCGGCGATCAGGTCGGCGCTCGCCGGCTTGGTGACGATCGCCTCCGGCACCCCGAGGTGGCGAGCCAGCGCCCACACCTGGGTCTTGAAGAGGTCGCCAATCGGGTTGATCGGCGGGGAGTCGTCGGCGTGCCAGGTGAAGTAGCCCAGCAGCCGTTCGCTCTTGTTCCCGGTGCCGAGCGGCAGCGCGCCCCGCGCGGCGGAGAGATCGAACAGGGTCGTCATGCGCAGTCGCGCCATGACATTGCCGAGCCGCGCCGGCGTGGGGGGCAGCCCGCAGGCGGCCGCGTAGCCATCGACCGCCGCGGTGATGTCGACGGTCACTTCCTCGATGCCGAGCGCCGCCGTCACGAGCCGCGCGTGCTCCAGCGATGCCGGGCTCGACGTGCGATAGGGCATCCGCACCCCGATGACCCGATCGGGGCCGAGGGCCTCGGCGGCAAGCCAGGCCACCACGGCGGAATCGACACCCCCGGAGACCCCGAGGATCACGCGCTCGAAGCCGCGGCGGCGACCGACCTCGTCACGCAGGAATTCCACCAGCCAGCGCCGCGTGAGGGCCGGATCGATCGCGAGCCGGGGTTCGGCCGCCGGGGCCGCGGCCGACGCGCGGCGAGGCGGGCGCGGCTCCCGCACGGGCGCCGGTTCACCGCGGGCGACGGCCCGGGTCCGGGCGCGCCCCAGGGCATCGATCAGGTGCGGCAACCGCAGCTCGAGGTCGGCGAGCAGCGGCGAGTCGGCGCGCACGCGGGGGATCGTCTCGAGATCGATCACCCCGTCGAGGATCGCGTCCTCGAAGAGGGGCGCCCGGGCCAGCACCTCACCGTCGGGGGCGACCAGCAGCGAGCCGCCGGGGAACCCCTTGCCACCCTCGAACCCGACCAGTTGGGCCATCGCGACGAAGACACCGTGCTCCCCGGCGATCTCGCGGGCGAGCCGTTCCCAGCGCGCCAGGGACCCCGGTTGCCCGGGATGGGTCGGATCGGGCACCAGCCCGCGGGCCGGGCTCGCCGAGAGGACCGCGATGAGCTGCGCCCCATCAACGGCCGCCACGGTGGCCGACATCGCATGCCACGCGTCCTCGCAGACCAGCATCGCGACCCGGCCGATGCGGGTCTCGAAGGCGCGGATGTCGCGCCCGGCCTCGACGAAGCGTTCCTCGTCGAAGACCCCATAGGTGGGGAGGAAGACCTTGCGGTGGACATGGCGGATCCCGGCGTCATCGCCGCCGAGGCTGACCCAGAGTGCGGCGTTGTGGATCCGTTCGTCCCAGATCTCGTAGAACCCGAGGCAGAGCTCCAGCGGCGGGGCGCCCGAGGCTTCGTGGCGCCGACGCAGCTCCTCGAAGAGCGCGTCGGCGGCCATCGCGTGGTCGCGAACCCCGCCCTCGAGGAAGTACCCGGTGGTGATCGCCTCCGGGAAGACCAGCACGTCGGGGCAGTCCGGACGCGAGCCCACGTCCCGGAGGATCTGCTCGATCCGGTCAAGGTTCTCGGCAGGACGCCCCTTGGCCGGGCGAAACTGGCACAACGCGATCGCGATCGAGCGCATCCCCTAATCTACCCGAGCCCCCTCGTATATTGCCGACCTCCCCGACCTCCGGAGCTCTCGATGGCCCTGCTCGACGCCCTTGCGGGTACCCCGAACGCCGCCCAGCCCCTCCCCTGGCTGCTGACCGCCGGCCAGCCCGGCCCCGACCAGCTCCGGGCCGCCGCCGCGGCCGGGGTGACCGTCGTGATTGACCTCCGCGACCCGATGGAACCGCGCCCGTTCGACGAACCGGCCCTGCTCCGGGAGCTCGGTGTCGAGTACCTCAACTTCCCGGTCAACAGCGGGGCGCTCGACGCGGCCACGCTCGAGCGCATCCTCGGCGCGGTGCGCCAGCACGCCGGTGCCCCGACCCTCGTCCACTGCGCCAGCGCCAACCGGGTCGGCGGCGCGCTCATCCCCTATTTCATCCACGATGAGGGGATGGACGAGCCGGCGGCGATCGATGCCGCGATGCGGATCGGGCTCCGGAGTGCGGAGTTGATGGAATGGGGCGTCTCGCACGCACGAGCGCACCGCCCCGACTAGCGAGACGGTGCGCGGCGCGGCGGAGCGTCAGTTATCGGGGCCGCGGCTCCGTGACCGGCTCGGTGCCGAAGGGGCGCTGCCACCCGAGGACGGCGAGGAGCGGCCGACCGACGGCGAGGGTGTGCTCGGCCGCGACGGCGGTGCCGACCTGGTGGACGGCGACGGCATCGCGCGGGGCTGGCTCCGCGACGGCGCAGGTGCCTGCGGCCGCGACGGCGCCGACGACCCGGTCGACCGCACCGGTGCCCGGCGGGGCTCGACCCGCGCGGGCGGCTCGGGCCGCGAGGGGGACACCCGCAGCGGCGGCGGGCTCGCCGCGGTCCTCGACCCGCGGCTCACCTCGACCGGCGCACTGCGCGGCGTGGCACCCGGCGTCGGGGGCCGGTAGACCGGCCGCTCCTCCTCCCGACGGGTCTCGACGGTCCCGACGCGAGGGGTGATCGTCGGAGCCGCGATCTCGCTGCTCGGCCTGCCCCGCGAGCGACCACTGCTGCTCGGCGAGGGACTGCTCGTCCGGGGCGCCGACGCGCCACCACTCGAACTCGTCGACGGCCTGGCACCAGATCCCGCACTCGGCGCGGGTTCGCTGCGGCCGCGCGAGCGCGTCGTGGGCGCCGGAGACGGCTGCGGCCTGCTGGGTGACTCGGTGACGCGACGCCCGGTCCCGACCGGAGTGCCGATCCCGCCCTGCGGGACGCGCGCCCGGGTCCCGTAGATCGGGTTCGGCACCACCGGCCGCCGCGGCGTGTTGATCACCGTGATCGGACGATACGGCGTCCCCCAGTACGGATCCCATCCCCACCAGCCGTTCCAGCCCGAGTAGCCCCAGGTATTGAAGCCGTACGGGTTGCGCCAGCTGTTCCATCCGCCACCGAACCACGGGTCATACCAGGGGTCGTACCAGCCACCCCCGACCGAGATCCCGAAGCCCGGCGAGCGCCACCCGCAGGCGAGGCAGGTGTTGAAGTACGGATCCGCCCATCCACCACCGGCCACCACCACCGGCTGCTCACTCTCATAGCCGGGGCCCCAGACGCGATAGCCGAGGACGTCGTACGCGAACCGGCCGTTGTCCGTCATCCGACGGGCGATCGCGAGGAGCTGGGCCTCGACATCACCGTACGGATCATCGAGGCGGAGGCGGTCGTAGTCCCAGTGGGTGCCGACGGCGTACTCGCCGACGGCGAACGGCTCCCGCGAGAGGATCGCGAGAATCGTCCCGGTCCCGCCCCGATCGTCGGCCAGGAAGCTCGCGTCGTCCCCCCGGCCCTGCACCGCGTAGCGGCGATTGCCGCGCACGAACGGGTCGAGGTCGGGATCGAGCGGGAAGAGCACGCGGATGAACCCCTCGCCGTCGGCGCGGAGCACGAGGAGGTACCCATCCTCACCGGTGGCCACTTCGACCCGAACCGGGTCGCCGGGTCGGTAGTCGCCACCATTGAGGGTCAGTTCGACGGGGGGATCGGTCGGGACGGCGACCGCCCCGGCCGGCGAACCGGCCGTGGCGGCAGCGATCAGGGCAAGCAGGGCGAACATGGGACCTCCAGCACTCGATGTCGATCGTGGGAACCGGAACGCACCCCTTCTTATATCCAGTTCCGTGCCACACTCAAGTGCTTGCGCTGCAACATCTTACGAAAAGTCGTTTTGCAGGGGTGTCCTGCCAGCCGGACAGTTGTGACCAGATTCTCCGGTTTTCAGACAGCCCCGGGCACCCCGCCGCCCTCGCCCCGATGCCAGTACATCCGGAGCTCGGTGATCCGCTGGCCATCGGTCTCGGCGAAGAGGGCCCCCCGGGCATCGACCCATTGCCCGGTCTTGCGGCGCCTGAAGACGAGCCGGAACTCGGTGCTGAACCAGAGCTCGCCCGCGGTGAAGATCTCGCCCACGCTGAAGCGACACTCGGACTGGTGGTAGGGGATGTCCGCGGCCCAGGTGCGGATCGCGGCGGCGCCATGGATCGGCGTCGAGAAGGGGGTCTCCACGAAGACCGCCTCCTCGGCGAAGCAGCTCATCATGATGTCGAGGCGCCCCTTGCTCCACCCCTTGGCGAGGGTGTCGGCGATCGCCCGCGCGGTCGCCGCAAAGGGCAGCGTCTCGTCGGCGACCTCGTCGGCGGCACTCATGGCCGTGCGGTGCCGAGGGTGTCCTCGACCGGGGCCTCGCCCGAGAGGCGGGCGATCGTCGCGCGGGCATCCTGGACGAGGGGGGCATAACTGCTGTCGGGGGCATCCCAGAGGTCCACGAACCGGCCGAGGTGCGCGACCGCGGAGTCGGGCTGGCCGGTGCGATCGAAGTGCTGTCCCAACCGGTACTCGATGATCGGGGCCATTTCGGGAGAGTTCGGGAATCCCCACCGCAGGCGAGCGAGCCCGGCCTGCCGACGGGCCGGGATCTGGAGGTCGAGCAGGGCGGCACGCAGCTGGAGCGGGACGGTGAACGGCGTCATCGTCAGGGAACTGCCGATCGTCTCGAGACCCGCATCAATCCGGGCGACGCCGGCCGCGGTATCACCGAGTGCCACCATGGTCAGCCCATCGAGGACGGCGAGCGACCCGCGCAACTCGCTCCGCAGCGAATCCGGCGCGGCGAGGAGGCGGCGAGCCAGCGCCTGGGCCTCGCGCGGCTTGCCGCGCTCGAGCATGACGAGCCCGTGCCAGACGGCGAGGTACTGGTTCGGTGCCGGCACGGCACTGAAGGCCGAGTCGAAGCGCTCAAGGCGGGCCGGGTACTCGAAGCCACCGAGTGCGGGGATCAGCCCGACGTACGAGCCCTGGGTGCCGCCGGCGATGCCGCTCGCCTGCAGCAGGGTGCGCGCGGTGTCGACCCGCCCCAGTCCCGCGGCCAGCAGTGCGGTGACCACCTGGAACTGCGGGCCGTTGGGGGTCCCCACCAGTCCCTGCTGCAGGTAGGCACCGAGGTCGAGCGCCTCGGCCCCACGCATCGCCGCCAGCCGGGCCTGCAGCGCCGAGAAGGCGACGCCCTGCCCGATGGCGTCGCCGAACATCGCGACGATGGCGGAATCGGATCCAGCGAGGGCGCGACGCGCCAGGGCGACCCGCGCGAGCTCCGTCTCGGCGCCGGCGGACTGGAACACCCGGGCATAGCGCGAGATCAGGGTGGTGTCCTCGGTGAGGATCGCGAGCTCGAGCGGGTGGATCGCCGCCTGGGTCAACGAGGAATCGATCTCCAGCACCCGATCGAAGGGTTGCCGCAGTTCGGCCGGCGGCTTCGGTCGGTAGGAGCGGGCGTGATACTGCGCCTCGCCGAGCAGGTACCAGCCATCGGCGTCACCGGGATGCATCCGGGTGTAGGACGCGGCGGAATCGATCGCGGCGTTGTCGGCGAGGTTGAAGAGGTTCGACGCGTAGAGCAGCGACCGGAGCCGCGGCGGGAGCGAGTCGGAGTACTGCACCGCCTTTGCCGCCGCCTCGCGGGCGGCGCCGCCCTGGTACACGCCCTTCCAGCCGAGCGTGTTGGCGAGGCGGAACCAGGCGAGGGCGAACGTCGAGTCGTCGGCGACCGCCTCCTCGAAGGCGGCCTGTGCGCTGTCCCACATCCCGCGGCGATGGTAGCGCTCGCCGGTGAGGTAGGCGCGGATCGCCGGGACGGAGTTGGATCGGATCCCCGAGGCATTGGCCGAGGGCAGCGGCTCGCGCGAGCGCCAGATGTCGCGCAGCAGCGCGAGGGCGAGCGCGTTGGAGAGGGCGAGGACGCTGTCGGCGGGACCATCGACCGACGCGCGCGAGAGTTCGCTGCCGTCGAGGTCGTGCAGGGTGGCGGTGAGCCGGGCGGTGCTGCCGGTGGAGACGATGCTGCCGAGGAGCACCGAGGCGGCCTTGCTCGCGCGGGCGACGGCGAGGGCGTCCTGGAGGTCGCCCGGACCGTCCTGCACGCGGCGGCGCCACTCGCGCACGACGGTGCGCGGGTCGACGGCATCGATCGCGCCCACGCCGTCGAGCGCCCCCGTGAGCAGGTCCACCATCCCTTCCCCGACGCCATCGAGTCCGGGGCCGGAGGTGGTGAAGGGCACGACGGCGATCGACTCCGCGCCGAGCACCACCGAGCGCGGGGGGCCGGCGAAGAACACCATCCAGACCACCGCCGCGAGCGTGACCGACGCCGGGAGGATGATCGCGAGCCGCTTCCAGCGCTGGCTCTCGCGCGTGGCAGCGGCGACTCCCGAACCCTCGTCGAGGACGGCATCGGCGAACTCGGTGATCGAGGCGAAGCGTGCGTTCGGGTCGGTCGCGAGCGCACGCTGGGTGGCGCCGTCGACACCGGGCGGCACGTCGGCCACGACGCTCGACAGCTTCGGCCGCGGGCCCGTCAGCATCGAGGTGAGCATCGCCTGCATCGTCGGACCGCTGAACGCCTGCTTGCCGGTGACCATCTCGTAGAAGACGCACGCGAGGGCGTACTGATCGCTGCGGGCATCGACGGTGTCGGCGGTCGCCTGCTCCGGGCTCATGTACGCGGGGGTGCCGATCGCGATGCCGGCCCCCGTCAGGTTGCCATCCTCGCGCGAGGCATCGACGGCGCGGGCGATCCCGAAGTCGGCCACCACCGCGTGCCCGCCGGAGAGCATGATGTTCTCGGGCTTGATGTCGCGGTGGACGATGCCCTGGGCGTGGGCGTAGGCAAGTCCGCTGGCGGCCTCGCGGATGATCGCGGCGGCCCGCGCCACCGGGATGCGACCCTCGCGCTGCAGCAGGTCCCGGAGCGACTCGCCCTCGACGAACGGCATGACGTAGTACAGCACCCCGTCGGCCGAGCCCGAGTCATAGACGGGCACGACGTGGGGATGCTGGAGCTTGGCCGCCATCTCGATCTCGCGCAGGAAGCGCTCGATGCCGAGGGACGCGGAGAGCTCCGGCCGGAGCACCTTGATGGCCACCCGCCGGTGGTGCTTGAGGTCCTCGGCGAGGTAGACGGTGGCCATGCCCCCCTGGCCGATCCGCCGCTCGATGGCGTAGCGGTCGCTCAGGGCCGGACCCAGGCGCTCCAGGATGTCATCTGCCATTGGGGACCGTGGCTGAAGGAGGGACCGTCAAATCTACTGCCCGGACCATGTCTCGAAGAACCCCTCACCGGCATCCTGCACCTCGATGCCGCCGAGGAGGGCACGCAGCCGCCACCGGCCCCGAAGCTGCCAGAATCTGCCGCGTCCCCGGGCGTCGGTGCTCGAGGCGCGGTCGGTGACCTCGACCTCGAGGCGCAGGGTGTCACGCGCCTGTATCGCCACGATGGTGATCCCCTCGGGGCCCTCGGGGCCCCAGTGCACCGCCGCGCTCGAGAACCGGGCCACGCGGCGCACGCCGAGGGAATCGACCACGGCGAGGAACCGGCCGGGCTCGGCAGCGGTCGTGCCGGCGCTGACCCCGCCGTAGAGGATGTCGAGCTGCCGTCCCCGTGCGATGCCCCAGTCCCAGGTGACGTCGCGCCAGACCCCCCAGTTGTGGTCATGGTAGGCGGGGACCCGCGTCACCGCGCGGCACGCCCCGTCGACGCAGACGCGGCCGGTCGCCTCGGCCCGCAGCGCCGGCACCGCGTAGCCCGAGCGGAGCTCGCCCGCGAGCTCGACGGGCGGGAAGTAGCGGTTCGGCGAGGGCGTCACCTCCAGGTCGACCGCGAGGCCGCCGGCGCTGGCGACGACGCGGTACCGACCGTCGGCCTGACGGACGCTCGACCGACCGAGCGTGAGGTCGGCGCGCAGGGTGTCGAATTCGATCCGCGCCGAGGGGATGGAGTCGGCACCCCGTCGATGGGCCCCGCCGGGGGCGCGCCGCGTGATGAGCACTTGCCCGCCCCAGCGGCCGTCGGGAATCTCGCCCCCGAGCAACAGCGTGACGTACCACCATTCGTCGGGTGCGACAAGGATGTTGTAGTACTGCCACTCGGCCCACGTCGAATCGACCGCCTGCGGGAGGTGGGCCCGATCGAGCGCATCGTACAATGCCGTCGCGGGCGGGGTGAGCCACGCCGAGTCGCGGGTGGTGTTGCGCCACGCGCCGTCGACGACGGTGAGTCCCGCACCGAGGCGGGCCGCGGCGTCGGGGAGTTCCCCGCCCGCGCGCACGGGCCAGGTCCGGCCGGCGTGCCGCAGCGTCAACAGCTTCTGCTCGAGGACCGGCGAGACCGCCGTCACCAGGTCCGCGTGACGCGGCCCGCCGACCAGTTGCCGCGAGACGAAGCGTGCCTGCTCGATCCCGTGGAACATCCCGCCGAGCCCGCCGGTGCGGAGCGCCTCGAGGTCGAGCCCCTCGGGGATCGCGAGCAGGTCGCCGCCGCCGACCAGCGCGGGATCCCGCGACTGCTCCAGCATCGCATCGCCGACCGAGAGGAGCACCACCATCACGGCGACCCCCACCGCATAGCCGGCCAGCAGGACCGCCGCGCGGCCGGGATGGACGACGAGGTGCCGGAGCGCCAGGATCAGCCGCATCAGGACACCAGCCGACCGTCGCGCATGGTCAGGGTGCGCGCGGCCTCACGGGCGAGGCGGGCGTCGTGGGTGACGACGACCAGCGTGCGACCGTCGGCGTGCAGCCGGCGGAAGAGCGCGAGGATGTCCGCGCCCGTCGCCTCATCGAGCTCGCCGGTCGGCTCGTCGGCGAGGATGATCGCCGGGTCGTTCGCGAGCGCGCGCGCGATCGCAACGCGCTGCATCTCGCCCCCGGAGAGTTCGGTGGCCCGATTGTCGAGCCGATCGGCCAGTCCCACGTAGCCGAGCAGCTCGGCGGCCCGCTCGCGGCGCACGGCGCGGGCGATGCCCCGCTCGGCCATCGGCAGCTCGACGTTCTCCAGCGCGGTGAGGACCGGCAGCAGGTGGAAGCGCTGGAACACGAACCCGATCCGTTCGAGGCGGAGGCGGGTCCGGGCACGGTCGTCGAGTTGCGCGTAGTCCACCCCCTCGAGGCGAACCTGCCCGGAGGTCGGCGCATCGAGGCCGCCCAGCAGGGTGAGCAGGGTCGACTTCCCCGAACCGGATGGCCCGACGACCGCGACATAGTCGCCGCGCGCGATCGAGAGGGTCACGCCGCGCAGTGCCTCGATGGCACGCGCGCCCGACCGATACCGGCGGGTCGCGTCACGGACCTCCAGCAGCGTGGTCATGCACCGTCCTCGCGCAGGGTGAGGGCTGCGGGGGCATTCGCGGCCCGCCACGCCGGGAGCGCTCCGGAGAGCACTCCCGTGCCGAGGAGGACGAGCCCGCCGAGCAGGAGCGGCCGCGGGGCGGCCACGAAGAAGGAGACCGAGGCCGGCAGGCCGGGAAAGGTGGTGAGGATCGCATCGAGACGCCGGGCCGTCGCCACGCCCAGCATCGTCCCGAGCGCGGTGCCAGCCACGGTGAGCAGCGTCCCGTGCGCGAGGACCTGGCCGATGATCGTCGCGCGCGACACCCCGATCGCCCGGAGCGTGGCGATCTCCACCAGTCGCTCGTTCACCGTGATCGCGAGCAGCGTCCCGATGAGGAGCACCGTCACGACGAGGGCGATGGTTGCCAGGACGATCGAGAGCTGGCGGAAGTAGGTGAGCCGTTCCTGGAACTGGGCCACCAGCCCCGCCACGCTGGCGACCTGCACGCGTGGCCAGGCGCGAGCCAGCCGCTCGGCGACCTGCGCCGGCTCGACGCCCGGGCGCGCGCGCACCAGCACGACCGAGACGCGATCGGACGTTCGTGGGCCCGCGAGGCGGCGCGCGGAGGGGAGCGGCAGCGCCACCGAGGCCTGGCCCCGCGCGTCGTAGAGGAACCGCACCACCCCCCGGACGACGAACGCCTCGCGCGATCGGGCCACCGCGGTCTGCGGATCGAGCCCGCCCAGCAGCGTCACCGTGTCGCCGACGGCGAGCCCGAGCTGCGTGGCGGTCGGCTCGCCGAGCAGGACACCGTGCGCGTCCGTCGGGGCGAGATCCGCCCCGGCGACCAGCTGGTAGATCCCCTGGTCGAGCGGATCGACGCCGTACCCGATCAGTCGCACCCGCCCGTCGCCCGCCTCCGCGAATGGGGCGAAGCCGAGGACCGGGGCCACGGCCTCGACCTCGGGGTCGCCGCGCACGGCGGCGAGCAGCGCCTCCGCATCGCCGAGGGTCGCCTCGGTGTCGAACGGCAACGTGCCGGCCGGCGTGATCCGGATCTGATACCCGCGCGAGAGCAGCAGGTCCTCGAACGAGCGCTCGAGGCCGCCGCTCAGCATCAGCATGTCGAGCAGCAGGGCGGCGCTGACCGCGACGCCGAGGACGGCGAGGAGCGTCTGGCCACGATGTCGCCACAGGTGGCGCCATGCCCAGGCCCAGCTCACGAGCGCCTCCCCCAGAGCCGCATCGGGGAGGTCCGGCTGAGCCGCGCCGCGGCGACCAGCCCGGCGCACACCCCCAGCACCATCGACAGCGCGAGCGCCAGCGCCATCGTCAGGGGCTCGAGTTGCGAGAAGCGCAGGCCGGTCGCGAAGAGCTGACGGTAGGCGACGTTCACCACGGCACTCGCGACCACGGCGAGGAGGGCACCGCAGGCGCTGCCCGCGAGCGCGAGGCCGGTGGCCTCGAGGACGAGCGACGCGATGATCGTCCGACGCGAGATCCCGATCAACCGAAGCGTCGCCACATCGGCGCGACGCTCCTCGACCTTCAGCAGCATGAGGCAGAGCAGGAAGATCGCGCTCGCCAGCACCGAGATCACCGCGATCGCGCGATGGAAGCGCGAGACGACCGCGAACGTGCTGGAGGAGACATCGGCCACCTCGGTGGTGGGGAGCAGCGCGTACCCGAACGCGACCGGGGCCAGGCGCTCGAGGGCGGTGGAATCGGTCACATCGCCGGCGAGCGCCAACCCGATGCGGTCGACCCGGTCGGGCGCCCCGAGCAGGTCGGCGAGGTCCGCGAGGTGCAGGCGCACGCGGTGGTCCCGGCGCATGAGCGTCGCCGGGTCATCGCGCTCGGCGTAGATCGCCTCGACGACGGCGACCCGCGCCGCGCCCCGGTCGCTGGCCAGCTCCACGGTGTCGCCGACGGCAAGGCCCGCGACAGCAGCGAAGCGTCGCTCGACCGCGATGCCGATCGCCTGGGCGGGCAATGGTGCCGTGGCGAGGAACGCGAGCAGCAGCAGGAGGAGGGAGCGCATGGCGGGAAAAGGTAGGTCCCCGCGGGCTGGCCGCCGAGCGCGTGGCGCGCTCAGGGGTCCCCATTCCACTGCACGGCGACGAAGACCCGCCGGCCCTGCACCGGCCCCCAGACCCGGTTGGTGTCGAATGCCGGTCCGAACGGCTCGTCCGGTGCCACGATCGGATCGCGCTGGCGGGTGTCGAGCAGGTTCTTCACCCCGACCGTGAGGAAGGTGTTCTCCAGCAGGGCGCGACTCGCCTGCAGGTGCTGCTCCGTGAACCACGGCGACGACGCGGCATGACCTTCCAGTCGGGGAAGCGCCATCGGTCCGGTGACGCTCCCGGTCCAGTCGACCGTGACCCGTCCGGGCGTCGTCCACGAGAAGGTGAAGTCGCCCTTGAACGTGGGGGCGAAGGGAACCGGCGTGGTGACGCCCAGGTCGGTGCGGCTCACCCGTTGCCACGAGGCGGCGACGCGGAAGGCGATCGGCGCCGTGGCGGGTGCCGCGCTCGCGGCGAGGGAGACCCCGCGGGTGATGCTGTGCCCGCGCAGGTTGCGGTAGCGCACCAGGTCGGGATCGGCATCGTAGTCCGGGATGATCCGGTTCCCGAAGCGGGTGAGGTAGGCGTCGGCATCGACGGTGACGGGAAGCGTGCCGACGCCGATCACGGCCCGCACCGCGGCGGTCGCGGTGACCGATCGTTCCGGTCGCAGCGCCTCCTCGATCACCACCTGCCGAGACCCGGTGAGGGCAGCGTGATCCTCGGTGAACAGGTTCACCACGCGGAAGCCGGTCGCGAGATTGAGCCGCACCGTCGTCCGGTCGGTCGCCTCCCAGCGTATCGCCACCCGCGGTGAGGGGATCACGCCGTGGGCCGCATGCCGGTCCACCCGCATCCCGGCGAGCACCGTCCAGCGCTCGGTGACGGCGGCCTCCGCCTCGGCGAACAGGCCGGGCACGAGCCGATCGTCGGCCTGCGGGGTGGCGGGCGTGTCATCGTCGTAGCGCTG
>JACKDA010000023.1 GCA_020633775.1 Gemmatimonadales bacterium | reverse complement strand
TCGAGCGGCGTGAGTGCGGCCGGCCGGTCGCCCGGGTCACCGCTGCCACCGAGTGCGCAGTCGACGAGGCGATGCGCGAGCGCCGGCTGCACGACGACGAGGCCATCCCCACCCTCACCGGCGGCCAGCGGTACCACGAAGGCGGTGAGCGGCGCGACGAGGTGACGGCGCCAATCGCCGAAGGCGACCTGCGCCGCGTCGCGGAGCGTCACCTCGGCGGGTACCCGGACGATGCGGGTCAGCACCCGCTCCAGACCGGGGAGCATCCGCTGGTGGACCCCCTCGAGGATCGCGCGTCGGTCGCGCCCGATCCAGCGGGGCCGACGGAAGTCATAGGGGACCACCTCCGCCGTCCCCTCGGCCACGAGCGGCATCCTACTGGACGATGTACTGGGGGAGGAACACCTTCACCGACCCCGCCTTCAGGTACGGTTCGGCCAGCGCCCGCAGCTCGCTGCGCAACTGGTCCCGGATCCCCGGCGCAGTGAGCTGGTCGAGGGTCTTGCGCTCGAGGAGCGCGGAGACGTGGTCGCGCAGCTCGACCTCCGCCGCACGGAGGCGCGGTTCGTCCTCGATCGCCTCGACCTCGTAGGCCACCGTCGTGATCAGGTGATGCTGCCCCCGCGAGCCCGCAGGGTTCACGATCACGCCATCGAGCTTGAAGAGATGGGCGCTGCCCCCCTCCGCTTCCCCACCGTGCCCCCCGCCGCCTTCCTCCTCGGCGGCGGCAGGGCTCGCCGGGCCCAGCATCGGACCGACGGCATAGGCCCCGACCCCGCCCCCCGCGAGGAGGGCGACGAGGACCGTCGCGATCATCGGGACCATCCCCGGCTTGGCCGGGGCGTCGGTCGCGTCGGGTGAATCGGCTGCTGCAGGCGTGGTTGCCATCCGTGGACTCTCCGCGTTGCTGGCCAGGACTTCCCACCCCGACAGAAGCAACCCGTGTACCACGGATTTGCGACGGCGTAACCTGTTGAAAGGAATAGACTTGCTGGGACACTGCCGGACTCCCCGCCGCGGCGTCGCGGTCGTCGACCCGGAAGGTTGTGCCGCCGGGTCGGTCGTGAGTTGCCGGTCGGATCTGGAGGGTCAATGGACGATGGTCGATGGTCGAGGACCCCTCCCTCGACCATCGACCATCGACCCTCGACCATCAGCCATCGGCTACCGCTTCAGGTTCACCAGCTCGTTGAGCATCTCGTCCGAGGTGGTGATCACCCGGGCGCTGGCCTGGAAGCCGCGCTGGGTCACGATCATCGAGGTGAACTCCTGCGAGAGGTCGACGTTCGAGTTCTCCAGCGCGCCGGCCGTGATCGACGAGGCGTTGGAGGTTCCCGCGAAGCCGAGCACGGCGAGCCCGGAGTTGGCGGACTCGGAGTACATGTTGTCGCCACGCCGCAGCAGGCCGGTGGGGTTGTTGAACCGGGCCAGCGCGAGCTGGGCGAGCGCCTGGCTCACGCCGTTGGAGAAGACGCCGGTGATGATCCCGGCCGCGTCGATCTCGATCGAGAGGAGCAGGCCCGACTGGTAGCCGTCCTGCCGGGACGCCACGGCGTTCGAGGCGCCCGCGAAGCCGGCGAGGCCGTCGAGGTCGTCGATGGTGCCGGCATCGATCGCGACGTCGAACGCGGCCGCCCCGCTGGTCGGCGTGATGGTCAGGGCGCTGCCGCCGCCGGGGTAGTCGAACGTCGCCAGCGTGCCGTCGGCGTTGAAGGTCAGCGTGCCGTTGCCGGCGGTGACCCCGGCGGTGGGGGACGTCGCGGTCCAGTCCCAGGCGCCGACCCCGGTGTTGGTGAAGAGCACCTCGAGGAGGTAGGGCGTGCCGGTCTGGTCGAAGACGGTGACGCCGAGGCTGTGGGTGTCACCGATGGCCGCATTGGCGTCGAGGTTGCCGCTCAGGGTGACCTCACTGGTCTGCCGCGGGGCCGTCTGCTGGCCGAGGGGCAGGATCACGTCGCCGATCTGCGAGGACGAGGAGAAGACGCCGGCCGTGTCGGCGTTGATCCCCTGCACCACGAAGCCGTTGTTCGCCGCGATCAGGCGGCCGTCGGCGTCGATCTGGAAGTTGCCGGCGCGGGTGAAGAAGCGGCGGTTGCCGTTGTTCACCACGAAGAAGGCGTCACCCTGGATGGCGAGGTCGGTGTTCTGGCCGGTCGACTCCAGCGAGCCCTGGGTGAAGATCTGGTCGATGCTCCCGATGTTCATCCCCGACCCGACCTGGATCGGGTTCACGCCGCCCTGGTCACCCGGCGGGCGGGTGGCACCCTGCAGCAGCTGCGTGAACGCTTCCTTGAAGGTGACGCGCGACGCCTTGAAGGCGACGGTGTTGACGTTGGCGATGTTGTTGCCGATCACGTCGAGGCGCGTCTGGTGATTGCGCAGGCCGGAGACGGCCGCGAAAAGGGATCGCATCATGGTGTGGGTGCCCCCGCTGTGGAAGTGGACTGACCCGACGGCGGGTCGGCCGAAAGGACTTCGAGGATGTCGAGCATGGGGACCAGGGTGCCGTCGATCCGCAGGGCGACCTCGCCCCCGACGAACGACATCCCCTGCACCCGTCCAACGGTGTAGCCCGTCGCGGTCACGGCGGTCCCGTCCGGGGCGCTCGCACTCACGCGGTAGTTGTACTGCCCCGCCGGCAGCGAGATGCCGTCGAGGTCGATCACCCCACGGCCCGCCGGGAGATCGTCGAAGGTCTGGGTCGCGAGGACCCCGCCCTGCGCGTCGAGCACCTCGACAATGACCTGACCCGCCGCGGCATCGAGGTCGAGCGCGATGCGCGGTGGAGTGCTGCCATCGGTGCCGAGGGTGGCGCCGCGCAGCATCACCTCGCGGCCGATGAGCGAGGCGCCGAGCATCGTCTGCGTGGTGAGCGAACCCTGGGCGATGTTCGCCGCCTGGGCGTCGAGCTTCGAGCCGATCTCGATCAACTGCTCGACGGTGGAGAACTGCGCGAGCTGGGCGGCGAATTCGCTGCCGTCCATCGGGCTGAGCGGATCCTGGTTCTGGAGCTGGGTGACCAGCAACTTGAGGAAGTCCTCCTTCCCCAGTGCGGGACCCAGCGGCGAGGTGGTGCTGCCGCCGGTGGTGCCGACGGTCGGACCGAGTGGTGTGGTCATCGGTGGGCCTCCTCGCCCGAGGGCTGTCGTCGATCGCGCGGGCGGTCCTCGCCCGGCGCGTCGCGTCGGCGCCCATCGGGCGCCGCCTGGTCGTCACGCTGCCGCCCGGAGTCTCCCGAGGCCGCTGCCTCCTGCCGCGACGCGATGTGAACCGGCGCCTCCGCGCCGAGGACCCGGATACCGACCTGCGCATCGCGGAAGCCGTGCTCCGCGAGCGAGCGGTGGAGGTCGGGCAACGCGCGCTCCATCTGCGCCGCACTGCGACCATCGGTGAGGATTGTCGCCCGGACGGACTCGCCGAAGACCGACACGCGAATCCGCTGCTCCAGGCCATCGGGGCCATCAAAGCGCAGCGTGACCATGCGCGGTGGTGCGTCGGATGCTGGCGTCTCCGGCGGCGCGGTCGCCCCACCGGCCCGGGAGGGCCCGATCGGGGTCACGGCCGACTCGGTCGAGCGCAGGAGGGTGAAGCCGGCAACCGGGGTCGCCCGATCGCCCCCGCCGCCCTTGCCGCCGTCATCCGGCACGTCGGCACCGTCGTCACGGGTCGAGGCGGCCCCACCATGGATGTGGACGCGGAGCGCGGCCGCAAGATCCTCACCCTCGACCGTGATCCCGGACCCGCGGGACCCCGCACCAGCGTCGGAAGGCCTCTCCTCCACGGCGGGCTCCACCGTCGGCACCGACTGCGCGGGCACGAGACGCGGCGCGGCGTCGGTCTCCGCGGCGTCCAGCGCGGCGCCCCACCGCGACATCGTCTCGACGACCGCCGAGACGGCACGCTGGAGCACCGGCTCGTCCGGTCGCCCCGCCTCTGACGGCACCGCTTCCACTGTGGCCGCCGTACGCAGCGCGGCGGCCTCCACCGGCTCGGCAGATCCCGCCGCGACCCGGTCGAGCGCAGGCACCGGCACGTTCGCCTCCGGTGCATTCCCCATCGTCGCCAAGAGCCCCTCACGCGCCCGCGGCTCCGCCTGCATCCGGACCGCGCGTGGGGATTCGCCGAGCATCCCCTTCATCACCGCCTCGGCTCGGGCGGCGAGCGCCGCACCGAGCGAGGAGGCGAGCGCGAACGTTGGCCGGGCGTGCTCGGGCGCCGGATCGCGCGGTGCGTCCTCACCTGCCGATGACTCCACGGGCGACGACGCCGGTTCCGGAGCGGACTCGGCTGCGTCCGGAGCCGAGCCCTCGATCGCCACCACGGGCACCGGCCCGCCAGCGACCGCGCGAACCCGACGCTCCTCGGCACCGGCATCAATCACAACCCCGGCACCCTCGACGAGGCCGGCATCTCCCTCGAGCTGTTCCTCGACCTCACCCTCATCGGCGGCGTCGGACTCGTCCGCTCCCGCGACCTCCGCCGACGTCGCGCCATCCGAGCCCGTGGTCGCGACCCGCGCGGTCGAGGCAGGAGCCACCGACAACCATCCGGCGAGGATCGCAGCGAACTCCGCCGCCACGCCGGGTTCGGCGCCGGCATCGGCGGGGCCCGCGGGTGTCGCTGCCGGTGCCGCGGTCGGTACCCCGGGGAGGAGGCTGCTCCCGAGACCCTCGATCACGGTGAACCCTCGAGCAGCAGGAGGCGACTCAACCGCGCACCCTGCTCGCGAGGCATCGCGTCCAGCACTTCCGAGGCCTTGGTGATCGACAGGCGCTTGAGCACCGCCAGCGCCTCCGACTCCTCGAGGCGGGCGAGCATCGGGCCGGCCTCGCCGGGCGGCAACTCACCGATCCGCTTCGCCATCGCGGCCGCCTCGGCCGCGGCGTCCGTGCTCGCCGGCTCGGCAGGCATCGCCGCGTCTGCGGCAGGCGCATGCGAGGGATCCTCGGCGGCGTGCTCCTCGGACGCCGTGGGCGGCGGCACCGGGGCGGTCTCCGACTCCGCGTGCTCCGGCGCATCGTGCGACTCGGCAGCGGTGGAGTCCACCGGGAGCGGGGCGCGGGCCGGCGACATCACCGTGCCCCCGGCCACGCCGACGGCGAAGGCGATCGCCCCGACGACAACGAGCTTCATGCGTCCTCCTTGCGGGTGTGCTGCTGCCGGGCGACCTCATCCGAGTCCGCCTGGGCCTGTCGACCGGCCTCGGTCGACCACTCTGCCGAACGCTTTTCCCGCAACCGCTCGAGGGAGCGACGCGCCATCCGTGCGTCACTGAAGCGGTCCTGCTCATCGAGACGCGCCATCTCCGCGGTGCGGTGGGCCTCCTCGGCCTCGCTGGCGCGCGCGCGCGCGGCCTCGGTCGACAGCCCGATCAGGTGCCGCAATCCGGCGGGCAGCGGCGTCACCGCGGCGGCCTGGTCCTGCACGGCCTCGAGCCGCGCCGCCTCCTCTTCCGACGTCACCCGCAGCCGTTCCTCCTCGGCGGCCGCGCGTCCCATCGCGGCGGCCTGGGCCCGTTCGGCGGCATGCCGGAGGTCCAGCAGGCGCTGCAGCGAGAAGCGGAACGGTCCCGTCATCGGGCGCCGCCCTGCTCGAGCGCGGTGGCGCGGGCGGCGAGCTCGACCACGGCCTCGCGCGACGTCGCGAAAGTCCCATGACTGTCGGGGCGCTGCCGGAGGAAGTCGAGCAGCGCCGGGCGGATCGCGATCGCGGTGTCGACCGCCGCGTTGGCGCCGCGCTGGTAGGCCCCCACCGCGATCAGGTCCTCGTGCGCGCGGTAGGCCGCCTCGAGGCGGACGAGGACGTTGGCGGCGTCGCGGTGCGCGGGATCGATCACCGCATCGCGCACGCGGCTGACGCTCTCGAGCACGTCGATCGCGGGGAAGTGCTTCGCCGTCGCGAGACTGCGCGCGAGGACGACGTGCCCGTCGAGGATCGACCGCGCGGCATCCGCGATCGGCTCGTTGAAGTCGTCCCCCTCGACCAGCACCGTGTAGAGGCCGGTGATCGTCCCGACGGCCGCGGCACCGGCGCGCTCGAGGAGCCGGGGCAGGCCGGCGAAGACGGAGGGGGGATACCCCTTGGTCGTGGGCGGCTCGCCAACCGAAAGTCCGACTTCGCGCCACGCCATCGCCACGCGGGTCACCGAGTCCATGAGGAGCAGGACGTCGCGCCCGCTGTCGCGGAAGTGCTCGGCGATCGTGGTCGCAACGAGGGCGCCGGCCGCGCGGACGATCGCCGATTGATCCGACGTCGCCACCACCACGACCGAGCGGGCGAGCCCCTCGGGCCCCAGGTCGCGCTCGATGAACTCGCGCACCTCGCGGCCGCGCTCGCCGAGGAGCGCGATCACGTTGACGTCGGAGGAGGCGCCGCGCGAGATCATCCCGAGCAGGACGCTCTTGCCGACCCCGGACCCGGCCATGATGCCGACGCGCTGCCCGCGCCCGAGCGACTCCAGGCCATCGATCGCGCGGACGCCGGTCGTGAACGGCGAGGTCACCGGCGGGCGGTCGAGCGGCGAGGGCGGGTCGGCGTAGAGCGAGCGGAGCGTGACCGGTCCGACCGGCCCGCGTCCGTCGATCGGGTTGCCGAGGCCATCGAGCACCCGGCCCACGAGCCCGTCGCCGACGCCGACGTACAGCGGCCGCCCGAGCGGGGCGACGGTGGCGCCGGGCTGGATCCCCTCGAGTTCCCCGATCGGGAGCAGCATGACCCCGCGCTCCTGGAACCCGGCCACCATCGCGAGCACGGTGCGCTGCCCGGTCGAGAGGCGGCACACCTCGCCGACGGCGACCGGGATCGCCGAGGACTCGACCACCTGGCCGATGACGCGGGTGATCCGCCCGTAGGAGGCGAGCCGCTTGGCGGTCCGGACCCGGGCGAGGAGTTCCTCAGTCATTGGCGAGCCGCTCGTAGATGTCGAGCATGATCCGGTCGATGCGCCCGTCCACGACCGACGTCGGCCCCTCGAGCACGCAGCCGCCGCGAATGATCGACGAATCCGCGGCCCAGCGGAGCTCCACCGTGCCGGGTCGCGCGTCGCGGATGAGCGGCAGGTCGCGGATCGCCTCAAGGTCGTCGGGGTGCAGCCGCAGCGTCACCGGTCCGGCGAGCGGTGCCATCGCGAGTGCGCGGGCCACCAGCGTCGCGACGAGCTGGGGATCGGCCTCGAACTCCACGCCGACGACGTGGCGGGCGATCCCGATCGCGAGGGCGTGCACGCTCTGGGTGAACTGGGACTGCAGCAGCGCGGCGGCCTCGCCGAGCGAGCGCTCGACGGCCGCGAGCGCCTCGAGCCGGGTGGCGAGCGAGGCCTCGTCGTCGAGCCGGAGCGCCTCGCGCCCCTCCTCCCAGCCGCGTCGGTACGCCGCCTCCTCCGCCGTCGGCCCGCTTGCGCGTGGCGCTGTCGCGGCAACCGTGCGCAGGTCGGGAGGCTGCCACGCCGTGACGGGGCGCGTCGGGTCAGGCGATCGTGTCATCATCCGTGCCGCGATCGATCGTGATCTCGCCCGCCTCCTGCAGCCCGCGCGCCAGCGCGAGGATCTCGGCGTGGGCACCCTGGACGTCCTTCACCTTCACGGCGCCGAGCATCTCCATCTCCTCGCGCAGCGTCTCGACGGCGCGCTCGGACATGTTCTTGAAGACGCGGGCCTTGAGCGGCTCGCTCGCCGCCTTGAGGGCGAGGGCGAGGTCGCGGCCCGGGACGTCGCGCAGCAGGCGCTGCATCGAGCGGTCGTCGAGCAGCTGCAGGTCCTCGAAGACGAACATCAGCTCGCGCACCTCGTCGGCGAGCGCCTGCTCGCGGGTGGCGAGTTCCTCCAGCAGCGTCTTGTCGAGCCCGCCGCGCACGCGATTGAGGAGGCGGGCGACCGTCGCCGGCCCGCCAGAGGTCGCGCTCGGCGTCGCGAGCGACAGCGCGGCGCGGGCGCCGAGGGCCTGCTCGACCTGGGTGAGGATCTCGGGCAGCACCGGCTGCATCCGCGCCATCCGGAAGAGCACGGCGGTGGCGAGCTCGGAGGGCAGGGCCTCGATCACGCCCGACGCGAGCGCCGGGTCGACGTGGGCGAGGACCAGCGCGATCGTCTGCGGTTGTTCCCCCCGCAGGATGCCGATCAGGGCCGCGGGCGAGGTCCGCGCCAGCGCGGGCATCCCCCCCTCCGCGGGGGGCGTGGCAATCCGCTCGACGGCGTGGCGCGCGCGTTCCGGGCCGAGGGTCGCCTCGAGCAGCGTCTGGGCCGCGGGGAGGCCGCCATCGGCCACCTCGCCGGCCGCCCGCACCGCGTCGCGGTACTCGCCGAGCACCTGGGCGATGACGTCGCGGCCCACCGTCGGGATCCGGGCGATCTCCTCGGTGACCCGCTGCACCTCGTCCGGCGAGAGCTGCTGCAGGATCCGCGAGGCCGCCTCCGTGCCGAGCGCCATGCACAGGATCGCGGCCTTGCGCACTCCCGTGAGCGGCTCGTCCGTCGTCGTGCTCACGTCGCCTCAGTCATCCAGGATCGGAGGACCCGGGCACTCGTCTGCGGCGGGGCGACGACATCCGGTGGCGCGTTGCCGCGGAACTGGCTCCCGGCCCCACCGCCGCGGCCCAGCTCGGCGTCGCCATCGGCCCCGTCGGTGAGCGCGCGCGCCGCCGTCCCGCCCAGGCCCTTCGCGGCGCGCAGGCCGATCACCGCGGCGAGGATCAGGGCGAGCAGGGCGAGCACCGGGAACGCGAGCCGCTGCACCATCTCGATCGCGCCGGGACCCTCGGTGACCGCGAGCTCATCCGGCGAGGTGACCAGCGGGGTCGCGGCCTCGACGCCGTTGAACGGGATCGCGACCACGCTGACCCGGTCGCCACGCGCCTCGTCGAAACCGATCGCGTCGCGGATCACCCCGGCGAGCCGCTCCCGGTCGGCATCCTGGAGGGTGCCATCGGACCCGAGCGCCCGGGTGTCCACCAGCGCACTCACCGTCAGGCGGGTGACCGTGCCCACGCTGCCGATGATCCGCTCCACCGTGCGCGAGTTCAGGAACTCGTTGCTCAGCACCGTCGTCGCCGGGCCGCCCTGGATCGTGTCGGGCTGTGCGGTGCTCCGCTGCTCCAGCTTGAGCACGCCACCCGCCGTGTCGTAGGCCTCGATCGTCCGCTCGAGCTGGTCGAAATTCAGCCGCGCGGCGACCTGCACCCGCACCGCCTCGGGTCCGACGGCGGCCGCGAGCAGCTCGCGCACCTTGGCCTGCAACTGCGTCTCCACGCCGCGCTGCAACTCGAGCTGGCGCGACGAGAGGCCCGACGCGTCGTCCAGGGCCGGCACGCCACCGAGGGGGCGCCCGCTGTCGTCGAGCACCGCGACATGGTCCGGCGTGAGTTGCTCCACGCTGCTGCTGACCAGCTGCGCGATCCCGCGGACCTGTTCCGGGGTGAGCGTGGCATCGGCGCGGAGCGCGACGACCACCGCCGCCTCGGCCGGCCGGTCGAGCTTGCGCAGCGGGCTGCTCTCCGGCAGCGCGAGGTGCACCTGCGCCCGTTCCACGCCGCGCAGGTTGCCGATCGTCCGCGCCAGCTCGCCCTCCAGCGCCCGCCGGTAGGTCACGTGCTGGGTGAAGTCGGTCATCCCCCACGACGGCCGATCGAACAGCTCGAGCCCCGGGCGCCCGCTGCCGGGCATCCCGCCCTGCGCCAGCACCACGCGCGCCCGCGCGGCATCGGCCTCGGGAACGCTGATGTCGGCACCGCCGCCGTCGAGTCGGTAGTCGATGCCCGCCTTCGCGAGGGCCTCCGTCATGCTGCCCGACTCGCTGAGCTCGAGACCGCGGAACAGCGGCACGTAGCGCGGCGCGGTGGCGACGCGCGCCAGCATGACCGCGGCGACGAGCAGGATCGCGGCGACCGAGAGGGCGACCGCGCGGCCGTTGCCGTTCAGGCGGGAGAGGGGCGTGGCCACCGGGTCAGACCTGGATGTTCATGACGGTGCGGTAGGCCTCGGTCAGCTTGTTCCGGGTCTCCACCAGCATCTCGAGCGAGAGCGACGCCTCCTCGGCCGCGGCCATCACCTGGTGCAGCTCGACATTCTCCCCGCGCAGGAACGCCCCGATGATATCCGCCTTCGCGTCCTGCACCCGGTTCACGTCGCCGAGGGCGCGCACCAGCAGGTCGCCGAACGGCGCATCGGGGGCGGCACCGCCGCCGAGGGGAGCGCCCATCCCGCGTTCGATCGGCGAGACGGGCATCGGGGGACGGATCGGCATGGTCATCGGATCACCCTCGCACGTCGAGATGCTGGCCGAGGACGGGAGCCGCCTCGGTCCGGGCGCCACCCGGGCCATAGCCGATCGCCTGCTGCTCGGTCGGCGCGAGGAAGAACGCCCGCTCGGCGGACGAGAGCATCGCCCAGAGGCCGGGCTCGCGCCCGGGAGTCGCCGGTGCGGCGGCGCGATCGATCGGGCGCGGTGCGGCGGCGCCGGCAGCGGGTCCGATCGGCGGCAGGCCGGAAATCGTCATCGTCGGCCCCGGCTAGATGTCGAGGGCCCGGCGGAGCATCGCCTTGGCCGCCTGGAACACGCTGACGTTCGCGTCGTGCATCCGGCGCGCGATCATCAGGTCCACCGTCTCGTTGGCGAGGTCGACATTCGGATACTCGACGTAGCCGTTGGCATCGGCATCCGGATGCCCCGGGTCGTACACCATCCGCCCCGGTGACGCGTCCGTCCGGACGTTGATCGACGGCTGGCCCGTCGCGGGGTCGAACGACGCGACCGCGACCTGCCGCTGGTAGGGACCACCGTCCGGCGTCCGGGTCACGTCGGCGTTGGCGATGTTCCGGGTGATCACCTCGATGAATTTCTGCTGCCGCGACATCCCGCTGGCCGACAGACCGAGCGGCCCGAGGAGGTTGCGCATCGGCCGCGAGAGCGGCGCCACCGGACCGGGATTAGCCACGGTCGCGGATCGCGGTGCGCAGGTCGCTGTAGGACTTCTGGAGCAGGCGCGCCGTCGCCTCGTACCGGAGCTGCGTGTCGGCCAGGGCGGCCATGTTCCGGGTGAGCTCCTCGTCCATGTTCGCCATCGACGCGTCGAGCGCCCCGGAGAAGTCGGCCGCCGCGCTCCGTCCGAGCCCGCGGGCGACGCGCTCGGCGATGGTGCGATGCGTCGCCGACGCCTCATCGAGGCCGCCGCGCAGCGTGTTGGTCACGGTTCCTGTCCCGAACAGTCCGCTGATCATCGTGCCTCCATGCACTGGGTGCCAAGAGTGCATGGAGCAAGCCGGGTGCCACCTCACTGGTGGTCACCCAAACCATTACAGCAGAACGACTTACATGGAATCGACCGGGCGGGACACCGCCAGGTGGGGCGGCAGGAATTTCCTGCCGGGGGGGCGGGGGCTGCCGCCGTCGACTACGCGGTCAGCGGCAGGTTGAGTCGGTTGCGGAGGGTGCGCTCGCTGATGCCGAGCAGCTTGGCGGCCTTGGCGCGCACGCCGCCGGTCTGCTCCAGCGCCCGCTGGATCGCGATCGCCTCGAGCTCGGCGAGGTTGGTCGGGAGATCGGCGGCGATGACCCCCTGCCCTACCGGTGCGGGCGTCGCGCCGGCCGAGAGTCGCGGCTGGGCGTGTCCGCCGTGGATCCCCGGCACGAGGAAGTGACTGACCGCGAGCGGCTCCCCACCAGAGAGGATCACCGCGCGGTGGGTGGCGTTGACCAGCTCACGGACGTTGCCGGGCCACTCGTACGCCATCAGCTCCTCGACCGTGTCCTCGGGCAGCGGCGGCGCGGGGATCCCGAGCGAGCGGGCGGCCACCTGCAGCGCGTGCACCAGCAGGTCGGGCACGTCCTCGGGGCGCTCGCGCAGCGGCGGGGTCCGCACCGGGACCACATGCAGCCGGTAGTAGAGGTCGGCCCGGAACCTCCCGGCGTTGACCTCGGCGTGCAGGTTCCGGTTGGTGCTGGCGACGAGACGGACATCGACGCGGACCGTCTGGCGGCCGCCGACCCGCTCGAAGTCGGACTCCTGGATCACCCGGAGCAGCTTGGCCTGGAGGTCGAGCCGCATCTCGGAGATCTCGTCGAGGAAGAGTGTTCCCCCATCGGCCCGTTCGAACGCGCCGACCTGCCGCTGCGTGGCACCGGTGAAGGCACCCTTCTCGTGGCCGAAGAGGGTGCTCTCGATCAGCCCCTCGGGCATCGCCGCGCAATTGATGGTCACGAAGGGCGCGTCGGCGCGCTGGCTCTGCGCGTGCACCGAGCGCGCGACGAGTTCCTTGCCGGTCCCCGACTCGCCCTCGATCAGGACCGAGGCGTTGGTCGGTGCGACCATCGCGATGAGGCGCCGCAACTCCTGCATCTGCCGGCTGGCGCCGACCAGCCGCCCCTCGGCCGCGGCCCCCTGCTCCCGGGCGATCGCCCGCCGGTCGTCGCGCAACGCCGCGTCGGTGCGGGCATGCTCGAGCGCGAGCGCGAGTGCATCGGCCCGCACCGGCATGGGGAGATAGTCCGCCGCCCCGCTCCGCATCGACAGCACGGCATGCTCCACGGTGGCGTCACCGGAGAGGAGCACGATCGGGATGTGGGGGATGGTGGGGTCGAGGCGGGAGAGGAGCGCGAGGCCGAGGTGGCTCGGTCGTCGACAGACGACGAGGGCGATGTCGCCCGCCCCGTGCCGGATCGGCCCGAGGGCGCTCTCGGCGTCGGCGAAGAACCGGGCGGCATAGCCCAGTCGGTCGAGGAGGTCCTCGAGGTTCGCCGCATCGGCCGGATCTTCGGCCACGCAGAGCAACTGCGTCACAGGCTCACGAACAGGTCATCCGCGATTGACCAGTCCCATCAGCGAGGAGTCGGGGGTGTGTCGGCTAACGTCAAGTAAAACATAGCCGATAACCGATCGTCAACCAACCAGGCACAGGCCCGACATGCGCATTTCCGACGCCCAACGCTTCGCCACCACCCTGCGGCAATTGAGCCAGCAGTCGGCCGCCCTTGCCCGGGCGGGCGAGCAGGTGAGTTCCGGGATGCGGTGGTCCTCGATCGCGGAGGACCCGGTGGCCGGGCGGCAGACGCTCGACGTCGATGCCGCGATGCGCGCGCTCGCCCAGTACCGCCGGACGGTCGGCCGCGCCCGGGAGCGGATCGCCGGGGAGGAGAACACCCTCCAGCAGGTGACCGACATCCTGTCGCGCGCCAAGGAGCTCGCCACCGGTCAGGCCGGTGGCACCGCCAACGCCGCCACCCGCGCGGCCACGGCCGCCGAGGTGGCCCAGCTCCGCCAGCAGGTGATCTCGCTCGGCAACCTGCAGGTCGCCGGCGAGTTCCTCTTCGGCGGTCTCGAGGCGAGCACCGCGCCGTTCCAGCCCAATGGCACGTACGTCGGCACCCCGACCGCCCGACTCAGCGCGCTGGCTCCGGGCCAGACGATGGCGACGGTCCACAGCGGTCAGGAACTGCTGGTGGACTCCGGCGTACTCGATGCGCTCGCCGCCCTCGAGACCGCGCTCCTCGCGAACGACCCGGCGGGCATCCAGGCCAGCCAGTCGATGCTCGACGGCGCCCTCGACGAGACCCAGACCCTGCTCGCCGACCTCGGCGCGCGCGACCGTGGCCTCGACTACAGCCTGCAGATCTTCGATGCCCGCGAGGACGCCCTCATGGCGCGCCGTCGCGAGCTGGCCGAGATCCCGCTGGAAGAGGCGACCCTCAACCTCGCCGCCGCCCAGAACGCGATGCAGGCCGCCTACCTGATGACCGCCCGGATCCAGTCCCTCACCCTGACGGAGTACCTGCGATGACCGCTGCCCAGTCGCTGCCGATCGAGACGATCGACATCGCCACCCTCCGCTTCGGGGTCCTCCGGCTCCCGATCGACCAGCTGCTCGACTTCCCGGCGGGGATCCCGGGCTTCCCGGACCAGACCCGCTGGGCGCTGCTGCCGGTGCGCGATGGGGTGGCATGGCTGCAGGCGATCGACGTGCCGGCGCTGGCCTTCCTGCTGGTGGAGCCTGGCCTGGTGGTGGCGGGGGCGTGGGCCGACGAGCCCGATTACTGGGCCATCGTGACCCTGGGCGCCACGCCCGCCGAGGCGAGCGCGAACCTGCTGGCGCCGCTGCGGATCGACCGGCGGACCGGCCTCGGCGGCCAGGAGATCCGGACCGAGGCCGGCTACACCACGGCGCATCGGTTCGACCTCTCGGCGGCCTGAGCGGGTCCGGCCACCCCCCGCTCAACCTCCCCCGGCCCGGACCGATAACACCCCGGCGGCCACCTCCGGCCCGCGCGGGACCCACGAGGCACGGATGCCTCGCCACATCGTTAAGGGAGTAACGCCACCATGTCCGTGATTCAGACGAACAGCGCCGCGAACTCGGCCTACCGCAACCTCAGCATGACGTCGTCGATGCTGGAGCGGCAGATCACGAAGCTCTCCTCGGGCTTCCGGATCAACCGCTCGGCCGATGACGCTGCCGGCCTCGCGATCGCCAACAAGCTGCGAGCCGAGAGCCGGTCGCTGCAGCAGGCGTCGCGCAACGCGGCCCAGGCCAACTCGCTGCTCCAGATCGCCGACGGCGCGGTCAACACCATCTCGGGGATCCTCGACCGGATGAAGGAGCTGGCGACGGCGTCGAACTCGTCGACCATCGGCACCCAGCGGGACAAGCTCGACGCCGAGTTCCAGGCCCTCAAGGCCGAAATCAACCGCATCGCGGCGACCACCCAGTACCAGGGTTCGGCGCTCGTGAACGGGACCCTCGGCAACGCGGTCACCGGCGGCACCTACGCCGGGCAGGTGGCGCTCAACGGCGCGGCCTCGGGCACCTACACGTTCGCCAGCGCGGCCGGTGTGGCCACGCTCAGCTCGGCGGCCGGCGCGGGTCAGGTCACCCAGACGCTGGCGATGCCTGCCGGCGCGGGCACCTACAACTTCGACCGCCTCGGCATCACCGTCACCAACGCGGCCGGCTACGTGGCCGACGCGGCCAACGGCCAGACCATCATCGTCACCGGCACCGCCGTGGCGTTCCAGGTCTCGTCGTCCGGCAGCTACGCGGCGAACGACCTGGTCTCGTTCAGCAGCGTGAACCTCACCACCGCGGCGGCGGGGCTGAACATCGCCACGCTCGACGTGCTCTCGGCGGCCAACGCGCAGACCGCGCTCGCGGCCCTGGACACGGCGATCGATGCCTCCAACACGGCGATCGGCACCATCGGCGCCGCCCAGAGCCGCATCGAGTTCGCCTCGGCGAACGTGGCGACGGCGACGCAGAACGTGATCGCCGCGGAGTCGACGATCCGCGACGCCGACATGGCGCTCGAGTCGACCGCCTTCGCGAAGTACCAGATCCTCCAGCAGGCCGGCACGGCGATGCTCGCCCAGGCGAACGCCTCGGCGCAGACCGTCCTGAACCTGCTGCGGTAACCGACGGACCAACGGCGTGGGGGTCGCTGAGGCGGCCCCCCGCCCCACCCGGGACACGACACCATGACGGCTCCCCTGGTCTCCTTCAGTGGCATCGCGGCCGGCTTCGACTATCGAAGCCTGGTCGATGCGATCATCGCCCAGGAGCGCCAGCCTGCCGTCCGGCTCGAGAGCCAGCTCTCGAGCTTCTCCCAGCAGCAGTCCGCGCTGGCCACCTATCGCACCCGCCTCGCCGACCTGCGCACCGCCGCACGGGCGCTCCGCGACGGCACCGCGTTCGACGCCACCACCGCCACCACGACGATCGTCTCCGGCAGCAAGGCGCTGGCGACCGTGACCACCTCCCCCGCCACCCAGACCGGCAGCTTCTCGCTCACGGTGAGCCAGCTCGCCCGGACGGAGAAGCTGGCGGGCACGTCGGTGGCGAGCGCCTCCGATCCGCTCGGCCCCGGGGGCACCGTCACGATCAACGGGACGGACATCACCCTCACCGCGACCGACTCGCTCGTCGACCTCGCGAGCAAGATCAACGCGCTCAACACCGGGACCTCGCCGATCGGGGTGAGCGCGACGATCCTGTCGGTGTCGGCGACCGACCAGCGGTTGCTGCTCACCAGCGCCACCAGCGGGGCGGCGGGGATCACCCTCGCCGACACCGCCGGGACCGTGCTCCAGGACCTCGGCTTCCTCGATGGCGTCGGCGGGGTGCAGGCGTCGGCGGTCCTCGTCGATGGCGCCGACGCGGTCTTCCAGATCGACGGCATCGCCCTGACGCGCACGTCGAACGTGATCACCGACGCGATCGAGGGCGTCACCCTGACCCTGGTCTCCGAGGAACCGGGGGCCGAGACCGCGGTGAGCGTGGGACGGTTCGCGGATGCGACCGAGGGGGCGCTGCAGACTTTCGTCGAGGCGTACAACGCGCTGGTCGATTTCCTGAAGGCGCAGGGGACCGCGACCGATGAGTCGCGTCCCGCCCTGTACAACGACTCGCTCGTGCGCGGGCTCCGGCGCGACCTCCCGACCCAGCTGCTGACGAGCGTGCTCGGCGCCGCGCCCGACCTCGCGACCGCGGCGAGCGTGGGCCTCTCGCTGGACCGCGATGGCCGGCTGTCGCTGGACGCCACGAAGTTCAGCGCGGCGTTCGCATCGCGCTACGACGACGTGCGCGCGCTCTTCAGCGAGCGCGGCGTCGCCTCCTCCCCCGACGTGTCCTTCGTGAGCTCGGGGGGCAGCATCATCGGGGGCAACTACCCGATCGACGTGACCACCGTGCCGGCGAAGGCGACGACGGTCACGAGCGGCTTCGGCGGCGTGTACGATGCCGGCGCGACACCCGACACGATCCAGGTGATCGACACCCGCAGCGGCCGCTCGGTGACCGTCACCCTGACCACCGGGATGACCACGGCGCAGATCGTCCAGGCGATCCAGGACGCGCTGACGACCGATGGCCTCGGGATCGACGTCGCGGCCGTGGGGAACGAGATCCAGCTCACCCAGCAGTCGGCAGGGTCGGCGGCCGGGATCCAGCTGGTGTTCACCGGCCTCGGCGATGGCGCGGCCGAGGCGTGGGGTGGTGGCCTCACCGTCACCGGCACCGACATCGCGGGCACGATCGGCGGCCTGCCGGCCACCGGCACCGGCGACCTGCTGGTCGGCGACGCGGGCGGTGCCACCGCCGGACTCACGGTGCGCTATACCGGCACGACGGCCGGCCCGGTCGGCACGCTCGACCTCACCGTCGGCACCGGCGCGGCGGTCGAGCGCCTGCTCGACCGCTACCTCGACACCGGCGGTCTGGTGGACACCCGCACGCAGGCCCTCACCGACCGGACCGATCGGGCCAATTCCCGCATCGACGACATTGACCGGCGCCTCGAGCAGCGGCGGGCCAACCTGCTGCGGCGCTTCCTCGCGATGGAAACCGCGATCGCCCGGCTGCAGCAGTCCTCCAGCAGCTTCCTGAGCTCCCTTGCCCCGCAGACCGGATCGACCGGATGACCGCGCACGCCTCCGCTGACCGCTACCGCCAGATGGACATCGCCGCGATGACGCCGGCGCAGCGCATCGTCGCGCTGTACGGCCGCCTCCTGCTGCTGCTGCGCCAGGCCCGCCTCGCGATCGGCAGCGGGGACATCGCCGCGCGCGAGGCGAAGCTCGACCACGCCAGCGAGATCCTGCACGAGCTCGCGGCGTCGCTCGACCTCGAGGCCGGGGGCGAACTCGCGACCCGGCTCGCGGCGCTCTACGCCTGGCTGATCGGCGAGTGCCTCGCCGTGCACATCCGCCCGGACGTCGCGCGGATCGACCCGATGATCACCGTGGTGGACGAGCTGCATGGTGCCTGGGTCGCGGTCGCGCGCCAGGTGCCGCCACCGGCGTGGGACCAGGCGGGCTGACGATGCCCGATGTCGTCACCGCCGAACTGCTGCTCCAGGAGCAGCTCGACGACCTGACCCGGTTCCGGCAGGTGGTCGAGGCGCAGCGCGCCGTGATGCGGATGGCCGACGCGGGACTGCTCGACACCTTCTCGCGCGAGGCCGAGGAGATCGCCGCGACCGTCGCCTCGCGCGAGGTCCGCCTGCTGGCGATCCGCCGCGCGATCCAGCAGGCCAACGCCGGCCGGGAACCGGCGACGGTCCGCTCGCTCGCCGCCCAGGTCGATCGCGCCCGCGCCCTCGCCGCCAGCGAGGCCAGCGCGCTCGCCAGCAGCATGACGACCGATGCGGCCACCGCCGCCCGCGAGCTGGAGGCGACCTCCCGTCAGCTCGGCCAGGTCCTCGGCGGGTACTCGCGCCAGACCGCGCCCGGCCAGCCGCTCCTGATCAACCGGCGCGCCTGAGACTCACGTTTCGTCGGCCCGGACCGATAACGGCCCCAGGGATGACGCGGCCTCGGCCGCCGCGGTATAGTTCCGGTTCCACGGTCCCACGCGAGGGAGGACAGCATGGCCATCGATCCGCTCGGTACATCGGGGATCCCCGAGGCAGGCGCGAAGCGCGCCGGCGGGGTGCCACTGCCGGAACAGGACGCCGCCGCGGGCAAGGCCGCCGGGAAGGCCCCGGCGACCGACAGCGTCGAGGTGTCGGCCGCCGCGCGCGAACTCGCGGCCCCGGACATCCCGACCGGCACCCTGAGCGCCGATCGGCTGCGCGAGATCACCCAGCGGCTCGCCGATGGCAGCTATGACAGCCGCGCCGCGATCGACGCGATCGCCCGCGGCATCGAGTCCTAGAGCCGGATCGCCAGCCCGTCCTGCAGCGCGTGGCGGTACGCCCGCCACGCCGGGACCAGTCCCACCACCAGCCCCGCCACCACGACACCGCCCATGTACGCCCACTCGAGCGTCCCGGGCGGCGTCACCGGGATGAACAATCCGAAGTGCCGCTCCGCGATGCCGCCACCGACCAGCAGCACCAGGTAGGTGAGCCCCACTCCCAGTACCACCCCCAGCACGCTGAGCACCCCGGACTCGAACACCAGCAGCGCCGCGATCCGCCCGGGGCCCGCCCCGAGCGAACGGAGGATCGCCATTTCGCGACGGCGTTCCTGGAGCGTGCTGTAGAGCGAGACCAGCATCCCCAGCAACCCCACCAGCAGGACCGCCGCCGAGATGAGGCGCGCGCCATCCTCGGCGAAGCCGATGCTGTGCCACAGCTCGGTGAGCGAGACGGCCGGCAGGATCGCCGTCAACGGCTCGGCCGTGTCGGTGTTGATCTCGCGCTGGAGCCGGAGCGACTCGAAGCGGTTCTTCGTCCCCAGCAGGAACGCCGTGAGCTGATGATCGTGGCCGGCGTGATCGGTGTCCCCGGTGACCTGCGGCGCGGGCGTGGGCGCGGGTGGCGGCCCGGTCGCCGGCGGCGACTCGGCGCCGGGCATCACCAGCGAGGGGAGCGCGCTCGCGGGCGGCACGCCGTTCTCCCACCCGGCGTGCATCGCCTCGATCCCCTCGAGGGCGACGTAGAGCGAGCGATCGATCGGCGTGAAGGTCGGTGCGAGGATGCCACCGACCCGGAAGGGATGTTCCTCGTGGTCGAGGATGCCGGTGCCGCGCAGGCCGTGGGTCAGGGCGATCTCGTCGCCCACGTGCAGCTGCCGGCGCTCGGCGACCTCGCTCCCCAGCACGACATCGCGGTCACTCGAGACCCACGTCCCCTGTGCCACCGTCGGGCGGCCGTCATTCCGGAACCGGTAGTGCTCGAGGAACGCCTCGGTGGTTCCCACGACGCGATAGCCGTAGTAGGAATCGCCGAGCGAGATCGGGATCGTCCACTCGACCGCCGGATGTGCCGCCCAGCGCTCGTAGGTCTCCCAGGTGAGCGTGCCCGCCGCACTGCCCAGTCCGAAGATCGACGACATCAGCAGTTGCTGGCCCGAGCCCCGTGCGCCAACGATCAGGTCGGTGCCGCGGATCGTGCCCGCGAAGGATTCGCGCACGCCGCGCCGCACCGTCTCGACCCCGACAAGGAGCGCCACCGAGAGGGCGATCGACACGATCGTGAGGATGGTCGTGAGCCGGCGATTGGCGAGGGAGCGGAGGGCGAGCCGGAGCGTGAGCATCAGGCGGTCACCGGCACGCGGTTCAGCTCCGGGAGCGACAACCGCTCGTCGAAGCGCGCCCCGAGTCCGAGGTCATGCGAGACGAAGAGGAGGGTTGCCCCTGCCGCCGAGCACTCCTCGAACAGCAGCTCGAGGAACGCATCGCGCCGATCGGTGTCGAGCGCCGAGGTCGGCTCATCGGCGATCACCAGCGACGGACGCCCGATCAGCGCGCGCGCCGCCGCGACCCGCTGCTGCTGGCCGACCGAGAGCTCGGCCACCGGCCGGTCCCAGAGTCCCGCGAGCCCGAGGCGCGTGAGCAGCCCGCGGGCGGCGTCGCGAGGCGTCTCGCCAGCCAGGCGCGACCGTCGCGCCGGGTGCAACTGGACCGGCAGCGTCACGTTCTCCTCGACCGAGAGCCACGGCAGCAGGTTGAAGAGCTGGAAGAGGTAGCCGAGCTCGGTGCCGCGGAAGGCATCGCGGGCACCGGGCGGGAGCCCGCCCAGGTCGCGGCCGAGCACCCGCGCCGTCCCGCCCGTCGGGAGGAGCACCCCGGCGATGACGCCCAGCAGGGTGGTCTTGCCGCTTCCCGATGGGCCGTGGAGGAACACCGTCCGCCCCGCCGGCACCCGCAGGGCGGGAATGTCGAGGACCTCCGGTCCGCGACGGTAGCGGAATCGGAGGTCCTCGAGGTCGACGGCGGGCGCCGCCGACGTCACTTGCTGGCCGGCTTGTACGGCTTGCTCTCGAGTCCTTCCATCTCGAAGTACGAGGCACCGTAGGGCGACTCGACCTGCTTCAGGTGCAGCACCCCGACGAAGTGGACCGGATCCCACCAGCCGATCTTCACGGTCCGGCGGTCCTTCATCTTGACATAGACCATCTGGTTCGGCGGCGGGGGCGGGGTGTGGACGCAGGCGCCGAAGTAGGGCACCAGCAGGAACTCATCGGCCTGCTGCATGTCGTCCTCGAGGGGCACGATGAAGGCCGCGATCACCACCCGCTTGCCGTCGAGCGCCTTCAGCGACGCCGGGGCATCGCCGGTCTCGAGGTCGAGGGCCGCCAGCGTGCGCCAGTCGATCGGCACCGGATCGTCGCCGACCTGCCGCAGCACCTCGGCAAACGACAGCCCCGCCGCGACCGGCTCGGCGACCGCCTCGGTCCCGGGCAGCGCGAGGATCATCAGCCCGAGCAGCACCCGCGTCAGCACGCGCATTGACCAACCCCTTCCTGAGAATACATTCGCATCAACCATTCAACCTAATAGTACGTACGCACGGTGGAGATCGTTGGGTCCCCCCGTCGATCCTGCCCCCTTCCCATCCCGATCCGGAGAGCCTCGATGTTCCGATCCACCCGGGCCACCCTCGCTGCGCTGGCGCTGCTGGTGCCCGCCGCCCTCCTGCCGGCCCAGCGGCCTGGCCCCCGCAACATGATCGATTCCGCGCGGTACGTGCGGACCACCCCGCCGAGCGACCCGACCGTCCAGCGGCTCTGGGACGAGGGGATGCAGCGGGGCCAGGTCATGGAGCTCGCCCAGGTGCTGCTCGACTCGATCGGGCCGCGGCTGACCAACTCGGACCGCTTCGATGCCGGCCAGCGCTGGCTGATCGGCAAGTACGCCGAGTGGGGCATCACCGCGAAGCAGGAACAGTACGGCACCTGGCGGAAGTGGATTCGCGGCGTCACCCACATGGACATGGTCTTCCCGCGGGTGCGCACCCTTGAGGCGATCCAGCTCGCGTGGAGCCCGGGGACCGGCAACCAGTGGCGGGAGGCGGAGGCCATCACGCTCCCGAAGACCAATGAGTCGTGGGAGGAGTGGGCTGCCAACGCCCGCGGGAAGTTCGTGCTCTACACCGCCCCGGTGGCGGTCTGCCGCAGCCCGGCCCAGATCGCCGAATACGGGACCGAGGCGACCCAGTCGCGGATCGCGTCCATGCGCACCCGGGAAGCGTTGGCTGAGATGAGTGACCGACTGATTCGCGGCGGCAACCCCAAGGAGTGGCCGAAGACCGTGGGCGTCGCGGCGATGCTGGGGAACAACTGGTCGAACTATCCCGGCATCGACAAGATCTTCGGCTCGCCCAAGGACCAGGTGCCGACGATCGACGTGAGCTGCGAGGACTATGGGCTCCTCTACCGCCTCGCCGAGAACGGCCAGCATCCGCGCGTCCGACTCTACGCGGAGTCCCAGGACCTCGGCGAGCAGCCGGTCCACAACGTGATCGCCACGATCCCCGGCACCGAGAAGCCGAACGAGTACATCGTCCTCTCGGCGCACTACGACTCGTGGGACGGCGGTTCGGGTGCCACCGACAACGGCACCGGCACGCTGACCATGCTCGAGGCGGCGCGGATCCTCAAGGCGATCTACCCGAACCCGAAGCGGACGATCATCGTCGGCCACTGGGGCGGCGAGGAGCAGGGCCTCAACGGGTCGCGGGCGTGGGTCGCCGACCACCCGGAGATGGTGGCGCGCGTCCATGCCGGCTTCAACCAGGACAACGGCACCGGCCGGATCCAGTCCCTCGGCCCGGGCCCGTTCCCGGCCGGCCAGGACGCGCTGATCCGCTACCTGCAGGCGCTGCCGAGCCAGGCGAGCGGCCAGATCCGGCTGAGCGGGGTCGGCAACCCGGCCACCGGTGGCACCGACAACGCGTCGTTCCAGTGCATGAAGAGCCCGGTGTACGGGGCCGGCGGCGTGAGCTGGGACTACGGCAGCACGACCTGGCACACCAACCGCGACACCTACGACAAGGTGATCGCCGAGGACCTGCAGTACAACGCGACCCTGATCGCCATGCTCACCTACATGGCCGACCAGGATCCGCAGCTGCTCTCGCACGACGTGATCGACCTCAAGGATCGCGAGGGGAACCCGGCGCCGTGGCCCAGCTGCGGCACCGGCGATCGCAACACGGCGGCGTCGCCGCGCTAGTCGCCCGGCCCCGCGCGGTCGATCGGCCCGTCACGCCCCGCGCGTGGCGGGCCGATTGGCTTGCGGCCCCGCCCGGGCGGGCGGATACTCCCATCTCCCCCGCCACCGTGAGGCCGCGCCATGACGAACGCCGAAGGCCCCCGCCTGCCGGCGGGGCATCCCGCGACGATCGGACCGTATCGCGTCACCGCCGTGCTCGGGGAGGGCGGCATGGGGGTGGTCTATGCCGCGGAGCAACTGGAACCGGTGCGACGCCGGGTCGCGATCAAGCTGATCCGCACCGGGGGAGGCGACACCGGCGAGGTCACGGCGCGCTTCGGCGCGGAGCGCCAGGCCCTGGCGGTGATGGAGCACCCGGCGATCGCCAAGGTGTACGATGCCGGCGTCACGCCGGACGGGGCGCCCTACTTCGTGATGGAATACCTCGAGGGGATGCCGATCACGGAGTGGTGCGACGCCCACGCCGCGAGCACCGAGCAACGGCTCCTCCTCTTCATCGAGGTCTGCCGTGCGATCCAGCATGCCCATGGCAAGGGGATCATCCACCGCGACCTCAAGCCCGGCAACATCCTGGTGACCGAGCAGGCCGGGCGCCCGCTCCCGAAGGTGATCGACTTCGGCATCGCGAAGGCGGTGGACCTCCGGCTGGGCGAGCAGTCGCTGGTGACGCAGCACGGCCAGCTGCTGGGCACGCCCGCCTACATGGCACCGGAGCAGGCCGACGGCGACGGTATCGACATCGACACCCGGGCCGACATCTACGCCCTCGGCGTCATGCTCTACGAGCTGCTGGTCGGACGCCTCCCGCTCGATCCGAAGGAAATGGGCTTCCTCCCCTTCATCGCCAGGCTGGTGATGCGGCAGACGAACCCGCCGACCCCGAGCGCCCGCCTGGTCACGCTCGCGGAGGAGGGACCGGCGATCGCCGCACGTCGGCAGACCGACATCGTCCACCTGCGGCGCGAGGTGGCGGGCGACCTCGACTGGGTCACGATGCGGGCCCTCGACCCCGAACGGGATCGCCGCTACGCGACTGCCGTGGCGCTGGCCGAGGACCTCGAACGCCACCTGCGCGACGAGCCGGTCACGGCGCGACCGCCGACGACCGGGTACCGACTGCAGAAGTTCGTCCGTCGCAATCGCGGCGCCGTGCTGGCCGGCGTGCTCGCCATGGTGGCACTGGTCGGTGGCACCGTGACCACGGCGATCGGCATGGTCAAGGCGAGTCGTGCCGAACGGGTGGCGCTGCGCGAGGCCGCCACCGCGCGCGCCGTCGCGGACTTCCTCGTCGACCTGTTCCGCTCTGCCGAACCGACCTTCGCGTCGGGCGGCAACCTCACGGCGCGCGACCTGCTCGACCGCGGCGTCGCCGACGTGGAGACGCGCCTGCGGGACCAGCCGGTGGTGAAGGCGCGGGTGCTCTCGACCCTGGGCGATGCCTACGGCGGCCTGGGCTTCTTCGATGCCGCCGAGCAGTTGCATCGTCGGGCGCTGACGCTCGTCGACAGCGTGCTGAGCCCGGGCGACACCGCCATCGCGGCGCACCTCGACCGGCTCGCCGATGCGATCGCGCTGAACGCGGTCGGCGGGTATCGCGCGGCAGGAGCCGAGGTCCGCGCGATGCGCGAGCGTGCGCTCCGCATCCGGGAGCGCCACCTGAGCGAGGACACCACCGCGTGGCTCGGTGCACTCTCCGCCGTCGCCTGGGCCCGACAGGCGAGCGGGGCCACGGACAGCGCCCTGGCGCAGCTCGACTCCGCCCGCGCGGCCCTGGCCCCGCGCGTCGACCCGGGCAATCGCCACGTGCTCCTCCTGCGCGACCTCCGCGCCCGACTCCTGATCAACGACGGGCGGTATGCCGACGCCGTGGCGACCCTCGAGGCCCTGCTCGCCGACACCGTGGTGTCGAGCCCGTTCTGGAGCCAGACGGTCCGCGATGGCCTCCGGAACAACCT
>JACKDA010000022.1 GCA_020633775.1 Gemmatimonadales bacterium | reverse complement strand
CTCGACGCGCCGTGCGACGAGCATCCGGGATGGGATCGCTATGCCGAGGGGCCACCGGAGTGGGCCCGGCACCTCGCGGTGAGCTGCAGCAGCTAGGGCGCGGCCTCGAGGAACTCCAGTTCCGGCGCCGCCTCCATCGCGTGCCGCAGCGCCCACTCGTCCTCGCAGAGCAGGATCGACCCGCCCTTGGCATCGTAGAGCCGGAGCCGGGAGCGCCCCTCGACCAGCCGCTCGATCCGGTCGTCGTCGCCGCGGATCCATCGCGCCACGCGGAACGCGAGCGGCTCCAGCGTCGCGCGCACGCCGTACTCCGCCTCCAGGCGATGCAGCAGCACGTCGAACTGGAGCTGGCCCACCGCCCCGACGATCGGCACCGGCCCCGCCATCGAGTCCTGGTAGAAGACCTGCACCGCCCCCTCCTCGGCGAGCTGTCGCAGCCCCGTGTCGAGATGCTTCCGGCGGAGCGGATCGCGCAGCACGACGCGCGAGAAGAGCGCCGGCGCGAAGCGGGGGATGCCGAGGAACTCGACATCGCCCTTCTCCGAGAGCGAATCGGACACCCGCAGGTTGCCGCGATCGAGGATGCCGATCACGTCGCCGGGCCACGCCTCCTCGATCTCGGTGCGCTCCTGCGCGAGGAACTGCTGCGGCTGCGCGAGCCGGAGCGTCTTGCCGGTGCGCGAGAGGACGGTCGTCATCCCGGCCGTGAAGTGCCCGGAGCAGACCCGCACGAAGGCGATCCGGTCGCGATGGCGCGGATCCATGTTCGCCTGGATCTTGAAGACGAAGCCGGTGAAGTCGGGATCGGTCGGGGCGATGGTGCGCCCCTCGGCCTCGCGCGGCAGCGGCGCGGGGGCGTGGGCCAGGAAGTCCTCGAGGAAGGGCGCCACCCCGAAGTTGGTCAGCGCGCTCCCGAAATACATCGGCGAGAGGGTCCCCTCGGCGATCGCCTCCTCGCTCCAGGGCGCCCCGGCCATCTCGAGGAGGTCGAGCTCCTCGCGCACGCTCGCCACCGTGTCGCTGCCGAGCACGTCGGTGAGCGAGGCGTCGTCGAGCGGCACCCGGCGCGCCTCGACCAGGCGGGCGCCGTGGTCGGCACCGCGATCGAAGAGCAGCACCTCGCGACGGCGACGATCGGCGACGCCGACAAACCCGGCGCCCGTCAGCACCGGCCACGTCACCGGGTGGACCTGGAGGCCGAGGTCGGCCTCGACGTCGCTGATCAGTTGCAGCGGATTGCCGCCCGGCCGGTCGCACTTGTTGACGAAGGTGAAGATCGGCATCCGGCGCAGCTTGCAGACCTCGAAGAGCTGCCGGGTGCGCTCCTCGACCCCCCGCCGGTTGTCGAGCAGCATCACCGCGCTGTCGGCGGCGACGAGCGTCCGATAGGTGTCCTCGGAGAAGTCGGCGTGCCCGGGCGTGTCGAGCAGGTTGACCTGCCAGCCGTGCCACGCGAACTGCATCACCGACGAGGTGACCGAGATGCCGCGCTCGCGCTCGAGGGCCATCCAGTCCGAGGTGGCATGCCGCGCGGCGCGGCGGGCCTTCACCGAGCCGGCGAGGTGGATCGCCCCGCCGTAGAGGAGCAGCTTCTCGGTGAGCGTCGTCTTGCCCGCGTCCGGGTGGGAGATGATCGCGAAGGTGCGCCGGTTGGCGATCGTCCGGGCGATGGTGGCGGGGTCGGGTCCTGGCATCGGGCACAAAGGTACACGGCCACCGTTCCGCCCGCCCCTCGCCGGGGATAGGATTCCGGCATGTCGACCGACCAGGGCCTCACTCCCCGCCACGTGATCGCGATCACCGCCCTCATCTCGGGCATCGTCGCGCTCTACCTCCACCTCTGGAAGCTCGGCCTCGCCGGCACCCTCGCCTGCGGCGCGAGCCACGGCTGCGAGACCGTGCAGTTCTCGCCGTGGGGGATGTTCCTCGGCGTCGACGTGGCGCTGATCGGGACGGTGGGCTATGCGCTGATCCTCGTCACCGCCCTCGTCGGGACGAGCCCGCGCTGGGTCCGCGACCCGCGCAACACCCTCCTCCTCGCCGGCCTGATCGTCCCCGCCTTCCTCTTCACCCTGCGGCTCAAGTACTACGAGTTCATCGTGATGAAGAGCTTCTGCCCCTGGTGCGCGATCTCCGCGGTGACGATCACGCTCCACCTGGTGCTGGTGACGCTCGATTGGCGGCGGGTGAAGAGAGGCGAGTCGTGAGTCCTGAGACGTGGGGGGCGGCACGTCTTCCCCCCACGTCTCAGGACCCGGGACTCACCCCTTTCGTGCTGATCTCGATCCCCCCCTCCACCAGCCGCGCCTCGCCGTCAGGGGGCATCGCCACGAGCAGTTCCCGTCCGTCGGTGGCGAGCACCGGATAGCGCCGGTCGTATTCCCGCAGCGCCGGTAGGAGGAGCAGGTCGGGAATCGGGAAGCCGGAGACGCGCACCCGCTCGAGCCGGAAGCGCATCACCCCCCCGCTCCGCTGGGGCATCGCGATCTCGGCCGTGAACGGCGTCGTCGAATCGATGAAGTTGAAGATCGGCCCCAGCTCATGGCGGGACTCCGGCGGGAAGTCCATCAGGCGTCCGGTGATCCGGACCAGCATCGAGTCGGCGGTGACCCGGAAGCGGAGCGAATCCTCGAAGGGGGGGACGCCGAGGCGAGCGAGGAGGTGCGAGGCGAAGTCGCCGATGGCCACGGTGTCGATTGCCCGGGTGCGTTCGAGGAAGACCGCCTCGATCGCGGAGTCGGCCCGCACGACCCCGGCGTTGGAGATCCGCCACCCGTCCGGCTCGAGCGCCGCGGTCGCGTCCCCGGACTGGGCCGCGACGGCCGCGGGGGCGGCCAGCAGGATTCCCAACAGGCGGCTGAACCGCGGCAGGCACTGCATGCACTCTCCATGACGGGACGGTGGACCCACGGGTGACGGTCGGGTCACGGCCGGGCCCACACCCGCGCGCGGGACCCACGGCCCGACTACAATCTGGTCGCACCGTTCCCCTCAAGCCCGGACCGACCGATGCCCGCCACGATCGCCCTCATCCTCGCGCTCACCGCGACGACCGCGCCGCCCCCGGTCGCCACCAGCCACCTCGCGGCCCCCGCCGTGGTCCGTTGGGGCAGGACCGGGCACCGCCTGATCGCCCGCGTCGCGACGGCACGGCTCTCCGGCGAGGCGCGCCGGCAGGTGCGCGACCTCCTCGGCCGGGAATCCCTGGCCGCCGTGAGCACCTGGGCCGACTCGATCCGGAATGATCGACCCGAGACCTCACCCTGGCACTACGTCAACATCCCGGTGATCGACTCGGTGTATCGCCCGGAGCGGTACTGCCCCGGAGGAGACTGCGTCGTCGCGGCCCTGGAGCGTCAGATCGGCGTCCTGGCGAACCGCGGCGCCTCGAAGGCGGAGCGGGCCGAGGCGCTGAAGTGGGTCGTGCATCTCGTCGAGGACATCCACATGCCGTTGCACGCCGGTGACCGCGGCGATCGCGGCGGCAACGACGTGCAACTCACCTTCCTCGGTCGCGCGACGAACCTCCACGCACTCTGGGACGGCGGGCTGATCGATGCGAGCGGCCGCTCCGAGGAGCAGTGGGTCACCTTCCTCGATCGTCAGCTCGCGCGGCGCGGTGACCTCCGCCAGATCGCCGAGGGGACGCCCGAGACGTGGGCGATGGAATCTCACGATGTCTCGCGTGACGTCGCGTACCCCTTCCTCCCCCGCTCGCTCGTGCTCGACCGCAGCTACTACGACCAGGTCCACGTCGTCCTCGAGGACCGCCTGCTCCGGGCCAGCGTCCGGCTGGCCTCCCTGCTCGAGCGCATCCTCACCGGACGCTAGCGCGGCAACGCGCCGCCGGGACCGTGGGCCCCGGCGGCGCGCTCGACGATGCCGGTCCGCTCAGGACGCGGTGTCGTAGTAGAACTTCTCCGAGACGATCTGCCCGTCCTGCCACTGCTGCACGGCCACCTGGTCCATCGTGACCCGGCCGCCGCCCTTGAAGGTGACGTCGAAGACCCAGTTGATCATCGCGCGGTCGCCGTCGACGAGGACCACCGGGGCGCTCCCGCCGTGGAAGGCCTCGAGGCTGCCGAAGAACTTCTCCTCGCGCGCCCGGTTGGCGGCCTTGCCGACCGTCGGCTCGTTGTTGTTCTCCTGCATCGAGACCTGCTCGGCGTAGAACCGGTCGAACATCTCCATCGCCTTGCCGGAGAGCACGCCGTTGACGAGCTCCGCGACGGCCTCGCGGGTGGTCAGGGTGGTGGTGGTCATGAGGTCTGCTCCTTCGGTGGATGAGAATGCGGTCCGTGAGGACGAGGACATCAGTTGCGCGAGGTCGAGAGCTGCCGGTCAAGCGACCAGCGCCCGCTCCCGGCCACGATCACGATCGCCGCCAGGGTGATCGCCAGGATGTGGAACTCGTACCCCTCGCCGGCCGCGGTGCCGGTCCAGTTCATGAAGAACTGCCCCCGGTGCACGGTCAGCACGGCGCCGAGCATCACGGCGGCCACGCCGGCCGCGGCGGCCCGGCCGAGTCCGCCAATCAGCAGTGCCAGCCCGCCAAGCACCTCGATGGCGATCACCAGCGCCGCAACGGCCGCGGGGATACCGAGGGTGCCCAGGAAGGCGACCGAGTTGTCGAACCCGGCACCGCCGAAGAGGCCGAAGGCCTTCTGGAGACCGTGCGGGAGGATGACCAGCCCGAGGGCGACCCGGGCGAGGGTGGGGACGACGCTGTCGGTGGTACGGGTGAGGCGGTCGAACATCGCGAGCTCCTTGGCGACATGGTCCGCGGGAAGGGGTCTCCCCTCCCGACACACTGAGTATACCTGCAAATCATTTACTAGTCAAGTATCTGGCCAAACCCCGTCTTGCCAGGCCCCACCCTGCTGCTACCCGCAGCCGCCGACCCGCAGTCCGGCCCGGAACCGATCGAGCTTGCGATTGAAGTCGGTGAGTTCCTCGACGCCGAGGGCGTCGGCCAGGGCGCTGGCCAGCCGCTCCACCTCGGGGTCGACCTGGGTCAGCAGGTCGAGACCGGCCGGGGTGATCCGGCAGGTGACCTGGCGGCGGTCGGTCGAGGTCCGCTCCCGCTCGAGCAGCCCGGCCCGGTCGAGCTTGTCGACGAGCCGGGTGATCGCCGCCGCCGGATCGATCAGCCGCTCACGGATCGCGAGGGTCGGCAATCCCGCCGTCCCGGCGCCCCGGAGGATCCGGAGGACGTTGTACTGCGCGGTGGAGAGACCGAACCGCCCCAGCACGCGCGAGCTCTGGCGCTCGACCATGCTGGCCGTCCGGGCGATCGCCACCATCGCCTCCTGGGCCGCGCTGCGGAACGGTTGGCCCTGCTTGATCTCGGTGTGGATCCGGGTCACGTCGAGTGGGGTGGACATGGGCGGAAGGGTGCCGCCGCCACCCCACCCGGTCAATCCTTGCCACCTTGAGTGCCGATTATTACTATTTGAGTACGTGATTATATATGGCGTCCCATCCCCGTCCTGCGTGACCTCCCGATGATGGCCCTCGGGCTCCTCGGCTTCGTGGCCGTCGGCATCTCGCTCGGCATGCTGGGCGGCGGCGGGTCGATCCTCGCCGTCCCGGTGCTGGTCCACCTCCTCGGCCTCCCGGCGAGCGAGGCGGTCCCGATGTCGCTCCCGGTGGTGGGGGCGGCCGCGGCCGTCGGCGCATGGACCCGCTGGCGCCGGGGGCAGCTCGCCCTCAGGACCGCCGCGATCTTCGCCGTCGGGACGATGGTGGCGTCGTTCGCGGCGGCACGCCTCGGCGCCGACATCCCCGATCGACCGCGGTTGCTGCTGTTCACCGGGGTGATGCTGGTCGCGGCGACCCTGATGTGGCGCCGGGCCGCACGTCGCGCGACACCCGGCACTCCTGTCGATGCGGACGCGAAGGCGTCGCCCGTCCGGCTCGTCATTGCCGCGCTCGCCGTCGGGACCCTGACGGGACTGGTGGGGGTCGGGGGCGGCTTCTTGATCGTCCCCGCGCTGGTCGGTGTCCTCGGGCTGGCGATGCCCGAGGCGACCGCCACCTCGCTCGCCGTGATCGCGCTCAACACCGGCGCCGCCTCGGCCGGCTGGTGGGGACGCAGCACCCTCGACCTCCGGTTGACGGCCCTGGTGACCGTCGCGGCGCTCGTGGGGATGGCGATCGGCACCCGACTGGCGCCCCGTGTCTCGTCGGCGACGCTCAGCCGCGCGTTCGCCGGCCTGCTGTTGCTCGTCGGGGCGTTCATGCTCGTGCAGGAGCTTTGAAGAGAGAAGAGAGAAGCGAGAAGAGAGAAGCGAGAAGCGCGACGCGCTACTCCACCTCACGACTCAGGACTCACGACTCACGACTGTTTCATCGATGCCGTCCACCAAGGAGAGCCGTCCCATGCTCGTGCGCCGCTTCTATGATGACCGCCTCGCCCAGGCCGCCTACCTGATCGGCTGCCAGCGCACCGGCGATGCGCTGGTGATCGACCCGCCGCGCGACATCGCACCGATCCTCGAGGCGGCCCGTGCGGAGGGGATGCGGATCGCGAAGGTGACCGAGACGCACATCCATGCCGACTTCGTCTCGGGCGCACGCGAACTCGCGGCAGCCACCGGCGCCGAGCTGCTGCTCTCGGCGGAGGGCGGACCGGACTGGCAGTACGGCTACGCCGCGGAGGCCGGGGCCACGCTCCTGCACGATCGCGACACGATCGTCCTCGGCGGGGTTCGGATCGCGGCGTGGCACACCCCGGGTCACACCCCGGAGCATCTCGCGTTCCTCGTGACCGACACGGCGCGCAGCGAGGAGCCGGTCGCGATGGTCACCGGCGACTTCGTCTTCGTCGGGGATGTCGGCCGGCCCGACCTGCTGGAGAAGGCGGCGAAGGTCGTCGGCACGATGGAGGTCGGCGCACGCCAGCTCTTCCGGTCGTTGCAGCAACTCGCCGACCTGCCGGACCACCTGCAGATCTGGCCCGGGCACGGCGCGGGGAGCGCCTGTGGCAAGGCGCTCGGCGCGATGCCCACCTCGACTCTCGGCTACGAACGCCGCACCAACTGGGCGTTCGGCATCGCGGACGAGGCCGCCTTCGTGGCGGCGGTGCTCGAGGGGCAGCCGACGCCACCCGCGTACTTCGCGATGATGAAGCACCTGAACAAGGTCGGCGCACCGATCCTCGGTGCGCGCGGCGCTCCCGCGCCGCTGCCGTGGCGGGACCTGCCGGCGGCCCTTGCCGAAGGCGCGGTCGTCGATGTGCGGCCGGCGGGGGCGTACCGGGACGCCCATCTCCCCGGCACGCTCAACATCCCGCTCATCAAGGCGTTCACGACATGGGCCGGCTGGCTGCTCTCGTACGAGGCCCCGATCGCCCTCATCGCCGACTCGACCGCGGATGCCGTCGAGGCACAACGGGCCCTGGCCTCGATCGGCCTCGATCGCGTGACGGGAATGTTCGACGCGAACGACCTCGCCGCCCAGCCAGGAGTGGCCAGTGGGCGCGTCGGCGAGATCACCGACGCGGTCGGGCTGGCGGAAGGCGGACGGCGGATCATCGACCTGCGCGAGCCGAACGAGTGGACCGCCGGCCACATCCCCGGGGCCGAACACCACCCGCTCGGCACCGTCACGGCCACGCTCGCGGACCTGCCCCGGGACACGCCGCTCGCGATCCATTGCCAGGCGGGGACCCGATCGGCGATCGGCGCCTCGGTGCTCGAGCGGATGGGCTTCACCGACGTCGTGGACCTGACGGCCGGGTACGCCGGCTGGGCCCGCGCCACCGCGGGAGTGGAGTAGCATGCCGCGGGAGGAGATGCCGCCGGTGCTCCTCGAGCAGGTCGCGGAGCGGTTCCGCGCCCTCGGCGAACCGGTGCGACTCGCCCTGCTGGACGCCCTCCGCAAGGGCGAGCAGACGGTGGGCGAGCTGGTCGAGGCGACCGGACACGGTCAGGCGAACGTGTCGCGGCACCTCGGCGTCCTCCACGCCGCCGGGCTGGTGTCCCGGCGGCGGGAGGGAACCTTCGTGCACTACGCCGTGGCCGACCCGGGCGTGTACGACCTGTGCGACCTGGTCTGCGGCCGCCTGCAGCGCGACGCCGAGGCGATCGTCCGGGCGGTGCGCTGATCAGCCACCGGCGCGCCAGGCGTTGTTGCTGCGGTCGATGTCCACCAGTCGTGCGTCCGGGTCGAGCTCGATCCGGGTGAGCTGCTTCCCCGTGAAGCGGTAGGTCCGCAGGTAGCTGCGGCTGTTCGTGCTCCAGACCTCCGCCGGATAGGTCATCTCCTCGGTCGTGCCATCATCGAAGGTGAATCGGGCCCGGATCGGCAGCACCCCGCGCTCGCGGTTGCCGAAGCGCACCTGCACCTGCTGCACGTCGCCGGTCCGGCTCACCGCCACGGAATCGACCGACTGGTCGAACCGCGCGTTCTCGAGGAACCAGCCCCGCCAGAACCAGTCGAGCCGACGGCCCGAGACGTCCTCCATCGTGCGGAAGAAGTCGGTGGGCGTCGGGTGGCGGTACACCCAGCGGGCGATGTAGGCCCGGAAGGCGTCATCGAACGCCTCGGGCCCGAGGATCTCCTGGCGGAGCAGCTGCAGCCCGACGCTGGGCTTCAGGTACGCCGACAGGCCGAGGAAGTTCGGGGCGATCCGGTCCGGCGCGATCTCGACCGGCTGGTCGACACCGGCGCGCATCACCTGCTCGATGATGCCGCGCTCCTGGGCCGCGCGGGCCATCTGGTCGCCCGCGTCCGGGTAGCGGCGCGCCTCGGAGAAAGTGTTGATGAAGGTGTTGAATCCCTCGTCCTGCCACATGTGCCGCCGTTCGTTCGACCCCACCAGCATCGGGAACCACATGTGCCCGATCTCATGGGTGACGACGTTGTACAGGTCCTGCACGTCGCGGCTCCGGTTCTCCATCGCGATCATCGGGTACTCCATCCCGCTGATCGGCCCCTCCACCGCGGAGATGTGCGGCCACGGGTACGGGAACCAGCGTTCCGAGTATTCCTGGATCGACATCCGCGACTGGTCGGCGGCGTCGTACCAGTTCACGGCGGCGCTGGGGCGGTAGTACGCCATCGCCAGGATGCCGTTCCAGCTCGAGGCATCCCACTGGAACTCGGGCGACGCCGCCCAGACCGCGTCGCGCACGTTCTCGGCGCGGAACCGCCAGGTCAGCGTGCCGGTGCGCCCCGGGCGCGCGGCGCCGCTCGCGAGCTCCTCCGCGGTGATGATCCGGATGGTGGTGTCCGACGTCGCCGCCAGCGCGAGGCGGCGGATCTGCGTCGGCGTCAGCACCTCGCGGGGATTGACGAGCGCGCCGGTGGCGGCGACGACGTAGCCCGTCGGGACGGTCAGCGCGAGGGTGTAGGTGCCGTAGTCCAGATAGAACTCGCCCTGGCCGAGGTACGGGTCGGTGTTCCAGCCCTCGATGTCATCGTACACCGCGATGCGCGGGAACCACTGGGCGAGCTCGAAGAGCGCGCCATCGTAGCCCATCCGGTCGGCGCCGTGCTCGGGGATCGTGAAGTGCCAGGCGATCTCGAGCGTGGCGGTGCGACCCGGCGCGAGCGGCTCGGCGAGGTCGACCTTCGTGACGGTGCCCTCGTCGCGGGACGAGAGCGCGACCCGACGCGGCGCGCGCGCGGTGCCGAGCACCTGCTCCAGCCGGGTGATCACGTCGCCGCCGTCGAACCCGCGAGCGCCGAAGCGCGAGTCCTGCGCGAAGATCAGCGAGTTGAGCGAGCCGGACCGGAAGGCGTTCTGCTCGGTCTGCAGCCAGACGAACCGCAGCGTGTCCGGGGCGTTGTTGGTGTAGCGGAGGGTGAGGGTGCCGGTCAGCCGGTGGGCCGCGGTGTCGAGCGAGGCCGCGATGTCGTAGTCGGCGCGGTTCTGCCAGTAGGCGTGCCCGGGACTGCCGCCGCCGGTGCGGGTCTCGCTCGCGGGGGGGTGCGCCAGCGGCGCGAAGATCGAGGTATCGGCCACCGGCGCCTGGGGGCGCAGCGGGGGCAACGGACGCTGCGCCGCCGCCGGGACGGCAGCAAGCGCGAGCAGAATCATCGGATATCGGGTCATGAGGCCATGGTCCTGAGAGAGGAAGGAGCCAGGGCCAGTGGAGCCGAGACTCCATCAGGAACAATAGCCGCGACGCGGGACCGATCGAAGACCGGCCCCGCGTCGGGTGGGCAGCGCCCTATCCTGCTACTGGCGGTGGTAGGAGAGTCCCGCCTCCTGCGCCTGGTCGATCGCGATCACCATCCCCGGCACCAGCGTCACGCCGGGCAGGATGTTCGCCTTCATCTCCTCGTAGACCGCCTTCGGGTCGAGGCCGTGCGCCTGTGCCACCTGCCCTGCGAAGAAGGTCAGGGCGTTGTTGCACAGCAGGAAGGTGGCGCCGCGCCCCTGCAGCGTCTCGATCGACGCCTGCGGCAGGGTCATGCCCAGCGCGCGCGGTGCGGCGCGCCAGGGATTCGCCGTCGCCGGGTTGCCGTCGGCGTCGGTCTCTCCCACGACGGCGCCGAGGTTGTACTTGGCCCACATCGCGTCGTTCAGGCCGTGGAAGGTGGTCATCCCGTAGAACGTCAGCACACCGTCGAGGTCGGCGTCCTTGACCCCGTAGGCGCTGTTGTAGGTGTCGTACCAGTTCATCATGTGGACGAGGGGCACGCCACCGTTCGTGACGGGTGCATCGAACAGCATCCGGTGCTTGCCGTCGAGCTTGCGGAGCCACTCGTCATGCTGCGGCTGACCGGCGGTGCTGACGGGCCGGGTGGCGGTGAGCGAGAGCGCCCCGGCGAGGGCGACGCCCACGAGGGCGGAGACGAGGGCGGTACCGCGGCGGGACGTGGTGGTGCGAGCAGACATCTGATCCTCCCTGGATTCGGTGATGGTTGGTCCGACGGGAGGGGATGCGCGCGTCGCGGGCAGAACCCGACATCTGGGTGGCGACCGTGGCCTGCCGGCCCCGTGTTCCGGGTTGCAACGGGACAGGCGGCTCAGGCGTCCTACGGTGGAGTTCGGACAGGTCACGATTCCAAACCGGGGGGAGCGATGCGGGGCTGGCATGCGGCGTGGGTGGTGGCGGTGGCAGCGATGGCGGGCAACAGCGTCCGGCCCGTGGGCGCCCAGGTGGTCGCGGCGGCGGAGCGCGCGGAGGCGATCACCACCCTCGCCACCTCGCTCCGCGCCGAGTACGTCTTCCCGGAGCGCGGGGCCGAGACCGCCGACACGATCGAGGCGCGATTCCGTGCAGGGGCCTATGATGGGCTGCAGGACGGCGCGGCGTTCGCCGACCGACTGACGGCAGACCTCCGTGCTATCACCCATGACCTCCACCTCGGCGTGACCCACTCGGCCGAGGTGCTTGGCCACGCCGGCCCGAGGGATCCTGCGGTCGAGGCGGAATGGCTGGCACGCGCCCGGGGCGACCACTTCGGGTTTGCAGCCGCGCGCGTACTGCCCGGCGGCGTCGGGCTGCTTGAGCTGCGCTACTTCGCGCGGGTCACCCCCGAGGTCCGGGACACCGCGCTCGCGGCCATGCGCGCGCTGGCCGGGGTGGATGCCCTGCTGGTGGACCTGCGGGCGAACACCGGCGGGGATCCCGGCATGGTGGCACTGCTCAGTTCCCAATTGTTCACCGGCGACCGACCGGTCCACCTGAACGACTTGTACTACCGCCCGTCAGACCAGCGGATCGAATCGTGGACGGACCCGCGACTCGACGTGCCGCGAATCACCGGACCGGTGTTCACCGTCACCTCAGGCCAGACCTTCTCGGCGGCCGAGGAGTACACCAGCAACCTCAAGCACCTCGGACGGGCGATTCAGGTCGGCGAGACGACTGGCGGGGGGGCCCACCCCGGGGGCGCCGTGCGCCTGAGCGACCACTTCCAGGCGTTCATGCCCTCGGGTCGGGCCATCAACCCGGTGACCGGCGGGAACTGGGAAGGTGTCGGCAACGTCCCGGAGATCGCCGTGCCGGCGAGCGCGGCGCTGGACCGGGCCTACGTCGAGTCGCTGGAGCGGCTCGCCGCCGTCGCGACCGACGCGTCCCGGCAGCGGGCGCTGCGCGCACTCGCCACCCGGGCCCGAACCGACGGGATCCCCGCCGTGACTCAGTAGCCAAGCGGCCGCCCGGTGAGCAGCGCGACGGTCTCGCGCAGGTCGCGCCCAAGTCCCGGTGGATCGCTCCGCCGGGAGGCAGCCAGGCGCTCCTCCTCGGCCTCCCGCACGGAGAGCCAGCGCAGTTCGTCCTCCGCCCGGGCGAGGGCGTGGCGATGTGGTGCGGCATCGGCCGGGGAGGTGGCCTCGACATGGGCGAGGTGGGCGCGGAGGAGGGCGACGCGCCGCTCGAGGACCGGTCGCCGTGCCGCGAGTTCGCTCGGGAGGGTGGGGTGGCCGCCGATGCCACCGAAGGCGAGCAGGGAGTCGAGCATGACGCACCTCGGGCGTGCAGCGTGAGTCTCAGGGTGGGGTCCCTGAGCTACGCCGGGCCGAGGTGGTCGGATCTGCGGGGAGTTAACGCCCGACCGACTCTCGCGTCCTTCCGGGTGCAGTCCCTGACCAACGATCATCCTGGAGGACAGGACCATGACGCGATATGCCCCCTTCGCCCTGCTGGCCGCCCTGTCGGCGGCCCCGCTCACCGCGCAGGAGCCCGCCGAGGCGCCGGCCCGGCCTCGCGCCGAGGCACGCGCCGGCCGGCAGGCGATCCCGGAACTGACCGAGGCCCAGCGCACCACCCTGCGTCAGATCGAGGACCGTCACCGTGCCGCGATGCGGCAACTGGAGGATCGGCGCCTGGCGGCGGCCCGCGAGCGCGACGATGCGCTCCGGGCGGCACTCACGCCGGAGCAGTACCGCGCCATGCGGGGTCGGGTGGCCGGCGCCCGGGCCGAGCGTGGTGGACGCCGTCCCGACGGCGGGGCGATCCGCGAGCGCCGACCCGGTGGACGGATCGCCTCCCCGCCCGGCGCGGGGGAGCGCCGACAGCGGCCCGCGGCGCCACCCGAGTCCTAGGCCGCCGCCCTCGACCCTGAACGCACGCGGGGCCGCCACCGGAAGGTGACGGCCCCGCGTGGTGTCCGGGAGGACCCTCGGACGCAGCGGCATCGTAGACGCCCCGCAATCGTATCGTGGACGAATTCCACATCCGTACCGTAGACGGCCGCGCTGTTCGGTCGCCCCTCAACCAAGCTCTCCGGCGACAAAGAAGCCGAGCGCCCGGCTTGGAGGCCGGGCGCTCGTGTCATGTCGGCTCGATCCGGCCGGGACTCTTCTCAGGTGAACGCACAACGTCGGGCGAGCATTGTCCTGGGGGGCAGCCAACCACCCAGGCGCATCACCGCACGTCCCTCTCCAGGGATGACGGCTCCCCGGGCGCGGCCGGCTAGAGCGCCACCCGCCGGAGCAGCTGGGCGTTGATCGCCACGATCACGGTGCTCAGCGACATGAAGACCGCACCGAGCGCGGGTGTGAGGAGGACTCCCACGTTCGCCAGCACCCCGGCAGCCAGCGGGATGGCCACGATGTTGTAGCCAGCCGCCCACCACAGGTTCTGGACCATCTTGCGGTAGGTTGCCCGGGACAGCGACACGATTCGGGGGATGTCGCGGGGATCGGACCGGACCAGCACGATGTGGCCCGCCTCGACCGCCACGTCGGCGCCGGCTCCGATGGCGATCCCGAGGTCGGCGGTAGCGAGGGCGGGGGCGTCGTTGACCCCGTCACCGACCATCGCCACCCGCTTTCCGGCGGCCTGAAGCTCGCGGACCTTGGAGGCCTTCTCCTCGGGCAGCACCTCCGCGAAGACTGTGTCGATCCCAAGGTCCGCCGCGACGGCGTCGGCCACGGCCTGGGCGTCACCCGTGAGCATCGCGACTTCGATGCCCCGCTCGTGCAGCGCGTCCACCGCAGCGCGGCTCTCCTCCCGGAGGGCGTCGGCCACGGCAAAGACGGCGATCGACTCCCCGCCGCGCACCAGGTGAATGGCGGCCTGCCCGCGCTCGCCAGCCGCCTGGCCCACCCGTGCCAGCGCCTCTGGCACCCGGACGGCGTCCGCGCGCAGCAGCGACGGACCGCCGAGGTGGTATTCCACGCCAGCCACCGATGCGACGACACCGCGTCCGGTGAGATTGCGGAACCCGGTCGCCTCTCCCCGGGCGATGCCCCGCTCCTCGGCGGTCTTGACGATCCCCCGGGCGATCGGGTGCTCCGATTCACCCTCGATCGCCGCGGCGATGCCCAGCGCCTCCTCGGAGGACAGCCCCTCGCCGACGGCGAGGTCGACGACCCGGAATTCACCCAGCGTGAGGGTGCCGGTCTTGTCGAAGATCACTGCGTCGAGCAGCCGCGCCTCCTCGAGGCCGCGCCGGTCACGGACCAGCAGGCCGTTGCGGGCACCGAGGGTCGTGGAGATCGCCACGACGAGCGGCACGGCGAGGCCGAGTGCGTGCGGACAGGCGATGACGAGAACCGTCACCATTCTGACCACCGCGAACTCGATCGGAGCGCCGAGGAGCTTCCAGATCGCGATCGTCACGACGGCGCCCACGATGGCGACCACCGTCAGCCATCGCGCCGCGCGATCGGCCAGCGCCTGGGCCCGTGACTTGGACTGCTGCGCCTCGGCGACCAGCCGCATGATGCCCGACAGGCGGGTCTGGTCACCCGTGCCGGTGACCTCGATGCGGAGCGAGCCCTCGCCGTTGACCGTGCCGGCGATCACCTCCGCCCCTTCGTCCTTGGTCACCGGCCGCGACTCACCGGTGATCATCGCCTCGTTCACCCGGCTGGAGCCCCGGCGCACGACGCCGTCGGCCGGCACGGCCTCCCCGGGCCGGACGAGCACCACGTCACCGGAACGGAGGTCGGACACCGACACCTGAACCTGCTCCTCGCCCTCGCCTTGCAGGCGGGTGGCGATGTCCGGCAGGAGCTTAGCGAGTTCCTTCAGGGCCCCCTGGGCCTGGTTGATCGATCGCATCTCGATCCAGTGGCCCAGCAGCATGATCGTGACCAGGGTGGCGAGTTCCCACCACAGGGCCCCGGCGTCGATCAGGCCGAGCTGCACGACCCAGCTGAACACGAACGCGACGGTGATCGCCAGGGAGATCAGGGTCATCATCCCGGGCAGCCGGTCGCGGAGTTCGCTGGCGGCGCTCCGCAGGAAGACCAGGCCGCCATACCCGAAGACGGCGGTGCCGAGCACCGGGCCGATCCAGTCCGCAAGCGGGACGCCGACCGCGCGGTAGCCGAGGAGGTGCTGGACGTGATCGGCCCAGTAGACCACGGGGATGGTCATCGCCAGCGACAGCCAGAACCGGTCGCGGAACATCGCCGGTGAGTGACCGGCGTGCTTGTCGTGGTCGGTGTGCTCGTCGTGGCTGGCGGCACCGCGCTGATCGTGCCGGTGTTCGAGGTGGTGGTGCTCGTGGTGCTGGCGTCCAGCCTGGTGTGCGCCGTGCTCATCCATGGGGCTCCTCCAGGATCATGTCGGTGCGCTGCGCCACCTGCCGCCGCCGCCAGATCAGGTAGATCGCGGGGATCACCACGAGCGTCAGGATCGTGGAGGTGAGCATGCCGCCCACCATCGGGGCCGCGATCCGCTTCATCACGTCGGTACCGGTGCCGTGGCTCCAGAGGATCGGGGCCAGCCCCAGCATGATGGTCAGCACGGTCATTACCTTGGGGCGCAGGCGGTCGACGGCCCCCTCGCGTACCGCGGCGGCCACGTCGGCGGCCGACATCGTTCCCGCCACACGGCGGCGGTGGAACGCCTCGTCGAGGTAGATGAGCATCACCACCCCGGTCTCCGCGGCGACGCCGGCCAGCGCGATGAACCCGACCCAGACCGCGACGCTGGTGTTGTAGCCGGCCAGCCAGAGATACCACACCCCGCCGACCAGCGCGAACGGTACCGAGAGCATGACGATCAGCGACTCCGTCACGCCGCGGAAGTTGAGGAAGAGCAGCAGGAAGATGATCCCGAGAGTGACTGGGACGACGGTCCGCAGCCGCTCGCCGACTCGCTGCATGAACTCGTACTGCCCGCTCCACCGCATGGTGTAGCCGGCGGGGAGCCTCAACTGCGAGGACACTGCCTGTCGCGCCGTCTCGACATATCCGCCAACGTCGGACGCGCTGATGTCGACGAACACGGTGGTCACGGGAAAGGCGTTCTCGGTCTTCACGGCCATCGGCCCCTGGCGTACCGCGATCGTGGCCACCTGCCCCAGGGGGATCTGGGCGCCCGACATCGTCGGCACGATCACCTCGCGGAGCTTCTGGACGTCATCCCGGAGCTCGCGGGGATAGCGGACGTTGACGCTGTACCGCTCGCGCCCCTCAACGGTCATCGCGGCGTTCATGCCGCCCACGGTGGCCATAATGGCCGCATGGATCTCCCCGACGTTGAGTCCGTAGCGGGCCGCCTCGGCCCGCCGGATGTCGATGTCGACGTAGTACCCGGAGACGCCCCGCTCGGCGAAGGCGCTGCGCGTCCCGGGGACGGTCTGGAGGATCCGCTCCACCCGCTCCCCGAGCACCTGGAGGGTGTCGAGGTCGGGACCGAAGATCTTGACCCCCACGGCAGTCCGGATCCCGGTCGCCAGCATGTCGATCCGGCCCTTGATCGGCATCGTCCAGGCGTTGGTCACTCCGGCGAGCCGGACAGCCGAGTCCATCTCTGCCAGCAGGCGGTCGTATGTCATCCCCGGGCGCCACGCCGACTCGGGACGCAGCGTGATGGTCGTCTCGTACATGTCGAGTGGCGCCGGGTCGGTCGCGGTCTCGGCGCGCCCCGCCTTGCCGAGCACCGTCTCGACCTCGGGGAACGCGGCGAGCACGCTGTCCTGGTAGCGCATGATCTCGTTCGCCTGGGCGATGGACACGCCGGGCACGGTGGTCGGCATGAACAGCACCGCGCCCTCGTGGAGCTGGGGCATGAACTCGCTGCCGAGCCGCCTCCAGGGCAGGACCGTCGCCGCCAGGACCAGCACGCTCGCCGCGATGATGAGCCACGGCCGCCGCAGGGTGAAGTCGATGACCGGCCGGTAGGCCCACTGCAGGGCCCGGCTGACGGGGTTCGCCGACTCGGACCGGATCCGCCCGCGGATCAGGTATCCCATCAGCACCGGGACCAGGGTGATCGAGAGCAGTGCCGAGGCCGCCATCGCGAACGTCTTGGTGAAGGCGAGCGGCTTGAAGAGCCGACCCTCCTGTGCCTCCAGGGCGAAGACGGGGAGAAACGAGCAGGTGATGATGAGCAACGAGTAGAAGAGCGGCGGCCCCACCTGCCGGGCACTCTCGCGCACCACGTCCCAGTGCGGCAGGCGGTCACCGTCCCGCTCGAGATGCTTGTGCATGTTCTCGACCATCACGATCGCGCCGTCCACCATCGCGCCGATTGCGATCGCGATCCCGCCGAGGCTCATGATGTTGGCGTTGACGCCGATGGCGCGCATCACGATGAACGACATCAGGATCCCGACCGGGAGCACGATGATGGCCACCAGGGCGGACCGGACGTGGAGGAGGAAGAGCACGGTGACGAGGGCCACGATCAGCGACTCCTCGAGCAGCTTGTCGCGGAGGGTCTCGATCGCCCGGTGGATCAGGTCGCTCCGGTCGTACGCCACCCGGAGCCGCACCCCGGCCGGCAGTCCGGCCTCGATCTCGGCGAGGCGCTCCTTGATCGCGTCGATGGTCGCCAGCGCGTCGGAGCCGTAGCGCATCACCACGATCCCGGCCACCACCTCGCCCTGGCCGTTGAGGTCGGCGGCGCCGCGGCGCGGTGCCGGGCCGACCTGCACCGTCGCGACGTCGGCCACCCGGATCGGCGTGCCGTTGGCCGCCACGCCGAGCGACACGTTCTCGATGTCGGCGAGGTCCTCGAGGTAGCCGAGGCCGCGGATCATGTACTCGCGGCCGCCCATCTCGAGCACCCGCGCCCCAATGTCCATATTGTGGTCGCCGATCGCCGCGGCCACCCGGGTGACCGGGATGCCGAACGCGCGGAGGCGCTCCGGATCGACCTCGACCTGGTACTGGCGCACGAACCCGCCCAGCGACGCGACCTCGGACACCCCGGGCACCGCCGTGAGCTGGTAGCGGATGTTCCAGTCCTGCAGCGAGCGCAGCGCGGCGAGGTCGAGGGAATCGGACTCGAGGGTGTACTCGAACACCCAGCCGACGCCGGTGGCGTCCGGGCCGAGCGCCGGCTCCACGCCCGCGGGCAACTGGCGCCGGATGCCATTGAGGTACTCCAGCACCCGGGACCGTGCCCAGTAGATGTCGGTGCCGTCCTCGAAGATCACGTACACCAGCGAGAGGCCGAAGAACGAGTAGCCCCGGACGACCCGTGCGCCGGGCACCTTGAGCATCTCCGAGGTGATCGGATAGGTGACCTGGTCCTCGATGATCTGCGGCGCCTGCTCCGCGAAGTCGGTCTGGACGATGACCTGTACGTCCGAGAGGTCGGGGATCGCGTCGAGGGGCGTCGTGCGCACGGCCCAGAGGCCGGCCGCCACGAGGCCGGCGGTGCCGAGGAGCACCAGGACCCTGTTGCGGGTGGACCATTCAATCAGGCTAGTGATCATCACCTGACTCCGGGGCCGGGGCGGGAGCGGGGGCCTGGGATTCGTTGGCGCCGTGCTGCATCCCCGGCATCGAGCCGCCGGAGCTGCCCAGCCGCGACTCCGCGTCGACCAGGAAGTTGGCCGAGGCGACGATGGTCTCCCCCGGCTCGAGTCCGCCGAGCACCTGCACCCGGTCCGCCGCCCGGACGCCCAGGACGATCTCCCGGGGTTGCAGCATCCCCTCGGCGTCGCGCACGAACACGATGTTGCGCGTCCCGGTCACCACGACCGCCGCCCGCGGCACCGTGATCACGTCGCGACCGACGATCGCGTCGATGAAGATCGTGGCGAACATCCCCGGCTTGAGCAGCAACCCGGGATTCGGCACGGTGAGGCGGACCCGGTTGGTGCGGCTCACCGGGTCGACGGTGGGATGGATGAAGCTGACGCGCCCCATCAAGTGCTCGCCGGGGCGGGCCGCGACCTCGATATGCACCGGCATTCCCTCGCGGACCAGCGCGAGGTCCTGCTCGAATACCTCGCCCTCGACCCAGACCTCGCCGAGGTCAGCGATCCGGTAGAGTCGCTGTCCGGGCATGACCCGCTGGCCCTCGAGCACCGCCTTCTCCAGCACGATGCCGCCGACGGGTGCCATCAGGGTGAGCGTCTTGGTCACCTCGCCCCGCTCCTCGAGCGCGGCGACCTGGGCGTCGGTGATGTCCCAGTAGGCGAGGCGGCGCCGGGCGGCCTCGAGCGTCTGCCGTGCGGCTGCCGCCGCCTCTCCCGGCGAGTCGCCGACCCGCGCCACGAGGCGGCGCGCGGTCAGGAACTCCTCCTGCGCCGCGACCAGCATCGGCGAGTAGATCGCCAGCAGCGGCTGCCCCCGCCGCACCATCTCCCCAGTGGTGGCGACGTGCATTCGCTCCACGAAGCCGTCCACCTTCGGCACCACGTCGACCACGTTCTGCTCCGGCGCCTGGATGGTGCCGACGGTGCGGAGGGTCTTCTGGAGGGTCTCGCGCGACACGGTGGCATACACCACGCCGAGCGCCCGCTCCTGTGCGGGGGTGAGGTGCACCGCTTGCCGGACCGCCCCGGCCGAGTCCATCGCGCCCTGGGTTCCGCCGGCCTGCATCCGGGCGTGCTCCTCCGGCGTCATGTCGGCCATCCCGCCGCTCTCGGACGCACCACCGCACGCCGCGGCGAGGATCAGGATGAGGGAGGCCGTGCCGGCCTTCGAGCGCGTGATCATCTGGCATCTCCAGCTGTGCCGGTAAGGGCGTGGATTCGTGCCACCGCCTGGTGGTAGGTCGCCGTGAGCTGCACCAGCTCGACCTGGTAGCGATTGACCGTCATCTGGCTCTCGACCAGCGTCATGTAGTCGACCGACCCCACGCGGTAGGCGGAGAGGGCGGCCTCGACGGCGGCACTGGCCTGGGGCAGGATGGCCGTGGCGTACAGCTCGGTAAGGGCGCGGGCCCGTTCGGCCTCGGCACGAGCCTCCACCAGCGCGGCCCAGGTCTGGTTCGTCAATTCGGTTGTCATTGCGGCCGCCATGGCGGCCATCGCGTCCATCTCCAGTATCCGTGGCTGCTGGCGCGACCCGGGCCGAACCGGCAGGCGGATGCCAACCATCAGGGAGGCCATGTCGTCGAACGCCGGTCGATGATTCCATGCTGCGCCCAGCATCAAGGCCGGATACTGCTCCCGTCGCGCCACCGCGACGCCGGCTTCGGCGGCATCCACGCGGACCGCGGCGGCACGCAGTGCAGGGCGCCCCGCGGCGGCAAGCGCCATCAGGGAGTCGATGCCGGGGAGCGGTTCCGGGATCGAGGGGAGTTCGACGGCGGCCACGACAGCGCGGGCATCGCGACCGAGGGTGGCGTTGAGCCGTGCCACCTCGGCAACTCGGCGCTGTGCCAGCACCACCAAAGTTTCTGTCATCGAGGCAACAGCCACCTGGGCCTGCAACACGTCCTGCTGGGGCACGTCCCCGACGGCGTAGCGGGCGGTCGTGACATCGAAGTAGTCGCGAAGCAGATCGCGAGTCCGCTCATGGATCACCGCCGTGCGATCGAGGGCCGCAATGGCGAAGTATCGCTGGGCCATCTCCGCCACCAGGGATACCTCCACCTCGGCGGCCGCCAGCGCCTCGGCTCCGGCAAGCAGCCCCGCCTGGCGACGCATCGCGGCGAGCGTGCCGGGCCACGGCAACTCCTGGGAGAGCTGGACCTGATTCATGGTCATCGGCTCGTCGGCCCCGAATCCACGGAGCGGCCGGTTCATGAGACCGAGCGTCAGGGTCGGATCGGGCATCGCACCGGCCGGCGCAATGCGAGCGCGCAGCGCCTCGGCCTCGCTCCGGGCGGCCGCGAGCATCGGGCTCTGCTGCCGGACCATGGCGATCGCGTTGGCGAGTCGGAGAGTGTCCGGCGCGGCTTGCGCGATGAGCGTGGCCGGACCGAGCAGGCAGGCGATGCCCACCAGTGCCAGTCGGCGCCGCCGGTCGCGCCAGATCGCTCGCGCGACTGGGGATCGGTTTGCTACGGCGTTCATGTGTCGGACCCCGCGGAGCGGCTCCGCGATGCATCAGGTGATGTCCGACGCGGTGGCGCCGGACGTCTCAACGTCAGGGATGCAGTGGGGTCAGGACTTCGGAGGGTGGAACGGCAGGCTGTGCAGCCCAGTGGCCGGCAGCGTTGAAGCCGCGATCGGGCCAGCAGGGGCCGGCTGCTCGAGCGGAGTCAGGCCTCTCATCGACGGCCGTACGACCGCAACGACTGAGGTGCAAGCTGCCGACGCAGCACACTGGTCGGCGCTCTGCTGGTCTGGGTGGTGGGGGACCTGGGAGACGCCATGCTCGGCGTGGCCCTCGCCGGTCATGCAGGCCGCCTGCGGGACCTGATGGTGCTGCTGGCACAGGACCGCGCCGACAACCGGCTGGACCTGCAACAGCAGCATGGCGAGGACCACGGCCACCTTGGACATGGCCTGAAGGTAGCACCCGGGCGAAGCTCCGGCAATGAAGTGGCCGTTCAATCCCGACCTTCGATGTCGTCGATCAGGCGCTTCATCAGCTCGATCTCTCGTACCTGGGCAGCGATGATCGAGTCAGCGAGTTCGCGCACCCGCGGGTCGGCAATCCGCGCGCGGCGCGAGGTGAGCACCGCGATCGAGTGGTGGGGGATCATCGCCTTCATGTAGGAGACGTCCTCAACGGTGGACTGGCTCCGGACCAGCCAGAGCGCCAGCGCGAACAGCACCGCACTGCCTCCGTAGATGGCGATATTGGCGCGGCGACTCTTGTGCATCGCGAGCATGAACGAGAGCATCACGACCGCCATCGCCGCGCCCATCAACAGCGACATGTACGCCCGCGTCTCGGAGAAGAAGACGTGGTCGAGTGCTTAGCTATTGAGGTAGGTCAGCACGAACATCACCACCGTGGAGGTGGCGATCATGGCGAGGAAGCGGGGATAGGGTGACATGGCGATCCTCTCGCAGGAGTACGCGACACATCCTCTACCCCCGTCTGGCATGGGCGGTCCCAGATTCACCTGAGCTACCACTCCACCCGGCGATGGCGTCGGTCACCCTCACAAGGTCCGAGCGCGCGCACTGATGGCTGCCGGAAGGACTCGGCGTTGGACGCCTCATGGCGCCGACTACCGGAACACCCCGGACTGGACTCCGGCCAGAACCCCGACCACCTCGCCCACTGCCCCCTGCCGCACCAGGTCGATCGGACGCCGGCCCTGCAGGGCCGGGACCCCGGCGAACATCCAGTCGGCCGCCTCGCCATGCCGCGGGAAGGTCAGCCTCAAGAGGCGCCGCAGGTCCCGAAGCTCGGCTAGGCGGGCGCCATGCCCCGGCCTCGGCGCCCCGGTGTTGGCTGGACCTTCCCAGCGCTGCACGGTCCGCTGGCTCGCCCTGGTGATCCGGCTCAGGTCCCCGAAGGTGAGCCCGAGCTCGGCCCTCATCCAGCGGACCAGCTCCCGGACCGCCTCCGCCTCGCGTGCCTGTCCCTTCCCCATGTCCCCTCCGCCATGGAATCTGCCGTACGATACGACATAGTCCACGTCGCACGGTAGGCCACCCGGCGGGCCAGGGGTTCGTTTGCCGCTCGTCTGAGGGAACCCTGCGGGCGCCCAAGGTCGGGGTCAGCGCGAACCCGACGGAGGCCCAACCGCTGATGCGATATGGGGTTGAAGGCGCGACGGGCGCCGCAGTCTACGATATGACTGCGGCGCCCGTCTACGTTCACCCTGCGGATCTGTCTACGACCTCACTGCGTCCGAGGGAGGACCCGGCGCCTACTGCACCGTCTCCATCATCCCGAAGATCGGCAGGTACATCGCCACGATCATCCCGCCGACGACGACGCCGAGGACCAGGATCATCACCGGCTCCAGCAGCGACAGCAGGCCGGAGACGGCCACGTCGACCTCGTCGTCGTAGAAGTCGGCGATCTTGCTGAGCATCTCGTCGAGGCCGCCGGTCTGCTCGCCGACGGCGATCATCGAGATCACCATCGGGGGGAACACCCCGGACTTCTCCAGCGGCCCGGCGATGGTGTCGCCGCCGGCGATCGAGGCGCGCGACTCCATGATCGCGTCCTGGATGACCCGGTTGCCGGCGGTCTTCGCGGTGATCTCGAGGCCGTCGAGGATCGAGACGCCCGAGCTGATCAGGGTGCCGAGGGTGCGGGTGAAGCGCGCCACCGCCGACTTGCGGAGCACGTCGCCCAGGACCGGGAGGCCGAGGAGGATCGCGTCGATCTGGCGCTCGCCGGCGGAGGTCTTGTAGTACTGGCGGATGCCGGCGGCCACGAGGCCGATGCCGAGGAGAACCGCCCACCAGAAGGCCTGCAGGAAGTTCGACAGCCCGATGACGAAGCGGGTCGGCAGCGGCAGGGCGACGTTCGCGTCGGCGAACATCGACTGGAAGACCGGGATGACGAAGATGAGCAGGATCGCGATGGCGCCGGCGGCGACCGTCATGATCACGCCCGGGTAGATCATCGCGCTCTTCACCTTCCGGATCAGCTTGTCGTTCTTCTCGAGGAAGGTCGCCAGGCGGAGCAGGATGGTGTCGAGGATGCCGCCGGCCTCGCCGGCGGCGACCATGTTGACGTAGAGCTGGGAGAACGCCTTGGGATGCTTCGAGAAGGCGTCGGCCAGCGTGTTGCCGGCCTCGACATCGAAGACGACCGCCTTGGTCACTTCCTTCAGCTTCGGGTGCTCGGTCTGCTGGGCCAGGATGTTGAGCGACTGGACCAGCGGCAGGCCCGAGTTGATCATCGTCGCGAACTGCCGCGTGAAGATGACGATGTCGCGGGTGCCGATCCCCCCGGTGCCGGGGAGGGTGATGTTGATCGACTTCGGCGCCTCGCGGAGCGAGACCAGGATGAGCCGGTTCTTCCGCAGGTGCCCGAGGAGCTCATCGCGCGTCGGCGCGTTGTAGCTCCCCTTCATGATCTGGCCGGTGGTCGCGTTCTTGGCCGTGTACTCGAAGACGGGCATGGGATGGGGCTCCGTGTGGGTCCGGAAGGGTGGCAGTCACGGGTCCTGAGTCCTGAGTCGTGAGGGGGGGGCTGGCCGCCCGCCACCTCCTCACTCAGGACTCACGCCTCACGACTCACCGCATCGCCGCGATCGCCTGCTCCTCGACCGGCGTCTCGCCGATCGAGCGCAGGAACTCCGACGGGTTCGGCGAGACACGGGTCGCCTCGTCCTTGGCGATCTCGCGGCTCATGTACAGCTGGTACAGCGCATCGTTCATCGTCTGCATGCCGTGCTTCTTGCCGGCCTGCATCAGCGAGTAGATCTGGTGGACCTTGTCGTCGCGGATCACCGCCCGGATCGCCGGGGTCGCCACCAGGATCTCGGCCACCATCGCCCGGCCCCGCCCATTGAGTCTCGGCAGCAGGGTCTGGGTGATGATCCCCTCGAGCACGAAGGCGAGCTGGGCCCGGACCTGGGCCTGCTGGGTGCTCGGGAAGACGTCGATGATCCGGTTGATCGCCTCGGGGGCCGAGTTGGTGTGCAGCGTGGCCAGGGCCAGGTGCCCCGTCTCGGCGATCGTCAGCGCCGCCGCGATGGTCTCGAGGTCGCGCATCTCGCCGACGAGGATCACGTCGGGGTCCTCGCGCAGGGCGTACTTGAGCGCCGAGGCGAACGACGGCGTGTCGGTCCCGACCTCGCGCTGGTTCACGATGCACTGCTGGTGCTTGTGGATGAACTCGATCGGGTCCTCGACCGTGATGATGTGCCCCCGCCGCTCGCGGTTGATCTTGTCGATCATCGCGGCGAGGGTGGTCGACTTGCCGCTGCCGGTCGGGCCCGTCACCAGCACCAGCCCGCGGGGCCGCTCGGCCAGCTTGGCCACGACCGGCGGGAGGCGCAGGTCCTCGAAGGTCCGCACCGAGAACGGGATCATCCGCACCACCATCGACACGCAGCCGCGCTGCTTGAAGACGTTGCCGCGGAAGCGGGCCAGGTTCTGGATGCCGAACGAGAAGTCGAGCTCGTCCTCCTGCTCGAAGCGCTTCTTCTGCGACTCCGTCAGGACGGAGTACGCCAGCGTCAGCGAGTCCTTCGGGGAGAGGACGTGGTCCACGCTCGAGTCGGTGATCTCGCCGTCGATCCGGAACTTGGGACGCTCCCCGGCCGAGAGGTGCAGGTCCGAGGCGTCCCGGGCCAGCATCTCCTCGAGCAGCGTGCGCAGGTTCAGGCTCATGATGCGGTCTCCTTCACGATCTCGGTCAGCGTGGTGACGCCCCGTTCGAGCTTCTTGATCCCGTCCATCCGGAGCGTCAGCATCCCCTCCTCCACGGCCTTCTCGCGCAGCTCGGCCGTCGAGGCGCCGGTGAGGACCATCCGGCGCAGCGCCGGCGACATCGCCATCACCTCGTAGAGGCCCGCCCGGCCGCGGTAGCCGGTCCCGCCGCACTGGTCGCAGCCGGTGCCGCG
>JACKDA010000021.1 GCA_020633775.1 Gemmatimonadales bacterium | reverse complement strand
ATCATCGACGATCCGATGTGAGCAGGTAGCGATACCGTCATCCCGAGTGGAGGCGGCGAAGCCGCCGGAATCGAGGGATCTGCACTTCCGTGATCGGGAGGTGCAGATCCCTCGACTTCGTGCCCTACGGGCACTGCGCTCGGGATGACCCCCTCACTTCTCACGCCTCACTTCTATCTTCTTCATCATGCCCCACCTCCGCTTCCTCACCGCCGGCGAATCCCACGGCAAGGCGCTCGTCGGCATCCTCGAGGGGGTTCCGGCGGGGCTGCCGCTCGACGCCGCCTGGGTCGATCGCGACCTCGCCCGCCGAATGCAGGGCTACGGCCGCGGCGCCCGAATGAAGATCGAGCAGGATCGGGTCGAGTTCCTCGCCGGTGTCCGTGCCGGCGAAACCCTCGGCTCGCCGATCGCCCTGCTGGTGCCCAATCGCGACTGGGCCAACTGGGAGGACGTGATGGCCGCCGAGGGCACCCCCGGCGAGGCGCGCCGCCGCCGCGTGGTGCGCCCCCGTCCCGGCCACGCCGACCTCGTCGGCGTCCTCAAGTACGACCGCGACGACGCCCGCGACATCCTCGAGCGGGCCTCCGCGCGCGAGACCACGATGCGGGTCGCCTGCGGCGCCGTGGCCCGGCGACTCCTCGATGCCCTCGGCGTCAGCGTCGGCTCCCACCTCGTCTCGCTCGGCGGGATCGTCGCGACACCGCCGCGCCCGCTGCCGACGCCCCTCAACGACGCCAGCGACGCCTCGCCGGTCCGCACCCTCGACCCCGAGGCCGAGGCCGCGATGATCGCCCGGATCGACCGCGCCAGGAAGGAAGGCGACACCCTCGGCGGCGAGATCGAGGTGGTGGTCGACGGGCTCCCCGTCGGACTCGGCAGCCATGTCCACTGGGATCGGAAGCTCGATGGTCGCCTCGCCGGGATGCTGATGTCGATCCCCGCGGTGAAGGGCGTCGAGGTCGGGCTCGGCTTCGCGGCCGCACGCCGCCCCGGGTCCGAGGTCCATGACCCGATCGTGGCGCGGCCCGATGCGCCCCGCGGCGCCGGGTTCGGCCGGGAAGGGAACAACGCCGGCGGCCTCGAGGGGGGGATGACCACCGGGGAGCCGCTGGTGGTCCGGGTGGCGATGAAGCCGATCAGCACGCTGATGTCCCCGCTCAAGACGGTGAACCTCGACACCGGCGGCGAGGCGAATGCCCAGAGCGAGCGCTCGGATGTGACCGCCGTCCCGGCGATGGGGGTGATCGCGGAGGCGCTGGTCGCCCTCGTCCTCGCCGACGCGATCCTCGAGAAGTGCGGCGGTGATTCCCTCGCCGAGGTGCGCGCCAACCTCGACGGCTACCTCGTCCGCCTCGCGACGCGGCGCTCGGCCAGCGCCGGGGATCCCGCCACCTGAGCGGACCGCGGCATCTCGTCCTTCTCGGCCTGCCAGGGGCCGGGAAGAGCACGGTGGCACCCCTCGTCGCCGCGGCCCTCGGGACAAGCCACCGCGACCTCGACCAGTGGATCGAGGCGGACGCCGGTCGGACGATTCCCGAGCTCTTTGCCACCGAGGGAGAGGCCGCCTTTCGCGATCGCGAGCGGGTGGCGATGGCCGCAGCCCTGGCGGAGTCGCCGATGGTGATCTCCCCGGGCGGTGGCTGGGCCGCCGAGCCGGGCAACCTGGCCCTGGCCGAGCCGCGCGCCCTGACGCTCTATCTATATGTATCGCCGGAGGTTGCCGCCGGGCGGCTGGGCCCTGCCACCGACCGGCCCCTGCTCCGTGACGCTCCGCTGCCGAGACTTCGGGAACTGCTCGATCGGCGCGAGCGCTGGTACCGGCTCGCCGGGATCGAGATCGATGCCGAAGGCGCCCCCGAGGTGGTGGCTGCCGGGGTCGTCGTCGCCGCCCGCCGGTACGGGGGTTGGTAAGGCGTTGATTGGCAACCAATTGCGGTGGGGGTGGTTGCCTTGGACCGGATCGGCGGGGTATTAGTGGAGCCGACAGGGGTCGGCCGGCGCCGATCCCGGAACTCACCACCGAAAGTGCCCATGGTCTCTCGCCGTCGCGCCCCAACCGGACTCGGACCCAACGCCCTGGTGATCGTCGAATCACCCACCAAGGCCCGGACCATCCGTGGCTTCCTCCCCGACGGGTTCACCGTCGCGGCGTCGATGGGGCATGTCCGCGACCTGCCCGGCGATGCCAAGGAGATCCCGGCCAAGTACAAGGGCGAGGAGTGGGCCCGCTTCGGGGTGAACGTCGACCAGGACTTCGAGCCGCTCTACATCGTCCCGGCCGACAAGCGGCCGGTGGTGCGCGAGCTGAAGGAACTGCTCAAGGACGCCGACGTCGTGTACCTCGCCACCGACGAGGACCGCGAGGGCGAGAGCATCTCCTGGCACCTCCTGGAACTGCTGCAGCCGAAGGTGCCGGTCCGGCGGATGGTGTTCCACGAGATCACCCGCGAGGCGATCCAGGCGGCGCTGACCGACACCCGAGAGGTGGACCAGGACCTCGTGCGGGCGCAGGAGACCCGTCGGATCCTCGATCGCCTCGTCGGCTACACCCTCTCGCCGCTCCTCTGGAAGAAGGTCGCCTTCGGCCTCTCGGCCGGTCGGGTGCAGTCGGTCGCGACGCGACTGATCGTCGACCGGGAGCGGGAACGGCTCGCCTTCCGGACCGGCAGCTACTGGGACCTCAAGGCCGAGCTGGAGCATGCGACGGCGCGGTTCGAGGCGGACCTCGTCTCGCTGGGCGGCAAGCGCCTCGCCGTCGGCAAGGACTTCGACGAACAGACCGGTCGCATCGCCGACGGGAAGGACGTCCTGCTCCTCGGCGAGGCCGAGGCGGTGGCACTCGTTGCGCGGCTCAAGGACGCCGCGTGGAAGGTGCTGTCGGTCGAGGAGACGCCGCGCACCCTCAAGCCGTACGCGCCGTTCACCACCTCGACGCTGCAGCAGGAGGCGAACCGCAAGCTGCGCTTCGGGGCGAAGCGCACGATGCAGGTGGCCCAGAAGCTCTACGAGAACGGGCACATCACCTACATGCGGACCGACTCGACCGCGCTCTCCGAGCAGGCGGTGGTCGCGGCGCGCAACATCGTCAAGCGACTCTACGGCGACGGCTACCTCCCGGCCGAGGCGCGTCGCTATGCGAACAAGGTGGCGAACGCCCAGGAGGCCCACGAGGCGATCCGCCCGGCGGGCTCGACGTTCAGGACGCCCGATGAGACCGGCCTCTCCGGCGACGAGTTCGCGCTCTATGACCTCATCTGGAAGCGCACCGTCGCGTCGCAGATGAAGGACGCGAAGAAGACCGGCACCACGGTCGAGCTCGCCGCGCTCGACGCCGTGTTCAAGGCGACCGGCCAGCGCACCGACTTCCCGGGCTTCCTGCGGGCCTACGTCGAGGGATCGGACGATCCCGACGCGGCGCTGGAGGACCGCGACACGCCGCTGCCGCCGCTCGCCATCGGCGATGCGCCGACCTGTCTCGACCTGGAGCCGGTGGGTCACGAGACGAAGCCACCGGCGCGCTACACCGAGGCGTCGCTGGTCAAGGCGCTGGAGGAGAACGGCGTCGGGCGGCCCTCGACCTACGCGAGCATCATCGGCACGATCCAGGATCGCGGCTACGTGGTGCGGCAGGGGCAGGCGCTGGTGCCGACCTTCACGGCGTTCGCGGTGACCGACCTGCTCAAGCGGCACTTCGGCAACCTCGTGGACGTCACCTTCACGAAGGCGATGGAGACCCGACTCGACGAGATCGCCGGCGGCTCGGAGGATTGGCTCGCCTACCTGCGCCAGTTCTATCTCGGCGACAGCGGCCTGCGGGCCCTCACCGCTCGCGGCGAGGAGGAGATCAAGCCGTCCGAGGCGCGCACCGTTGGGCTCGACGGGATGGGCGCCGCGATCCGGATCGGGCGCTTCGGCCCCTACGCCGAGCGCGAGGAGAACGGCGAGCTGCTGCGCGCCTCGCTCCCCAAGGACGCGACGCCCGCCGACCTCGACCCCGAGCGGATCGACGCCCTGATCCGCCAGCGCGCCGAGGGACCGGAGTCGATCGGCGTGCACCCCGAGACCGGAGACAAGATCTACCTCCTCGATGGGCAGTACGGTCCCTACGTGCAGCTCGGCGAGGGCGAGGGGAAGCAGAAGCCGAAGCGGTCGTCGCTCCCCAAGGGGGTGAAGCCGGAGGACGTCACCCTCGACCTCGCCGTCGGGCTCCTTTCGCTGCCGCGCGTGCTCGGCACGCATCCCGACACCGGCAACACCGTCAAGGCGGGGCTCGGGCGCTTCGGGCCGTTCGTCGTGCACGCCAAGGGGGGCACGGAGGGGAAGGACGACTTCCGCTCGCTCAAGGCCGGCGACGACGTCCTGACCGTGACGCTCGATCGGGCCCTGGAGCTGTTGCGCGAGCCCAAGGGGATCCGCGGCCAGCGCGCGGCCGCCACGCCGCTGCGCACCATCGGGTCGCACCCGAAGGACGGCGAGCCGGTGCACCTGTTCGATGGGCGCTACGGCCCGTACGTCAAGCACGGCGACCTCAATGCCTCGCTCCCGAAGGGTGCCGATCCGCAGGCGTTCACCCTCGACGAGGCGGTCCGGCTGATCGCCGAGAAGGGGAAGCCGCCCAAGGGGAAGCGCCGCAGCGCGAAGGCCTCCACCGCCAGGACGTCCACCGCGAAGAAGTCCACGGCGAAGAAGTCGACCAGCCGCAAGACCACCAAGCGCGCCAAGAAGTCCACCAAGCGCTCCTCGACATGAAGGCGACGGTCGTCGGGGGCGGGCTCGCCGGCTGCGAAGCCGCGTGGGCCCTCGCGGAGCGTGGCGTGGCGGTGACCCTCGTCGAGATGCGCCCGGTGGTGCCCACGCCCGCGCACCAGACCGACCGTCTCGGCGAACTCGTCTGCAGCAACTCGTTCAAGTCGGTCGAGCTCGCGAATGCCCACGGCCTGCTCAAGGCCGAGCTGCGCGACCTCGGCTCGATCCTGCTGCCGCTGGCCGACGAGGCCCGGGTGCCCGGCGGCGCCGCGCTCGCGGTGGACCGGACCATCTTCGGCGAGTTGGTGCACGCGAAGGTGACCTCGCACCCGGGGATCACCGTGGTCCGCTCGGAGCAATGCGAGCTCCCCGAGGCGGGAATCGTCGCCACCGGGCCGCTCACCAGCGACACCCTCGCGGCCGCGATCCGCGAGCGGCTGGGCCTCGACGGGCTCGCCTTCTTCGACGCGATCGCGCCGATCGTGAGCCATGAGTCGCTCGATCACGACGTCCTCTACGCGAAGTCGCGCTGGGGCAAGGGCGATGGCGACGACTACCTCAACGCCCCGATGGACCGCGACACGTACGAGGCGTTCATCGATGCCCTGGTGGCGGGCGACCAGTTCAGCGGCCATGCCTTCGACGAGGTGCCGTACTTCGAGGGGTGCCTTCCGATCGAGGAGATGGCGCGCCGTGGCCGGGAGACACCGCGATTCGGCCCGATGAAGCCGGTGGGGCTCGCCGATCCGCGCACCGGTCGCGACCCGCACGCCGTCGTGCAGCTGCGTCGGGAGGATCGCGCGGGTCAGATGTGGAACCTCGTCGGCTTCCAGACCCGGTTGCGGATTCCCGAGCAGCGCCGGGTGTTCACGATGATCCCCGGCCTCGCTGACGCCGAGTTCCTGCGCTGGGGCAGCATCCACCGCAACAGCTACATCAACTCCCCGCGCACGCTCGGCCCCGCCCTGCAACTCGCGGACGGGGCGCCGGTCTTCTTCGCGGGGCAGCTCACCGGCGTCGAGGGATACACCGAGTCGCTCGGCACCGGGCTGCTGTCGGGGATCAATCTCGCCCGCGTGCTGCGCGGCGAGGCACCGACGGTTCCGCCCCCGACCACGATGCTCGGCGGCCTGCTGCGCTACCTGCGCGAGGCCGACCCCGATCACTTCCAGCCGATGAACGCGAACTTCGGCCTGCTCGAGCCGCTGGAGGGGTCGGTGAAGAAGGCCGAGCGCAAGGCGCGGCAGGTGGCCCGGGCGCGCGAGGATTTCGCGGCGTGGCTGCGCGCACCCTGACCCCGCCGCGCGTCCGCGAGTTCCTCGAGCACCTGGAGAAGGCGCGCGACCGCTCGCCCCACACCCTCAGCGCCTACGCCCGCGACCTCGAGCAGTTCGTCGACTTCCTCGACCGGCGCCACGGCGGGCGCACCTGGTCGTTCGCCGAGGTCGATCGCTTCGCGATCCGCGGCTTCCTCGGCGAGCTGGAGCAGCGCGGCCTCGCTCGCCGCTCGGCCGCTCGCACCCTCTCGGCGATCCGCTCCTTCTACCGCTGGCTGCACGTGCACCACGACATCGATGTCGCGGCGGTGCGCGCGGCGAAGCTGCCCCGGCTGGAGAAGCGATTGCCGACGCACCTGCTGGCCGAGCAGGTGGCGGCGCTCTTCGCCCACGCCGAGACCCTCGCGGCGACCGATGACCCGGACGCGCTGCGCGACCTCGCGATGCTCGAGCTGTTCTACTCCTCCGGGCTGCGCCTGTCGGAGCTGCGTGAGCTCGACCTCGACCGGCTCGACCTGCTGGGCGACCAGGTCAAGGTGCTGGGGAAGGGGCGCAAGGAACGGATCGTCCCTGTCGGCACCCGCGCGTCGCTCGCGCTCCGGCGCTGGATCACCGCCCGCGCGGCGTGGGCCGCGCGCGAGGGGGCCGACCGCCAGGCGATCTTCATCGGCCGCACCGGGAGGCGACTCGCGCCGGTCACCATCCAGCGGCGGATGCACCGGCTCTACGACGCGATCGGCGCCGACGGGATGCGCACCCATTCGATGCGCCACTCGTTCGCCACGCACCTGCTCGATGCCGGCGCCGACCTCCGCGCGGTGCAGGAACTCCTCGGCCACGCGTCGCTCTCGACCACGCAGATCTACACCCACACCTCCGTCGAGCGGTTGAAGGAGGTGTACGGGAGGGCGCATCCGAGGGGGAAGAAGAAGTGAGGTGTGGGTCCTGAGACGTGGGGGCTGTCATCCCGAGGGAGGGCGCGCAGCGCCCGACCGAAGGGATCCGGTCGCCCCCCCACGTCTCAGGACTCACCCCTCACGTCTACTCGACCAGCCACCCCCGCACCGCCATCTGCCCCTCGCCCACCGCGAACGAGTCGGTGACCACGCGCCCCATCGCGCGAAACTGGTCGGTCGGCTGGTAGCCCGGTGGCAGAGCGGCGGGGCGGATCACGACCCACCCGGCGGGCGCATCGGGCGCCGGGAGTCCGCGCACCTCGGGGACCCGGAGTGGCGCGCCCATCATCAGCGCGTGGTAGCGGAGCGGCAGGATGGTGAACCCCTCGGAGGCATAGGCGGTCACCGAGTCGCCGGGCGCCGCCGCCATCATGGTGCGAATCGCCTCGCGCCAGGGCGTCGGTGCCTGCTCCGGGTGGCGGATGCCGAGGACGCCGCCGATCGCCACCAGTGCGAGCAGGAGCGCCCGCGTCGTTGCGCTCGCGCGGCGCGAAAGGACCATGGCGGCGAGCAGCGGCACGATCGCCGGGGAGAGATACCGCATCCCCCACGCGCCGAACGGGGTCAGGACCGAGAGGAGCCAGCCGGCCCCGAGTGTGCACACCACCGAGGCCGCCAGCAGCACGCGTACCGTGCGGGGCTGCACCAGGCTCTCCCACCCGATCACCGCGACCGCCACCGTGCCGATGACCATCGCCGAGCCGCCGAGGAGGAGCGTGCCCGGGGCCCGCAGCAGGTCGAGCAGGCCCGGGGTCGTGACGAACGCGGCCAGGGCGCCGGCGACGTCGCGTGACCCGCCGGCCAGCGCGACGGCCCAGGGGAGGATCAGGATCGCGGGGACCACGAGCACGGCGGTGGCGTCCCGGGGCCGGCGGGCCACGAGGAGGGCAATCGCGATCGCCCCGATCACCGGCCAGGCGAAGTAGTGGATCCACGCCGCCAGCACCAGCGGCACCACGAGGACGGCGAGGGGGAGCGGCGCGGCGTCGGGAGGCGATTCCAGTCGCGACGCGGCGGCGGTGAGCGCGATCGTGAGCAGGGCGATCAGCAGGGCGTACCCCCGCACGAACGCGCCGAACTCGAACAGCACGGGGTTCACCGCGGCGAGCAGGACCAGCAGTGCCACCGCAGCGCGCCCGAGCCGGAGTCGGTGGCCGAGCCACGCGACGGCGGCGAGCATCCCGAGCCAGGTGAGGAACGGCAGGAGGCGGAGCCCGAGGGGGGTCGGGTCCACGACGGCGAGCCATCCCCAGACGATGGTGTAGAATCCGGGCGGGTGGACCCGGTCGGCCAGTGCGGCGGCCCAGACCCCCGCGAGGTCGCCCGAGGCGGCCTGGAGGGAGTAGAGTTCGTCGAACCAGAGGTCGGTCCGGAGGAGCGTCGCGGCCCGCGCGACGACCACGGCGGCCACCATCAGGACCAGCGCTCCGGGGAGCCAGCGGCGATGACCGTCACGTATCATGGCACCACCATTCTAGCCGTTCGCAAGGGCGGGCGCGTCGCCCTCGCCGGCGACGGCCAGGTCTCGATCGGCGACACCGTCGTCAAGGCGAAGGCCACCAAGGTCCGGACCCTCAAGGGCGGCCGCATCCTCGCCGGCTTCGCCGGCTCGGTCGCCGATGCGCTCACCCTCTTCGAGCGCTTCGAGGAGAAGCTCGATCGCTACCCCGGCAACCTCACCCGCGCCTCGACCGAGCTCGCGAAGGACTGGCGGGCCGACCGCTTCCTGCGGCGCCTCGAGGCGGTGCTGATCGTGGCCGACCTCGAGCACACCTTCCTCCTCTCGGGCAACGGCGAGCTGATCGAACCCGACGACGGGATCCTCGCCGTCGGCTCGGGCGGCGAGTTCGCCCTCGCCGCGGCGCGGGCCCTGATCGACGACGACCGGCTCAGCGCCCGGGAGGTGGTGGAGAAGAGCATGCGGATCGCGGCGGAGATCTGCGTGTACACGAACAACAACCTGACGGTGCTGGAGTTGTAGCGAGTCGTGAGGGGTGAGTCCTGAGGCGTGAGAGGTTGTTCCCCCTTCGGTCGGGCGCTTCGCGCCCTCCCTCGCGATGACAACCCCTCAGGACTCAGGACTCACGTCTCACGACTCGCCTATCTTTTCCCGATGCCAGACACCCCGACCCCGCCCGCCGCCGAGCCGGCCCCCCAGCCCTGGCTGGAGGAGCTGCCGCCGCGCCAGATCGTCGCCGAGCTCGACCGCTACATCGTCGGCCAGGCCGCGGCGAAGAAGGCGATCGCGATCGCGATCCGCAACCGCTGGCGCCGCACCCAGGCGCCGGAGGCGATCCGCGACGAGATCACCCCGAGCAACATCATCCTGATCGGGCCGACCGGGGTGGGGAAGACCGAGATCGCCCGACGGCTCGCGCGGCTCGCCGGGGCACCGTTCCTCAAGATCGAGGCGAGCAAGTTCACCGAGGTCGGCTACGTCGGGCGTGACGTCGAGTCGATCGTGCGCGACCTGGTCGATGCCGGGATCTCGCTGGTGCGGACCGAGCGCGAGGACGAGGTCTGGCCGCAGGCCGAGCAGAAGGCGCTCGAGCGGCTGCTGGAGCTGCTGCTGCCGCCACTCGAGCGGAATGCCGAGGGCGAGCCGGTGGAGCCCGAGGATGCGGCGCTCGCGGAGCGGCGGGCGCGCTCGCGCGAGAAGCTCCGGGCACAGGTCCTCGACGGCAAGCTCGATGACAAGGAGGTGGAGGTCGACCTCTCGCCGCCGAGCTACCCGGATCCCGATGCCTGGCGCCCGCCCGAGGCGCCGGAGAACCCGGACTTCTCGATCGGCGAGTGGATCCGCGATGCGATGCCGCGCAAGGGGAAGCGCCGGTTGGTGAAGGTGCCCGAGGCGCGCCGCCTGCTGGAGGACGAGGAGCTGCGTCGGCTGGTCGACATGGACGACGTCATCACCGAGGCGCTCGACCGGGTCGAGAACCACGGCATCGTCTTCCTCGACGAGATCGACAAGATCGCCGGCGAGCGCAACCCGACCGGACCCGACGTCTCGCGGCAGGGCGTCCAGCGCGATCTCCTCCCGATCGTCGAGGGGAGCACGGTGCAGACGCGCTACGGCTATGTCCGCACCGACCACGTGCTGTTCGTCGCGGCGGGGGCATTCCACCTCGCCAAGCCGAACGACCTCATCCCCGAGCTGCAGGGGCGCTTCCCGATCCGGGTCGAGCTGGAGTCGCTCACCGAGGCCGACTTCGTCCGGATCCTCACCGAGCCCGAGAACGCGCTGACGAAGCAGTACCAGGCGCTGGTCGCGGCGGAGAAGGTCGAGTTGCGCTTCACCGAGGATGCGATCGCGGAACTGGCGCGCACCGCGTGGCAGGCGAACGACCGGATGGAGAACATCGGCGCGCGCCGGCTCCACACCGTGATGGCCGCCCTGATGGAGGAGCTGCTGTTCGAGCTGCCCGACGGCCGGACCGGGACGATCACCCTCGACGCCGCCCAGGTCCGCTCGGTGCTGGCCTCGGTGATCAACGACGACGACCTCCGGAAGTACATCCTCTAGCGCGGCCGGGGCCCGGCGGGTATCGTCGAGGGAGTCTCCCGGGGCGTCGATCCGCCCCTCCCCACCCCTGGAGGTCTCGATGCGTCCATCCCACGCCCTGCTCGTCCCCGTCGCCCTCCTCGGCCTCGCGGCGTGCGGCGCTGACCCGGCAGCCCAGAGCGACAACATCCTGGCCACGCTCGCGGCCGGGGCCTCGCAGACCACGGTCGCGGGCAGCGCGGTGCCGATCCCGCCGGCGGTGCAGGTGTTCCGCGCCGGCGAACCGCTCGCCGGGGTGACGATCACCTTCGAGGTCACGCGGGGTGGTGGCAGCGTGAGCGACGCGACGGTGACCACCGATGCCGACGGCATCGCCCGCGTCGGGGCCTGGGTCCTCGGCACGATCGGGCCGCAGGAACTGGTCGCCTCCGTCCCCGGTGCGCTCGGCTCGCCGGTCCGGATCAGCGCCCTCGCAGTCGCAGGAGTGCCGGCGATCGTCGAGCTGGTGCAGGGGGATGGTCAGGAGGCGCGGGTGTACGCCTCGGTGCCGAATCGACCGATCGTGCGGGTGCTCGACGCGGCCGGCCGACCGCTCGCGGGGATTCCCGTCACCTGGGACGTCGCCGCCGGCGACGCGGCCGGTGTCCGCGGGGCCGACGTCGTCACGCTGCCCGACGGGACCGCCGGACTCAGCAAGTGGATCATGATCCGACCAGGGCAGAACGTGCTCACCGCGACGGCCGCCGGGATCACGGTGACCTTCCGGGCGACCGGTACCTGAGCGTCCATCCCACCCCCGGAGGCAGCATGCGCGTGCGGGGCGTCGTCGCGGCACTGGCCGCATGGTCGATGATCGGATGCGGTGGGTCGGGCTCCCCCCTCGCGAGCAGCGGACCGTCATACGCGCTCGAGATCGTCGGCGGACTCGATCAGGTCGCCGAGGCGACGCTCGCCGTGGCGGAGCCACCGGCGGTGCGGGTTCTCCGCGACGGGGAACCGGTGGCGGGCGAGCGGATCGACTTCCGGATCATCGACGGCGACGGCAATGGCACCATCGTGGTGACGTCGGGCGCCGATGGCGTGGCGCGGATGCCGATCTGGGTCCTCGGCCCGGTGCTCGGGCCGCAGCGGCTGCTGGCGACGCTGCTGAGTGCGCCGAGCATCACGCGCAACTTCGTCGCGCAGGCGGTCGCCCCGGTCGCGGAGTCGGCGCTGTTCCATTCCCGGTTCGCCCACCCCGCGGCCGACACCGTGATCGCGGTGTCGGCCTCCAGCGAGCCTCGCCAGTTCAGTCTCCTCGGCCCGCCGGGGGTCCGCGTGATCAGTCGGTCGGGGGCCGCCGTGCGCGGGCATCCGGTGCAGTGGTCGGTCGTCTCGGGTGGAGCGCAGATTCTCGCGGCGGATGGCGTCACCGACTCCCTCGGTGCGGCCGGCCTCCGATTCGTGTCGTTCCCGACCCGTGCCGGCGACACTGTCGCCATCGCGGCGACCGTGCCGGGGGTCGCGGCCCCCAATTCGCACACCTGGCTCTTCGTCGTCGAGGCGGGTCAGGTCGCCAGGATGGTCGTGCTCCAGGGGGGTGATCAAGTCGCGGCGAGCGGGACGGCGGTCCCGATCCGGCCCAGGATCCGCCTGCTCGACGACTACGGCAACGTGGTCGGAGCGCAGGCGCTGTCGTTCATCGTGCGAACGGGGGGCGGGACCATCGGGGGCGTCGACTCCGTCTGGGGCGGTGGCGAGGCGCCGGACACGAGCTTCATCGCACCAGAGTGGGTGCTGGGTGCCCCGGGCCCGCAAGTGCTCCGCGTGCGACTCGGCCCGCTCAACATCCCGTGGGAGTTCACCTCGGTCGAGATTCGCGCCACCGCCACCGCGCCCTGACCCGCTAGTCGATCCGCACGCCGCCCTTGATCACCAGCACCGGCCGCTCGGTGCTGGTGATGTCCGTGAGCGGGTTGCCCGGCACCGCGACGAGGTCGGCCAGCATCCCCACCGCCAACTGGCCCCGATCGGGAGTGCCGAGGAGCTCGGCGCCGTTGAGGGTCCCGGCCTGCAGCGCCTGCAGCGGTGTCATCCCGGCATCGACCATCACCGCGAACTCCTTCGCGTTCAGCCCGTGCGGCATCACCGCGGCATCGGTGCCGAGCGCCACCTTCACGCCGGCGGCGACGGCCTTCCGGAACGAGGCGTCTGCCATCGGCAGGATCTGCTCGGCCTTGCCTCGCAGCAGCGGCGGCAGCGCCGCCATGTCGATCAGTCCGCCGAGCGCGCGGGTGGGGACCAGATAGGTCCCGCGTTCCTTCATGAGGGCGATCGCCTCGTCATCGAGGATCGAGCCGTGCTCGATCGACGCGACGCCGGCGCGCACCGCCGCCTTGATGCCGACCACGCCGTGTGCGTGCGCGGCGACCTTCACCCCGTGGCGCGACGCCTCCTCGACCACCGCGCCCAGTTCGGCCTCCGACATCTGCTGCGCGCCGACCGATTCCTCGAACGACAGCACCCCCGCCGTCGCGCAGATCTTGATCACCTTCGCGCCGTGCTTGAGCTGCTCGCGGACCGCCGTGGTGAACTCGTCCGCGCCGTTCGCGATCCCCTCCTGCGGCCCGCGCTCCCGGATCCCCGGCGCGAAGCCGGTGATGTCGCAGTGACCTCCGGTGATTCCGAGGGCGTGCGCGGCGGGGATGATCCGCGGGCCGAGGATCGTGCCGCGGTCGACGGCGCGCATCAGCGCCACGTCGGCAAAGCCGCCGCTGCCGACGTTGCGCACCGTGGTGAACCCGGCGCGGAGCGTCTTGTAGGCATTCGCGACCCCGGTGATCGCACCGTCGACCGCCGTCTCGCGGACCGGCTCGGTGTCGAAGCCCGGCCGGATCTCGGAGGTGAGGTGCACGTGGGCATCGATGAAGCCCGGGAGGAGCGTGGCGTCGCCGGCATCGATCACCGCCGCGCCGGCGGGGGCGGTGCCCCCCACCTGGGTGATCCGCCCCTCGTGCATCACCACCAGCCCGGGTGCGTGCATCCGACCGGTGGCGACGTCGAGCAGGCGCGCGGCGCGGACCGCGGTCGGCTGGTCCTGGGCGGTCAGGAGAACGGGGAGGAGGAGGGAGGCGAGCAGCGCTCGGACAGGACGCACGGATGGCTCCGATGTGGTGGGATGGAGAGAATCTAGCGCCCCCAGCGGAGTGTATATTTCTGCCATTCTGGCCGCCCACTTTCCAGGATGGCATATGCACGCCAAGCGCGATTTTCTCCGGATCCCCGACCTCAGCGCCGAGGAGCTGCTCGATCTCCTCGAGGACGCCCGCGAGATGAAGGCGGGGATCAACACCGACCGACCGCTCACCGGCAAGACGCTGGCGATGATCTTCGCCAAGAGCAGCACCCGGACCCGGGTGTCGTTCGAGGTCGGCACCCGCCAGCTCGGGGGCGACGCCCTCTTCCTCTCCTCGCGCGACATCCAGCTTGGCCGCGGCGAGCCGATCCGCGACATGGCGCGCGTCCTCTCGCGCATGGTCCACGGCATCATGATCCGGACCTTCGCCCAGGCCGACGTCGAGGAGCTGGCGCGCTACGCCACCGTCCCGGTCATCAACGGCCTCACCGACCTCCGCCACCCGTGCCAGATCCTCGCCGACCTGCTCACGATGCAGGAGGCGTTCGGCACCCTCGAGGGGAAGGTGGTCGCCTGGATCGGCGACGGGAACAACATGGCGAACTCGTGGATCGAGGCGGCCGGGCTCCTCGGCTTCGAGCTGCGGCTCGCCTGCCCCGAGGGGTACGAGCCCGACCACGGGATCTTCGAGACGAACGCGGCGCGGACCCGGATCGTGATCACTCCCGATCCCGACGAGGCCGCCGCGGGTGCCCACGTGGTGACCACCGACGTCTGGGCCTCGATGGGGCAGGAGTCGGAGCAGGAACTGCGCAAGGTCGCCTTCAGCGGCTACGTGGTCGATGACGACCTGATGGCGCGCGCCGCACCGGACGCGATCGTCCTCCACTGCCTCCCGGCGCATCGGGGCGAGGAGATCACCGAGTCGGTGCTCGAGGGGCCGCAGTCGCGGGTCTTCGACGAGGCCGAGAACCGGCTCCACGCCCAGAAGGCGCTGCTCGCCTTCCTGATGTCATGACGCCAGCCGAAGAGTACGAGGCGCTGACTGCCGCCGCCGCGGCCTGGGCCCCGACCAGTGTCGGCCAGTTCGAGGTGTCGGGCGCCGACGCGCACGCCTTCGTCAACCGGATCTGCACGGTCGACATCGCGCGGGTGCCGCCGGGACGCTTCGCGCACGGCCTCTTCCTGCGCGACGACGCGACCATCCTCGGGCGGGTCACCGTCTATCGCTTCGGCGACGTCGTGATGCTGCTCGTCGACGGCGCCCAGCGCGCCGAGCTGTGGGAGTTCATCGTGCAGCGCAAGCGCGGCACGGTGCGGCTGCGCGACATCTCCGAGAGCGTCGCCGCCGTGGTGGTGCGCGGCCCCGCCGCCGCCGCGCGGATCGGCACCCTGCTGGAGCCGGTGCCGTCGCAGGCCGGCGACCTGGTGACCGCGCGCCTCGCGGGAGTCGATGTCTTCGCGGCGCGCACCACCTCCGACGGCCCCGACGGGATCGACCTCTACTGCCGTGCCCGCGACCTGGACTCGCTCACCGGCGCCCTCGGCCGCCTCGCGATCCCGTTCGTGAGCAACGAGACCTGGGCCCTCGCCCGGCTCGAGTGGGGCGTCGCCCGGGTCGGCATCGAGGTCGGCACCGACGACACCCCGGTCGAGGCCGCGCTGGAGGGCCTCGTCGCCACCGCCAAGGGGGCCCCGTTCCCCGGCGAGGTCGCCCTCGCGACCCGGCAGCGCGCCGGCGCGCTCAAGCGGCTGGTCGGCTTCCGGGTCCCCGGGGCGTCGGTCCCCCCGATCGGCGCCGCGGTGCACGTCAACGACCGGCTCGTCGATCGGGTCCGCTCCGCCGCGCACTCGCCGCGCTTCGGGGTGATCGGGATGACGGCGGTGCCGGTGGGTGCCGACGCCGGCGGGACGCCGCTGGTGATCACCGCCGATGGCACGTCGTGGGAAGGCGAGGTCGTCCGACCGCCATTCGTCGCCGCGAGCTGGGGCAGCGGACCGACCGAGCGCGGGGCCCTCGGGTGAGCCCGGTGCGCGTCGCCGTGGTGACCGTCTCCGACGCCTGTGCCGCCGGCACGCGCGAGGACCGCAGCGGTGCGGTGGCTGCGGAGTGGGCCACCGAGGCCGGTCACGAGGTCGCCGAACGGGTGACGATTCCCGACGATGCGCTGCAGATTGCGGCGACGCTCGCCCGGCTCGCCGACCAGGGTGTCGCGGAACTGGTCATCACCACCGGCGGCACCGGACTCGGGCCCCGCGACGTCACCCCGGAGGCGACGCGCACCGTCCTCGAACGCGAGGCGCCCGGCATCGCCGAGTTGATCCGCGCGCGCGCGATCCCCGCGGTCCCGACCGCCGCACTCGGTCGCGGGCTCGCCGGGAGCCGCGGCGCGGCACTGATCGTCAACCTCCCCGGCTCGCCGGGTGGCGTGCGCGACGGGCTGGACACCATCGCCCCGCTCGTGGAGCACGCCGTCCGGCTCCTCGCCGGCGACACGGAGCACTGAGATGGCCACGGTGATCGTCACCATGGCGGACCTCGAGACCGCCGTCCCCCTCGACCGGGCCCTGGAGGCCGGCGGGACCGCCGTCACCCTCGTCGCCTCGGCCGACGAGGCCCGTCAGGCACTCAATCGGGGGCACCCCGCCGTGCTGGTGCTGACCGGCGCGGTCCACGAGCCCGCGAGCCACGCGCTTGCGGAGCGCGCGCGCGAACTCGAGGTGAGCGTGCTCGCCCTCCTCGAGGCCACCGACAGCGAGCGCACCGTCGCCGCCACCCGACTCGGCGCCACCGAGGTGCTCGTCAAGCCGGTCCCGACCGACGAGCTCGCCGCGACCGTCCACCGGCTGGTCGAGCGGCGCGAGTTGCAGCGGCGCACCGGGATCGCGGGCGACTCGCCGGCGATCCAGGAAGTGCTCATCAAGATCGAGCAGATGGCGCCGGTCACCAGCACCGTGCTGATCGAGGGCGAGAGCGGCACCGGCAAGGAGCTCGTGGCGAAGGCGATCCACGACCTCTCGCCGCGGCGCGGCAAGCCGTTCATCGCCGTGAACTGCGCGGCGCTCCCCGAGACGCTGCTGGAGAGCGAGCTCTTCGGCCACGAGAAGGGGGCGTTCACCGGCGCCGCCGAGCGGCGGCTCGGGCGCTTCGAGCTGGCCGACACCGGGACGATCTTCCTCGACGAGATCGGCGAGATCCCCGCCAGCGTCCAGGTCAAGCTGCTGCGCGTCCTCGAGACTCGCACCTTCTTCCGCCTCGGCGGGGCGTCGCCGATCAAGGTCAACGTGCGCGTCGTCGCGGCCACCAACCGCGCGCTTCGCGAGCAGGTCGCCCTCGGCGAATTCCGCGACGACCTCTACTACCGCCTCAACGTCCTCTCGATCTACCTGCCGCCGCTCCGCGAGCGGCGGGCCGACATCCCGCAGCTCGTGCGGCGCTTCGTGCGCGAGTTCGCGGCCCAGCACGACCGGCCGTTCCCCGGGATCTCCGCCGAGGCGATGGAGCGGCTGGTCGAGGCGCCGTGGCCCGGGAACATCCGCCAGCTGCGCAACCTGATCGAGTCGATGGTCGTCCTCGCGCCGGGGACCCAGATCCGCGCGCACGACATCCCGGCCGACATCACCGAGCGGATGGGTGCGCTGCTCCCGATGCGGATCGGCCACGGCGAGGCGGAGGGGCGCGGGCCGATCGGCGGCGCCGAGTTCGAGTTCATCCTCCGCTCGCTGATGGAGCTGCGGGTCCAGGTCGAGGAGCTGCGGCGGCAACTGGAGCAGGCGCAGGCCGCGGTCGAGGTGATCGACCTCGGCGAGGCGCCCACGATCGGGGTCCCGATCCCGATGCCGGTGCAGCCGATCCCGGCGATGGGGGCGGAGGTCGAGGAGGAACCCGAACCGCCGCCGGTCGTCTGGCGCGAGGGGATGACGATGGCCGATGTCGAGCGGGCCACGATCGAGGCCGCGCTGGAGCGACTCGGCGGCAACCGGCGTCGCGCGGCCCAGGAGCTCGCCATCGGGGAGCGGACGCTGTACCGGAAACTCAAGGAGTACGGCATCGGCTAAGTCACGATCCATCACGGTCTTGGAGCCGTTCACCTCTTGACTCGCTTCAGGGAAGTTCCCAACTTGCACACGGCGTGCACCGGGGCGCGCCGCCATTCCCTAAGGTCAACTCGTGCAGCTTTCGGTCGATTCGTCGCGGTGCGTCGCCTGTCTGGCGTGCGTTCGGGTCTGCCCCACGGACGCGATCGCCCTCCCGCCGGAGGCGCGGGTGGTCGAGATCGTCCGCGAGAACTGCATCCACTGTGGCGACTGCGTCCCGGCCTGTCCCCACGAGGCAATCGGCCAGTCGGGGGCGATCGACCAGGCGCTCGCGATCGCGGAATCCGGCACCGGGGCGGTGATCCTCTCCCCCGAGGCGGCGGCGTGGTTTCACCCTGCAACACCTGAGCAGCTCGTCAACGCCTGCTACGAGGCGGGGTTCCGGCTGGTCTCGCGCGGGGTGGTGGGCGACGAATTGGTGGCCCAGGAGTACCTGCGGCTCTGGGAGGACCCCGACTGGGGGACCCTGATCCGCTCGACCGATCCGGTGGTGGTGGCGGCGATCACGGCCCATCACCCCGAGCTGGTGCCCTACCTCGCGCCGGTGACCTATCCGAGCGTCGCGGAGGCGCGATTCCTGCGTCACCTGATCGGGTCACGGATCCCGATCGTGTACGTCGGGACGGGGGCGCCGGAGGGGGCGGGCGAGCTGGACGCGGTCCTGAGCTACGCCGACCTCTCCCGCCTGCTGGGGCTCCGGGAGGTCCGGGTGGCGCAGATGCCGGGGACCTTCTCGCGGCTCCCGGCGGAGATGCGGCGCCACATGTCGGTGGCGGGCGGGTTGCCGCTGGAGATGGTGGTGAGCGGATCGAGCCAGGGGCGTCGGCTGCTGACGATCCGCGGGCTGGACGGCCTGCCGGCGTTGGCGCGGGCGGTGGGGGCGGAGCGGATCGACCTGGGCTTCGTCGACATCCTGGCCCACCGCGGGGCGGCGGACCACCCGCTCGCGGGGCCGGCCGAGGGGTACCACCGTCGGCGCCGGTTGCTGCGGTCGCTGGAGCCGGCGCGGAGCCGGACGCCGGTGGTGCCGGAGGAGTCGCCGGTCGAGCTGGGGGCCGCCTATCCGTTCGCGGCGCGGCGGGAGCAGCCGGAGCCGCAGGCGGTGCGGGCGATCCTCGAGGCGATCGGGGTCGGCCCGAACGGGAAGCCCTGGGATTGCCGGGCGTGCGGGTACCAGAGTTGTGCCCGGTTCGCCCACGCGGCCGCGCTGGGACGGGCCTCGCTGCGGCAGTGCGTGCCGTGGCTGGGGCGCCGGGCGGAGGACGCGGCGCGCGATGCGAGCCTCGATGCGTTGACGGGGCTCTCGAGTTACCGGACGTTGCAGCAGCGGCTGAGCCACGAGGTGGAGCGCAGCCGGCGGAGCGGGGAGTCGTTCGCGGTGCTGTTCATCGACCTCGACCGACTGAAGGAACTGAACGACACCCTGGGGCACGAGCGCGGCAACCAGGCGCTGCGGGGCGTGGCCGAGGAGATCCGCCAGACGATCCGGACGACGGACATGGCGGCCCGCTACGGCGGGGATGAGTTCGTGGTGCTGCTCACGCGCACCGACCGGGCCGGCGCCCTGCGGGTGGCCGACGCGGTGCGGGAGCGGGTGGAGCAGGCGAACGACCGGCTCGGCTTCGCGCCGGGGCAGGTGTCGGTGAGCATCGGGGTGGCCGAGTACGACCCGGCGATGCCGGGGGAGGGCCCCCTGCTGGAGCAGGCCGATCGTGCGCTGTACCTCGCCAAGTCGGCGGGACGCAACACGATCGCATGAGGGTGGATCGGTATTCCATTGGGAGCGACATGACTGCATCACCGCAGCCGTTTCACGACGCCAACGCCCGCGCGGGCCAGGCGTCCACCGATGCCGGGACCGATCCGTGGGGCGTGCGCCGGGCCGAGAACCTGCTCACCTCGCTGGAGGGGGTGCTCTCCGCCCGGGTGGTGACGACGCCCCTCGGCGAGGTGAGCGAGATCCACATCCTCGCGACCAGCGCCCAGACGCCGAAGCAGGTGGTCCGCAACGTCGAGAGCGCGCTGCTCGCGCACCTCGGCCTCAAGGTGGACCATCGCAAGATCAGCGTGGCGCACACCACCGAGGTCCAGCCGCTGCAGGCGCTGGAGCAGGTGGCGGTGCGGACCCAGGCCAACCAGCGGACGGTGCTGTTCGAGGACGTGGTGGTGACGTCGTCGAGCCGGCCGCGCTGGATCACGGCGACCGTCACGCTCAGCTGCGGGGGGAAGAGCGAGCAGGCGAGCGACGAGGCGCCCGACACGCCGAAGAACCGGGTCGAGGCGTGCGCCCGCGCGGCGGTGGTGCTGATCGAGCGGCTGCTCGAGCAGCACGGGCTGGCGCTCGAGGGGACCCAGGTGGTCGACGGGTTCGGGCGGACGCTGGTGATGGTCGGGGTGCAGGCGGTCGGCGGCCGGCAGAGCACGCTGCTGGTCGGGACGGCCGAGGTGCGCCAGAGTGCGGAGCACGCGGCGGTGTATGCGGTGCTCGATGCGACGAACCGGTGGGTCAGCGCCCGGCGGGCGGTGGCCTGAGTCGGTAGGGCAGGGCCGCGCGGGGCAGGGGTCCCGGGCGTTCACCTGAACGAAAGGAATACGGGGGGAAACACCAGGATCAGGCACTGAGCGGAGACGAGCGGCCAAACAGAGCGAAGCGTCCGATGAGCCATAGCGGGGTTCATCACCTCTCGAAGTATTGATGTCCCGGAGAGGAGGTGACGCATATGCTGGAGTGGCTTGCCGCTGCAGTCGATTTCATCGCGAGCATTTTCCGCGCTGAGACCGTTAGCTGGGGTTAATACCTGATCTCCGGTCGGTTTCCTCCCACTTTATTCAGATGTCATTCAATCTCGCCGTTCGCCGGTATGTCGCAGGAACCTCGCTCGCAGCTGTCCTGCTGCTGGCAGGGAGTTCCTTCGTGGCTGGTCCAGAGCTCAACCTCTGGGCGCTCGGCAGCTTGCTGTTGATTGGATGCCTTCTTGAGGTCTCGCGCACCCAGAATAAGTCAGGCGGGCTCACAGGTTCCCTGGTGTTTGTTTTCCACCTGGCTGGGGGCCTCATTCTCGGCGTCTTCTGGGGGGCGCTGACTTCTGGTGTGGTTAAGGCGATCGCACAAACGATCGATCGATCTTCCTGGATCAAAGCGACGTTCAATGTCTCTGAGCGGATCCTTAGCGTCGGCCTGACGTTCCTCGTGTATTCGGCCCTTGGGGGTAGCTTCCCTCCTTCTTTCGTCGATCCGGCGATCTCACGACAAATTCCGTTCAACGTTGCTTTGCTCGAAATCGGGATCTTCCTGATTTCGGCTCTTGTGTACTTTGTTACCAACTCGGTTGCCGTAAACGCCGTTGTCGCTCTGGCTAGTGAGCGCCCAATTCTCAGTACTTGGCGGGCGAACACAGTTTGGGTTCTTGGGTACGACCTCGCGGCGAGTACGCTCGCTCTTCTTGTTACGTGGCTCTTCCTCCTCTCGAATGATTCAGAAGGGATCACGCGCCTCGCTTTCCTGGGGGTGGTGCTTCCCCTCATCATGGCGCGCCACATCTACGGCAAGTTGAACGGACTCGAAGAGGTCTACAAGGAGCTCGATCGAGCGTACGAAGAGCTTGAGCAAAACGTTCGAGAGCAGCTCGCGATGATGGTTAAGGCCATCGAAGCGCGCGATCCATACACGTCGGGCCACTCCCGTCGGGTCTGTGGCCTTTCAAGCGCAATCGCCAGAGATCTTGGTCTGAATCCGGAAGAGATTGAGCAGATCGAGAATGCTGCTTTGCTCCATGATGTCGGGAAGATTCACGAGGAGTTCGCGCCCCTTCTGCAGAAGGAAGGGAAGCTCACGGATGAAGAGTGGACCGTCATGAAGACGCACTCGATTCGGAGCGCGGAGCTTGTCTCTCTCTTCTCACGTTTCCAAGGGTACGTGGTCGCCTGTGTCAGGCACCACCATGAACGTTGGGATGGCCGGGGATACCCTGATGAGATTTCGGGAGAGGCCATTCCCCTGGGCGCTCGAATCATCGCCATTGCGGACACCATCGACGCGATGACGACGAATCGTCCTTACCGAAATGCCCTTCCGCTCGAGGTGGTGCTTTCTGAGCTCAACAAGGGCCGGAACACCCAGTTCGACGAGACGCTCGTGGAGCTTACCGTCAATTCCGTTACCGTCCGTCGATTGATCGCAGACCCGTCCTCGATTCCCGAGTACTTGCCGCAGTCACGCTCTAGGTCCCGACATGGGGGGAACTCGCGTAGCCTGCGGAGCGCGACCCCTCCGTTCCGCGCGGCTGGGGACGTGCAATAGGGCTATTGCGCTGCAAGTCCCCGGCTGAATCCGAGTTGCGTAAGCCTAGCACGAACTGCCGCCGTAGTTTCGGAAACGGTCGCGGTCAGCGCGCTGAGTTCGGGCTCCAAGTCTCTACCGACTAAACGCTTCAAGTGGACTACCGCGGCAAGCCATTCGATCTGGTCCTTGTGGTGCAGCGCTCGGGTTGAGAGCGGTCCCGAGGTCAAGATGTGTAGCGCCTCTTGTGCTCCGTCGGCCTCTTCAGCGAGTAGGGAAGTCCAGCGGGAGTACGCCCCGCTCACGTCCGGGATCAGCGGCGCTCCTTCACTCAGGATGATCGCTTGTTGTGCGAGTGACCGTGCATCACGTCGGTCTCCAATGAGCCAACTGAGGTCAGCTCGAAAAAGCAGCGATGCCTGAACGGCCCATGGCGGGCAACCTCCCGCACACCGCGCTCCAAGCCCAACCACAACGTCTCGTGCCCCCTCCAGGTCTCCCTTTGCCAACAGGGCGGACCCCAGCTCGTTGAGCGCGGAAAGCGCGAGAATGCTGTAGTCCTCTTTCGGAAGACACCTTAGTGCTTTCCGGGCCCAGCGAAGCTGGCCTTCGGGGTGGCCAGCTCTTCCTGATGCTATCGCCAATGCCGCAGCACAGGTCGCGTGATGAACAGGGTTGTCCAAGCGTTCGCTCAGAGCTTGAGCGTCGGCGAGGGCGCCTTGCGCAGCACCGTAACGACCCTTCGCCAGTAGGAGCGCGCCCTTGCCAATCGTTAGCCGAAAAGCGATGGAAGACCGGATGCCTTCCCGGTCCGCAACCGCCATACCCTCGGCGATCACAATTAGTGCTTCATCCAGACGGAACGTCTGTGCGAGGTACCACGCCTTGGCCATGGCTAGGTGGAGTCGCTCATACGGCTGCAGGGATTCATCCTCTAAGGACGAGATGGCGGCGCCGAAGTCCTCGAGCGACTCTGGATCACGGCACTGAGACTGGAGATAGGGAACTGCAGATAGGGCCCGCACTCTTGTGTCCGCGCGTGCCCCGCAGCGCGCGATGAGGCAAAGAGTACCAACGGCATGGCGAGACTCGTTCGATCCCATCCCAATCGCGAACCTCCTCCCCACCAGCGAGAGCACCTCGCGCTGGTGCCGCTCCTCCGCGTCCCACGCCTCGTCCGCCCCGTCCAGCAGCGCCAGCGACTCCGGCCACCGCCCCAGCTCCTGCTGCGCCTCGGCCAGCAGCAGGATCGCCGTGCGCCGCGCCGCCCCCTCCAGCAGCGGCATCCCGGTCGACAGCGCCAGGTCGGCCTCGTGCGGCGCCCCGCGCCAGATCGACTCCCGCCCGCCCGCCAGCAGGTGCGGCACCGCCTCCGCCAACCGGTCCCCGCGCACCAGGTGCCACGCCACCTCGAGTCCGCCGAGCGCCTCGGCGGTGCCCGCCTCCGCGATGAGGCGATCGGCCACCATCGAGTGCAGCCGACGCCGGAGCGGCGCCGCCATCGCCGCGTAGCACTGCGCCCGCACCGCCTCGTTCGCGAACTCCAGGTGGCTCCCCGCATCGCGCAGCAGCCGCCGGGTCGTCAGGGTGCTCATCGCCCGCATCGTCCGCACCACCGGCAGGTCGACGAGGGTGTACATCCCGAGGTCATTCAGCCGCTGCCCGAGGATGGCGCCGAGGTTGGCCACCGCGCGGGCTCCCGGATCGAGGTCGGCCAGGGTGCCGTCGACGAGCCGCGAGACGGCGTCGGGCGTCGCCTCGCGGGTCATCGCGCCGAGGGAGAGCGCGAGGGCGCCGTCCCCCCGCCGCCGCCAGTCGGCGACCAGCATCTCGAGGAGCATCGGCACCCCACCCGCCCCGGCGAGGATCGCGCGGCGGACCGTGGGGCCGGGTTCCTCGGCCCCTTCGAGCAACCGGTCGAGCAGTGCCGCGCTCGCCGCGGGGCCCAACGGGGCGAGCGGCACGACCGTCAGCCCGATCGCCTCGCCCTGCTCGGCCAGTCGTCGGATCGCCGGGGGATCGTTGGCGCTCCCCTCGTCGCTCGACAGCAGCGCGAGCACCGGGAGGTCGGCCATCCGTCGCAGCAGCACGTGCAGCACCGCGAGCGACGTGGCGTCGGCGAGGTGGATGTCGTCCAGCAGCACCACCAGCGGCTGCTCCTCCGCGATCGCCGTCGCGAGCGCGAGCACCGCCTCGGTGAACTGGAGCCGCGCCTCCTCGCCGGTCACGTCCGACGGCGGCGGCAGCGACGCCCAGCGCTGGCGCACCTTGCCGACCATGCGACCCAGCTCGGCGAGGTCGGACGGCGGGGTCGCGCTCGCCCCCGGCAGGTCGAGCAACTGCCCGACCAGCGAGCCGATCACCCCGAACGGCAGCTCGCGCTCGAGCTCGTAGCACTGCACCCGCGCCACCGCGGCCCCCTCGAGGGCGAGGGCGGTGCCCAGCCGCGCCAGCAGGGTCGTCTTGCCGTGGCCATCGGCGGCCCGCACCAGCAGGTGGCGCGCCCGTCCCGTCCGCGCCGTCTCCCAGAGGTCGTAGCCGAGCCGGTACTCCTCCGCGCGCCCCACGAAGACACGCTCCTGCCACTGCTCGGTCGGCACCGGGGCGAGCGGGGCCTGCGCGGTGCGCTCGAGTCCGCGCCGCCGCAGCCGATCGGCGATCCGGTCGACCTCGCGCGACGGCACCGCGCCGAGTTCCTCGGCGAGCAGCGCACGCCAGCGATCGAAGTCGCGCAGTGCACCGATCCGGTCGCCGGCGAGGGCGCGCGCCTCCATCGCCGCACGGGCCGCCTGCTCCGACAGCGGATCGATCCGCCGCAGCCGGGCCGCGAGCTGCTCCAGCCGAATCGCGTCGCCACCGCGGCGTGCGGCATCGATCTGGTCGACGAGGTGCGCATGCAGGACGGGGCGCAGCCGGGCCCGCTGGGCATCGACCCAGGTGGCGAAGTCGTTCGCCGCCGGGACATCGAACTCATCGAGGAACGGGGCCGCGCGGACGTCGCCCTCGAGCACGTCGCCCGCCAGCAGCTGGGCGACATCGGTCACGACGTGACCCGGCAGCAGCCGGATCGTCTCGCGCGTGGCGGCGAAGGCGTCGGCGCCGAGTCGCCCGCGCAGCATCGAGAGCGCGGTCGCCAGCGAATGCCGACCCTCCTCGGTCGTCGCCCGGGGCCACAGCAGCGCCGCCAGCCGGTCCCGGCGGTGCGACACCGGCGGCTCGATGGCCAGGTAGATCAGCAGGGCGAGGTGCTTCCGGGTCCGCAGCCGGACCGGTTCACCATCGGGGCCCACCACCACGGGGTGACCCAGGCAGAAGAGACGCCACGGCAGCATGCGGGGACCTCGAACGCGGGAGACGGCACACGATCGCGCCGCCCCATCAACTTCGCCTCAAATCGGGATCCCACCAGCCCCCGCGCGGGGGTCTGCAACGATCCGGCCCGGTCGGGCGTCTAGAGAATAGGTCGGTGCAGTGGCTGCTCCACCGGCCGAACCGCAGTACAGCAGTTCCTCCCTTGCGACCTCCCGGTCCGTCGCCTCCACGGGGCGGGCCGCGGCGGGTCCGCGCCCCAGGCGTGTGCCTTCCCGCCGCTGGCACGTTTCCCCTTGTGACGCACCATCCCGGCCCCGAGCCGACTCTCGGCGGGCCGAACCCCTACAGGGAGCATGCCCATGATGACTATCGCGATGCTGCTGGTGATTCTCTGGCTGCTGGGTTTCCTTACCTCCTACACCCTCGGCGGCCTGATCCACATCCTGCTGGTGATCGCGGTGATCGTCGTCCTGGTGCGCATCATCCAGGGCCGCAAGCCAGTCTGATGTCGGGGGGCGGCGCGACCGGTGGGCTCACGGTCGCGCCGTCCCGGCCGATACCCCCCGCAGGTGACGTTGCAGGACCCGAGGCGACCCCGCACCACCCTTGCGCCGTCGGAAGGACCCCCATGCCGATCCGCCACACCATCGACGCGCGCGCCGGCCGCATTCGCGTGACCCGTTCCGGCGCGATCTCCCTCCACGACGAGAACGACGCCTACCGGGCGCGCCTCGCCGACCCGCTCTACCGGAGCGGCCTCGATGTCCTCGTCGACAGCCGCGAGGTCGATCCGCCCGACGACGCCCGCACCGTCCGGCACGTGGCCGATCATGTCGCCCGACACGCGACGGCGCTCCGCTGCCGCCGGGTCGCGCTGGTGGTCGGGTCGGAGGTGATGTACGGGATGGCCCGCATGTACCAGATCCTCTCCGAGGAGTGGTACCCGGACACCGCAGTCTTCCGCGAGCTCGAGGCCGCGGAGGCGTGGCTCGATGGCAACTGACGCCGCCCCCGGCGGGAAGCGCCTCCGCGACTCGCATGTCGGCGACCGGATCGAGAACATCCGGATCCTGGTCACCCTCGGTCCGTGGATGTTCATGGTGCTCACCATCGCCGAGGTGGTGCTGGTCCTCCGCGGGCTGATCTCCGTCGATGTCTGTGTCCTGCTGGTGGCGGTCGCCAACCCGCTCATCATCCTCGGGCTGTCGCGGGTGCTGCGCGGCACCTTCGAGGGCGTCGCCGCCCGGCTGATGGGGACGCTGCTCTCGACCCGCGGCACGCCGCACACGCGCGAGTTCTCCGAGATGGAGTCGCTGGTGATCCGCGGCGAGTACACCACCGCCGCCGAGCGTTACGAGGAGTTCCTGGTCGCCTTCCCGCGCGACACCGACGCGTGGATGCGGCTCGCCGCGCTGCAGGCCGGCGAGCTCGGGCTGCCCGATCGCGCGGTGGTCACCTACCTGAAGGCGCGGGAGACCGGCCCCACCCCGCAGCAGGAGCGGCTGATCGGCAATGCGCTGATCGACCTGCACCGCGCGCTCGGCGACCGGCATGCGCTGCGCGCCGAGCTGGCGCGGTTCGCGCGGCTGAACGCGAACACGGCGATCGGCCGCGAGGCCCAGCGGGCGCTCCGCGAGATGCCGTCGTAGCGGGCGTCACACCGCGAGGCCGAGTGCCTCGAGGCGCTGGTAGCTCGCCTCCATCCCCTCCGCCATCCCGGTCTCGAGCATCGCGGCGCGCGTCGCGGCGTCGGGCAGCGTCATCCGCATCGTCATCAGCGTCCCCGTGCCATCGGCCTCGAACCGGGTCTCGATGTGGTTGTCAGGCGTCGGATCGGGGAGATGCATCCGTTCGACGTGCACCAGCCGCGAGAACGGTTCCAGCGCGACCCACTCGCCGGTGAGGTGGAACCCGGCGCCGTCGGCGTTGCGCCATTCGTAGCGGATCGCGCCCCCGGGCCGCAGGTCGCTCTCGCAGGTCGGCATCGTCCAGCCGTCGGGCCCCAGCATCCACTGC
>JACKDA010000020.1 GCA_020633775.1 Gemmatimonadales bacterium | reverse complement strand
CCGACGCCCGGAGGCCTCACCCTGCGGGCTGCCGGACTTCGGCGCCGTCGCCGCGGAGGTCGGGCGGGGTCGCGCCGAGCTCGGGCTGCTCCCGATCGCCAACACGATCGTCGGACCGGTCCCCGGGGCGCTCGAGGTGCTGGCGGAGTGGCCGGACCTCGCCATCATCGAGCAGTTCGAGGAGCGGATCACCCACGTGCTCGCCGCGCTGCCCGGCGCCGACCTCGCCTCGCTCCGCTGGGCCGAGTCGCATCCGGTGGCGCTGGCCCAGTGCACGCGCTGGCTCTCCGCCCGACGGCTCGCCCCGCACGCCGTGGAGGACACCGCCGGTGCGGCCCGCGCCATCGCGGCCGACCGCGACTGGACTCGCGCCGCCATCTGCAGCGCCGCCGCCGCCGAGCGTTACGGCCTCGTGGTGCTCGCCCACGACATCGGCGACTGCCCCGACAACCGGACCACCTTCGCGGTCATCGCCCGGCGGGCCGTCAGCCGCGAGCTCGCCGCGTGACGCCCCGCGCGTGGCTGCATCGGCTGCTGGGGATCCCGACCACCCGGGCGATCCGCGGCGCGACCACCGTCCCGCACGATGATCCGCACCAGATCGCGGTGGCGGTGACCGAGCTGGTCGAGGAGTTGACGGAGGCGAACGCCCTGGCCCCCCACGAGATCGTCTCCGCGATCTTCACGGTGACCACCGACCTGACGAGCGCCTTCCCGGCCGTGGCGGCGCGGGCAGCCGGCTGGGAGCAGGTGCCGTTGCTGTGCACCACCGAGATCCCGGTCCCCGACGGGATGCCGCGGTGCATCAGGGTCCTGCTCCACGTCGAGCGGGCCTGGGGAGACCGTCGCCCGGTGCCGGCCTACCTGCGCGGCGCCGGTGCGCTTCGGCCGGACCTGGCGCTCGCACCCTCGCGACCGCGCGAATCCCCGGCCCCCGCCGTGCGCCGGAGCCGACCGGCGGCCTGAGGTTGCCTCGGGCGGGCGATCGGGTGAACATCCCGGTCTCCTCAGGCCCACGCCGGAGCAACTCGTGCCCGCACCAACCCGGATCCTGCAGTCCATCCAGCCCTACGTGTTCACGACGCTGATCGCGAAGAAGCGCGTCGTCGAGGCCGAGGGGCACACCGTGCTCGACCTCTCGCTCGGCTCGCCGGACCAGCCGATGCCGGATGCCCTGATCGCGGCCGTCCAGGAGGCGGTGGCCGACCGGCATGCGCACGGCTACCCGATGATGTTCGGCGAGCCGGCCCTGCACGAGGCGTTCGCCGAATACATGGTGCGGCGCTTCGGGGTCACGCTCGACCTGCCGGCGGAGATGACACCCACGGCCGGCTCCAAGGAGGCGCTCGCCCACCTCGTCTCGGCGTACTGCGAGCCCGGCGACACCATGCTGATCACCGACGTCGCGTACCCGGTGTACGAGCGGGCGGTGGCCTCGGCCGGGGCGGAGCTGGTGCGGCTCCCCGTGACCGCGGCGACCGGGTTCTGGCCCGACCTCGAGGCCGTCGATCCGGTGCAGGCCGGGCGGGCGAAGTTCCTGCTGCTCAACTTCCCCAACAATCCCACCGGCGCGATCACCACCCGCGAGCGCTGGGCGGAGGCGGTGGCCTTCTGCCGCCGGCACGACATCATCCTGATCAGCGACATCGCCTACAGCGAACTGGTGCTCGAGGGCGAACCGGCGCCGAGCGTCTTCGAGATCGAGGGCGCCCGCGAGGTCGCGATCGAGCTGCACTCGGGGTCGAAGAACTTCTCGATGGCCGGGATGCGACTCGGGATCGTCTGTGGCCGTCGCGACGTGATCGCCGCACTCAACAACTACCGCACCCTGGTGGGCTACGGCGTGCCGACGATCGTGCAGCGGGCCGGCACCTTCGCCTTCCGCCACGCCGAGGCGCTCAGTGCCCCGATCCGCGAGGGGTATCGGGCCCGCTTCGCGGCGGCCGTCGAGGGGTTCCGCGAGGCCGGCGTCAGCGTGACGCCGCCGCCCGCCGGGATGTATCTCTGGATCCCGGTGCCGGAGGGGCAGACCGACTGGGAGGTGACCGAGCGCCTGCTGGCGGAGGAGCGGATCGTGATCACGCCGGGGAGTGGCTTCGGTCCGGGTGGCGCCCCGTACATCCGGATCTCGATGGTCGCCCCGCCCGACCTCCTGCGCGAGGCCTGTCGCCGCTGCGCCGCTCCCTGGGTCGCGGCGGCGGCGCGCTAGGCGGCCTCCCCGGGCTCTCGGCCGGCAATCCCCCGGATCACGAGCAGGACGCCGGCAATCAGCAGGACGTGGATCCAGCCCGTTGCGGGCTGGATCCCGAAGGTCAGGACGCCCCACGCGGCGAGGATCGCCAGCCCCGCTCCGATCTGTGTCATGGACATGCTCCCGTCGAGGGTGTCGCGGTTTGACTGGCCCGGAACCTGCCGGTAAGTTACCTGAGCCGTACGATGTCGGGATGCCACGTTCCTTGAGCCAATGAATCCGAGGATGGGCCCACATTCTTCGTCCCACGTCAGGCCCCCGCCGAGGGGAAGACGGAAGACAGGGAAAGGGCGCCGAGCATGTCTCCCCGGGCTTCAAGAACACCCCCCGCCATCGTACCGGCTTCGCGGCGCCGCTTCCCCTAGATTGGGAGGCGACGCCGCTCGTCGTTCCGGCCCCCTCCCCCTGTCCGAGACTCGCCATGCCTCGCGCCCTCGTCGTCCGTCGGACCCACTTCAACGCCGCGCACCGGCTCCACAACCCGGCGCGCTCCGACGCGTGGAATCGCGAGACTTTCGGCCCGTGCAACAACCCGAACTACCACGGCCACAACTACGAGGTCGAGCTGCAGGTCGAGGGCGAGATCGATCCCGAGACGGGGTATGTCGTCGATGTGGGGCACCTCAAGGCGCTCTTCGATGCGCACGTGCATGCGGTGCTCGACCATCGCAACCTGAACCTCGACGTGCCGTGGTTCGCCGAGCGGCTGCCGTCGGCGGAGAACATCGCCGTCTTCATCTGGGAGCAGATCGCCCCGCGGGTGCCCGCGGGGCGGCTGGTGCGCGTCCGGCTCTGGGAGACGCCGCGCAACTACGTCGAGTACGAGGGAGGGTGAGGTGAGCGCACCACTCGCCGGCCGCATCGCCCTGGTGACCGGGGCGTCCCGCGGCATCGGGGCCGCGACCGCCGCGCGGCTGCGGGGCGCCGGCGCGACCGTGATCCGGGCCGCGCGCAGCGCGATGCCGCCCACCGAGGGGATGCACGACTTCCGCGTCGACCTCGCCGATGCCGGCGCCCGCACCGCCTTCCTCGACGCGGTCGAGGCGGCGCACGGGGTGCCGCACCTGATCGTCAGCAACGCGGGGGCGTTCATCCTTGCGCCGCTCGAGGAGACCAGCGACGACCTGCTCCGCGAACAGCTCGCGATCAACCTCGAGGTGCCGTTCGCGGTGGCGCGGCGCTTCCTGCCGGCGATGCGCCGTCGCGGCAGCGGCCACCACGTGCTGGTGGGCTCGGTGGCCGACCTGCGCGCCTTCCCCGAGAACGCCGCCTACGCGGCCTCGAAGTTCGGGGCCCGCGGGTTGCACGAGGTGCTGGTCGAGGAGTACCGCGGCAGCGGGGTGCGCTGCACGCTCGTCTCGCCCGGTCCGACCGACACCGCGGCCTGGGATCCGTTCGATCCCGACACGCGTGAGGGCTTCCCGGATCGCGAGGCGATGCTGCGCCCCGACGACGTGGCCGATGCGATCTGCTGGGCGGTGACCCGGCCGGCGCGCGCGCACGTGGAGAGCATCCGGCTGTCGCCGCGATGACGCCGTCATCGCGAGGTGCGCAGCACCGAAGCGATCTCGCGGCGTTCCGCAGAGTTCGGCACCGGATTGCTTCGGTGCTGCGCACCTCGCAATGACTGCTGCGCGCTCCCATCCCCTTCCTCATCACCCCCGGCTGCCCATGCGCCCACTCCTCGTCCTGCTCCCGCTCCTCGCTGCGCCCCTCACCGCGCAGCAGTTCCCCGCCCAGCTCGACGGGTGGCCGGTCATCAAGCTGACCGAGGTGACCCGCCCCAACGGCGAGATGTGGGTCGGCACCTACGGGCACGGCATCCTGGTCCGCTCGGCCGGTGACGGCCGACAGCCGTGGCGCCAGATCCGGAGCGACACCACCGGCACCTCGCTCGCCTGGGACTTCGTCCACGCGATCGCCTTCGGTCCGCGCGGCCAGGTCTGGGTCGGCACGATCGGCAATGGCTGGGGACTGTCGACCGACGACGGCGAGACCTGGCGCAACTGGACCTACGCCGAGCTGGGTCCCGAGTGGCAGTATGTCGCCCCGGACGGGATCCTCACGCGTGGCGATACCACCGTGATCACCACCGCCGATGGGCTGCAGGTCACGATCGACGACGGCGCCCACTGGACCGCAGGCATCGACGGGGTCGGCCCGCCGGCAAAGGGGCCCGCCGACACCGCGCTCGTGGTGCTCGAGACCGAGTACCTGCTGGGCAATGGGTTGTACATCAGCGGCCTGCTGATGCTGCAACGGCCACCGATGGACACGCCGTCGTTCCAGACCGTGAATCTCGCCGCCCTCGTGGCCCGGCGGCCGTCTCCACCGGGGTCCCAGCCTCAACTGCTGACCCCTGCCGAGTCCCGGCCCGGCCGCGCGAATCCGCCCTCGTCGCGAACGGTCGCGCTCGACGTGCGGCCGTGGGCGCCGCCCTTCTCCCGCCCCATCGGGCCCGAGGCCAACCAGTACATCGACCAGACCTATCGCTGGGGCTCGACCATGGGTGGCAACTTCCAGCCGCACCAGGGCGTCGAGTTCAACAACGCCGACGGCACGGCCGTTCATGCGATCGGCGACGGCGTGGTGGCGTGGAGCGGCCCGGCGGAGGCCGGTGCGCTGACGATCGCGATCCGCCATGACTCGCTGCTGCACCTCCCCGACGGCAGCACCCGATTCGTCTTCTCGACCTACTACCACAACTCGGCGCTGCTGGTGGAGGTGGGCGATCGGGTGACCCGCGACCAGGTGATCGCGCGGGTCGGCAACACCGGCCGCGCCACCAACGACCACCTGCATCTCGAGGTGCACGCCGCCCCGAGCGACTCGGTCCAGGCCATCGTCGATCCCGACAACCGCTACCCGGCCCACACGACCAACCCCGAGCTGTGGATCGCGCCGTTGCCGGGAACGGGGATGATCGCCGGCCGCGTCGTGGATGCCGATGGGACTCCCGTGCCGCAGGCACGGATCTACGGGATCCGCAAGCGCGCACCGCGCGAGACGCCGTTCGCCTTCGCCGAGACGTACGGGCCGCGCAATCGACCCTCCCCGATGTACGGCGAGCACTTCGCGATCAGCGACGTCCCGGCCGGCGAGCACGTGCTGCGCGCGAAGATCGGCCTCGTCTGGGTCGAGCGGAAGGTCACGGTGGCCCCCGGCATGATGACCTGGGTCGAGTTCCGTCGCTGAATGCACATCGAGCTGACCGACCACCTCCGCTGTCCCCAGCCGCACGACGAGGCGTTCCTCGTCCTGCTGCCGCACCGCATGGACGGCCGACGCGTCGTGTCGGGGCATCTCGGCTGTCCGGTGTGTGGCTGGAGCGCGGAGTGGCATGATGCCGTGCCGACCTTCGGCGAGGCGGTGGTGCCCGACGATGCTGCCCCGTTCGACGCCGAGGCGGCGCTCGCGCTGCTCGGCCTCGAGGGACCGGGCGGATGGGTCGCCGTGGCGGGGCGGGCGGGCGCCCTGGCCGGCGATCTCGCGACGCTCCTTCCCGAGGTGCGGATCGTCGCGGTCAATCCCCCTCGCGGGGTCGAACCGTCGGACTGGGTCAGTCTCGTCCGCAGTCCGGCCTGGCCGATCAAGCGCCACGCGATGCGCGGGGTCGTCCTCGGCGAGGGCAGCGGCACGTCGGCCACGGCGGGCCTCGCCAGCGTCCTCCCCGGTCTCCGCGTCGCGGGGGAGGGACCGCCGCCGCCGCTCGGTCCGGGCGATGAGCTTGTCGCCGCGGTCGAGGGGCTCTGGGTCATCCGGAAGGGGTGAGCCGGGTGCCGCACGCGAAACGGCCACCGGGCGTCACCGGTGGCCGTTCGCGTCGCGACCTGGAGGAGTGAAAGGGTCGCTCAGTCCTGCGGGGGAAGCTTCCGACGGCGGCGCAGCGAGTTGCCGCTCAGCCCGATCAGGCCGGTCGCCAGGAGCCCCATCGTGGCCGGCTCGGGCACGACCGCCTCGGTCGTGATGCTGGCCTGGTCCCAGGCCAGCCACATCCCGTCGGTCTGGCCGTCGCCCCAGACGAAGAAGTCGATGTGGGTCGCGCCGGCACTCCCGGGCAGCTGGAACGTCGCGGTGCAGTCGGCCGCGCCGGTGTTGTGCATCGCGTCCCCGTTGCGGCAGAAGCCGAAGTAGCTGTCGACGCTGCGCGGCGGGAGCGGCCCCTGGACGTAGCTGCTCGGCGGCGACAGCATCGGGCCGTTGCTGTACTGGAAGCCCTTCAGGATGTTGTCCCACCCCATCGCGAAGCGCAGCGCCCCGTTGCCCAGCGGGTCGGCGAAGGTGTAGCGGAACGTGTAGTGATAGCGCGCGTTGAGATCGCCGATGCGGTTGTAATCGCCCGCACCGGGGGAGGTGCTGAAGTTGCCCCACGCGCTGATCCACTCCGTCCCGGGCCCGCTCGGCTGCCACACGCCGGGCTCACCACCGTTCGGGTTGAACGCGGGGTAGAACGGCGTGCTCGTGCCGCTGGAGACGGTGTAGACGCTCACCGACCACCCGGCGCCGCCGGTGTTGGCGGCCTGGCCCGCGACCGGTGCGGCGAGCAGGGCGAGGAGGATCGGGACGACAGTGCGACGACGGAACACGGTGACTCCGGGAGCAAGGGTTGCCCTCACAGGGGGCAGGGGCCGTGCCACGGAGTGCCGATGTGCAAGTCGTTGTCAGGGCATCAGTTGCGGAGGAGTCCGTCGTCGATCGTCGGCCACTGTCGCGTCCCCGCAGCAGGCGAACTGTGGTGTCGGTCCTACGGATGTTCCTCGGCGTAGAGCGCGTCGATCGAGGCCTGCCAGTGCTGCTCGACGACCTTCCGCTTGACCGACATCTTGGGGGTCAGCTCGCCCGAGGCGATCGTGAAGTCGCGTGGCAGGACGAGGAACTTCTTCGGCGTCTCGTACTGGGCGAGGTCCCGGAACGACTTGCGCGCCTCGCGCTCGATCTTCTCGCGGACCGCGGGGACCTCGACGAGCGCCTCGTCGTCGGCCGCCGCGATCTGTTCGGTGGCGGCCCAGGCGCGGACGCGCTCGAAGTTGGGGACCAGCAGCATGATCGGGAAGCGGCGCTTGTCCCCGAGCATCACGGCGTTGGCGATGAACGGGTTGGTCTTGAGCAGCGCCTCGATCGGCTGGGGGGCGATGTTCTTGCCGCCGGCGGTGACGATCAGGTCCTTCTTCCGGTCGGTGATCCGCAGGTAGCCGTCGGCGTCGATCTCGCCGATGTCCCCGGTGTGGAACCAGCCATCGGGGTCGATCGCCTCCGCCGTGGCCTCCGGCTTGCCGAAGTAGCCGCGCATCACGTTCGGCCCGCGACAGAGGATCTCGCCATCGTCGGCGATGCGGATCTCGACGCCCGGCAGCGGCGGGCCGACCGTGCCCGGCTTGATCCGCTCCAGCGGGTTGACGGTGATCACCGGCGAGGTCTCCGTGAGCCCGTAGCCCTCGAGGATCGGGAGGCCCGCGGCGAGGAAGAACCGCGCGATGTCGGGGTTGAGCGGTGCCCCGCCGGAGACGCAGAACCGGAAGCGGCCACCCATCCCCGCCCGCAGCTTGCTGAACACCAGCAGGTCGGCGATGCGCTGCCCGAGGCGCAGCGCCCAGGAGGGAGGTGTCCCCTCGAGCCGGTACTCCAGGTGCTTGAGCCCCGTCGCGCGGGCCCACTCGAAGATCGCGCGGGTGAGCGCCCCGCCACCGGTCGCCTTCTCGACCACGCGCGCGTAGATCTTCTCGTAGAGGCGCGGCACGCTCGCCAGCAGGGTCGGGCGGATCTCCAGCAACTCGGCGGCGACCGTCTCGTGGCTGGTGGCGTAGCTGATCGTGACGCCACCATGCAGCATCGTGTAGTGCCCGACCATCCGCTCGAAGATGTGGGAGAGCGGCAGGAACGAGAGGCACTCGCCGCCGCGCAGGTCGAGCACGTCGAGGGCGGCCACCACGTTGCTCGCGATGTTCCCGTGGGTGAGCATCACCCCCTTGGGGTCGCCGGTCGTGCCCGACGTGTAGATCAGCGTCGCAAGGTCGTCCGGTTCCGCCTCGAGGGCCTCGGCTTCCCAGTCCGGCCAGCGCGGCGCCGCCGCGGCGCCATGGCGCTCGAATTCCCGGAAGCTTCGCACGCCGTCGCGGATCGGTCCCTCGTCGAAGAGGATCACCTGTTCGAGCGCGGGGACCGCGTCGCGGATCTCGAGCACCTTCTCGACCTGCGCCGCGGTCGAACAGCAGACCACGCGGGCGCCCGAGTCGCGCAGGATGTAGGCGATCTGCTGCGCCGGGAGCGTCGGGTACACCGGGACGTCGACACACCGCGCCGCGAGGCAGGCGTAGTCGGTGATCGCCCACTCCGGCCGGTTCTCGGAGAGGATCGCCACCCGGTCGCCGGGGACGAGGCCGAGGTCGCGGAAGCCGGCGTGGACGTGGCGGACCCGCTCGAGGAGCTCGTCGTGCCGGATCGCGCGCCAGCTGCCGTCGACCTTGCTGCGCAGCGCCGCGGGCAATTCGCGATGGCGCCGGATCGCGGCGAAGAAGAGGGCGGTGAGCGTCCCGGGGCGACCGAGGGCGCGGCCCGTGGTGCCGTTCACGGTCGCAGCTCGCTGGGAGCCGGCTGCAGCGTGAAGGTGATGAGGTTCGAGCGCAGCGTGCCGACGGCCGCCTGCACCCGGCCGCTGCCGCTCTCCGCCAGACCGGTCACGACACCGAGCTCGGCGTCGACGCTGACGGTGGTGTCCGGGGTGGACCAGGTGATCGGGGCATCGGTCACCACCGCGCCGGTCCGGTCGTAGGCGAGCGCCGACAACTGGATCGTCTCGCCCTGGACGAGGGTCGTCGACGCCGGCAGCTCCACCCGCAGCTCGACGACGCCGTCGCCGGTGGTCGGGAGGTCGGCGCATCCCGCCATGAGCACGCCGACGAGGGCCGCGACGACGGGGCGCACGCTCACGCCGATTCGCTGCCGGGCAGGCTGCCCTGCTCGAGGCCGCTCAGCGTGGCGCGGGCATGGTCCACCCAGCGCGCCATCTCGGGGTCGCGCAGCGGCCGGGCGAGGAACTGGCGCAGGTGCTCGGCGGCGCGGTCCGGGTCGCCACGGCGGAGCAGCAGGAAGGCGAGGCCGTAGTGCGCCCCGACGAGGCCCTCGTCGAGCTCGAGGGCGCGGCGATAGTGGCGGATCGCCTCTTCCTGCCGCCCCGTCTTCGAGAGGGCGATGGCGATGTACTGGAGCACCTTGGTGTTGTGGGGCTCGTCGCGCAGCGCCAGCTGGTAGGAGGTCACCGCCGCCTCGAGGTCGCCCTGGCGCTCGAGGGCCAGGCCCTCGTTCAGGTAGTCGAGCCGCCGCGGCGCGAGGGTCTCGTCATCCCCGGTGAGGATGCGCTTCCACCAGCTCATGCGACGGGTCGGGACGGGAGGCGAGGCATCGGGGAAAGGTAGGCCGCGCCGCGTGCCGCGGCAACGCGGCGCACGGCCGTTCCGTCGGCGATTGGCCGGTCCGGCCCGAACCCGGTAGGTTGCCGGGGAGCAGCCTTCCCGCCCCCAGGAGCCCGCCATGCCACGACGGAAGCCGACCCCCGCCCGTACCGTCCTCGAGATCGACTGGGCCCTCTTCGGGGAGCTCTGCCGCGCCCTCGCGGTGCACGTCGCTCGCGGCTACCGGCCCGACCTGGTCGTCGGGATCGCCAAGGCCGGGGTGATCCCCGCCGCGATCATCGCCTCGATCCTGCAGGTGGAGTTCGCCGCGATGGTGATCGCGCGCCGCCATGACGAGGACGAGCCCGAACTGGTGGCGGGGCCACCGCCGATCGTGCACGGTCGACGCGTCCTGCTGGTCGACGAGACGTGTGACACCGGCGACACCATCAAGCTCGCGCTGAACACCCTCAAGGTCGCCGGCCCGGCCGATGTCCGGACGGCGGTGTCGTTCCGGACCGGCAGCTACCAGCCGGACTTCCAGGCGTTCGAGACGGACAAGGCGATCGTGCTGCCCTGGGATCGCGAGGTGATCGTCGATGGGGATCTCGTGACGAGGCCCGACCTCGCGGAGTGGCTGTCGACCTGAGCGCTAGCCGCGCACGAGCGGGTCCACCGCCTCGCGCCACGAGCCGCCGGCGGCGAGGAGGTCGCTCGCCGCGGCGATGACCTCGGCCGAGCTGACGAGGAACCCGCAGGCGTCGTCGCCCGCCGAGCGACACGAGACCTCGAGGAACGCGAGCGATTCCCCGGCGATGTCGCCGAGGAGCGCGGCGAGCATCCCGGCGGTGAAGTGGCACCCGGGTGCGGTCGCGCTGTCGGGATCGGCTTCGGCCGCATTGCGGGACTCCAGCAGCACCGCCGTGCCCGCCAGGTCGCTGGTGACCACGTCGCCCCACCCGTCCGCCGCGAGGAACTCCTGCAGCAGCGGCCCGAACCAGCGCGCGTCGAGATGCGCGGCGTCCTCGAGGCCGGCTCGATCCCGGACGAAGCCGGTCCATCGTGCGGCGAGTGCGTGCCCGGTGGCCGCACCGGCCGGGGTGAGGATGCCCGCCGGGTCCACCCCCTCCGATTCGAGTCGGAGGCGCAGCAGGTGGAGCGACGCGGGTGCGATGGGCAGGGTGGGCACGGAGCGCGAAGCTACTCCGCGCGGTCGAGCCGCCGCAAGAGCTCGGCCTCGTCGATCACCTCGATCCCGAGCGCCTCGGCCTTGGCGAGCTTGTCGCCCGCCTCGCTCCCCGCCACCACCGCCGTCGTCTTGCGCGACACCGCGGACTTGACGACGCCGCCGGCCGCCTCGATGCGCTGCGTCGCCTCCGCCCGCGACAGCGTCGGGAGCGTGCCGGTGAGGACCAGGATCTGGCCGTCGAGCGGCCGGGGTCCGTCGGCCTGCACGCCGGCCTCCTCCTGGGCCACGCCGAGGGCGCGCAGGCGATCGAGCAGCGCGGCGGTGCCCGGGTCCTCGCAGAACTCGCGCAGCGAGCCGCTGATCGCGGGGCCGATCCCGTCGAGCGCCTCGAGGTCCTGGGCGGTCGCCTCACGGATCGCGTCGAGCGTGCCGAAGCGGCGCGCCAGGAGCTTGGCGGCGGTCGCCCCGACGTGCCGGATGCCAAGGGCGGCGAGCAGGGCGTGCAGCGGCCGCTCGCGCGCCGCGGCGATCGCCTGCACCAGTGCGGCCGCCGACTGGTCGGCGAATCCCTCGAGTTCGCGCAGCGTGTCGGCGGTCAGGGTGAAGAAGTCGGCCGCATCACGCACCAGGTGCGCATCGAGCAGCTGCCGCACCCGTTCCGGCCCGAGTCCCTCGATGTCGAGTCCCGCGCGCGAGACGAAGTGCACCAGCTGCTCGTACGCCCGCCCGGGACAGCGCGGGTCGGGACAGTAGCGGGCGGCCTCGCCTTCGGGGCGGACGAGCAGGGTGCCGCTGAACGGGCAGTGGGTCGGCGGCTGCCAGGGGACCTCGGCCCCGGTGCGCCGGCTGCGATCGGGCCCCAGCACCTTGGGGATCACGTCGCCGGAGCGGATCACCTCGACGACGTCGCCGATCCGCACGTCGCGACTCGCGATCACGTCCTCGTTGTGGAGCGTCGCCCGGGTCACCGTGACCCCGCCGATCCGCACCGGCTCGAGGATCGCCGTCGGCGCGAGCGCGCCGGTGCGGCCGATGTTGACCTCGATGTCCAGCAGCCGGGTGAACGCCGACTCGGCCGGGAACTTCCGTGCGATCGCCCAGCGCGGGACCCGGTTGCCGACGACGCCGAGTTCGACCTGGACGGCGAGGTCGTTGATCTTGATCACCAGTCCGTCGGCGTCGAAGGCGAGGTCGCGGATGCGCGTCGCCCAGCCGTCGCACGCGGCGACGGCGTCGTCGATCCCGTCCACCACCACGTGGTGCGGTTCGACGGGCACGCCCCAGCGCGCCAGCGCCGCCAGCATCCCGTCGTGCGTGTCGGCGGGCGCCGTGCCGTCGAGGACCACGACCTGGTAGCCGAAGAACGCCAGGCGCCGTCGGCGTGCCTCTGCCGGGTCGAGCGCGCGGAGCGCACCGGCCGCGGCGTTGCGCGGGTTCTGCAGCGGCTCCAGCCCCCGGGCCTCGCGATCGCGGTTCACCCGCGCGAACGCGGCGCGACCGATGTAGACCTCGCCGCGGATCTCGAGGCGCGCCGGCCAGTCGCTGCCGTCGAGCCGGAGCGGGATGTCGCCGATGCTGCGCACGTTCGCGGTGATTTCCTCGCCCTCGGTGCCGTTGCCGCGCGTCACCCCCCGCACGAGGATCCCGTCCTCGTAGGTCAGCGAGAGCGCGGCGCCGTCGATCTTCACCTCGAGCGCCAGCGCCGCCTCGGCGACCCGGCCGTCGAGCCGCACGAGCTTCTGGTGCCAGTCGCGCAGTTCCTCGGTGGTGAAGGCGTTGTCGAGCGACAGCATCGGCACCGCGTGGCGGGCCTTCGGCAGGTACTCCGCCGGTGCCCCGCCGACCCGGCGTGTGGGGGAGTCGGCGGTCGCGAGCGCCGGGTGCGCCGCCTCCAGCGCCTGCAGGGCACGGAAGAGCCGGTCGTACTCGGCGTCGCTGATCTCCGGGGCGTCGAGCTCGTAGTACGCCCGGTTGGCCCGCTCCAGCTCGGCCCGGAGCGCCGCCGCCTCGGCCGCGGGATCGGCGCCGCTCACGAGCCGGTGCGTTCGGCGAGCGCCGCCAGGTGGCGGGCCGCGATCCGCTTGTACTCGGTGTCCATCGGCTCGACGATCGGCAGGCGCCCGATCGCCTCGAAGGTGGTCCGGGCCTCGGCCCACTTCTCCCGGTCGAGGTACACCTCGCCGAGGTCGAGGTAGTGGAAGATGCGCCCGGGATCGTGCTGCACGGCCAGCCGGAGGTGGCGTTCGGCGCTGTCCCACGAGGCGAGGTTGAAGATGCTCGCGCCGAGGAAGGTGCGCGCGAAGAAGCGCTCGACCGGCGAGAGCCGCTGGATCTCCGCATGCCAGCGTCCCAGCACGTGGTGCGCCCCCGCATGCGTGGGGTCGAGTCCGAGGGCCTTCAGCGCCTCGTTCCGGATCTCGACCGCCCCCTCCACCCGCTCCCGCTTGCTCTTCGTCAGGGCCACCCGGCCGATCGCGTTGGCGAGGACGAAATGTCCATCCGCCCCGTCCGGGTTCGCGGCGACCCCGCGACGGGCATAGCTTTCGGCCAGCGCGTACAGCGAGTCGCGCGCCGCGTCGGGCAGCGAGTCGGGAACCACCTTGCCGAGGTCGACCAGGACGTGCGCGAGGCGCCAGTTCGCCTCGTAGCTCCCCGGGTCGCGCCGGACCGCCTCGGTGAGCAGCGTCCGCGCGGCGGCCAGGTCCCAGCGCTCCATCGCCGCGATCCCGCCGGCCAGCGGGTCGGCCTGGGCGGCGAGGGGTGCGGCGGACACGAGCAGGGCGATGAGGGCGGGACGCAGCACGGGGCACTCGTACACGGGATTCCTTGGCCAGGGGCGCAACGCGCCGGGGTTGAATGGTCGTTCCACGCCTGATCGAACGCAAGCGAGATGGCGCGGCACTCGGCGGGGACGAGTGGCGCGCGCTGATCTCGCACTACGCCGCGGGCCGGGTGCCGGATTACCAGATGGCCGCGCTCTGCATGGCGGTGGTGTTCCGGGGGCTCGAGCCCGCCGAGCTGGTCGCCCTCACCGACGCGATGCGCGACTCCGGCGCGAGCCTCCCCCGCGGGACCGGCACGCTGCCGCGCATCGACAAGCACTCCACCGGTGGCGTCGGCGACACGACGTCGCTGATCCTGGCCCCGCTGCTCGCCGCGTGCGGCGTCGCCGTCCCGATGATGTCCGGGCGCGGACTCGGCCACACCGGCGGCACGCTGGACAAGCTGGAGAGCATCCCGGGGTTCCGCACCGCGCTGACGCTCGAGGAGGCCGCCCGGCAGCTCGACGCCATCGGGGTCGTCATGCTCGGCCAGACCGAGGAGATCGCCCCGGCGGATCGCCGCCTCTATGCCCTGCGCGACGTGACCGGGACCGTCGAGTCGATCCCGCTCATCGCCGCGAGCATCATGTCGAAGAAGCTCGCCGAGTCGCTCGATGGCCTCGTGCTCGACGTGAAGGTCGGCAGCGGCGCGTTCCTCCCCGGCATCGACCGGGCCCGGCAGCTCGCGCGCACGATGGTGGCCCTCGGCGCCCGCGCCGGATGCCCCACCGTGGCGGTGCTCACCGCGATGGATCGCCCCCTCGCGGCGGCGGCCGGCAACGCCCTCGAGGTGCGCGAGGCGATCGCCGCGCTGCGGGGCGAGCGCGACGACGCCCTGATGAGCGTCACGCTCGCCCTCGGGGTGGAGATGCTGCGCCTCGCCGGGATCGCCACCGATGACGCCACGGCCCGGGCACGACTTCGCGCGGCGATCGCGAGCGGGGCGGCACTGGAGCGCTTCGCCGAGATGGTCCGCTGGCAGGGGGGCGATCCGGCCGTCATCGACCAGCCGGACCGACTCCCCACGGCCCCGGTGGTGCTGCCGGTCCCGGCCGGTCGCGCGGGCGTCCTGCCGCCGCTGCCGCCCCGGGCCCTCGGCGCCGTGGTCACCCTGCTCGGTGGCGGGCGCCGCCTGCACACCGACACGATCGACCCGGCCGTCGGCCTGGTGACCTGCGCGCCGTCCGGGGCGCGGGTCGAGGCCGCCGATCCGGTCTTCCTGGTGCACGCCCGGGACGCCGCCGATGCCGAGGCCGCCGTCGCGGCGCTCGGTGAGGTCCTGCAGGCGGTCTGGGAGGACGGCGGCACCCTGCTGCCCCTCGTCCTCGACCGCATCACCACCGCCGATCTCCCCTCGACCGGAGCCCTGACATGATGCAATTCCTCGGTATGGCGGCCCTGGTGGCCCTCTTCCTCTGGCTGGTCGGGTTCGGGCGCCGCACGCCGGTCGTCGCGCCGGAAGATGACATCGAGACCCCGCTCGACGCGGATGACCTCGCGGAGGCCGAGCGGGAACTCGCCGAGGACCCCGAGGCGCGGCCGATCCACGATGCGTTCGATGATGACGACGACGATGACTGGGGGCCCGGCACCAGCCACAGCGCGCTGCCGGGGATCATCTAGGGGCGAGAAGCGAGAAGCGAGAAGCGAGAGGATGCAACGGAGTCCTCTCGCTTCTCGCTTCTCCCTTCTCGCTTCTCGCTTCTCCCTTCTCGCTTCTCTCTTCAGACGTCCAGCACGCTCACGTACCGGGCGTTCGCCTCGATGAACTCGCGGCGGGGCTCGACGTCGTCGCCCATCAGCTCGTCGAACAGCTTGCTCGCCTCGACGGCGTCCTCGAGGGTGACGCGCAGGATGGTGCGCGTCTCGGGGTCCATCGTGGTCTTCCAGAGCTGCTCGGGGTTCATCTCGCCGAGGCCCTTGTAGCGCTGGAGGCTGACGTTGCCGCGGCTGCCCTTCTCCTCCAGGCGGGTGGTGAACTCCTGCCGCTCGGTCTCGTCGTAGGCGTAGTACTCCTCCTTGCCCTTGGCGACCCGGTACAGCGGCGGCTGGGCGATGTAGATGTACCCGGCCTCGATCAGCTCCGGCATCTGCCGGAAGAAGAACGTCAGCAGCAGCGTGCGGATGTGCGCCCCATCGACGTCCGCGTCCGTCATGATGATGATCTTGTGGTAGCGGGCGTCCTCGAGCTTGAAGTCCTCGCGGATGCCGGTGCCGATCGCGGTGATGATCGCCCGGATCTCGAGGTTGCCGAGGATGCGGTCGATCCGGGCGCGCTCGACGTTGAGGATCTTGCCGCGGAGCGGCAGGATCGCCTGGAACTGCCGGTTGCGGCCCTGCTTGGCCGAGCCGCCGGCGGAGTCGCCCTCGACCAGGTACAGCTCGGAGAGCGACGGGTCATCGACCGAGCAGTCGGCGAGCTTGCCCGGCAGGACGGCGTTCTCGAGGCCGGACTTCTTCCGCACCAGCTCGCGCGCCTTGCGCGCCGCCTCGCGGGCGCGCGCCGCGCTGACCGCCTTCTCGATGATGGCGCGGGCGACCGGCGGGTGTTCCTCCAGGAACTGGCCCAGGTGCTCGTTGACCAGCGCCCGCACGATCCCCTCGACCTCGCCGTTGCCGAGCTTGGTCTTGGTCTGCCCCTCGAACTGCGGCTCCCGCACCTTCACGTGGAGCACGCAGGTCATCCCCTCGCGGGCGTCGTCGCCGCTCAGGGTGAAGTCGGCCTTCTTGAGGTAGTTCCCCTTCTTCGCGATGTCGTTCACGGTCCGGGTCAGCGCCGACTTGAACCCGGTGAGGTGCGTGCCGCCCTCGTGGGTGTTGATGTTGTTCACGAAGGTGAAGGTGTTCTCGTTGTAGCCGTCCTCCCACTGGATCGCGACGTCGACGTCGATGTCGTCGCGGGTCGCCGTGAAGTGGACCGGCTTCGGGTGCAGCGGCTTCTTGTTCCGGTTCAGCCACTGGACGAACTCGACGAGGCCGCCCTCGTAGTGGAAGGTCTCGGTCCGCGGCGTCTCGGGCCGCTCGTCGGTGAGGACGATGCTGATCCCGCCGTTGAGGAAGGCGAGCTGGCGCAGCCGGTCGGCGAGGGTGCCCCAGTCGAACTCGAGGACCGAGAAGATCTCGGGGTCGGGCTTGAAGGTCACCGTCGTGCCGGTGCTCGGCGCCATCCCGATCACGGTCAGCTTCTGGGTGGTGATGCCGCGGACGAACTGCATCTGGTGGCGGGCGCCGTCGCGATCGACGAGCACGGTGAGTCGCTCGGAGAGCGCGTTGACCACCGAGACGCCGACGCCGTGCAGGCCGCCCGACACCTTGTAGGAGTTCTTGTCGAACTTGCCGCCGGCGTGCAGCACCGTGAGCGCCAGCTCGACCCCGGGGATGCCCTCGACCGGGTGGACGTCGACCGGGATGCCGCGCCCGTTGTCCGAGACCGTGAGGCCGCCGTCGCGATGGATGGTGACCTCGATCCGGTCGCAGTAGCCGGCCAGCGCCTCGTCGATCGAGTTGTCGACCACCTCGTAGACCAGGTGATGCAGCCCGTTCTCGCCGGTGGAGCCGATGTACATGCCGGGCCGCTTGCGCACGGCCTCGAGGCCCTTGAGGACCGTGATCGACTGGGCGCCGTAGTCGCCCGAGTCCGCCTGCCTGGGTGCCTTCGCCATCGTCCCTCGCGTGTCGCGGTGATCAGCGCTGGTCGAGTGGACCGACCAGCCAGCGGATGCCCTTCACCCGTCCCTTCCTCGACCCGTTCACCCGGGTGAGGATCGACGGGGCCATCAATCCCAGCTCGGTGGCCCAGCTCGCGCTCGCCACCCGGACCACGAGGGTCCCGTCCGGCGACACCGCCATCGCGCGGGTCACCGCGGCGATCTGCGGGCCGACCAGTCCCGGCCACTGCTCGACGACGTCCGCGAGGTCGAGTCGCTTGCGGATCCCGCTCCGGGCGATCCATGCCTCGAGGGCGTCGGCGAGGGGAACCGGCCGGCTGGCTACCCCTGCCGGATCGTGCCGTCGCGCACGTGCCACCGTGCCACCTCCAGTGCGTCGGGGAGGTCGGCCTCCCGCGGTGCCGTCACCACCAGTTGCGCGTCCATGGCGCCGAGTCGCCGGGCCAGCCGGTCCTGTCGCGCGGCATCGAGTTCCGCGAAGACGTCGTCGACCAGCAGGGCCGGTGTCGTCTCGCGGGCCGCCTGGAGCGTCGCATGCTCGAGCAGCCGCAGCCCGATCGCCGCCGTGCGGTGCTGCCCGGTCGATCCGTAGCGCCGCAGGGAGTGCCCGCCGAGTCCGAGGGCGAGGTCATCCCGGTGCGGCCCGACATGGGTCTGGCCCCGGGCCAGGTCCCGCTCGCGCTGCGCCGCCAGCGCCGCCTCCCACGCCGCCGGCTCGACGAGTTCCGACGCACCCCGATAGCGCAACTCCACCGGCAGCGGCTCGCCGAGACCGTCGAGTGCCTCCCGCCAGGCGCCGCCCGCCGTGGCGACCCAGTCGAGCCGGTGCCGGAGCACGGCCGCACCGCTCGCGGCGAGCACCCCGTCGAAGGCAGCCGCGCTCGGTCCATCATGGCGCCGCAGGGCGGCGTTGCGCTGGGCCACCGCCGCCCGGTACCGCAGCAGCGCCCCAAGATACGCGGGGTGTGCCAGCGAGAGCATCCGGTCGAGCCAGCGGCGCCGCTCGGCGGCTCCGCCCTGGACCAGCGCGAGGTCGGTCGGCAGGAACGCCACCGCGAGCCAGTGCCCGAGGGCATCGGTGATTCGCGGACAGTCGGCCCCGTCGATCGTCACCCGCTTGCGGCCCCCCGCCGCGTCCCAGGTCACCGCGATGGCGAGGCCGTCCTCGCGCACCAGGCCGACGTGGAACCCGGGTCCGCCGAACCGGGCGACTTCCCGGTCCCGGGCCCCGCGCAGCGACCGGAACAGGACCGGATAGGCGAGCGCCTCGAGGAGGTTGGTCTTGCCGTGCCCGTTCGGGCCCAGCAAGGCGATGCCGCGCGCGGGCAGGACCAGCTCGGCGTCGGTGAGGTTCCGGACGCTCCGGACCACCAGCGACGCCGCTCGCATCGACTCAGCGGCCGTGGAACACCGGCGCGCGCTTCTCGAGGAACGCCGCCGTCCCTTCGGCCTTGTCGTCGCTCGCGCAGGCCGTGCCGAACGCCGTCGCCTCGATCGCCAGCCCGTCATCGAGCGACGCATCGAGTGCCGCGTCGATGGTGCGCAGGCAGAGGGCGATGGCCAGCGGTCCCATGCCGAGCATCGTGGCGGCGAGCGCGCGGGCCTCGTCGAGCAGCGTGCCCGCCTCTACCACACGATTGACCAGGCCGATCCGCTCGGCCTCCTCGGCGCCGACCATGCGCGCACTCAGCAGCAGCTCGGTCGCGCGACCGCGGCCCACGAGGCGCGGGAGGCGCACCGTGCCGCCATAGCCGGGAATCAGGCCGAGCTTGACCTCGGGCTGGCCGAACTTCGCATTGGGGCTCGCCAGCCGGACGTGGCAGGCCATCGCCAGCTCGCACCCGCCGCCGAGCGCGAAGCCGTTGACCGCCGCGATGACCGGCTTCTCCAGGCGCTCGAGGGCCCGGAAGGCCGCCTGACCTCGCGTCGCGAGGTCGCGTCCGGCGTCGCCATCGACCGCGGCGAGTTCGCCGATGTCGGCCCCGGCGACGAAGGCCTTCTCGCCGGCACCGGTGAGGATCAGCGCCCGAGTCTCGGGGTCGCCGGCGACGTCCGCGGCGAGCTGCGCGAGGTCGGCGATCACGGCGCCGTTGAGGGCGTTGAGCTTGTCGGGGCGGTTGATGGTCGCGACGGCGATCCCGTCGGGCGAGCGCTCGAGGAGCAGGGTGGTGTACGCCATCCCCAAAGATAGCGGCGCCCCACGCGAAATGGACGGTTCCGTCCCCGTCCCGGCACCCTAGATTGCGTGGATGCCGACCATCCTTGCCCTCGACGAGGGGACCACCGGCACCACCGCGCTGGTGATCGGTCCCGACGGCGCGGTGCTCGGCCGCGGATACCGCGAGATCCCGCAGCATTTCCCCGCACCGGGCCATGTCGAGCACGATCCCGAGATCCTCTTCCACGCCACCGTCGCCGCGGCGCGCGATGCCCTCGCCGAGGCCGGCGTGATGCCCGACGGCATCGGCATCACGAACCAGCGCGAGACCCTCGTCGCGTGGGATCGCGAGACGCTGGCCCCGTTCGGCCGCGCCATCGTCTGGCAGGATCGGCGCACGGCCGCCCGCTGCGAGGAGCTTCGCCGCGAGGGCCACGCCGCCGACATCCGCGCCCGGACCGGCTTGCTGATCGACCCCTATTTCAGCGCCACCAAGCTGGAACTGCTGCTCCACCAGCCGCCGATCGCGGCCGCCGCCCGGGCGGGCCGGCTCGCGGTCGGGACGGTGGAGAGCTGGCTGGTCGCGAAGCTCTCCGGCGGCGCTCACGTCACCGATCGGACCAACGCCTCGCGCACCCTGCTCGCCAACCTCGCGACCGGCGACTGGGATCCCCATCTCCTCGAGCTCTTCGGGGTGCCCGCGGACGTGCTGCCGCGCGTCGTCCCCTCGGCCGGGGTGGTCGCCACCGCCCGGGCCGAGTGGTTCGGGACCGAGCTGCCGATCGCCGGCCTCGCCGGTGACCAGCAGGCGGCGCTGTTCGGACAGGGTGCCGTCGAGCCCGGAAGCGCGAAGATCACCTTCGGCACCGGGGCGTTCCTGCTCCGGTTCACCGGGCACGAGCCCCCGCCGATACCACACAACGGGATCCTCGCGACGGCCGCCGCCTCGGCCGACGGCGGCGACGGCTGGGCGCTCGAGGGGAGCACCTTCATCGCGGGCGCCGCGGTGCAATGGCTGCGCGACGGGCTGGGGCTGCTGGCAAGCGCCGGGGAGAGCGCCGCCCTCGCCGCCAGCGTCGACTCGACCGACGGGGTCACCTTCGTCCCCGCCTTCACCGGGTTGGGGGCACCGTACTGGAACCCCGAGGCGCGCGGCACCATCGTCGGCCTCACCCGGGGCACTGGCCGGGCCCACCTCGTCCGGGCGACCCTGGAGGCGATCGGTCACGGCACGGCCGACCTCCTCGAGGCGATGGGCGGGGCGACCGAGCTCCGGGTCGACGGCGGGGCGGCCGCGAACGACTGGTTGATGCAGTTCCAGGCCGACCTGCTGGGGATCCCGGTGATCCGACCCGCCGCGGTGGAGTTGACCGCGTACGGCGCGGCCCGGCTGGCGGCGATCGGCCTGGGAGGCCAGCTGCCGCCGGCCGCCGAGCTGGGGGCGATGACCCGCTTCCTCCCGCTGCGAGACGCCGACTGGCGGCGCGATGCCCGCGACGCCTGGCGGCGGGCGATCCACGCCGCCGAGGCATGGACCGCGGCCTGAGCGACGTCGCTATAATTCCGGGGTACCCCAGGAGGTGCATCGCCATGAAGCCCAGCACCAAGTTCGCCCTCGGCGCCGCCGTCATCCTCGGCAGCGTGACCCTCTTGATCGTCGAGGGCGTCAAGCAGACCGGGACCTACTTCCTCACGCCGACCCAGCTGGTCGAGCGCACCCAGCAGGATCCGTCCTTCCACGACGTCGGCCTCAAGGTCGCGGCGAAGGTCGTGAAGGGGTCGATCCACCGCGACGATGCGGCCAGCCGGGTCGACTTCCGGATCAGCGACGGCACCCACGAGTTCCCGGTCACCTATGTCGGCATCGTGCCCGACACCTTCACCGACGAGAACGACATCGATGTCGTCGTCGAGGGGAAGTTCGACCGCAACAACGTCTTCCAGGCCACCGACGTGATCGCCAAGTGCGGCTCCCGCTACGAGGCCGCCTGGGACGAGCAGGCCCCCACCTCGACGTGAGGTTCTCGTGACGCTGCTGGGACAGTTCGCGCTCTGGGCCGGGTTCATCCTCGGCCTCTGGAGCGCCGGGCTCGCCTTCCTGACGCGCTGGCAGGAGCGTCCCGACGTCGCCCTCACGATCCGCCGCGGCAGCTACGCCGTGCTGGTCGCGATGCTCGTCGCCGCCGCCGCGCTGTGGAAGGGCATCTTCTCGCACGACTTCAACATCGAGTACGTCGCGAGCTACACCTCCCGCAACCTGCCCGAGTACTACCTGATCTCGGCGTTCTGGGCCGGGCAGAAGGGCTCGCTCCTCTTCTGGGCCGTCGTGCTCGCCATCTTCGGCGCGCTGGCCCAGTGGCTGACCCCGCCCCGGTTCCGCGACCTGCTCCCCTACGTCGCCGGGATCACCAACCTCGTCGCGGCGTTCTTCATCTCGGTGATGCTCTTCGGCGAGGGCGGCAACCCGTTCGAGCGGCTCGCCTTCACCCCGCCCGACGGCCGCGGCCTCAATCCGCAGCTGCAGAACCCGGGGATGATCGCGCACCCGCCGATGCTCTACCTCGGCTACATCTCGCTGACGATCCCGTTCGCGTTCGCGATCGCCGCGCTGCTCGCGCGCAAGCTCGACGCCGGCTGGATCATCGCGATGCGGAAGTGGGCGATCGTCTCCTGGATCTTCCTCTCGGTCGGGATCACGATCGGGATGTGGTGGGCCTACCTCGAGCTCGGCTGGGGCGGCGTCTGGGCGTGGGACCCGGTCGAGAACGCCTCGTTCCACCCGTGGCTCACCCTCACGGCGTTCCTCCACTCGGTGATGATCCAGGAGAAGCGCGGGATGCTCAAGCGGTGGAACATGAGCCTGATCATCGGCACGTTCCTCCTCAGCATCTTCGGCACCTTCATCACCCGCAGCGGCGTGATCGCGTCGGTGCACTCCTTCACCCAGTCGAGCGTGGGGTACTTCTTCCTCGCGTTCCTGCTGGTGACGGCGATCCTCTCCTTCACGCTGCTCTACACCCGCTGGGAGTCGCTCACCCCGGACGCCACCCTCGAGGCGGTCGCCTCGCGCGAGGCGGCCTTCCTGTTCAACAACCTCGCCCTCGTCGGGATCGCGTTCAGCGTGCTCTGGGGCACCCTGTTCCCGATCATCTCCGAGGCGGTGCGCGGGGTGAAGCTGACGGTGGGCCCGCCGTTCTTCGAGCGGGTCAACATCCCGCTGGGGCTGTTCCTCCTCTTCCTGACCGGGGTCGGCCCGCTCATCGCCTGGCGCAAGGCGAGCGCGCGGAACCTCCAGCGGCAGTTCATCGTGCCGGGCGCGACCTTCGCGCTGACGCTGATGGCGGCCGCGGCGTTCGGGCTGCGCGGCTACACCCTCATGACCATCGCGCTCGCCGGCTTCGTGCTCGCCACCATCGCGCAGGAGTTCGGGCGCGGGATCCGGGCGCGGATGAGCATGCACGGCGAGAACGCCGTGCTGGCGCTCGGGCGGCTGATGGCCCGCAACCGCCGCCGCTACGGCGGCTACATCGTGCACGTCGGCGTGGTCTGCTACTTCGTGGCGGCGGTCGGGCAGGGCTTCAAGATCAAGGAGAGCCACGAGATGGTGCCGGGCGAGTCGGTGACGCTCGCCTCCCCGTTCGGGCACGAGGTGACGTTCACCTTCCTCGGCGTGTCGCAGTACGCCCAGCTCAACCGCCAGGTCAGCGCCGCCACCCTCGAGGTGTCGCGCGGCGGGACGCCCCTCGGCACGACGGTCTCCGAGAAGCGCCAGCACGTCGACTCGTTCGGCCAGCGCACCTTCGAGCCGAGCACCGAGGTCGGCCTGATCTCGAACCTGCAGGAAGACCTCTACGTGGTGTACGCCGGGACCCCCGACGGCACCGAGCGCTCGCGCTTCGAGATCAGCATCATCCCGCTGGTGAACTGGTTCTGGATCGGCGGCGTGATCCTGCTGGCCGGCGGGTTGCTCGCCATGTGGCCCGGTGGGCCGCAGATCCGGACCAAGCGGGCCGTGCTCGATGACGCGCAGGCCGGCTACGGCGTGCCGCTCACCGGCGCCGAGGTGGGGGCGTGATCGACCGCCGCCGTTTCCTCGCGCTCGGCGCGGTCGCGCTGGTCCCTGCGGTGCTCCGGGCCCAGGACGAGGCACCTGCCGTGCCGGTGGCGCCTGACGCCGACCCGCTGCGGGACCCGTTCACGGTCGGCCGCGTTCGTGACTCGCTCACCGCGATGGACAGCGACGCGGTCATCATCGCCCTCGAGCGCCGGCTGCGCTGCACCTGCGGCTGCACCCTCGACATCTACACCTGCCGCACGACCGACTTCACCTGCACCTTCTCGCCGGCGCTGCACAAGGAGATCGTCGCCCTCTACACGGCCGGCCAGACGCCCGAGCAGATCATCGCGACGTTCGTCGCGCGCGAAGGCGAGTCGATCCTGATGGCGCCGCCCGCCGAGGGGTTCAACCTGACCGGGTACCTGCTGCCCGGGTTGCTGATGGCGGCCGGACTGCTCGGGCTCACCGCGTGGATCATGCGGCGCAAGGCGCCCGGCGCGGTGCCGACCCCGGCGGCCACCGGGCCCACCGCGACGCGTCCCGACGAGGACCAGCTCGCGGAGCTGCGGCGCGCCCTCGACGAGGTGGACGCCTGATGGCCGAGGCGATCGCCGCGGGCCTGGTCGCCCTCGCCCTGCTGTTCCTCGTGCTCCAGCCGCTGCTGCTGCCGTCGCCGACGGTGCCGGAGCCCTACCAGCCGCCCGATGCCGAGGAGACCGCCCGTGGGCGGGCCCTCCTCGCGCTCAAGGAGATCGAGTTCGATCGGGCGACCGGCAAGCTCTCGGACGAGGACTTCGCGACGCTCAGCGCGCGGTACCAGTCCGCCGCGATCGCGACCCTCGCCGGCTGCGCCCAGTGCGGCGGGCCGATGGCGGATCGCGACCGCTTCTGCGGGCGGTGCGGCCGGGCGCGCTAGGCGGCCCTCACTTCCGGTACACCGTCTCGAACCAGCCGGTGGTGCGCGCCCCGTCACCCTTGAGCACGAAGTTCGCCCCGCCGGGTGCCCACCCGGCGATGGACGCCTCCACGCCGTGGCCGATCAGGTCGTCGCTGGTGAGGATCACGTTGCGCGCGGCCCGGGCCAGGCCATAGGCGGCGTAGGCGGCCTCGATCCCCTTGGGCAGCGTCGGCTTCACGCGAGCGCCGGTCCACTTCTGGAAGAAGGTGTCCAGCGCCTTCACGATGCTGGTGAGGTAGTCGCCGTCCGCGACCGGGACGCACGCCGTGTCGTCATCCTCCCAGGCGACGATCCGCACGACATCCTTGGAACTCCGCGCCGTGTAGAGCTGGATGTCGGTCTCCGACAGGAGCGCCACGCTGCCGCGCCAGTCGCGCGCGTTGGTGTCCCAGGTGTACACCCCGCCGGCGTGCTCGCCGGTGCAGCTCAGCTGCTCGGCGTCGCCGGCCACCTCGCCATAGACGTGGAACTCGTACTCCGGGCTCCCCTTCAGCCAGCTCTCGAAGTCATCCTCGAAGTGGGTCGCGACGAGGTAGAGCCCCTTGGTGCCGACCGAGCCACCACCCGATGCCCCGAGGTCGTTGTTCGCGACGCCGCAGGCATCCCAGCAGGCGAGCGCGAGCTCGGGCCGACCCCCGGTGAAGTCGAACTCCTGCGGCACGAGGGCGAGCACCGGCGTCGCGGGGGGCCGGTCGGCGTCGAGGAGCGAGCGTCGGCCCGCGGCATCGAACGCCACCGGACGCTCGCCGTCGTGTTCGAGCGTCGCGACGAGGAACTCCTCACCCCCGTGCCACGCCTCGCGATGGGCGGGGACGGGCAGGTAGAGCTCGAGGCCCCGCGCGGCGTCGAGGTCGGCGAGCAGCTCCGCCATCGTGCCGCCCCCGACGCTCGCCAGCCGCGCCAGCAACTGGCGATCGGCGGTGCGGACGAGGGCCTGGAACTGGAGCTTCCCCTCGGGGGCATGCGAGTGGGCGAACCGGTCGGCGAGCGAGGCCCGCACCGCGGGATCATCGAGTGCGACGGCGAGGCGCGCCGCGAGGCGCTCGCGGGCCGGCACGGGGACCGTCACGGGCGGTCCGTCGAGGGCGGCCGGGGTGGGGGTGGACTCGCTGCAGGCGACCACGGCGCCGAGCAGGAGGGTGGGCAGAGCAGAGCGGAACCGCATGGCGACCTCCCCAGAACAGGAAACCGCACCGGGCGGAGTGCCGGGTGCGGTCGCATGGTGGTCGCGGGCGGGGGCGTGCCGAGGCACGCGGGAGTGCGGTCGGGCGCCGTCTCGCGCGGGGTGCCTCAGGCCTCCAGGCGCTCGAGTTGTCGCACGGCGCGCGACATCGGCAGCCAGGCCATCACGATCGCCACCACCGCCGCCCCGGTGAACGCGAGGACGCCCGTGGGTCCGATCCGCCCCTCGCCGCTGTCGTTCAGGGTGCGCAGGTACTCGATCACCGGCATCGCCTCGAGCACGATGACCGCGCCGAGGAGCGCGATGGCGAGCAGCATGAAGACCAGCCCGCCGAAGGAGGTGGGGATCTGCGCCGCGTTCTCGCTGCCGTACTGCGGGTACAGCGTCCCGATGCCCAGCGCGAGCCCGCTCACCGCCAGCGTGTACCCGGCCACCGTCGCGATGCTGACCCACATCATGAACGGCGAGGCGCGCAGGATGGTGTTCGTGGTGACGGTGAGGATCAGCGAGAGCACCAGCAGCGGCAGCACGCCGACGACATACTTGCTGCGCAGCATCGCCCGCGGGTCGAGCGGCGAGGACCGGAGCAGCCAGAGGAGGCGCCCCTCGAGCGACACCGAGGGGAAGATGAACCGCGCCGCCACGGCGGCGATCACGAAGCCCGCGAGCCCCTGGTTGAGGAACACGATCAGCGTCACCAGGAAGACCGGGACCTCCTCGCCGGTGAACAGCGGCAGCGCGCGGATGTTGATCAGGTACACCGCCACGAGCACGCCGAGGAGGATCAGCTGGCTCCATTGGGTGGAGTCGCGGAAGAAGACGCGCAGGTCCTTGAGCACGAACTCGCGCCGCATCGCCGGCATCCCCGGCAGCAGGCGGCGGAACAGCGTGGCGGTGGCCTCGCCGCGGGCGACGCTGTCGGCCCCCTCCTGCGCCCGCGCGAAACCACTCGCATACAACCGCCGGTGCAGCGACGCGCCGATGACGACGAACGCGCCCGCGGTGCTCCACAGCAGCGCCACCGGCAGCGGGTCGGCGACCCGCGTCAGCCAGTTCATGATCATCGCCGCCGCCCATTCGGTGGGCAGCAGCGCGTGCGAGGGGGCGCGCAGCACGGCGATGAAGTCGACGAGCGACTGGAACCCCTCCGGCCGCGCGAGCTGCTCGGGCCGCAGCAGCCGGAGGCCGAGGACCAGCGCCCCCGCCGCGGCGATCGTCACGAGGCCGAGGAGGTCGCGGGTCCGCCGCGCGGGGAAGATGTTCACCAGCAGCAGCGTGATCCCGGTGCCGATCACCGCGGGAATGACGAGGAACGGGATGAACGCGCCGAGGGCGACCAGCGGGAAGAGCGGGCCGCCGCCCCACACCACCCCGTAGGCGGTGAGCAGGGGCAGCGCGAGCAGGCCGACCATCCACGAGGAATGGACGATCGTCTCCGCGAGCTTGGCCAGGTAGAACCGCCCCCAGTCCACCGGTGCCGCGACCAGCAGGTCGAGGTCGCGGGCCAGGAAGAAGGTGGACAACGCACTGACCAGGTTCGACAGCAGCAGGATCGAGCCGAAGGCGAGGAACGCCATGCCGAGCAGCTTCGCCGCCAGCAGCGGGCCGATCTCGGGGACGCTGCGGAAGTAGCCCACGGTCCGGAACGAGATGTAGAAGGCGACCGCGAGGAAGAGGCTCCCGGCCACGCCGAGGAGGACGCCCCGGCCGCCACGCTCCTCCCCGGCCCGGGGGCGGAGGCGCGCGAGCGCGCTGCGCCACTTGGGCGAGGTGAGCGCGAGGAAGCCCGGCTGCCGCGGCCGGGGGCGCCTAGCCGAGGACGGCATCGAGGTCGGGTTCGATGTGCTCGCCGGTGAGGCGCAGGAAGAGCTCCTCCAGGTGCGCGCCGTCGCTCGCCGCCTGTTCCCGCAGCTCGTCCATCGTGCCGCAGGCCGCGAGCTCGCCGTGGGTGATGATCCCGATCCGGTCGCAGAACCCCTCGACGATGTCGAGCGAGTGGGTGCTCATGAGGATCGTGCCGCCCTTCTCGACGAACGCGCGGAACAGCGTCTTCAGGAGCCGCGCGCTCTTCGGGTCGAGGCCGACCGTCGGCTCGTCGACGACGATCACCTCCGGCCGGTGCACGAACGCACTGGCGATGATCAGCTTCTGCCGCATGCCGTGCGAATACGATTCGGTCAGCTCGTGCTTCCAGCGGGTGAGCTCGAACAGGTCGAGCAGCTCGTCGATCCGTCGCTCGATCTCGGCGCCATCCTGCCCGAACAGCGCGGCGGTGAAGCGGAGGAACTCGGCCCCGGTCAGCTTGTCATAGACGAAGGGCCGGTCGGGGATGTAGCCGAGGAGCGCCTTCGCGCCGATCGGGTCGCTCAGCAGGTTGATCCCGCCGATCTCGAGCCGGCCACTGGTCGGGGCCAGGATCCCGGCGATCATCCGGAGCGTGGTGGTCTTGCCCGCGCCGTTGGGCCCGAGGAAGCCGAACAGCTCGCCGCGGCGGATCTCGAGGTCGAGTCCCTTGACCGCCTCGAAGCGGCCGTAGGTCTTGCGGAT
>JACKDA010000002.1 GCA_020633775.1 Gemmatimonadales bacterium | reverse complement strand
AGATGTGGGTCTACATCCTCGCCTCGCCCAGTCGGCAGCTCTACGTCGGGGTCACGAATGACCTGCGTCGGCGGTGGTCACAACACCAGGCCGATACTGAGCGCAGCTATACGACCAGACACCGCATTCGGCGCCTCGTGTACTGTGAACCAGTTGAGGGCCAGCGGGAGGCCATCGCCCGCGAGAAGCAGATCAAGGCGTGGCGGCGCATACCGCGACTGAAGCTGGTGGAGTCGATGAACCCCGAGTGGCGGGACTTGGCTCAGGAGTGGGGGTGGGTGAACCTGTCACCCCGAGCGAGCATCGCGAGCGAGGGGGCGGAACCAGACCCATGACTCCGCCGCCTCACTGCGTTCGGCGTGACAGCAAGAGACCTGTCACCCCGAGCGAGCGTAGCGAGCGAGGGGGCGGAGGCATGCGGCGGGAATCGCCCCCTACTCCCCCCCCAGCACCCCGTCGATCACGTACAGGTCGCGCTTCGACTCGTCGATCCCGCAGGTCACCCGGGTCGCATCGTGCGAGAGCCACACCCCGTAGCGCACCGCGCACTCCACCGGCAGGTTCAGCACCCGCTCCTCGGCGCCGCCGGCCGCGGGGATGCGGAAGATGACCATGCCCGGGTAGTCGGTCTGCCCACCGGCCCGACCGAAGTAGACCCAGTCCTTCACCCAGCCCATCACGTACCATGTCCGGCCGGCGAGGTGCCGAAGCTCGCCGGTCTCCACGTTGGCGATCCAGGTGTCGACCTCGGAGGTGATCGCCACCAGCGGCCAGGCGTCGCCAACGGCGACGCCCTCCCAGGCGAACTCGCACCGGTCGCCGCACTGCAGGGTCACCTCCCGCGTGGTCCCCGCCTCGACATCGATCACCATGAGCTGGTCGGCCGTGGTCGCCGTCATCGCGACGATGTGCCGGCCGTCGGGTGCCCAGGCGACCCCGGAGGGCTCCTGCGGCAGGTCGAGCTCCCGCACCCGGCCGGACGCGAGGTCATGCAGCACGAGGGTGTACTGGCCGCCCTGCGACCGGCCGGTCGCGAGGACCTTCCCGTCGACCGACAGCGCGTTCGAGTATCGGAGCCCGGAATCACCCCGCTGCATCACGGGCCGTGACGTGCCGTCGCGGGAGAACACGCGCGCCTCCATGCTGGAGGCCGTGCGCTGGAGCGCGACCACGTCGCCATCGGGGAGGTAGAGGCCGGTGCCCCACCGACCGGTGCCACGGGTCACCATCCGGGTCGGATTGTCGTCGGCCGTCGGCGTGGCGTCGAGGGTGATCTCCCGCACGTTCAGCACCTCGGCGCCGGCCACATAGACGATCCGGGAGCCATCGGCACTGAGCGCGATGCTGGTCGCGGACAACCGGGGATACAGCAGCCGGGGCTCGCCCGTGGTGCGTCCGCGCGTGGGGTCGAAGTCGACGAGGTACAGGTCGGAGACCCGATCGCCGACCGGACGCGCCATGACCAGGTGGCGCGCGTCGGCGCTCCAGCCCACGGGGGACATGCCGGGCCACTGGGCCGACACCCTCGGTTGGTCGGTGGCGGAGAGCGCCATGATCCCCCCGACGTCCTCCCCCTCGGGCGTCGTCCCCTGATAGGCGAGCCACGCGCCGTCACGCGTCGGCTCCAGCCTCACTTCGACGACGGCGTCGAGACCCGGGATCTTGAAGGTGCCTGGCCCCACGAGCTGGGTCCCGTTCACCTGCAGCCGCGACGGATCGGCCCCCAGGTAGATGGTGTTCGAGCGACCGGCGACCAGCCACAGCCCATCATCGAGTTGCCGCACCTCCGACCCGCTGAGCGAGTTGATGCTGGGCAACAGCAGTTCCTCGCGGGTCACCCCACCGAGCCGCGGCACGCTGAAGACCCGGTTCATGTCGGGAAATGCCGTCAGGAGCAGCCGGGAGCCGTCGGGCGACCACCGGAGCGCATCGATCACCGTCCCCGAGGGGGCGGCATAGAGTTCCTGTGACCCGCCGCCATCGAGATCGAACAGCATCACCCGCGCCCAGTCGGGCGTGAGGTAGGCGACGGTCCGGTCGTCCGGCGCGACCGCGAACTTCCCGACGTCCCCGACGAACGACACCTGGCGCCCCGGCTCGAGCGTGGGCGCCGCGGAGGCCGGCGCGCCGCCCCGGTCGCGCGTCGCGACGGCGGTCGCGGCGAGGATCACGACGGCGACCGCCGCCAGGGCGCCGAGGATCCGGCCGCGCGACGGTGCGCGGGAGGCGTCCGGGGTGGCCGGTCGCATCCCGGCGTCGAGCGCATCGACGAACTCGCGCGCGCCGCTGAAGCGATCGGCCGGGATCTTGGCGAGCGCCTTGAAGATTGCGGTGTCGACCGGTTCGGGGACGCTGTCGCGCACCACGCGGATCCGGGTCGGTCGTTCGGTCATCAACTTGGCGATCATCGCCTGCGCGGTGGCGCCGGTGACGGGCGGGTCGCCGGTGAGCATCTCGTAGAGCACCGCGGCGAGCGAGTACACGTCGCTGCGGGCGTCGAGCGCGCGGTCGCCGGTCGCCTGCTCGGGACTCATGTACTGCGGGGTGCCGAGGGAGAGGCCGGTCTGGGTCAGCCGGTCGCCGCCGGCTTCCTTGACGGCGAGCGCGATGCCGAAGTCGGCCAGCATCGCCTCGCCCTCCTGGAACATGATGTTCTCGGGCTTGATGTCGCGGTGGACGACGCCCTGGCGGTGGGCGTAGTCGAGCGCGGAGGCCACCTGCTTCGTGATGCCGATCGCCTCGTCGATGCCGAGCTGCTTGTCGCGCTGCAGCCGGGTGCGAAGGGTCTCGCCGCGGACGTAGGGGAGCACGTAGTAGAGCATCCCGTCCGTCGCCCCCGAGTCGATCAGGGTGAGGATGTGCGGGTGGTCGAGCCGGGCGGTGATCTTGATCTCTTCGAGGAACCGATCGGCACCGAGCACGGCGCCGAGGTCGGGACGGAGCACCTTGATCGCGACCTCGCGGTCGTGCTTGAGGTCGTGGGCGAGGTACACCGTCGCCATGCCACCGGCGCCGAGTTCGCGCTCGATGCGGTAGCGGTCGGAGAGGGAGGCCCGGAGGGCGTCGGTGGTCATGGGGTCAGCTCCATGGAGGGAATGTCACCCCGAGTGGGCCCGTGCGCACCTGTCACTCTGAGCGAAGCGAAGAGGCGGAACCAGTCGGATGGTACCGCCCCTTCGGTCGCTTCGCTCCCCCAGGGTGACAGCGCGCGAGGGTCATGGCGCCACCCCTTCGCCCCGCAACCGCTCGACCAGGGCCGGGAGGTTCTGGATCACCATGATCCGCGCCGAGGGGTTGGTGCGGACCATCGCGAACAGCTGGCCGTCCGGCGAGACGGCGTAGTTGGTGTGCGGGGTCGCGGTGGCGTACTGGGCGACGCTGAAGAGCGGCGTCCGCGAGCGCACCGCCGGCTCCGGCGTGAACGCCAGCTCGGCGACCATGAGCTGCGGGTCGGTGTCCCGCGTCCGGTAGAACAGCTCGCGTCCCGTCCCGGACCAGGCCGGTTCGACCCCGCCGCGCGCCGAGACCTGCAGCTGCGCGCCGGTGCCATCGACCCGGCGCAGGTAGACCTCGTCGCGACCCGACTGGTTGGAGGTGTAGGCGAACCACTGGTTGTCGGGCGAGAGCGCCGGGAACTGCTCCGACGCCGACGTCGCCACCAGCGGCTCGAGCGGCCCCGCACCGCCATTGCGGACGATCGCGATGTCCTCGACCGACAGGGGATTCAGGCCATTGGCCACGGTGAGCAGCGCCTCGCCATCGGCGAACCAGTCGCCGGTCCAGCCGAGGGTGCTGGCGCGGAGCAGCGAGTCGGGCTCCCCGGAGCCATCGGGCCGCACCCGCAGGATCCCGATCACGCCGGTGGGCGCGGTGATGTAGCTGAGGAGGCCGTTCGGCATCCACGAGGCATCGTGTCCGTCGCCGTCGAAGCTCGCGCGGGTCAGCAATTGCGACGCGAGGTCGAGCACCCAGACGTCCCGGGACTCGCCGATGGAGTAGTCGACCGCGAGCCGCCGACCGTCCGGCGCGAACCGGGGCGAGTGGAAGTTGTGTCCCTCGGACGTGGCCAGCCGCTCGGCGCCGGAGCGATCGAGCAGCACCAGCGAGCGGGGCTGCTCCGGCAGGTACACCACGGTGCCGTTCGCGGCGACGTCGAACTGGGCCACGCCGGACCCGGTCAGCGAGACGCCGCTCGCGATCCGGGTGGCCGGGCCGGTCGTCCTGCCCGCCTCGACGTCGAACGGCATCGCCTCCATGTCACCCGAGGTCAGGACATAGACCAGGTAGCCCGAGGTGTAGCGGACCTCGACGACAGGAGTCTCGATCACCGGGGTGGTGGCCCCGGTCTCGAGGTCGAGCAGCGCCACCGGACCGTTGTTGGTCCCCAGCGGGACCAGCGACACGAGCATGGTCCTCGGGCCGAGCATCTGGGCCGCGGTGATGTTGTCGCGGTCGGCTTGCACCTCGGACGTCGTGCCGTCCGGCTTGAGTCGCCGCAGTTGACTGTTGGTCCCGAGCGGGGTGGTCAGCCAGAGGGAGCCGTCGTCGCCCCAGGCTGCGAACGACGACCAGGCGCCGTTCACGATACCCGAGATCATCGTCGAGGTGCCACTGCCGGTGAGCTGGACCCGGAACGCCGAGCCGTCGGTGGAGCGCACGCCATAGAGAAACCGGCCGTCGGGCGAGATGCGGTACCCCGCGACGAACGGCTCCGCGCCCGAGAAGAGCGCCGGCTCGGTCTCGTCGAGTCGCTGGCGGAGGGTCCGGTTCTCGCCGTTCTCCATCACCACCTGGTAGTAGATCGTGCTGCCGTCGGGCGTGATCGCCAGCTGCCGCATTAGCGCGGTCGACACGCCGCCCAGCCGCGGGGCGAGCAGTGCCAGGCGCGACGGCGTCTGCGGTGGCGGAGGCGATGCCAGGCCACCCCGCAGCAGCCAGCCCGCGACCGCGGCCACCACCGCGACCGCCGCGGCGACCAGCCACGGTGTCCGGGACGGCCGGCCGCGCCGATGGGCCGCCGTCGACCGGGAGGTTGTCGCCACCCCATCGCGCGAGAGCATCTCGCCGAAGGCGGCGGCGCTCGACGGCCGATCGGCCGGCAGCTTCTGCAGGGCCGCGAGCACGGCGTCCTCGACCACGTCGGGGACGGTGTCGCGCATCCGGCTCGGCGGCACCGGCTTCTCGGTCACCACCTTGGCGACGATCGCCTGTGCCGTGCTCCCGGTGAACGGTGGGTCGCCGGTGAGGCACTCGTAGAGCACGGCACCGAGCGCGTAGACATCGGTGCGGGCGTCGAGCTCGCGCTCGCCCATCGCCTGCTCGGGGCTCATGTAGTGCGGGGTGCCGAGCGACATCCCCGTCTCGGTCATCCGCGAGCCGGCGCTCGAGGCCGCGAGCGCGATCCCGAAGTCGGCCACCAGCGCGCGGCCGTCGTGCAGCAGGATGTTCTCGGGCTTGATGTCGCGGTGAATCACGCCGTGCCGGTGGGCGTAGTCGAGGGCGCTGGCCACCTCGCCGGCGATCCGGACGGCATCAGCGATCGGCAGGTGCTTCTCGCGGGTGATCCGGTCGCGGAGGGTCTCGCCCTCCACGAGCGGCATCACGTAGAAGAGGAACGACGCCGCGGCACCCGAGTCGAAGAGGGGCAGGATGTGCGGATGCTGCAGGTTGGCGGTCGTCCGGATCTCGCTCACGAAGCGCTCGGCGCCGATCACCGCGGCGAGCTCGGGGCGGAGGACCTTGATGGCGACCTTGCGGTCGTGCCTCAGGTCCTGCGCCAGGTACACCGTCGCCATGCCGCCCTGCCCGAGCTCGCGCTCGAGGAGGTAGCGGTCGGCGAGGGCAGCGGTGAGCGCGTCGAGTGTCACGGGATCAGCTCCAGACCGGGACTGTCACCCCGAGCGCAGCGAGGGGGCGATACCTGCCATATGGCTTCCTCCCCCTCGCCTGCGGCTCGGGGTGACAGCCCGAGCACAAGTGTCCCCCTGAGCGCGCGCAGCGCGCGAAGGGTCACCGCTCCAGCTCCATCATCCACACGTCCCCCTGCCGATCGACCAGCGTGTAGTAGAGTCGCCCGCCACTGACCCGGAACCCGTACCGGTCCGAGCGCCGACGCGCGTCGCCGAGCCCCTGCACAAACCGGGGCGTCCCTCCAGCCGTGGGGATCGACCAGATCGATCCCGCGCCGTCGGCCGAGTGGCTCTTGAAATAGATCGTGCGGCCATCATCCGACCAGAGCGATGACTCGGCGATCAGCCCTGCCTCGGCCCAGCCATCCCACAGCGCATGCGACTCGCCACCAGCGGATGGAACCACCCGCAGCTCGCCGCCGAGGAGATCCGTGGTGTAGCTGAGCCACTGACCGTCGGGTGACCAGCTGGCCCACCACCCCGGCGCCACCGGTGGCAGGAGCTCCCACGACCCGGCTCCATGGCGCCGCGCAAGCCCAATGGCCGCCTGACCGACCAGTTGGAAGAACGAGAGCGTCGTGCCATCCGGCGACCAGCTGACCACCCCCTCCTGCTCCGGCGTGTCGGTCACCTGCTGCAGCGGACCGCCATCCAGCGGCAGGACATAGATGTCGCGCGAGGCGCCGCGGAACGAGTGGAATGCCACCTCCCGGCCGTCAGGCGAGGGTGCGGGGGCGAACTCCGGTGTCGGGTCGGAGGTCAGTCGTTCGGGGACCCCCGAGGCCATCGACATCCGGTACAGATCAGCGTTCCCGGCGAGGTCCGAGTCATAGTACAGCCAGGCACCGTCGCGCGAGAACGCGAACTGTTCGATCGTCTGTTGGCCGAACGTCACTTGCGTCGGTGGCGCGGCGGTGCGCCGACCGCGGTCGTCCCACGGCTCCGACCAGATGTTGGAGCTGGTGGTCATGGTGCCGTAGGCCAGTCGCGCGTCGTCGCCGGCCAGCGAGAAGGTCGACACGTTGAGCCCCACCGTGAGGCGCTCCGGCGCGCCATCCGGGGTGCCGTCGTCGCGCATGCCCACGGCATAGATATCCGCCGGCCCGAGGCGGTTCGAGGCGTACAGCAGGTGTCGCCCGTCGCGCGACCAGGCCGGCGACTGGTTGCTCGCCGTCTGATCGGTGACCATTGTGGTGTGGCCGTCGGCAACGCGAATGACGCTGATCCAGCTCGGCGCGATGTTGCCGAAGCCGAGTCCGGGGGCGAGGTAGAGGGGATTGCCCGCGGAGCACGCGATCAGGTCCCGGGCGCCCCAGGTGCAGAGCGTCGACTGGTCCACGATCGCGAGGACCCGACTCGTGCCGTCGCGACCGCGGATGAAGAGCGTGTCGAGGACCCCGTACGCGATCTCGCTGTCATCCGGCGACCAGGTCGCCGAGCTCACGGGGTTCCCCCTCGACGGGACTTCCTGACGGCCGGGCCCCCCACCGGCCGGTGCCGAGAAGACCTGTCCGTTCGAGATGTACAGGATGCGGGAGCCATCACGAGACCAGCGGGGATTCCGCTCCACCGCGGTGCTGTCGGCGGTGAGCGGGACCGGGCGTCCGTCGGTGGTGGCGCGCAGGTAGATCCTGCTCGCGGTGCCATTGGTGACCGCGTATGCCACCTGCTTGCCGTCGGGCGAGAGCGCCGGGGTGATCTCGAGGCCCTGCTCCCAGGTCACCGGCGTGGCGAGGCCCGGGGTCGCAAACCGATCCCCTCCACCAGCGCCGAGCGCGACCATCGCCGCTCCGGCGCCGATCGCGCCAAGCACCACGCCACCGAGCACGCCGATGCGCCAGTCGGGTCCGCGCCGCGCCGCCGGGCTCGGGACGAAGCCACCGCCGGTCGCGCCCAGCGCGGCCGCGAACTCCGCGGCGCTGGCGAAGCGATCCGCCGGCAGCTTCTCGAGCGCGTGCGCGACGGCCGCCGAGACGGCCGGAGACACCGAGCGCCGCTGGGCACTCACGTCGCGAGCCGGCTCGGTCATCACCTTGGCGAGGATCGCCTGGCCGTTGGGCCCGGTGAACGGCGGCTCGCCGACCAGCATCTCGTAGGTGATCGCGCCGAGCGCATAGACATCGCTCCGGGCGTCGACGGACCGGTCCCCCATCGCCTGTTCGGGACTCATGTAATGCGGAGTGCCGAGCGACATCCCGGTCTGCGTCATCCGCTCGCCACCGGCTTGCTGCACGGCGAGGGCGATCCCGAAGTCGGCCACAAGCGCGCTGCCGTCGAGCAGCAGGATGTTCTCGGGCTTGATGTCGCGGTGGACGATGCCGCGCTTGTGGGCGTACTCCAGCGCGCCGGCCACCTCGGTGGCGAGCCGGATCGCCTCGGGCACCGCAAGCTGGGTCTCGCGGGTGAGCCGGTCGCGGAGCGTCTCGCCCTCGATGTAGGGCATGACGTAGAAGAGCTGGTTGGCGGCGGTGCCGCTGTCGAACAACGGCAGGATGTGCGGGTGCTGCAGCGAGGCCGTCGTCTTGATCTCGGCGAGGAACCGCTCGGCGCCGATCACCGCGGCGAGCTCCGGCTTGAGGACCTTGATCGCGACCTGGCGGTCGTGCTTCAGGTCCTGCGCCAGGTGCACCGTGGCCATGCCGCCGGCCCCGAGCTCGTGCTCGAGGCGGTAGCGGTCGGCGAGTGCAGCGGTGAGCGCGTCAAGTGTCACGGGATCAGCTCCAGACCGGGAATGTCACCCCGAGCGCAGCGAGGGGGCGATACCTGCCGCATGGCTCCTCCCCCTCGCCTGCGGCTCGGGGTGACAGCCCGAGCATAAGTGTCACCCTGAGCGCGCGCAGCGCGCGAAGGGTCATGGTGCCACCCCGCTCGCCACGAACTCCCGCGTGAGCCGCTGCGCCTTCTCGGCGATCGCCTCGAACCGCGGCGTGCCGCGGAGCGACTCGAAGAACGGGCAGTGCTCGGCGATGAACCCCGCGGGATGGAACCCGGTGTCCACCGCCTCCTCGAGCAGTGCGAGCGCCCGTTCGGTATCACCCGCCACGGCGAAGGCCTCGGAGAGGTGGAACAGCTGGTGCGCATCGAGGAGGGTGACGTCGCGCAGGATCGCCTGCGCCTCCTCGTGGCGACCCTGCAGTCCCTGCACGATCGCGAGGAGCTGCGGCGTGTAGGGCATGGTCGGCGCCTGCTCGGCAAGCACCGCCGCCTCCCTCGCGGCTCCGGCCACGTCGCCCGCCATCGCCCGCGCGTAGCCGACGGTCCAGCGGATCATCGGGTTGCCGGCATCGATCGACAGCGCCCGTTCGAGATCGGGGATCCCGTCCGCCGGTCGGCCGACCCACCAGGGCACGGCACCGACCAGCATCCAGGTCATCGGGGCCAGCGGGTCGACCGCCTTCAGGCGCTCTGCCATCCGCGCACTCGCGGCGGTGTCGCCACATCCCATCACCCCGATGGCGAGGTAGATGATCGCATCGACATCGTCGGGGTCGCGCTCCAGGGCGTCACGGAGGTGGCCGATCGCCTTCGGGATCGTGCCCCGCTCATGGCCGATGTACCCCATGAGTGCATGGCCATACGGCGCATCGGGAACCTCCCGGATCAGCGCCTCGGCCACGGCGGTGGCCTCGTCGAGGCCGCGCGTGTCGGTGACCACGCCGGCCCGGACCCGGATGACCTTGGCCCACGCCAGCAGCGCCCTGAGCGGCGGCACCTCGCCCTCGATGGCGATCGCCTGCCGTACCAGCTCCTCCGCGCGCGCGATCGAGGCGCCGTCGTAGCGGCGAATCTCCTGTCGGGCCCGCAGGTAGAGCTCGAACGCGCGCGGATCCTGGATCGGACGCTGGGCGAGGCGATGATCCTCCTCCGCACTCAACGTGACGCCGAGGGCGGCGACGATCTCGCGGGCCACCCGTTCCTGCACGTCGAAGATGTCGTCCATCGTCCCGCTGAACCGCTCGGCCCAGACGGGCGTGTCGGTCGCGACCTCGATCAGCTCGGCCGTGATCCGGAGCGAGGTCCCGGCACGCCGAACGCTGCCGGAGAGCGCATGGCTCACCCGCAGCTCGCGACCGAGCGCCGGGATGGACCTGGTGGTGTCCTTGAGCTGCATCGACGAGGTGCGCGAGAGCACCCGGATCGCCTTGACCCGCGCGAGGTCGGTGATGATCTCCTCGGTCAGTCCATCGCTGAACTGCTCGTCCTCGGGGTTGGTCCCCTGGTTGCAGAATGGCAGCACGACCACCGAGCGATCGTCGGCCGGCGCGGCGACCGGCATTGGCGAGACTTCGCCCACCAGCGCGGCCGCGAACGCCGCAGCGGTCGGGAAGCGCTGGTCGGGCTCGCTTGCGAGGGCACGTGCCACCGCCGCAGCGCATGCGACGGGTGCGTCGGGGCGCCGCGTGCGCAGGTCGGGTGCCTCGGTGGTGAATCGCTTGACGAGGATCGCGTGCGCGGTGGGGCCGGTGAACGGCGGCTCGCCGGTGAGCAACTCGAAGAGGATCGCGCCGAGACCGTATACGTCCGATGCGGCGGTGAGTTCGCGCTCGCCGGTCGCCTGCTCCGGGCTCATGTACGCCGGGGTGCCGACCGACGAGCCGACTCGGGTGAGGCGGTCGTTCTCCGGCGTCGCCGCTGACTGCGCGATCCCGAAGTCGGTCAGCAGCGCGTGCCCGCGCGAGAGCATCACGTTCTCTGGCTTGAGGTCGCGGTGGAGGATCCCGGCCTCGTGGGCGTACTGAAGCGCATCGGCGAGCTCACGCACCAGGCGGACCGCCTCGTCGACCGGCAGCGGCCCGTCGCGCTCGAGGCGGTCACGGAGCGTCTCGCCGTCGATGAGGGGCATGACGAAGTAGAGGTGAGTCGTGAGTCCTGAGGTGTGAGAGAGGTCGGCGTTCTCGATCTCGCCGGAGTCGAAGACCGGCACGATGTGTGGATGCTGCAGGTTGGCGGTGGTGCGGATCTCACGCAGGAAGCGATCGGCCGCCAGCTCGGCGCTCACCTCCGGCTTCATCACCTTGATCGCGACGCGGCGGTCGTGCTTGAGGTCATGCGCGAGGTACACCGTGGCCATGCCACCGGCACCGAGTTCGCGCTCGAGGCGGTAGCGGTCGGCGAGGGCAGCGGTGAGCGCGTCACGGCTCATTGGGTCAGCTCCATACCGGGAATGTCACCCCGAGCGCAGCGAGGGGGCGATACCTGCCGCATGGCTCCTCCCCCTCGCCTGCGGCTCGGGGTGACAGCCCGAGCACAAGTGTCACCCTGAGCGCGCGCAGCGCGCGAAGGGTCACGGTGCCACCCTCGCCTGCAACTCGGTGGTGAAGTGCTGGACCAGGATCGGCCCCGCCGCTCCCCTGCCCCTGCCCTGCGCACCGATGTCGACCATGAGGAACCGCTCGCCATCGGGCGCCGGGTCGTAGTACACCCGGCCGTCGCCACCCCGGAAGCCGCTCGGGGTGAACAGCTCCTCGGTGGAGAGGATCCGGAAGCCGTCGGTCGTGGCGAACCGCACCGAGACGATGGCCCCCGCGTCGTTCACGTAGAAGAGCTCCCCGCCCTGCCGGTTCCAGCGCGGGGCGCCGCCACCGGACGCGGAGACCTGGACCCGGCCCGCCGTGATGTCCGGGTAGGGACTCACGTAGACATCCTCCCGTCCGCCCAGCGGCGAGACATAGGCCAGCCAGCGCCCGTCGGGCGAGAGGACGGGCGGCTCCCGGTTGGTCCCGATCGGGACCGGGAGGACGGTCGGGGTGCGGTCTCCCGTCAGGCGGAGGTTGAGCAGCTCACGCCGGCGCTCGCCGGAATCCTCGCCGATCAGCACCAGGGAGCGTCCGGTCGGGTCCACGGTCATTCCCACGATGCCGCGCGACACGGTCGCCACCGCTTCGGGCACCCCACCTCCATCGGTGCGACGCCGGTAGATCGTCGTCCCCTGATCGCTGACGTAGAGCAGCGACCGGCTGTCGCTCTCCCAGGTCGGCAGGGTGACGGGCTTGTCCTCGGTGGTCACCAGTTGCAGCGGTCCCCCGCCCAGGGGAGCGATCCAGATGCGCGACAGGTTGGTGGCATCGGTGGCGCGCTCGAGGGAGAGCGCGGCGGACCGCCCATCGGGTGCGAGGGCGAGGGCACGCACCAGCCCGTTGATGCCTGTGCTGTCCACGATGGTGGATCGGCCGCGGCGATCGACCCACGCGAGGGAGCCGATGCTGGTCTCCGTCCCCGACCCCGCCATGTACAGCAGGTCACCCGAGGAGGAGAGCACCACGTCGGCAGCGCCGAAGCCGCCGAGGTAGATGTTGTCCCAGAGCCGGGTCGGCTCGCCGCGGAGCGTGAGCTGGTCGAGGTCGAGGGCCTGGGCCATCAGCGTGCCGTCGCCGGTGACCCAGAGCAGGTGTCCGGTCGTGGGGCTGTAGATGGCGAAGACGCCGCGCACGAGATCCCTGCGCACCCTCGCCTGCGGATCGAAGGCGATGATGGACCAGTCGGTCATCGCCTCGCCCGCCCGCCGGATCCGCATCAGGATGCCGCGGCCCTCGGGGAGGACCCGCGGCCACGCCATCCCGATCTCCCCGCGCGCGGTGTCGAGCGGCATGACCATCTCGTGCTCGCTCCCATCGGGGCGGACACGCGCCAGCCCCGTCCCGCCATCGAAGTAGAGGAAGCCATCCTCCGACCACGCAACCCCGCCGCCGGCGGCATTCTGCCCCTCGGCGACGACGCGTGCCGTGCCGCCGGTGCGTGGCATCACGCGGATCGAGAAGGGGGCGGTCGTCACGAAGGCGATCTCGCGCCCATCCGGCGAGAAGGTCGGCGAGGTCGCGCGCTCCGAGCCGCGCAGCGGGACGGGCACGAGGGCATCGAGCGACCGGGACCAGAGATTGTTGCCGGCACTGCCGGTGCCGGTGTAGACGAACATCGTCCCGTCAGGGGACCAGGCGAAGCGTGTCCCGCCCGGCGTCGCCAGGGCCTCGTCGGGCGCCATCGTGACCTCGAAGCGTGCCACGCGCGGTGGTGCGTCGCGGTTGCCACGACCCGTGAGCGCGGCGGCCACGGCGCCAACAGTCACCACCGCCAGGCCAGCCATGATGCCGGCAGCGGCGCGCGCCGAGAGGCCGAACGGGCCGGAGCGAGCGGCGCCGTGCGGCGGGGCGTGGACGCCGGTCGTCGTGACGAGGGCGGTGGCGAACTCCGCCGCCGTGGCGTGGCGATCGGCCGGGAGCTTGGCGAGGCCCGTGAGCACGGCCGCTTCCACGTGGGGCGGCACCGTGTCGCGGAGCGTGTGCAGCGGCGTGGGCTTCTCGGTCATGATCTTCGCGACGATCGCCTGCACGCTGCCGCCCGTGAAGGGGGCATCGCCCGCCAGCATCTCGTAGGTGACCGCCGCCAGCGCGTACACGTCGCTGCGCGCATCGATCTGCTTCTCGCCCATCGCCTGCTCGGGACTCATGTACTGCGGCGTGCCGAGCGAGAGGCCGGTCTGGGTCATGCGCTCACCGCCGGCGCTCTGCACGGCCAGGGCGATGCCGAAGTCGGCGACCAGCGCCTGGCCATCGTGCAGCAGGATGTTCTCGGGCTTGATGTCGCGGTGGATCACGCCCTGGCGATGGGCGTAGTCCAGCGCGCTGGCAACCTCCCGGGCAATGCGCACGGCATCGGCGATCGGCAGCTGCCGCTCGCGCTCGAGCCGGGTGCGAAGCGTCTCGCCGGTGACCAGCGGCATGACGTAGTAGAGGAGGCCCCCGGCGTCGCCGCTGTCGAGAAGCGGGAGGATGTGCGGGTGCTGGAGCCGGGCGGTCGTGCGGATCTCCGCGAGGAAGCGCTCGCCGCCGAGGGCCGCACCGAGGTCGGGGTGCAGCACCTTGATGGCGACCTGGCGATCGTGCTTCAGGTCCTGCGCGAGGTACACCGTGGCCATCCCGCCGGCCCCGAGCTCGCGCTCGAGGCGGTAGCGGTCACTCAGTGCGGCGGTGAGGGCGTCGAGGGTCACGGGATCAGCTCCAGACCGGGACTGTCACCCCGAGCGCAGCGAGGGGGCGATACCTGCCGCATGGCTCCTCCCCCTCGCCTGCGGCTCGGGGTGACAGCGTACCTGCACCGTGTCACCCTGAGCGCGCGGAGCGCGCGAAGGGTCACTGCCCCCCTCCGTCGCGCTCGAGCTGGGCCACTGCCTGCCGCAACCATTCGGTGACGACCACGATCTCCTGCCGTGCCTCGCCCTCCTTGAGCATGAGGAACCGCTCCCCGTCGGCCGAGACATCGTACTCGGGCCAGCGGGGCTGGCCGAAGTAGTTGCCGGTGAACAGCGTGTCGCGGCGCGACGGCACCAGCAGGCCATCGCGCGCGGTCAGCGTCGCGGCCACGAGCGCGTCGCCAGTGCGATAGAACAGCTCGCCCCCCTGCGGGTTCCACTGCGGCTCCACGCCGCCCCCCGACGAGACCTGGGCCCGGCGCCCGACGTCGGGCCACGGCGTCACGTACACCTCGTTGATCCCAGAGGCGTCGGAGATGTACGCCATCCACCGGCCGTCCGGCGAGAGCGTCGGCGAGCCCTCGTTGTCCGGGGTGACCATCACGTCGCGGGGCGGCGTCGAGCCGTCGAGCGCCATCGCCCCGATGTCCATCCCGGTCGTGGCGGCGTTGGTCCGGATCAACAGTGTCGTCCCGTCGGCGGTGATCGCGTGCGGAAACCGGAGCATCGATTCGGCGCCCTGCTCCAGCGGTTCCGGCTCACCGCCGCCATCCGCCGGCTGGATCCAGAGGCCGGCCAGCCCGGAGCGGCGCGAGGTGAAGACGAGCCGTCGCCCGTCGGGGGTCCAGATCGGGTAGAGGTTCTCGCTGCCGTTCGTGAGCCGGGTGCTGGTGCCGGCCCTGGTGTCGTGGATCCAGATGTCGCCCGCCGTGCCGACGACCTTTTCCACCGCGAAGCGGGTCCTGTCCGGCGACCAGCGGGGGTCCTTGTACTCGGCGGGTTCGCCGACCAGGGTCCGCTCGCGTCCCTCCCGGGTGACCTCGACGATGGTCCGCTCCCGCCCGGCCCCCGAGATGTACACGAGGGTCCCGTTCGTGGCGAGGGACACGCTCGGCAACCCGATCACGGTCTGCTGCACGCCCTGGTGCACGGCCACCTCCGGGCCAACGACCTCGAGCCGGTCGGGATCGAACGCGGTGAGCGTCACGACCCCGTTGGGCTTGCCGAGGAGGAGGTGGCGACCATCGGCCGTGAGCCGCGCCCCCAGCCCGATCGCCTTGGTCGAGCGCACCTCGCCCGTGCGCGTCGAGATGGCGAGCACCGCCCCGGCGCCGGCATCCCGGACCTGTGTCGTGAGCAACCATTCGGTCCCGGGAACCTCGTTGAGCTCGCTGATGAGTCCCAGCGAGTCGGGCAGCGGCGTGGGCACCGGCGGGGCACTGCCGTCGGCCGGGACGCGATAGATGGCGCGCGATGCCTCGAGGAGGTAGTAGATCATCCCGTCCGCCCGCCAGAGGAGGCCGTAGAGCGCGGGCGATTGCCCGATCTCGGCCACCACCACCGGTGCGGTGTTCTCGAGGGCCAGGCGCAGCAGGGTGGTGCCGCGGCGAAAGACCACCTCGCGTCCATCGGGCGAGAAGACCTGATCGAGCGCCCCCTCGGTCCCCTCGAGAACCCGGGTGTCGAGCGAGCCGAGTTCGCGAAGGAGGAGCACGTCACGACCGCCGCGGAGCCCGGGATAGACGATCCGCATGCCATCGGGCGAGATCGAGATGCCGAAGCGGATGACGTCGCGGAACGACGGCGCGGCCGGCCCCGTCCCGTCCAGCGTGAAGGCGACGCTGGGCGCGGCGGTCGGCGAGCGATCCCGCGTGAGGCCCCAGGCGCCGAACGCGACCCCCAGGGCGGCGACGGCGAGGGCACCGAGGGTCCACCGTCCCGAGGCCGGTGAGACCACCACCGCGGCCGGCGCCGTCGCATAGCGGCTGGTCGAGGCATCGCCGGCGAGCGCGGCCGCGAACTCCGCCGCGGAGGCGAACCGGTCGGCCGGCAGCTTGGCGAGCGCGACGTGCATCGCCGCATCGACGTGCGGCGGCACCGTGTTGCGCTGTGCCGTGAGGCTGCGCGGCGACTCGGTCATCACGCGGGCGATGATCGCCTGGGCCGAGGGGCCGGTGAATGGCGGCTCCCCCACCAGCGATTCGTAGAGCACGCAGCCGAGGGCGTAGATGTCGGTGCGCGCATCGAGCGTGCGCTCGCCCATCGCCTGCTCGGGGCTCATGTAGGTCGGCGTGCCGAGCGACATCCCGGTCTCGGTCATCCGGGTCCCGCCCTCGGTGCGGCTCGCGGCCAGCGCGATCCCGAAGTCGGCCACCAGCGCACTGCCGTCGTGCAGCAGGATATTCTCGGGCTTGATGTCGCGGTGGATCACGCCGTGCCGGTGCGCATAGTCGAGCGCGGCCGCCACCTCGCTCACGATCCGGAGCGCCTCGGCGACGGGAAGCTGCTGCTCGCGGTCGAGCCGGTCGCGGAGCGATTCGCCCTCGACATACGGCATCACGTAGAACACCGTCCCCTGCACCTCGCCGGAGTCGTGCAGCGGCAGGATGTGCGGGTGCTGCAGGTTGGCCGTCGTGCGAATCTCGGCGAGGAACCGCTCGGCGCCGATCACCGCCGCCAGCTCGGGACGCATCACCTTGATGGCAACCTTGCGCTGATGCTTCAGGTCGTCGGCGAGGTAGACGTTCGCCATCCCGCCGGCGCCGAGTTCGCGCTCGAGGCGGTAGCGGTCCGACAACGCCGCCGCGAGGCGGTCCAGGGATTCGGTCAGGGATGCTCCTTGGGGGGACAGGGAAGGTTACGCCCGATCGGGGCCGAGGGCCACCGTCCCGCGATATGTTGCCGGTGGCGCCTTCGCCGCCTCAGCACCCGGGAGACCCCATGCTCGACCGTGACCGCGACCTCCTCTGCCACTTCCTCGCCGCGATCGCCTATCGGACCCAGAAGGCGGTGCGCGGGGCACCGGCGCACTACCCGCACTTCGAGGCCGGCCACGGCGCCCGCACCCCGACCCAGCTGATCGGCCACATGACGTCACTCATGGGCTACACCGAGACGCTGTTCCTCGGAGGGAGCTATCCGCACGCGCCGGAGCCGCTGCCGAGCTTCGCCGAGGAACTCGATCGCTTCCATGCGATGCTGGCACGGGTGCGCGACCTGCTGCGCTCCGGCGCCACCCCTGGCGCGTTCACCACCGAGCAGCTGCTCCAGGGGACCCTCGCCGACACGATGACCCACGTCGGCCAGCTCGCAATGTTGCGGCGCCTCGCCGAGGCCCCGGTCGCCAGCGAGAACTTCCTCCACGCCGACGTCCGCGCCGACCGACTCGGCCCCGACCAGCCGCCGCCGGCACGGCCGGACTAGGATGGCCATGCCGGGCACCGCGCGTACGCTGCTCCTCACCGCGTCCCTCGCCACGCTGGCCTGCGGTTCCCCGCAGGCGGCCGACCTCGTCCTGCACCGCGTCCACGTGATCGACGGAACGGGTGCTCTGCCCACCGGCCCGATGGACGTCGCGATCCGCGATGGCGAGATCATCTCGATCACGCCGGCGTCCGGGGCGACTCCCGAAGCGACAACGGTGCTGGATCTCGAGGGGCACTACCTCCTCCCGGGCTTCATCGACCTCCACGTGCACCTCCCCCCCGACTCGGTGGTGCAGGAGGCAGTGCTCCGGCAGCTCCTTCGCTACGGGGTCACCACGATCCTCAACCCCGGGGCGCGTCCCGGCGCCGGCCCGACCCTCCGCGACCGACTCGGCGAGGACATGCCGCGGATGCTGAGCGCCGGCGAGATCATCGATCACCAGCCCGGAACAACGGGGCCACTCGAGTGGGCCGTCCTGGTCGACGACGAGGCAGGGGTCCGGGCGGAGGTGCGCCGGCAGGCCGCCCTCGGCGTGGACTTCATCAAGGTGTACAGCGGCATGCCGCCCCCGCTGGTGACCGCGGCGGTCGAGGAAGCCGGGCGCGCGGGGCTCCCCGTCATCGCCCACGCCGGCGCCACGACCTGGACCGACGCGGCGGAGCGTGGCGTGCGGATGCTGGTCCACTCGGGCTACGGCACCCCGATGGATCCGCTGGTGAACCTGCCGGATCCCGCATCGGCCACGGATGAGGAGTGGTATCGCGGCTATGCCGATGCACCGAACGGACCGGCGTTCGACACCCTGGTCCATCGACTGCGCGACCGCGACGTCACCGTCGTCCCGACCCTCGCGATCACGCAGGCCTCGGGGCTCGGACGCGATGCCAGCTTGCTCCCGCTGTTCGAGACCGCCCTGGCACCCGAGCGAGACCTCGCGGGCTGGTGGGACGAGGGCTGGCGCACGCGGCACCCGCAGTACGGTGACGACGTCGACACCGCCGAGGCGCGGCTGCTCGAGACGATCTACTGGCCCGGCGTGCTCGGCATCACCCGCGCCTTCCACGCCCGTGGGGTCCGACTCGGCGTCGGCACGGACGTCGGCAACTCGTGGATTACACCCGGGACGTCGTTCCACTACGAGATGTCGCTCTACGCGGAGGCGGGGATTCCGGCGGCGGAGATCCTGCAGATGGCGACCCGATATGGGGCGGAGGCGCTCGGACTCGCCGACAGCATCGGCACGGTGGCGGTGGGCAAGCGCGCCGACCTCGTGGTCCTTCGCGCCGACCCGACCGCGGAGATCCGCAACACGCGGGAGATCGTGATGGTCGTCCGGGGTGGCCGCGTGGTGCAGGTCGACGGGGCCACCCGGTCCGAGGCGCCGCGTTAGTCCCGCGGTAGCGCCTCGAGGAAGCGCACGATCTCGTCGTTGGCCGACACGTCGCGACTCGTCGGCCCGAACGACGCCGGCGCGGCGATCGCACCATCCGGCCAGGCGTGGCCACCGCCGACGATGCTGTCCATCCAGACGCGGGTCCCGCCGGCACAGCCGCGGTACCGGCTCCAGTACGCGCGGGTGCCGTCGTCGGTGCGATCCTGCCATGTCGATTGCACGCGTCCCCGTCGGCAGTCGTTGGCCCCACCCCAGAACTGCAGTGTCTCGTCGACGGTGCGCAGCACGCTGCTGCCGGTGACCGGGAAGAACGGGTCGGCCGTCCCGATGATGTAGAACGCGCTCACCGGGCGCGACGGCTGGCACCGATCGGCGAGCGGCTTCGGCATCGTGGCCGCGACCGCGACGAAGCCGGCCAGTCGATCGGCCATGTCGCAGGCGAGCCGCTGGGAGATCACCCCGCCGTTCGACAAGCCGACCGCGATGATCCGGTGGCGATCGATCACGTTCACCTGGCTGACCCGATCGATCACCTCGCGCACGTAGCCCACCTCGTCGAGGCCGAACTCCTCCAGCGAGTCGAAGACATCCCACGCGCCGACCGCCGCCTCGAGATAGACGACGATGAACCCGGCCTCGTCGGCGGCCTGGTTCAGCCCCGACATCGCCTCGAGCTGCTCGCCGGTCTGGCTGGTACCGTGGAACGCCAGCACCAGCGGGGCCGCCGGCCCGAGCTCCGGCCGATCCGGCACGTGCACGCGGAAGTAGCGGGTGTAGTTGGCCTGCATGAAGGTGTCGGTCCAGTCATCGGCCTCGTAGCTCGCCATCACCGGCGACGCGCCGCAGCCGAGACTGCCCAGGGCGGCGCCGAGGGCGAGGACCTGCAGGAGGGAACGAAACGATCGGGTGTCGGCGCGGTGGGCGACCGGGAACATGCTCGGCTCCGGGATGGGGAACGATCTCCTGTCGGCGAGACCGGAGCGGCCCGGCCGGCGTCACCCTCGCCCTGTTAGAAAACGGTTTGCGCCCCTTCGCTTCCCCTTCGCTTCCCCTTCGCTTCGCTCAGGGTGACAGTCGCTCAGGGTGACAGTCGCTCAGGGCAACAAATCCGCCGGATGACGACCGGTCAGGTCATCCCGAACCGACCGGTAGCCACTGGCAGCCGGTCTCACTCACCAGATACTTCCGGAGCACGTGCCGAACCCCGTCCCCTGCCGACTCGTGGCGGACATAGAGCGACACGGTATCGCCGTGGAAGATCGGCCGCACGAGTTCCGCCGGGGGATCCGGCAGCTGGCCGTCCACGCAGCCCTGGGCGAGGTCGGCCGAGAGGAGGGAGATCCAGTAGTTCGCGCGGGCGAACTCGAGCCGGGAGGTCCCCTCGAGGTCCTGCGATTCCGACTGGTAGTGGACCACGACGTACCTGCCATCGGGACGGCGGTGGACGCCGAGGACCGTCGGGACGACGACGCCATCATTCTGGGCGCCCGGCTGCATCATCTGCCGCAGCTGCTCCTCCGGGGTGCCGGTCGCGAGGCCACGCCGGACGACCGGCAGGGTGACCTTCCCCTTCACCCAACCCGCCGGCCCGTAGAGCGCCAGCGTGCTGTCGCCGGGCACGGTCGCGAGGAGGTCCGCGTCGTGGCGGGCCGCGGCGAATTCGCCACCGACCAGGTAGCCGCGGGTCGAGCCGAGCGGCGAGGGGGGCGACTGGCCCCAGGAATCCACCGTGTTGCGACGCGGGATCCAGCGGCGGAACCCGGTCCCGCCCATCAGCGCGGGAATCCGGACGGTATCGCCCTCGAAGAGCCAGTGCTGGCCGACCTCGACCGGTTCCGGCACGTTCACTTCCCCGAGGAGGCGCCCATCGCGGATCCGGAACCGCACCAGCCGGCTCCGGCCGACGCTCATGACCGCCAGGGTGGTGCCGCCGGGTTCGACGGCCATCCCCGACACCTGGCGGAGACTGCCTGGTTCCTCTCCCGCACCGCCGAGCCGCCGGACGAATTCCCCATCCGGGGCGAACTGGACCACCCCGTCGATGATCTCGGCGAACAGGTCACCGCGCGGGCTCATGGCGAGGGTGCGCGCCCCCTCGCGTCGGGGGAAGGTGTCGGCGTCGGCCACGACGACGGAGTCGACCAAAGCAACCGTGGGGCCGGTCGGCAGGGCGACGGGCTCGCTCGTGCACCCGACGAGGGCGATCCCGAGCAGGGAGAGGTGGGGGAGTCGAGGCATGGGACCCGGAACTTAAGGCCTCGCGCGCCGCCCCGGCGATGATCCCGTGACACGGCGCGGCTATCCTCAGGGACACCCCAGCCCCGGACCGCCGATGCGTCGTGCCCTCCTCGCCGTCCTGCTGCTCCTCGCCGCCGCGCCCATCGCGGGGCAGTCGCGCCACGTCATCTTCGTCACGATCGACGGGGTGCGACCCGAGGATCTCTTCGGCGGTGCCGACCCCGTGGTGATGCGCGATCCGAAGCAGGCGGGGATTGCCGACACCGCCGCCTTCCGGGCCCGCTGGTGGCGCGAGACGCCCGAGGCGCGGCGCCGCGCGGTGATGCCGTTCCTCTGGGACACCCTCGTCCCTGCGGGAGCCCTCTACGGGGCGGGAACCAACGTGCGGGTGAGCAACGGGCTCAACTTCTCGGGGCCGGGCTACACCGAACTGTTCACCGGCGCCGCGCGCGCCGACGTGACCAGCAATGACGATCGGCGCTACACGCACCCGACGGTCTTCGAGGTGGTCCGTGCCGCCGTGCCGCGCGCGACCGACGTCGCGGCGTTCACCTCATGGACCACCCAGGCGCGCCTCACCGCGACGCGCGGCGGCACGTTCGTGTCGCAGGGTCCGTTCGAGCCGCTCCCCGGGGAGCTGGCGGACGACGCCCGACTCGTGCGTCTCGCCACCCTCGAGGGGTGGGTGCGGCACGACGACCGCTCCCTCCGCTACGACGCGTTCACCCACGAACTGGCACTCGCGTGGCTGGTCCGCTATCGGCCCACCCTGCTCCACATCGGCTACGGCGAGACCGACGTCGATGCCCACGCGCGGCACTACGATCGCTACCTCGCGATGCTGCACGACGTCGATCGGATGCTCTCGGAGCTCATGCACGCGGTGTGGGCCGATCCGAGCCTCGCCGACCAGACCACGCTCGTCGTCACGACCGACCACGGGCGTGGGGCGACGGCGGCGGACTGGACCGATCACGGCCGCGACGTCGGGAACGCGGCCCGGTGGTGGTTCCTGGCCTCCGGCGCGGGGGTGGCGGCGCGCGGCGTGGTGGCCGAGCCGATGATCCAGGCGCAGGTGGCGCCGACGATCCTGCGACTGCTCGGGTTGCCGGCGGATCGCCTCGACCGTGCGGCACCGGCGGTGGTGCTCGACCGGCGATAGCACGGGCCCGCTTCAGCCCACCGGGCGCACCAACAGGCGGCCGTTGCCGAGGTCGTAGATGACGTCGAATCGACTCAGCACCCCGAGGCCGAGGAGCGCGTCGTAGTCGCGCGGGTTGGCGTCGGCACCGCGGGGCTCGCGGGCGAGCTCGACCTCGATCGGGTCGGTGGCGACGGCCCCGAGGTGCACGCGCACGTTGCCGAGTCGGCGCGAGAGGAGCATGCCGCCGAGTCCGCGGCCGGTGGCGAGGTTGCGCGCGGCGTGGCGAAGCAGGTTGCGCGCATCGACCTCGCGGGTGCTCACCCGGAAGGCCCCGGCCATCCCGATATCGACCACCGCCCGCATCGCGTACTCCACCGTGTCCCCCACCGTCATGCGGAGCGGCACCACGCCCTTCGCGCCGATCACCGTCACCGGCAGCACCTGCCAGCCGGTGGTGTCGATGCTGCCCGGGGCATACAGCTCCATGCGCCGGGCGGCGAAGTCGAGGTGCACCGCGTGATCGCGGAAGAGCGTGGTGCCCGCGAGACCGTCGGGGGTGCCGGCGATCGCGTCGCCCATCATCGAGTCGAGCGGGATCACGGGGATGCGGGGGAAGCGCCACTGCAGGCCGCCGAGCGCGAGCGTGACGCTGTCGACCCACGTCACCTCGACCTGGTCGCCGCCGCCACCCCCGACGCGCGTCGGCCCGCCGTCGCCGACACCGCGCCAATCGCGATGCCGCAGCGTGCCCCGATCGGCGAACCGCCGGTCGAGGATCACGCCATCGACGGGGTCGTAGAGCAGTCGCGCCGAGTCGCCGTTGACGGTGCCGTGGAGGAAGATGTGGCCGTCGTACTCGAACGGGATCGTCGCCACGGGCGTCGGCGCCTGCGCGGCGCAGGCCGCGAGGGGGGCCAGCAGGATCGCCACGGAGCATGCGGCAGCAGGACGCAGCATCGAGCACTCGGCGGAGGAGGGATGTTCCCTGTACGCGGGCACCGGGAGTCGGTTTCGTGCCGACTGCTCGCGGGCATCGAACCGGATTCTGTCATCGTGTTGTCATGCAACGGACAACCATCCAGCATCTTGTGAGCGTCAGACCGGTTGTTCCCCGCACCGCAACCCTCGGAGCACCATGCCCGCTCGCCCGTTGCTGCACTGGCTCGTTGCCTCCCTGCTGGGCGCAGGCAGCGTGCTGCCCGCACAGTCGTCACCCCAGGCCACCCTCGAAGTCGTGCTTGCCAGGTTCGTGCACGGCGACTCGTCGGGGTTCAGGTCGGTCTTTCCCTGGACTGACGCGCGGGAGCTCCTCGACGCCGCGCGCACCGACTCGCTGGCCACGGTCCCGGGGGCCGCGCGCGTGGTGCGCCGTCGGGGAGATTCCGCCCTGGGCGTGCTGGCCGCCCACGTGGAGTTCGGCAACTCGGGTGACGAGACCAGCGCCGCTGCCGCGTTCAGTGGGGCCTACTGGCTGACGCCCGATCCCGATGGGACGTGGCGATTGCGCGAGCGGATCACCGGCGGTGGACGGATCGTGTCGCACCATCTCGCCATCGACCTCGCTCCGGGCGAGGGGATCGCCGTGCGCGACACCCTCACCTGGGATGGTGCGACCGACGCCGGGGCCTCGTTGCGGCTCAACCATCTCGCGCGGGTGACGCGGGTCGAGGACCTCGCGGGAACGCCGGTCGCGTTCGTCGCGGCAGGCGGCCTCCTCTGGCTCGACCTGCCGACCGGCCCGAGCACGGTCGTCCTCGAGTACACCATCGACGTGTCGCGCGATCGACCCTTCGATGCGAACGCGGGCCGGTTCGCCGACTCGTTCGGGCACCTGCGGCCCCAGTACGCCTGGCATCCGTATGTCGGTCTCGACGATGCCGCGATGGTGCGCCTCACCGTGCGCGCCCCGATCGACCTGCCCATCGCGACCGACCTCCCCCAGTCCCGCGGTGCCGATGGCGCGGTGCACGCGGCGTCGGTGACACCGGTGGCCCCGCTCGCCCTCTTCCATGATCGCGCCTGGGTGCCGCGCGAGGTGCAGGTGGCGGGGATCCGGTTCGCCCTGTTCGCCGACACCGCGTTCCGGCCCACGCTGGATTCGCTGGCTGGCGCGGTCCGCTGGACCGCCGGGCTCCTCGCGAAACGCTTCGGCGCGCCCCGTCGCGAGTACCTCGCGGTGGTCCAGGTCCGGAGTCTCACCGACGTCGGGTGGCCGTTCATGAGCAATCGCGTGATCGCCGCCGGTCGCTCGGGAGGGCGGCTCCTGGTGACCGGGGCGCGACATCGCGCCTTCTTCGGACACGAGGTCGCCCATGCGTGGACGCGCCCGAGCGGTGCCGGTCGCCACTTCCTCAGCGAGGGGTGGGCGACCTACGCCGAGTCGCTCCTGCTCCACGACGCGTTCGGTGCGGAGGCGGTCGCGGCGTTCTGGGAGGAACAGCGGGCGCTCTACCGTACCGGCGGGTTCGAGGGGCGGGATGCGCTGCGAACCGACGACGACAACCGGGGCATCTCGTATGCGAAGGGCGCCTGGGTCCTGCGCATGCTGGAGGACCGGATCGGGCAGGCGACCTTCGATCGGGGATTCCGCGCCTACATGGCCCTGCCGGCGGGGGCGGTGAGGGACGTCGATGCGTTCATCTCCGCGATGGCGCAGGCCGGCGCCGCCGACATCCGCGGCTTCCTCGAACCGTGGCTCAGCTCGACGGTGCTCCCGCGCATCGCGGTCTCGGTCGGCAACGACGTTCTCACGGTGCGGCAACTCCAGGATGGGCCGGTGCATCCGCTTCGCGTCGAGCTGATGCTGCGGACGCCGATGGCAGGGCAGGTGATCGCGGTCGATCTGGACCGACGCGTGGTCACCGCTCCGATCCCGGTCGGGCTGAGGGGCGCCGTGACCGAGGTGATCGTCGACCCGCGTCGGCGGCTGCTGCTGGCCGATGGATGAGCGGGGCGTCGTCCCGGATCAGCGGACCGGAACCACCCGGCGAGCGGAGAACCAGGGCGTGAGCGGCGCGGGAGGCGGCTCCTCGATCCAGACCCGCTCGCGCGTCAACCAGACCGGCCGTCCCGCCCCGGTGCCCCGGAGGCGACCCACCACCGCACCATCGGATCGGAACGCCGTCGCCGACCAGCCGCTGTCACCGCGGGTGCGGTAGTCGATCACCCACAGCAGGCCCTCATGGTCGACCTGAAGGGCCGCGAATGCCGGGAGGGAATCACTGAAGCGGGCACGCTGCTGCCTCAGGCGCGGTGCTGCGGCGCGGATCGCCTCCGTCACCGGCTCGCGCGGGCGGTCGACGCGAAGGCGCGCCTGCACCCGGCCGTCATGGCCCCGCAGGTCGAGCTGGTACCGGTCGCTGGTCGCGGAGACGATCCACTCGCCCCAGACGGCCAGGTGCCCACGCGCCCCGAACTGCGGCGCGACCCACCCCAGCGCACCGGTGTCGGCGACGATCTCGGCCGCGGGGAAGGTGAACAGCGATTCGAGCACCGCGAGGCGTCGGTCGGCACGGGACGCCCGTGCCCACAACCAGCCGTCGCCCACGCCCGAGTCCGCCACCGCACAAACGGTCTGCACCAGGAGCTCTGCCCCGGGCAGTCGGCCCTTTACGGTGGTGCACGGCGGTGAGGCCGCCGCCATCGGCTGGCGCAGGACGGTCCCATCTTCGAGCACGGCGAGTTGCACCACCGCGTGGCGAGCGACCAGGGCATCGTCCGGGGAGCCCGACGGTGGATTGCGGTAGCTCGCGCTGAGCAGCGTGTCCGGCGGCAGCAGCAGCGGGGGCGAGAAGAGCCCGGACTGGACCGAGATCCAGTGCCGGGCGAGCGGCGCCCCGGTCGAGTCGAAGACGAGCAGCAGGTTGCCGGTGCGACTCGCGAGGAACCGGCCATCGGGGAGCGCAGCGATGAAGGAGGCACCGAGGAGGTTGAACCGGGAATCGCCATCGCCATCGATGATCGTCGGCGAGATCGTGTCCACCGTCCACTGCGGGGCGCGCTCGAGCGCGGTCGCGTCGTGGTGCAGGACCGGCATGCCATCGATCATCAGCGTGTCGGGTGCAACGGCCGTGCGCGGGGCATCGCCGGCACAGGCGCAGAGGAGGGGGAGCACGGCGCGCAGGGGGAGTCGCATCATGGCCTCGACGATGAAGGTGGACATCCGGGGACAGCGACCGGTCGGTACCGCACCATGGTGCAGGTGGTTGTGTTGGTCCGCACCACGCCCACCCGGGTCGCGAGATCGACCGCCGTCACGGAACCGTGCGGACCTCGCGCGCGGCGACCGGGGCGGGATCGCACACCGCCAGCACCTCGTCGAGCGACCGGGCATCGGGGAACCGTTCGGTGGGGGCCTTGGCCAGGCAGCGTGCCACCACATCGGCGAGAGACGAGGGCACGTCCGGTCGCAGCATGTCCACGCGCGGCGGCACCTCGCGCAGGTGGGCGACCATCATCTGCATCGGATTGCGATCGGCGAACGGCGGTCCGCCGGTGAGCAGCGCGTGCGCCACCGCCCCGAGGCTGTAGAGGTCACTCGCTGGACCGACCTCGGCGTCGCCGCCGACCTGCTCCGGTGACATGTACGCCGGGGTGCCGACGACCGTCCCGGCGAGCGTCGCCTCGGTGCCGGTGGCATCAGCCGGCAGGTCGGCGGTCGTCCCGCGCACCGCGGCAACCAGTCCGAAGTCGAGCAGCTTGACCATGTCGCGGACGCCGCCCAGCTCGCACAGCATCACGTTGCCCGGCTTGAGGTCGCGATGCACCAGGCCCCGGTCATGGGCCTCCTGGAGCGCACCGCAGAGGGCCCGGAGGATCATGATCGTCCGCCCGGGCGATTGCGGTCCCTCGCGCCGCAGGAGCTCGTCGAGCGTCTCCCCGTGCAGGTATTCCATCACGTAGTAGAAGGTGCCGTCGTCGGCGATCCCGAAATCGTAGACCTGCACCGTGCTCGGGTGCGAGAGCGTGGCGGTGGCCTGCGCCTCGCGCTCGAAACGCCGCAGGGTCGCGGCATCGCCGGCCTGGTCGGGCCGGATCAGCTTCACGGCGCAGGGTCGTCGCAACAGGCGGTGCTCGGCGAGGTAGACCTCGCCCATGCCGCCCGCGCCGAGCGGCGAGGTCAGGACGTACTGGCCCATCTGGCGCGCGTCCTGCGCGTCGCGCCGGAGCGCCTCGATCCGATAGCCGCCGTAGGTCGCGGTGGCGGCGTAGCAGAGCACCATCGCCGTCTTGGCGCCGAGGTAGACCGCGAGATGCTCCGGCCGCTGGGCGGTGCTCGCGAGGATGACGAGGTCGGGCAGGAAGGTGCAGCCCACCAGCGCGGCGTTGCGCAGTGTCGCGACGCGCGGGGTCGAGGGGAGCAGCACCCCCCAGATCACCAGCAGCAGGCCCCACATGCTGGCATGCGCCATCGCGAGGTCGATCGGCAACCGGGCCACGTCGGTGAGCACCACCCGCAGGTCGCCGGCGACCACGATGACGAAAAAGGTCGCCCAGGCCGAGATGGTCAGCCATTCAGCGACCCGGAGGCGACGCAGGACGAGCGGGCGACCGGGACGCAACACCCACCAGATCGTCAGCATCAGCGCCGCCATGCCGAGCATCGGGAGGGCGAAGGGCGGGATGGTGATCGCCGCCCAGGGGTCACGCCGGATCCGGGTCCAGTTCGACACCAGCGTGGCAACCCCGAACGGGACCGCCGTGATCGCGGCGAGCAGCGTCAGGATGCGGAGTCGGCCGCGGAGCAGCTCTTCCAGCCCCTCCGAGCGTGCGGCTGGGGTCGCGACCTCGTTGGCCAGTCGGTACGGCGTGCCGCGATGGGGAGCGCTCACCGGGGGCTCGTGGTCCGGATGGTGGTGTTGGGCTGGAGTGCTGCCACCCAGTATTCTCCCGCCCGCCGCACGGTGGCACCCCGCCAACGAACGTCGCGCCCCCCGAAAGGATCGCGGAGTCGCAGCGTTCCGCCCACCCGAGTGGCGATCTCGACCGCCGTCACCACGCCGCCCTCGCGAGTGGCACTGATCGTCCAGCCGCCGTTCGCCCGCAGGCGCGCGAACGCCACGTCGTCCCAGATCGTCGGGATCGCGGGGAACAGCTCGACCACCTCGCCATCGGAGCGGAGCAGCATCTCGTGCACCGCGTCCATCGCGAGGAAGTTCCCCTCCAGGGTGAACGGCCGGTAGGTGAAGCTGCTGAGTCCGCGCCCGGATTGATCCCCGTTGAGGTGGAAGCCGTTGCGCGAGGTGAAGGCGAGGTAGTCGGTGAGGTAGCGGAGCGCCTCGTCGCCGCGGCCGGCGCGCGCCAGCATCGCGGCGAACCACGAGAACGAGTAGCCGGTCCACTGCGCGGTGCCGCGTGCGGCGATCTCGTCGAGGGTGGCGTCGATGTCGCCGGTCAGGAGGAGGGGCATCTCGAACGGATGAATCGCCAACGCGTGGCTGAAGTGCCGGTGCGAGGCACTGAACCCCTCGTCGGCCGAGACACGGAGGGCACCGCTCTCGGGATCGCGACTGGGCGTTGCCACCTCCTGCATCGCAGCGTACCAGGCCGCCGACTCGGCGTCGCGCCCCAGGGCAGCGGCCATCTCGCCCAGCGCGGCGAAGCACATCCGCAGCAGCGTCGCGTCGTAGGTCGAGTTGGGTCGCAGGAAGGCCGCACGGCTGTTGTCGTGGATCTCCGGGCTCGAGCTGAGCGGGAGGTAGAGCAGGCCATCCTCACCGCGTTCCAGCAGTGCCCGCAGCGCCGTGCCAATCTCCTGCATGAACGGATACGCCCGCTCGGCCAGGAAGGTCGAGTCCCGGGTCACCTGCCACTGCCGGTAGAACGACCACGCCACCCAGGCGCCGTTCGTGGGCGAGAGCGAGTACATCCCCCAGCCCCCCATCGGCTTCCCCGAGAGGGTCATGACGCCGGGAATCACCGCACCCTCGACGCCGTAGAACTCGCGTGCAAAGCGGCGGAACTCGGGGAGCCGCGCCTCGAGGAAGGTGAGCCACCCCTCCATCGCGTCATCGAGCCCGGCCACGTGCGCGGCGAGGTAGCTCATCTGCGTGTTGAGATCGTTGTGGTAATCGCCCTTCCACGGCGGCAGGCCGCCGTTGTCGGCGGTCCAGACGCCCTGCAGCGGCATCGGCGGCGCGTCGCGGCGGGCGGCCGCGCCGTAGAGGTACTTCACCAGGTCGTAGTGGGCCTGCAGCGCGGAGTCGGGGAGGGTGACCGACGAAGTTGACCAGAACCGGTCCCACGCCTTCCGGTGCGGCTTGAGCATCGACTCCAGGCCGTGGAGGCCGATCTCGGAAGCCGTCGAGAACTGCTGTCGGGGAACCGGAGGCGGTTCCGTGCCGGGAAAGATCGAGATCACCAGCACGGGGCGCCCCGCGCGGCCGACGCGCGTCACATGCACCGAGAACGGATCGGCCGCCGTCGGGATCGTCACCAGTTCGGCGGCCGTCTCGCCACCAGGTTCGACGATGCGACGCAGCCGGGGCGGACCCGTCGGGCCCAGTGCGGCCAGGCCGTCGGGTGCCTGATAGGCGAAACGGAGCGTCCCGGGCGCGCTCACCACCAGCGCGTCGCGAGTGGCGAGCGCCCGGAGCCGCAGCGTATCGCGGCCCGCGCTCGCCCACGCGGTCGCGGTCGCGAGGTCGAGCCCGAACCCGTCCACGACGTGCCCGGACCAGGTGATCTGGACCCGTCCCGCCGGCAGCTTGGTCGGATAGGGGAGCTTGTCATACGGCTCGTCGAACAGCTCGTGGAAGCGCGCCATGTTGTCGTCGCGCACCAGTCGCTGCATCCCCTGCCAGGTCCACTCGGGGTCACTGAAGATCGCGGGCGTGCGCTCGTCCCACAGGTCGCCGCGGTCGAGCGAGAGGATCAGTGTCGAATCACCACCCCAGAGGAGGCCGCCCAGGAGCCCGTTGCCGACCGGGATCGCCTCGTCCCAGGTGGTGATCGGTGCCTGCAGCCGGAGCCCGGAACGGGCGTCCTGCGCCGCGCCGTGAGCCGGGAGCAGCAGGACAAGGAGAATCGCGCAGACAACGACGGCGTGACGTGACATGACGAAACCCTGTGGCGGTGACTCTCGCTGCGCGCTGCTCGCTGCTCGCTGCTCGCTTCTCGCTTCTCGCTTCTCGCTTCTCGCTTCTCGAAGCTACCCCGGCCATCCTGCCAACTCCGGATCGACGACGACCGGCCGTGGCAACACGATCGTGCCGAGCCCGTCGCCGCCGCCGACCTCACCGCCGCGCCCTTGCGCGACCTCGCGGACCGTCACCGCCGCCATCCAGGCGTCGAGGATGTCCTTCGGCTGGTCGGCGAACCAGGACCAGTCGAGCGACGTCACCAGCGGCGCGCCGAGCCGGTCGAGCTGCCGATAGGCGGCGCTCGGGAACACCTCGTGGACGGGGCATCCCCAGTCCGAGCCGAACAGCGCGAAACCGACCCGCATCCATTCGGGCACCTTGTCGATGGCGGGCGTCCACTGCGGATTGGCGAGGCCGAGCGACTTGATCACCACCTCGCAGTGGCGCCCGGTCCCGGGGGCCGCGCGGTGGCGCCAGCGGCCGCCGCGCCACGAGTGGTGATGGCGTGCCGGGAGCGGCGTCCGCGGGGCATCGATCCCCACCGAGGCCAGCTCCCCGTCGAGGGCGCGGCTCCATGCCAGCGCGTCGGCGGCGATCGCTGCCGCCCCCCGTCCGGTCGCGATGTGCATGTCGAGCGGCTCACCGGCCTCGCCGAGGGCCACCATCGGGCAGCCGCGCGCCGCGGAGACATCGATCCCCAGGTGGATCTGCATCTCGGGAAGGTAGCGCCGAATCGGGCCGGCAATTCGAACCGGACCATGACATCCCCCGCCCGCCGGGTGGGGATCCGTCGGTACCTTCCGGGCATCCTCGTTCCGGAGAGTGGCGATGCCCCCTCGGATGGTCCTGCTGCTCGCGCTGGCCGCATGTGCCCCGGCGCCTGAGGTCGATGATCGCCCGGTGGAACACACCGGACCGGTCGAGACCTACGGCTTCCTCACCCGCCTCGGCGACGACACCGTGGCCGCCGAGCGGATCAGTCGCAGCGCCACCGCCCTCGTGAGCGACGCGGTCGATCAGTGGCCGATTGTCCGCCAGCGTCACACCGAGTTCGCCATCGCGCCCGACGGACGCCTGAGCCGGATGGTGATGGAGATCACCACGCCGAGCGGCACCACCGAGGACGACCGCTTCCGCCGCGTGCTGGCGCGGTTCACCCCGGACTCGGTGCATGTCACGATCCACCAGGCGAGCCGGACCACGGCACGGTCGTTCGCCACCGAGGGTGCCCTCACGGTGCCGCACGTGTCGATGCTGTACGGCGTGATCGAGTTCGAGATCACGGCGGCGCTCAAGCGCGCCGCCACGGTCGACTCCGGGCAGGAGCTGCTCTTCCGCCAGTTCTATCCCGATCGCGACGTGGGGCCGAGCTTCGTGCTGCACCGGGGGCGCGTGGTGCCGCAGGGCCCCGGTCGGATCGAGCTGCGGCACGACTGGCTCGCGGGCACCGGCGTGGTGACGGTCGACACGGCGGGGCGCCTGTTGCACTACGATGGCGATCGCACCACCTACAAGGTCCAGGTCGAGCGGCTCGCGGACCCGCCCGACGTCGAGGCGATCGCGGCGTCGCTGGTGGCCCGCGAACGCGCCGCGGGACCCCGCGCCCTCAGCGTGCGCGACACGGCGCGGGGCACCATCGGGTCGGCGACGCTCGAGGTCGACTACGGTCGGCCGATCGCGCGCGGTCGCGTCCTCCTCGGCAATGTGATCAGCTACGACCGGGTCTGGCGCACCGGCGCGAACGCCGCCACGCAGTTCACGACCAGCGCACCGCTCACCATCGGCGGACTCGACCTTCCGGCCGGGAGCTACACCCTGTGGACGGTGCCGCACCGGGATGGCGCCGAGCTGATCCTCAACGCGGAGACCGGCCAGTGGGGGACCGGGTACGACGCCACCCGCGACGTCGGCCGGGTCCCCCTGCGGGTCGAGGACCTCGCGACCCCGGTGGACACCTTCACGATCGCGGTCGTGCCGCGAGACGGACGGTCCGGGGCGCTGACGTTTGCCTGGGGTCCGTTCCGGTGGACGGCGGAGGTCGTCGTCCGCTAGGGAGCCGGCCGTCGGGTTGACAGCATCGCGGGCGAGCCCGAACCTCTCCCCATGCATCGCACGCGCTGGACGCTCCTCCTGCTCGCCCTCGTCGCCGTCGCGGTGGCGCGGTCGATGGCCGGCACCAGACTCGACGCCCCGACGGCCGACGAGCCGTGGCACGCGGTCGCGGGCGTCGAGTACGCCCGCACCGGGATGTACCGGCTCAATCCGGAGCACCCGCCACTCGTCAAGCGCTGGGTCGGCGCCCTGATGCCGGCCGCCTTCACCCTGCGCGCGCCCGAGCCGCTCACCGAGAAGAGCGCCGAGCGGGACATGGTCGAGGAGACGTGGTACCACGACAACGACTTCCGCGCGGCGCACGAGGCGGCGCGCCGGGCGACCTACCTCCTCTCGGCGCTGATGCTCCTCGGGGTCGGCCTGCTGGCCTGGCGCGCGCTTGGCCCGGCCTGGGCCGCGGGACTCCTGGCCTTCCTCGCGATCGAGCCGACCTTCAGCGCCCACATGCCGCTGGTCATGACCGACCTCCCGCTCGCGCTCACGCTGCTGATGGCGGCGCTCGCCGCGGGGATTGCCTGTACCACCTGGCAATGGCGCTGGATGATCGGTTTGGGCGTGACGCTCGGGCTCGCCTTCGCGGCGAAGCACTCCGCGCTCCCCGGCATGCTGGGGCTCGCCGCCTTCTCGATCGTGGCAGCGTTCGTCGTCGCCGACCCGGATGATGCGCCGCAGGCGAGGTGGCGGCTCGCGCTGGTGCGCAGCGGCAAGCTGGTCGTCGCGGCGCTCGTCGCGGTGGCGGTCCTGTGGGCCTGGTACGGCTTCCAGTTCCACGCGGCCCCGGATGGCAGCGACCCGTTCAACCGCGACATCGCCGCGAAGATCGCCGAGCTGGCATCGCCGCTGCAGCGGGCGGTGATCGGCTTCGTCGATCGCCACCACCTGCTCCCCCGCTCCTACCTGTGGGGGCTCACCGACACGATTCGCGCCGGCCTCGAGGGGCGCGGCCAGAACGAGGAGTTCCTCTGGGGGCGGGTCGTGCAGGGCAGTCCCCCCTGGTACACCTGGCCCTCGTACATCGTGATCAAGGTCCCGCTCGCGTTGATCGCGCTGTCGCTCGCCGGGGGTGTCGCGGTGTGGCGGATGCCGCGATCGCGCACGGTCACCGTCACCCTGGTCGCGCTCTGCGCGATGGCCGGGGCGCACCTCGCCGCGCTGATGCGGGCGCAGGGCACCTACGCCGGCGTGCGGCACGCGCTGCCGGTCGTCGCGCTCATGGGGGTCCTCGCCGCCGCCACCGTCGCGATCGCCTGGCGCCAGCGTTCCAAGGGGTGGGGCGCCATGGCAGGGATCGGCCTGCTCGCCACGGTGGTGATGACCCTGGGCGAACCGCGACTCTACGAGTACCACAACGAGCTCGTCGGCGGCACCGCGAACGCCGGACGATGGTTCGACAACGAGGGACTCGACCTCGGCCAGCGGGCGTACGAGATCGCGGCCTACCACGACTCCGTCATCGCGCCGTCGGGGCTGCCGCTCTTCTCGGCGAGCTACTGGCTTCCCCACGAGGCCGCGACGGCGCTGGGGATCAACGTCCGCCGTCGCGTCGAGATCCTCGAGGACAGCAATCGTGCCGGTCGGTACACCGGGTTCTTCCTCTACCAGCCGACCGACCTGCTGCCGTTCCCCAACTGGGACTGGGACCCCGAAGTCGCGCTGGCCGGACTCGATCGCGTCGCCCGCATGGGGAACGTGATCGTGTACCGGGGCACCCAGACCGTGCCGGACGTCCGGGCCGGCGGGATGCTGGATCGGGTGATGCGCTACATCTACAGCGAGGGCGGCACCGACTGGGCGCTGGTCGCCGAGCGGCTCGAGGAGGTGATCACCGTCCGGCCGTACCACTTCACCGCGGCGCTCGAGCTGGGCAACGCCTACCTGCGCCTCGGTCGCCGCGACGACGCGCTGCGCGCCTACCGGACGCCGCTGGCCCACCTCGATCGCGGCATCATGGGACCCGAGAGCGTCGCGCAGTTCCGCGAGCAGATCGCCCGACTCGACGGCGGCGACCCGCTCGACCAGGTCCCGCTGCTCCGCAATCCCTGGCTGGAGTGAGGAGCGGCCGCGGGCCGCTCCTCATCCCGAGCGAGCGCCAGAGGCGCGAGCGAAGGGATCCCGAGCCCCTCCGCCGCAGGTCGCCCCGTCGTCCCGAGCGAGCGCCAGAGGCGCGAGCGAAGGGATCCCGAGCCCCTCCGCCGCAGGCCGCCCCTCACCGCGCCGGCGGCGGGTGCTTCGCCGCGAGCGTCTTCGTCACGCTCATCCGCCAGCCATCCCAGAGCAGCGACTCCAGCTCGGCCCAGTCGGTCTCCCCATCGAGGAACACCCCGGTCCACCCCTTCACGCCGACGTAGGGCGGCTTGAAGAACCGGCTGGCATCGCTGGCCACCAGCCACTCCTGATTCTCGGCACTGGTCTTGAGCCAGACGGCGGCGCGTGGGTCCGCGTAGTGATCGCTGTCGGGACCCGAGTACATCGCGAAGATCGTCTTGACCCGCCACGTCGGGGCACCCCAGGAGACGACCTCACGTACCTCCGGGAGGGAAAGGCAGAGCTTCCGGAGCCGGGTGAGGGGCGATGCGGCCATGGCAACCTCGCGGCAGGGGTGGGTGAGGCGATGCTCGAAGCTAGCCCACCCGCGAGCACCCTGCCCCTCGCTTCTCGCTTCTCGCTTCTCGAACCGGCCCCTCTCCTGACCCGCCCCCCGCCTGCCGACACTCCCAGCATGGATCCGCCCGCCCCCACCGGGGCGCGGGCCTGCCGGCCGTCCCCGCAACCGGGTGCTCCCATGTTCGATCCCTTCTACATCATCCCCTTCGCCCTGGGTGGCCTCGTCGGTGCCCTCGTCTGCTGGCTGGTCCTCCGCACCACGATCGAGCGGCTGCGGACCGAGATCGCCGCGGCGGAGCGCTTCCGCGAGCGGACCCTGAACTCGGAGGAGGGCGAGGCGAAACTCCGCGAGGCGTTCACCGCGATGAGCGCGGAGGCGCTCGCCGCGAACAACAACGCCTTCCTCGAGCAGGCGAAGCTCGCCTTCAGCGAGCTGCAGACCGCGGCCACCGGCGACCTCGAGCTGCGCAAGCAGGCCGTCGAGCAGCTCGTCGAGCCGATCCGCAAGGGGCTGGAGCAGGTGGACTCCAAGCTGCAGGCGATCGACGTCTCGCGCGCCGAGTCGCAGGGCGCGATGCAGGCGATGCTGAGCTCGATGGCGGAGGCGCAGAAGACACTCACCAGCGAGACCGCCACCCTCGTCGCCGCGCTGCGCCAGCCGCAGGGCCGCGGGCAGTGGGGCGAACTGCAGCTGCGGCGGGTGGTGGAGCTGGCGGGGATGCTGGAGCACTGCGATTTCGCGACCCAGCACACCGTCGAGGGCGAGGACGGCAGCCAGCGCCCCGACCTGGTGGTGCGGCTCCCCGGCGAGAAGGTCGTCGTCGTCGATGCCAAGGCGCCGCTGTCGGCGTACCTCGATGCGACCAACGCCGAGAACGAGTCGGCCCGCAACGCCTTCCTCGACCAGCACGCCAAGCAGGTGCGGCACCACGTGACCCAGCTCTCGCGGCGCGACTACGCCAATGCCGTGAGCGAGACCCCCGACTTCGTGGTGCTCTTCCTCCCCGGCGAGGCGTTCTTCGCCGCCGCCTGCCAGCGCGACCCATCGCTGCTCGACTACGCGGTGAGCAAGGGCGTCGTGCCGGCGTCACCCACCACGCTGATCACCCTCCTCAAGGCGGTCAACTTCGGGTGGCAGCAGGAGCGCATCGCCCGCAACGCCGAGGAGATCCGCGACCTGGGCATCGCGCTCTACGACCGGATGGCCACGCTCGCCGAGCACCTGGTCAAGGTCCGCCGCGGCCTCGAGGGCGCGGTGCGGAGCTACAACGACGCGATGGGCTCCCTCGAGCGACGCGTCCTCCCCACCGCGCGCCGGTTCCGCGACCTCGGCCTCGCCGGTCGACGGGAGATCGGCCCGCTGCGCGCCGTCGGCGGCGACCCGCTGCGGCTCGCGAGCGCGGAGGAGATCGTCGATCAGGAGACGCTCGAGGTGTAGACCAGAAGCGAGAAGCGAGAAGCGAGAAGCGAGACCGTGCAGTCCCTCGCTTCTCGCTTCTCGCTTCACGCTTCTCGTTCTACGGCCACCGCGCCAGCATCTGCTCCAGCTCGTCACGATGGTTCGACTCATCCGAGATGAGCTCGTCGAAGTCGACCGCCAGCCCGTACTGCTCCGCCTCCTCGGCCTGCTTCCGACGAACCACGTAGCGCTGCAGCGTCTCGCGCTCCGCCTTCAGCGCCTCCTGCAGCATCTGCTTCGGATCGCTCACCACCTTGACCGGGGCCGGCTGCCACGCCGGCGTCCCCCCGAGCGCCGCGATCTTGTCGGCCAGCATCTCGGCGTGCAGCAACTCCTCCGGGATCTCGCTGGCGAAGAAGTTCCGCAGCTCCTGCCGGTAGGGTCCCTGGACCATCGAGGCGTACAGGCGATACATGATGATCGCCTGCCACTCGCCGGCGAGGTCCTCGTTCAGGCCCTTGATCAGGGCGGTGAGCTTGGCGTTGGGCTTGGTGGCCATGGCGGGTCCTTTCATGGTCGGTGGTCGATGGTCGATGGTCGATGGTTCACGAGTGAAACGTCGCGAGGCACGATCCGGTTCCCTGTCGGGCGACACGGCGGCGTTGCGCATCCCCCGGCGAGCAGGATAGAGTCGCACGCGCCCCGGTCCCGGGGCCCTGACCCGTGTGGGAGACATCGCATGCCCGTGGCACCAACCGTAGCCAGCACCCTCGGCGTCGACATGCCGGCGGAGGAGTTCCGCCGTCATGGGATCGCCGTGATCGATCGCCTCGTGGCGCACTACGCGTCGCTGCACGACCAGCCCGCCTACCCGGCGGTCTCGCCGATCGACCTCGTCCCGCTCTTCGACGGCCCGGTGCCGGAGCACGGCGAGCCGCTCGACGCGATCCTTGCCGACTGGGAGTGGAAGATCCTCCCCAACTCCTCGATCCAGGGGAGCCCGCGCTTCTTCGGCTGGGTGAACGGCGGCGGGACCCAGGTCGGCACGCTCGCCGAGGCACTCGCCACCGGACTCAACCCGAATCCCGGCGGCTGGCGCGCGGCGCAGGCCGCCACGGTGATCGAGAACCAGACCATCCGCTGGCTCGCCGAACTGATGGGACTCGACGCGACCGCGGGCGGGCTCTTCGTCTCCGGCGGCACGATGGCCAACACCGCCGCGCTCCAGATGGCGCTCCGCGCCACCGCGACCTGGGACATCGTCGCCGACGGGTTGCAGGCGTCCGATCGCCCGAGTCGGCTCACGGTCTACATGGCCGACCACGAGGCGCACGTCTCCTTCAAGAAGGCGCTCGATCTCCTCGGTCTCGGCCGGAATGCGCTGCGCCTGGTCCCCTCGCACGACGACTTCACGATCGACACCGCGGCCCTCGAGGCGATGCTGGTCGCCGATCGCGCCGCGGGGATGACCCCCTTCTGCGTCGTCGGGCACGCCGGGTCGATCAATGTCGGCGCCATCGATGACTTCGCCGCCCTGGCCGACATCACCGAGCGGCACGGGCTCTGGCTCCATCTCGATGGCGCCTGCGGCGCGCTGGGGGCGATCCTCCCCGAGCTCGGCGGTCGGTACGCCGGGATCGAGCGTGCCGACAGCGTCTCGTTCGACGGCCACAAGTGGATGGGGATCCCGTACGAGTGCGGCTGCGTCCTCGCCCGCGACGCCTCGCGCCTCAAGCGCACCTTCGGCGTGACCGCGAGCTACCTGCACGAGCAGCCGGATGACGCGCTGGAGGCGTTCGACTTCTACGATCGCGGGCCGCAGATGTCGCGCGGCTGGCGGGCGATGAAGGTCTGGATGTCGCTGCGCTACTACGGCGCCGAGGGCTACCGGCGCTTCTTCCGGCGCACCATCGACAACGCCCGGTACCTGCACGAACTGGTCGCGGGACATCCGGACTGGGAGGTCGTCCAGCCGGAGCCGTCGCTGTACATCTACTCGTTCCGCTTCCGGCCCGCCGGCGTCGCCGAGGCCGACCTCGACGACCTGAACGCCCGGCTCGCCGACGAGGTGAAGGCCCGACGCGTCGCGCTGGTGATGACCACCCGGATTCGCGGCCGGGTGACCCAGCGGTTCTCGATCGCCAATCACCGGACCACCCGGGACGACATCCGGGAGGTCTTCGAGGCGATGACCCGGATCGGCCGGGAACTGGCCGGCCAGGGGGCCGACTAAAGCTTCCCCCCGAGCCCCCGATAACAGGCTCGGATGGGGGAGCAACGGCCATTGGCTGCGGCGCTCAGGGGGCTGACTCCAAGCAGTCCCCACCCTGTCCCTCGCCCCGGCCTTCCTTATTGGAGCCGGGGTTTGTCTTTCAGTCGTGAGAAGTGAGTCCTGAGTCCTGAGGGGTCGGGGGCTCCCGTGCCACGTCTCGGGACTCACCTCTCACGTCTCCCCCTAGACATCAGCCCCGCCCGGCGGTAGCCTCAGACACAGCTCCGGCCGGCCCTGCCGGCCACCTTGCCGAGCGGGACACCGGTCCCGCCTGGTGAAGGCGCTCCTCCCGACCACCATCGGGGGGCAGCGCCTTTTCTGTTTGCCGGCGATCCCGGGAGGCCACGATGACGCTCGATACCCTCCACGACCTGCTGGTCTCCCAGCTCAGGGACCTCCACGCCGCCGAGCGGCAGGTGCTCCTCATCTGGCCCCAGTTGGCCCAGGAGGCGACCTCCCCGGCCCTCCGCCTCGCGATCGCCGACCACCGCCAGGAGACCACCCTTCAGGTCGCCCGGTTGGTCGAGGCCCTCGATCTGCTGGGCGAGGGGCCGGACGGCCCCCGCAGCCGGGGGATGGAGGGGCTCCTGGTGGAGACCCTCACCCTCATCTCCGCGAAGGGCCATGCCGCCGTGGTCGATGCGGCGATCCTCGCCGGCTGCCTGCAGGTCGAGGGGTACGAACTGGTCGGCTACGGCACGGCGATCGAGCTCGCCGATACCCTTGGCCTGGATCAGGTGGTGGACCTGCTCTCCCGAACCCTCGTCGAGGAGGACGCCGCGAGGCGGCGGCTCGAGATGATCGCCCGGACGGAGATTCACCCCGCCGCAGGCGCCGCGGTGGTCCAGGTCGGCCCGGTCGATGACGGGGCGATCCCGATCACGAGCGCCCCCTCGCGCCGCCGCGCCAGGCGCGCCAGCAACCAGGGCACCTGACCGGGGCATGGTGGCGCAACCCCGGCCGGACGATGATCATCGAGGGATGACCGAACCGCCCGCCCTCGTCGAATTCCCGCGCCGGGAGCAGGCCCAGCAGCGGGCGCGCTGGGCCGCGTGGGCTGCGCTGGCGGTCGCCGTCGCCGCGATCACCACCCTCCCCCCGGTGGAGGTGGCGGGACTCGGGCTGGTCGCCCTCGCGGTCCTCCTCGGCTGCCGACCCTCCCCGGTGGGCCACGGCATCGCGGCCCTGCTGGCGCTCGGCTTCACCCTGCTGCTGGCCGCGGGAACGGCCGGGCTCGCCCCGATCCCGCTCCGCGCCGACTGGACCACGATCGCGGTCCTCCTCGCCGGGGCCGGCGCCCTCGTGGTCGCCGCGTTCGGCCCCCGGAGCGCCCCGCGGGTCGCCCTTGGCGTCGGCGGCCTCACCCTCGCCGCCGTGGCGGGGACGGCGATCTTCGTGCGGCTCGTCGGGTCGTTCGACCTCCTCGGGCCGCGCACCCTCGGCGCGATCCCGCTCGGTCTCATTGCCGCCACCGGGCTCCTCGGCGTCGCCTTCCTCATGCTCTCCTGGGGCGAGGAGACCCTCGCCGAGGCGTACCCGACCTGGGCCCCGACGGCGGTCGGGGTGGCCGGGGTCGTGGCCAGCGTCTTCCTCTGGCGCGCCCTGGTGATCCGGGAGGAATCGGAGCTCGATCGCCGCAGCACCACGGCGGCGTCCCGCGCCGCACTGGCGGTGCGGAGCGAAGTGACCGACGTCGGCCAGGTGTTGCGGCAGTTCGCCCTCCGCCAGGACGCCTGGACCGACGAGGAGGCGGCACTCGCCCTCACCCAGCTCCGACCCGACGTCCCGGCCGCGACGGTGCTCGCGGTCCTCGATTCGAGCGGGACGCCGCGCGTCGCGATTCCCGCGCTGGAGGAGGCGATCCCGATGGCCCGTGCCGTGCCCGTGCGCGCCATCGCCCGCACCCAGGGACGCGCCCCGGTGGTGGTGCTCCCGATCCCCAACGACACCGCCCGGCTGGTGATCCACGCCGCGACCTGCGTCGCCGGTGCCTGTCGCGGCGGGGTGGCCGCGATCGTGACCGCCGAGCGGCTGACCCAGCTCGCCGCGGCCGAGCTCTCGGCCGAGTGGTCGCTGGTGATCGGGGCGCCGAAGGGACGCGAGGGGAGCACCGGGCGCTACGACCGCACCGTGCCGCTCGACTTCGGCGAGGCACAGTGGCAGCTCGTCGCCCGCCCCACCGCGCTCACCGTCGGCGCGCTGCGCTCCACCCTCCCCGAGGTCGCCCTCATCCTCGGCCTGGTGCTGAGTGCGCTGCTCTCGGTGACGGTGCGGCTCGGTGACCGCGCCCGTCGGAGTGCCCGCGCGATGGAACGGATGCAACTCGCCGCCGCCCTCGATCGTGCCACCGACGCCCTCTGGGAGTGGGATGTCGCCACCGGTGACCTGAGTCGGTCCCCGCACCTCTGGCGCTACATGGGGTTCGACCCGGCGCGGCGCGAGCACACCCTCGAGGAATGGCTCGAGCTGATCCATCCCGACGATCGGGAGGGGGTCCTCGGCGAGCTGCGCGCGCACGTCGCGGGGGAGCGCGACGCCTTCGAGGCGGAGTATCGGGTCGCGACGCCGGACGGGACCTGGCACACGGTGGTCGACCGCGGCCGCGCCGTCGAGCGCGACGACGCCGACCGCGCGGTGCGCGTGCTCGGCATCACCGCCGACGTCACCAAGGCCCGTCGCAGCGAGCGCGAGTTCCGCGAGATCGAGACCCTCACCTCGATGGGGCGCATCGCCGCGCGCGTGGCGCACGAGATCAACAATCCGCTCGCCGGGATCCGCAACGCCTTCCTGCTGGTGAAGGATGCCGTGCCGGCCGATCACCCGCACCATCGCTACGTCGGGGCCATCGAGCGCGAGGTCGACCGGATCGCCACCGTCACCCGCGGCCTCTACGAGACGTACCGGCCGGAACGCGAGGGCGAGCACACCTCCGTCTCCACGGTCGTGCACGATGCCGTCGCCCTGCTCGCCGAGATGAACCGCAAGGCGCAGGTGCAGGTCGAGACCGCGCTCGACGGCGTGCCCCCGGTCGTGCCGCTGCGTGGCGCGCTGCTGCGCCAGATCGTCTACAATCTCGTGCAGAACGCGATCGACGCCTCGCCGGCCGGCGGCACCGTGCGCCTCGCCGCCCACGCCAACGGCAACGGCCTGGTCCTCGAGGTGCGCGACCAGGGACCGGGCGTGCCACCGCCGCTGCGCGACCGGATCTTCGAGCCGTTCTTCACCACCAAGGGCACCAACGCCGAGAACAGCGGCATGGGACTCGGCCTCTCGATGGTCGCCCGGAGCGTCACCGCCGCCGGTGGCGCGATCACGGTCGACGACGCCCTCGAGGGAGGCGCCCGCTTCGTCGTCACCCTGCCCTTTGATGAACCCGAGCCCGGGGAGCACCACGCATGAGTTCGATGGGACGCATCCTCCTCGCCGACGACGAGGCCGTCTTCGCCGAGGCCACCGCCGACCTGCTGCGCCGCGAGGGGTTCGCGGTCGACACCGTCGGCGATGCGCCGGCCGCGATCGCGGCCGTCGAGGCCACCGACTACGACCTCGTGATCAGCGATCTCGAGATGCCGGGGAACGACGACCTCGCCCTCCTGCGCCGCCTCGCCGAGAGCCGCGGCGGGCTGCCGGTGATCGTCGTCACCGGCTACCCCTCGGTCCGCTCGGCGATGACCTGCATCGACCTGCCGGTCGCCGGCTACCTCACCAAGCCGGTCGAGTTCGCCGACCTCCGCGACCGCGCGGTCGAGGCGGTGCGCCGCTACCGCGCGTGGCAGGCGATGCGGCGCAACGAGGCCCGCGCCGCCGAGTGGCAGCGGGAGATGCACGCCCTCGCCGAGGCGCCGCCCGGCAGCGCCGGCGTCGACTCGTTCCTGGCCCTGACGCTCCGCAACGTGATGGGCTCGCTCACCGACCTGCAGCAGATCGGCCAGGCCGCCCTGACCGGCACGCCGACCAACGCCCATGCCTGCCAGCTCATCAACTGCCCGCGCGGCGCCCAGTTGCAGCAGGCGATCAAGGAAACCGTCGACGTGATCGAGTCCACCAAGGGCTCGTTCAAGTCGAAGGCCCTCGGCGACCTCCGGCGCAAGCTGGAGCTGCTGTTGTCCCACGCATGACCCGACCGACGTCCCCCTCCCCGCCGGGGTAGGTTCCGATACGAGGGCAAGGGATGGCATCGTGGGCAAGTGGACGAAGGACCGAAACAGGGCACCGAGCGAACCGCTCGAGTCGCGACCGGACCGGAATGGGTCCACCGGGCGACTGAGCCCCTACGGCCGTGGCGGCAAGCCGCCCCGGTTCATCGGTCCTGCACCGCGGCGTGGCTGGATCCGTCGCCTCCTCGATCGCCTCCTCGACCGCCGAACCTGAGCCCGGACGACGCGACGCGCCCCGGAACCGTCGAAGCGGTCCCGGGGCGCGGGGCATCCGGAGTGGCCAGGGAGGGAATCGAACCCCCGACACCGTGATTTTCAGTCACGTGCTCTACCAACTGAGCTACCTGGCCAGCAGGGGCGGGAAATTACCCGCCGAACCGGGCCGGGGCAAGCGGAGGAGGGGTGGGACGACTTCACGTGGACGCCTCATCCCGAGCGGAGGCGGCGGAGCCGCCGACGTCGAGGGACCTGCTTTTGCGCCACCCCCAGACCTCCGCCAGATCGTCCCACGTGGGATTGGCGGTCTCGACCAGTGCCACCTTCTTCGACCTCCGCCATCCCTTGATCTGCTTCTCACGACGAATGGCATCATCAAGGCGAAGGGTCATCTCGGCGTGGACCAATCGGTGAATCCGGTACCGCTTCGTGAATCCATCCGCGGTCCCCGCGGCGTGCTGCAACCACCGCCGCTGCATGTCCCTTGTGACGCCGACGTAGAGCCGGCGGCTGCGGGAGGCCAGGATGTAGACCCAGGCGGAGGTGAGCATGCCGGAGCATATGCGGGCGGAGGTCCCGTGGTGGTGCCTCACGTCGTGCGCCGGTACCGGAAAAAGCAGGTCCCTCGACTGCGCATCCCTGCGGGATGCTCCGCTCGGGATGAGGCGCCTCGACCCCCCCACGTCTCAGGACTCACGACTCACGACTCCCCCGTCAGTAGTTCCGCACCCCCCGCCACTCGCGCCGCAGCTCCTCGCGCACGTCCGGATGCGCCAGCGCGATCAAGCGCTCGCCCCGCTCGCGCAGCGTCAGCCCGTGCAGGTTGACCGCGCCGTGCTCGGTCACGACCCAGTGCACGTGTCCCCGGGTGGTGACCACTCCGGCCCCCGGGTCGAGCGTGGTGACGATCCGCGAGATCGTGCCGCCCTTCGCCGTGCTCGGCAGCGCGATGATCGGCCGGCCACCCTCGGCGCGGGCCGCACCGCGGATGAAGTCCATCTGCCCGCCGATCCCCGAGTAGATCCGGTGCCCGATCGAGTCGGCGACCACCTGCCCGGTCAGGTCGACCTGCAGCGCGGAGTTGATCGCGGTCATCCGCGGGATCTTCCGGATCAGCGCCGTGTCGTTGGTCCAGTCCGACGGCTGGAACGAGACCGTCGGGTTGTCATCGACGAAGTCGTGCACCCGACGGGTGCCGATGACGAACGACGTCGTGAGCTGGCCGCGCAGGATCGGCTTCCGGCGATTGGTGATCACGCCGGCCTCGACCAGGTCGACCACGCCATCGGAGAACATCTCCGTGTGGATCCCCAGCTCGAGACGGTTGCCGAGGCGGGCGCAGACCGCATCGGGAATCGCGCCGATCCCCATCTGCAGCGTGGCGCCGTCGACCACGAGGTCGGCGATCAGCTCGCCGATGCGCGCCACGACCGGCGACTCCGGCGTCGGCGCGTGCTCCGGCAGCGGCCGGTCGGTCTCGGTCCATGCGGTGACCCGACTCAGCGGCACGGCGCTGTCGCCGTGCGAACGCGGCAAGCGGTGATTGATCTCCGCCAGCAGCATCGGTGCGCTGTCGACCGCCGCCCGCGCGACATCGACCGAAGGACCCAGGGTGCACATCCCGTGCGCATCGGGCGGGGAGAGCTGCACCAGCGCGGCGTCGAGCGGCAGTGCCCGCGTGCGGAAGAGTCCCGGGATCTCGCTCAGGAAGACCGGCAGGTAGTCGGCACGACCCTCGGCGATCGGGACGCGGCACGCCGGCCCGGTGAAGAGCGACACGCTGCGGATGCGCCCCGCATGCGCGACATCGAGCGGCGCGAGCGGACCATCGAGGTGCAGGTGATAGAGGGTGATGTCGTGCAGCGCGGGGTCGGCGGCCAGCGCATCGAGCAACGGCGTCGGCGTGGCGGCCGCCCCGTGGACGAAGCAGCGCATCCCCGGCCGCAGGTGGGCGATGACGTCCGCCGCCGTCGATTCCCTCGCCATGGTGCGCTCCCCGGGCTGCCTGTTGCGGTCATTGCGAACCGCCACAAGATACCGCGCCCGGGGCGGCACTCGCCCCCTCACCCCTCAGGACTCAGGACTCACGCCTCACGGTTTCCGGGAATAATCCCCCACGAACCCGAGCGCCCACGTCGCACCTCCATCCTTCGACTGCCAGAGCACCTGCCGCACCACGCCGCCGGGTCGCTTGACGTAGCGCATCCGCGAGATCGGCTGGGTCGGCGTCGCCGGGTGCGCCACCTCGGTGAGGACCATCTCGCCGTCCTCGGGATTGCCGTCGAAGCGCGCCATCCAGCCGCTGCCGTCGATCCACTGCTGGTGCCACTGCTGGTCGCGCGGCTCGTACCACGAGAGCGACCGGCCCGGCTTCCCGCGGAGCGGCCGCCAGTGCTCCGCGATCGCGCACCCCTCGCTCACCCGGGTGATCGAGCTCTCGGCGATTGGTCGGCCGGTCGAATCGGCCACGGTCCACTCGCCGATCCAGTAGTCGAGCGCGCGGTGGGCGTCCGCCGTGCAGGCGGGTGGCGGGGCGGGCTGTTGGGCGGACAGGACGACGGGGAGGGCAACCAGCAGGAGGGCGACACGCATCGGCGGCTCCACGGCACGAGGGATCCTCCATCGTACGCGCCCCGCGCGCGGGCCGTGTCAGGATCGGGTCAGCGACGCTCCGGCACGATCGCGTCGGCCTCGATCTCGATCAGCATGTCCGGGTGGATCAGGCGCGAGACCTCGACCATGCTCGTCGCCGGACGGATCTCCGCGAACACCTCCGCGTGCGCCCGCCCCGCCTCCTCCCAGCGCGAGATGTCGGTCACGTACATCCGGGTCCGGATCACGTGCTCGAACCCCGCCCCCGCCTCGGCGAGGGCGCGCCCGATCACCTCGAGCGTCGCGCGCGCCTGGCCATGCATGTCGCCGACATGCGCCACCGAGCCGTCGGGCTGGGCCGCCGTGCTTCCCGAGATCGCCAGGAAGCTGCCCGAGCGCATCGCGCGCGAATAGCCCACGATCGGCTCCCATGGGCTGCCGGAGGAGATCCGCTGCCGCATCAGTCGCCCTGAAGCGCCTTGAGGCCGACCGCGCCGACCGAGGTCGCCACCGCGCACACCGCGCGACGGTGGTAGTCGACCTGCCCGAGATGCCACGCGAGGTGGGTCGCGAGGTGCACCAGCACCCGGGAGGTGCCGAGCTGCTCGCCGCCGATCCGCACGGGGAAGGTCTCGTAGGCCCGTTCGGGATCCAGCACGCGCAGGATGCCGTCGACATCCGCCCGCGCCGCCTCGAGTTCCGCCACCAGCTCCGCGCGCGGCACGCCGCGCGCCGCGAACTCGCGGTCGCGGTCGCGGACGTACCCGGTCTCCCCCAGCACCGCGCCGACGAAGTGGCGGATGTTTCCCGCCGCGTGCAACGCGAGGGTCCCGCCGGAGTTGAGGAATCCCGGTGGCAGGGCCCACACCGAGGCCTCGTCCGGGTAGGCGTGCAGCTCCGCGACGAACCCCTCGAGGTCGCGCACCATCGTGCTGCGGACATCGGCGAACACGCTCACGATCCCCCCCGCAGGAGCTGGGTCCGGACCTGCTCGGCCTGCCACAGGTGACGCCGTTCGTGCGCCGCGAGGATGCGCAGCGCGGAGAAGGCGGAGTAGCGGACCTTCGCGTTGAACGGCGAGGCGAGCCGGACCGTGCTGATGTCGAAGCCGTCCATCTCGCGAATCTGGTCCTGCAGCCGCGCCTGCATCGCGTCGAAGAGCGCGACCGTGGTGGCGCGGCCGGCACTCGACGGCGGTTCGAACGTCGGCGCGGTCGGCAGCCGGAACCGCACCGGCGGCTCCATCAACCAGGCGAGCAGGCGGCCGGTCATGTCGGGGCGCATCGGTCGCGACGCGTCGTCCAGCTGCGGGGCGGCGTCGAGGACCTCCGCGAAGATCGGCAGGTACCGCTCATTGGTCAGCGTGAGGTGCGCCACGCACTCGTCGATCGACCACCGCCCCGCCGCGGGGCGACGCACCCACTGCGCATCGTCCACCGACTCGGCGAGCCGGTGCATCCGGGCCTGCGCCTCGTCAAACTCGCTGGCCACCCGGGCGAGGTCGGGATGCATCGACTCAGCCGTGGCGGGCCAGGATGAACGCCACGACCGCATCGCCGACGCCGGCCGCCAGCAGCACCATCCCCACCAGCGGCGACCGACCGCTCACCAGCAGGTACGTCCCGGCGAGGCAGAGCATCGCCGCCACCCCGACGAGGACCCGGGGGATGAACGACGGCATCGAGGGGCGGGCATCGGGCATCGTCGGCTCACATGCTCGGGATGAACATGATGTGCGCCTTCGGCGTGCCCGGGAACATCAGCCACGGCGTGTTCTGCCCCGGCGTGACCGGTAGCCCGATCGACTCGGCCGTGGCACCGGGGAGGTACACGACATACAGCGGCCGCACCGTGCCGTCGGGCGTGTTCGTCGCCCAGTCGAACGACGTCGGACCCCCGGTCAGCGACCAGAGCGCCGCGCGGTTCGGCATCGGCAGCACGCCGGACTCGACCTCCGCGTAGCGCACCGAGTCGACGTTGGTGATTCCCTGGGCGCGAAGCGCCCGACCCCGCGCCATGAACGGCTCCATGTCGCGCTGGTAGCACGCCACGTGGAAGCGCGCCTCCGACGGGTTGTCGGCGAGGCAGATCATCGCCCCCGTCCCCTGACGGAGCGTGACCAGCTCGCCGGGGACCCGGTAGCCGAGCACGGTGGCGGAGGCCCGGAACTCCTCCGGCAGCGGCAGCACCGCCGCCGCGATTTGCGCCTCGGGCGTCGGCAGCACGACCGACTTCACGGCCTCGGCCTCCTGGGCCGCGAGGGCGATCGGCAGGCAGAGACCGGCGGCGAGCAGGGACAGGCGAGTGGACATGACGGCTCCGGAGCGGTGGTGGGTCGGGGGTTACGGCAGGTCGCCCTGGCTCTCGATGATGTGGCCGACGAGGCCGTACTCGCGCGCCTCCTCGGCGCCGAGCCAGAAATTGCGGTGGGTGTCGTCCTCGATCTTCTCGACCGACTGGCCCGTCTCGCGGGCGAAGATCCGGTTGAGGCGCTCGCGCATCTTGACGATCTCGCGCGCCTCGATCGCGATGTCCGACGCCGTGCCGCCCGCGCCGCCGGCCGGCTGGTGCAGCAGGAAGCGGGTGTTCGGCAGGCAGTAGCGCTGCTCCCGCGGCACCGCGACGTAGATCAGCGCGCCGGCGCTCGCCACCCAGCCGGTCCCCACGATGCGCACCGGTGGCGCCACGTAGCGAATCATGTCGTGGATCGTGTCGCCCGCCTCGACGTGACCACCCTGGGAATTGATGTAGAGCGTGATCGGCGCCGTCGCGTCGGCGGCCGAGAGGGCAAGCAGCTGGGCGGTCACCCGCTCGGCGACCTTCTGGTCGATGCCGCCGGAGATGATGATGATCCGCGCCTCGAAGAGCCGCTCGGAGAGGGCGTCGTGGGGTCGTCCCGTGGTGTCGCGTTCGGCCATGGTCTCGGATTCGGACAGGGAAAGGAAGGTCAGCGCGCGTCGTCGCGCCGTCGGGTGAAGCGTACCAGCCACCAGAGGCCGGCGGCGATCAGCATGCCGGCGCCCACGCCGTACAGCGGGATGAAGATCCACGACAGCCAGCCCGTCTCCGGACGCGGGACCCCGGCGGTGGCCGCCATCCCGACAAGGGCCACCGCCGTCAGCAGCACGCCCCCGAGCAGCAGGGATCGGATCGCCTTCGGCATCGGGGGAACCCTAACCGGAACGGGGCATGGTGCCTAGGGTGCGGGAGGGCGCGCGCGTGCGGCGGGTCGACGAGGACCCGGTGTCGCACCCTGAAACCTTTGGGCGGGGTCCTGCATCATGAGTCGCATGACCCGACTCGTCCTTGCGCTCGCACTGGTGGTGCCTGTCCCGGTGCTCCGAGCCCAGACCCCGTTTGACCAGCCCCGCTCCGTCCCGCTTGCCCTCTCCGATTCGGTCCAGGAGACCATTGACCGAATCGCCGTGCACCGCGTCGGCTTCGCGTCCCCCTCGGGCGGCCGTGCCACCGGGCTGCTGTTCCTCCCCACCGGCCCGGGCCGGCACCCGGCCGTCCTCGTGGGCCACGGGGCACCGGGGTCCGCTGCGGGGTTCGCGACGATGACGACCGCCCTGGCGATGGCCCGAAGCGGGGCGGTGACCTTCGCCCTCGACGCGCCACACGCCCGCCGGGAGGGACCGCCGATCCGGTTCACGGTGGAGGACAGCATCGAGCAGGTGCAGTTGGCCGTGGACTGGCGGCGGGCGATCGACTGGCTCCAATCCCGGCCCGACGTCGACCCCGAACGGATCGGCTACATCGGGAACAGCTACGGCGGCGCGCAGGGGGCACTGCTGGTCGGGATCGACCCCCGCATCGTCGCCGCGGTGCTCCGCGTCGGGGATGGCGGATTCCTGGCCCACTTCACCGACCCGTGTGACTCGGCCGTCACCGCGACCCGCAGCATCGACGGGTGCCTGCGGTGGGACCTCGACGAGGCCATGCTCCCCACGGCGGACCGCGACACATGGGCGGCGATGATGCGGCCGATCGAACCGATCCGTTTCGTGGGTCGCTCGCGGGCGCAACTCCTCTTCCAGAACGGCCACGACGACCCCCTCGTCCCACCCCGGCGCGCCGAGCGACTGCATGCCGCCGCACCGTCCGGAGCAACGGTCCGGTGGTACGCTTCGGGGCACCGCCTCCCCCCCGAGGCGCTGATCGACGGGATCCGGTTCCTGGTCGAGCCGCTTGGGCTGGCGCCACCGGACGCGGCGTTCGATCGATGGCTGGAGAGTCGCACCACGCGTTGATGTCGCGAAGAGGCCATCTTGTGCGCATTCCGGATGCGATCGACTCGCCAGGCATGGACCCTTCCCGTGAGGCACCTCGATGCACCCCACTCCCCGCGACACGACCCTCGCCCTCGGCGGCGAGGCCTTCCGGCGGGCCGGCCATGAACTGGTCGACCGGATCGCAACCTTCCTCGATACCCTCGGGGAGCAATCGCTGACGACGGCCGCCGACCCGGCCGCGATCCGGGCGGTGATCGACGCCGGGGCCCCGATGCCGGACCAGGGCAGCGACCCGGAGGTCCTGCTCCGCGAGACGGCGTCCCACCTGATGGCGCACTCGCTGTTCAACGGCCACCCGCAGTTCTACGGCTACATCACCTCCTCGCCCGCCCCGATCGGGATGCTCGGCGACCTGCTCGCCGCCGCGATCAACCCGAACGTCGGCGCGTGGCGGCTCGCACCGCTCGCGACTGAGATCGAGAAGCAGGCGGTGCAGTGGATCGCGGAGCTGATCGGCTACCCGCGGGACGCAGGCGGGCTCTTCGTGAGCGGCGGGAACATGGCCAACATCGTCGCCTTCCTCGCGGCCCGGGTCGCCGCGGCGGGCCACGACGTGCATGCCGAGGGCGCCGGTGCCCCAGGGGCCGCCCCGCTGGCGATCTACGCCTCGCGCGAGACGCACACCTGGCTGCACAAGGCCGCCTCCCTCAGTGGCGTCGGCACCGAGCGGATCCGGTGGATCGCGGTGGACGAGACGGGGCGCCTCGACCTCGAGGACCTGCGCGCCCACCTGGCGCGCGACCGTGCCGCCGGGGTCCGGCCGCTCATGGTGATCGGCACGGCCGGCACCGTCAGCACCGGGGTGATCGACCCGCTGCGCGACCTCGCGGCGATCTGTCGCGACGTCGGGGCCTGGTTCCACATCGACGGCGCCTACGGCGGCTTCGCTGCCGCGGTCCCCGGCCTCGACCCCGACCTGGCGGCAATCGGTGAGGCGGACTCGATCGCGATCGATCCGCACAAGTGGCTGTACGCCCCGCTGGAGGCGGGGTGCGTCCTGGTGCGCGATCCGGCCGCGCTGCGGCGCACCTACTCCCACCACCCGGTGTACTACCAGTTCGACGCCGAGCAGCTCAACTACTTCGACTACGGGCCGCAGAACTCGCGCGGGTTCCGTGCGCTCAAGGTCTGGCTGGCACTCAAGCAGGTCGGGCGCGCCGGCTATGCGGCGATGATCGCCGAGGACATCCGGCTCGCCCGGCAGCTGCACGTCGCGCTCGAGGCGCACCCCGCGTTCGAGGCGGCCACGACCTCGCTCAGCATCACGACCTTCCGCTACGTCCCCGCGGACCTCGTGGCCACCGTCGCGGAGCCCGCGACGGCGGAATACCTCGATGCGCTGAACCGCGAACTGGTGGAGCGGATCCAGGCATCCGGCCGGGCCTTCGTCTCGAATGCGGTGGTCGCCGGGCGCTACATGCTGCGGGCCTGCATCGTGAACTTCAACACCACCGCGGCCCACGTCGAGGCGCTGCCGGGGATCATCCTTCCGATCGCCCGGGCCCTCGACGCCGAGATGCGCGACGGGTGAACGCACCGCGGGGGCACCGGATCGCTCCGGTGCCCCCGCTGTCACGACACGTCGATCAGAGGTGCGGCCGCATGGTGGCCATCGCGCGGACGACATCGGTCTGCGAGATGACGCCGACGAGGTCGCCGTCCTCCACCACGAACAACCGGTGCACGTTGCCGTAGAGCATCTGCTGCGCGGCGTCGTGCAGGCGGGCGTCCGGCTCGATGGTGAGCGCCGGGCTGCCCATCACGTCGCGCACCGCCATCCCCTCCCAGGCGACGGCCCCCGCACCCGACTCCGCCTGCGCGGTGAGGACGTCGGCCGTGGACAGCACGCCCACCAGCTTGCCCCCCTTGTCGACGACCGCGAGCGCCGTCACGTGCTGGTCGGCCAGCACCAGCACCGCCTCCGAGAGGAGGTCGTCCAGCAGGACCGTCTGGACATCGGTGGCCATCAAGTCGCGGACTCGCATGGTGCCCTCCTTCGTGCAGCTGGCGACCGGAATCCGGTGCACCACCGTCGGCGCGCATCCCGGTCCGTGCGGTCGCCGACGCACCCTTAATTTACACTCAACGGCGCGTGCGAATTGCGGTCGAAATGCTCGGAATTGCGGTCCGGCAACGACCGTGACATCCCTGCCCGGAGGAGCACATGGCTCGACCCGTCGTGGTCCCGCTCGATCGCTCGGAGTTCGCCGAAGCGGCGATCCCCCGTGCCGTGCACGCGGCCCGGCGCCTTGCCGCCCCGCTGCACCTGGTCCTCGTGCACCAGCCGCAGACCGTCCCGATGACCGCCGACAGCTCGGCCGACCTGCAGGCGCAGATCGACGCCGGCCTGCTGGAGGCCGGCGACCTCCACCTGCGGCGCATGGCGCACCGGATCGCGGCGGAATCGCACCTGCTCGTCGAACCGCACCTGCTCACGGGTCACGTCGCCGAGACCCTCGCCGAGCACGTCGAGACCCACCGCGCTCGGCTCATCGTGATGAGCACCCACGGTCGCGGCGGACTCAGCCGCCTCTTCCTCGGCAGCGTGGCCGACCGACTGCTGCGAATCGTGCACCAGCCGATCCTGCTGCAGCGCCCGGACACGCACCAGGCAACCTCGCCCGTCGGCCGCGGGCGCCGGATCCTGGTGCCCCTCGATGGCTCGCCGCTCGCCGAGCGCACCCTCGGCGAGGTGCTGTCGGTGTTCGGCACCGAGCACCCGACGCTCGTCCTCGCGCAGGTCGTCGCGATGCCGGCGACCGTCCACGTGCTCGCCGGGCACGACACGATCGCCGGTCCCGACCTGCAGCAGCTCGTCGACGCGGCCGGGCGCTACCTCGCGCAGGTCGCCGATCGGCTCCGCGCCGACGGGCATCAGGTCGAATCCGTGGTGCTCGGGGGCGATCACGCCGCACAGGGGCTCCTCGCCTGGGCCGAGGAGCACGAACCCGACCTGATCGCGATCGCGACCCGGGGCCAGGGCGGCGTCGGCCGCGCCGTCTTCGGCAGCGTTGCCGACAAGCTGATCCGGTCGGCCGCCTGCCCGGTGCTCGCCTGGAACCCGCCCGAGGTGCGCGGCTAGCGCGGCTCCCGCGGGTGCGGGACCCGACCATCCTCGGCGCGACGCAGCGAATCGAGCCGACGCGCCACATCGGGATGGGTCGTCACGAGGTCGCGCTGTTCACCCGGATCGACCGAGAGGTCGAATAGCGCCAGGGTGTCGCGCATCCAGACACCCTTCCAGCGCCCCTCGAGCACCGCCGACTGGTTGCGGTCCGGCGAGAACCACACCTGGTGCGGACGCAGCGCGAAGCTTCCCTGCCCAGTGAGGACCGGCAGGAACGAGCGGCCATCGATCTCGGGCGGTGCGGGGAGGCCGGCGGCCTGGGTCAGGGTCGCGTGCAGGTCGGCGAAGTCGACCCGCACCGCCGACGTGCCGCCGCCGCGGATCCGCGCCGGCCAGTGGGCGATCGCCGGGACCCGCAGTCCGCCCTCGTAGAGGTCACCCTTGAAGCCGCGGTAGCCGAGGGTCCCGTTGAACCAGCGCCCGACGATATCCGTCGTGCCGTCGTTGCTGCGGCGCAGGAAGGTCGCCCCGTTGTCCGAGGCGAAGACGATCAGCGTGTTGTCGGCGATCCCGAGCGAGTCGAGCAGCGCGCGCAGCGCACCCAGGTCGCGGTCGAGCCGGGAAACCTGGGCCGCATAGCTGCGCTTCCCCTCGGGCCACGGCCGATCGGCGTACGGACCGAGGTCGGGGATCTCGTAGCCGTCATCGGCGACGTTGCGGCTCCCCTCGTTGTTGATGTGGGGGAGGATGGTCGCCCAGTACAGGAGGAACGGGCGCCCTGCATGCTGGCGCACGAAGGCGAACGCCTCCTCGCGCATCAGGTCCGGGGCCCAGTCGAGCCGCACCGTCGCGCGCCCCGCCCCCTTCCGGTTCGCCCCCGGCACGACGTTGCGCGTCCGCACCGAATCGCCGTTCCGCATCAACCACTCGGGGTAGTAGTTGTGCGCGTGGACCTGGTCGCGGAAGCCGAAGAAGGTGTCGAACCCCTGCGCGTTGGGCCAGCTCTCCGGCTCGCTGTCCCAGCTCAACCCCCACTTCCCGAAGAGCCCCGTCGCGTAGCCCGCCTCGCGCAGCCGCTCGGCGAGTGTCACGTCGGCCGTGCGGAGGAAGTCGTTGTCGTTGTCGTCGAGCCGGCAATGCCCGTTGTGGTAGCCGGTCATCAGGGTGCAGCGGGCCGGACCGCAGACCGCCGCCCCGCTGCGGAACTCGGTGAGCCGCACCCCCTCGCGCGCCAGCCGGTCAATGTTGGGGGTGGCGATCTCGCGCTGGCCCCAGGCCCCGACCTCGCCGATGCCGAGGTCATCCGCGAGGAAGATCACGATGTTGGGCGGCGGCTCCGGCGTCGGCGGGCCACCGATCACGCACCCGCTCGCAAGCAGCAGGGCACCGGCAAGCACGCCACGCCACGGACGCCAACCGCCAGGGTGACCGCGCATCACGACCTCATCGGGTGAACTTGTCGGGGGAACCCGAAAGATACCCCACGAGCCACGACTCGCGACGCGTGCCCCTCAGGGCCGCACGATCACCGCGATCACGATGATGAACAGCAGCACCGTCGGCACCTCGTTGAGGATCCGGCAGGCGCGCTCGCTCAGGACGTAGTCCCCCGCCGCGAAGCGGACCCGGACCCACGCGGCGAGCGCGTGGTACCCGAGCAGGAACGCGATGGCGCCGAGCTTGGCGTGCATCCACGGTTGCCCCAGCAGGTAGGGCATCTTCACGAGCATCGCGACGCCGAGGAGGATCGACAGCACCGCCGCGGGGAGCATGATGGCCCGGAGCAGGCGCCGTTCCATGATCGCGAGCGTCGCCGCGACCTCCGGCTGGTCGCGCTGCTGCACGTGATACACGAACAGGCGGAAGATGTAGAACAGCCCCGCGTACCACGCGATCACCGCGATCACGTGGCCCGCCTTCAGCCAGAGGTAGTTGACGCCGTTCACGACATGCCGTCGAGGCGGAACCGGCAGGTCGCGGCGCCGAGCGCCTGGCACTCCACCTCGACCACCGACGCCGCGGGCGAGATGAGCACCGCGAGGAGCCGCTCGAACGTCCCCGCGTAGTAGTCGCACATCGGGCGGTCGCCATGGAGGCCGCGGCACATCGTGCACCCCTCGAACACCAGCGCGGGCCATGTCCCGACCCAGCGCACCACGAAGCGACCGCTCCCGGCGAAAGTCCAGGCATGCCGAGTGATCGCAGCGAGGAGCAGCCGCAACCCGAGGCGCCGCGGCAGGAGGCGGATCACCCACTGGGCCGGCGGGGGGATCCGGTTCGCGAGGAGGTAGTCTGCGGTACGGTGCCCCGCGTCGCGGAGCACCGGCAGGGCGGCGGCCGCACCGACCCGGTCGAGGAGGAGGTGCGCCAGCGCGCGGGCCTCGCCCTCGTCGATCATCGCCTCGGGCAGCGTGTCCGGGGTGTACTCGGTCGCCTCGGCGAGCAGCGATTCGGCAAAGCGTTCACCCCAGCGCGCCTGCATCGCAGCGACCAGCTGGATCACCGCATTCGGACCGATCCGGGCCGCGGGCTCGGTGCGCGGGGGGGCGAGGGTCGCTCCCATGCCGGATCAGACCGCGCGCGAGAAGCGCCGGACGCCGTCGTCCGCCGTGCGATACCCGTCGACCGCCGCGCAGATGTTTCGCAGGAAGAACCGCCCGAGTGGGGTCACCCGCACCCGGTCGAGCTCGAACGTCAGCAACCCCTCCTCGGCGAACTGCTCGAACCGGTCGGTGAGCGCGTCGGGATCGCCCACGAAGAGGTCGAACGGCAGCCCCCCGTTGCACATCAGCTCCGCAACCGCGCGCCCGCGCGCCTGATCGTCCGCGCTCATCCGGTGGCTCCGCTCGATCGCGAGGGTCCCCTGGTCCACCGCCCGCTGCCACGCCCCGAGCGAGGCGTCGTGCTGGACGAACCAGCCGTCGATCTCGGAGATCGCGCTGGTCCCGATGCCCAGGAGCTCTTCCCCCCCGCGGATCGTGTAGCCCATGAAGTTGCGGTGCAGCCGGCCGGCCGCGGCCGCGAGGGCCAGCGGGTCGGTGGGCAGGGCGAAGTGGTCGAGCCCCAGCCACTCGTACCCGGCATCGACGAACCGGCGCACCGCCTGGTGGAACAGCGCCGAGCGCTCCTCGCCGGTCGGCAGCGTGGCCGCGTCGATCCGCCGCTGGTTGGCGCGCAGCCACGGCAGGTGGGCGTACCCGAAGCACGCCACCCGGTCCGGCTCCAGCGCCAGCGCCCCCTCCAGCGTCTCGGCGAAGGTGGCCTCGGTCTGCCGCGGCAGGCCGTAGATCAGGTCGAGGTTGATCCCGCCAAAGCCGACCCGGCGCGCCTCGCGCACCACGTCACGCACCATCGCCGCGGGCTGCACCCGGCCGATCGCCTGCTGCACCTCGGGCGTCAGGTCCTGCACCCCGAACGAGATCCGGCTGAACCCGAGGCGACGCAGCGTCTCGAGCTGCTCCGGGGTGACCAGCCGCGGATCGGCCTCGATCGAGCACTCGGTGCGGGCATCGAGCATGAACGCGGCGCGCAGCATCCGCACCAGCCGCTCGAGCTGGTCGAGGTCGAGGAAGTTCGGCGTCCCGCCACCCCAGTGCATCTCGGCGATCCGCGGACCGCCGTCCATCGCGTCGGCCAGCCGGTCGATCTCGCGCTCGAGCCGGTCGAGGTAGCGGTCGACCACCTCCGAGTGCGGCGTCACCGTGGCATTGCAGCCGCAGTAGAAGCAGCGATGGGCACAAAACGGAAGGTGGACGTAGAGCGCCATCGGGCCCGGCCGCCCCTTCAGCCGCCCCAGGTGGTCGAGCCAGTCCGGGCCGGTCACGTCCCCCGACCAGTCGGGGACCGCGGGGTACGACGTGTAGCGCGGCACCGGCTGGTCGTACTTCGCCAGCAGTCCCGGCGGGACCACCGGAATCGCCTCGCCGCTCAGCATGCCCGGATGCCCTCCGGCGGCTCCTCCACCGGGGCCGCCTCGCGCGCGGAGACCCGCGCCGCCGCGGGCCGCATCGTCGAGCGGCGCGGCGCGATGAACTCGTCCCCGGGCAGCTGGTGCCCGGCGACGTTCACCAGCGGCAGCGCCCGGGACGAGCGCCCGTGCACGTGCTGGATCTCCGGCTTCTGCGCCATCCGGACCAGCTCCTCCTTCGACGTCGTCTTGCTCTCGTCGAACTTCCAGTCGACCGTCGACTGGCCCCAGTAGTTGATCCGGCCGAGGTCGTAGAACCGCCGCTCCATCGCCGACTTGAGGTAGGCCTTGAGGCAGCCGCGCAGGTACTTCCGCCGGTACGGGTCCGCATCCCACAGGTAGCCGCCGGTCGCCTTCCGGAAGTAGAACCGGCGGTAGTTGTTGAGCACGCCCTTCAGCACCTCGTCGCGGGTCATCACGTCGGGCTGGATGATCGGCGTCACGAAGTTGTACTTGGCGTAGTCGCGCACCTCGACCTTGTCCCCCAGCTCCTGGAAGAGGTCCGAGAACGGCCACGGCGTGTAGCAGTTCCAGTTGACCAGGTCCGGCTTCCAGTCCTGCGCCATCCGGTAGGTCTCCTCGAGCGTCTCGGGCGTCTCGTTCTCGAGGCCGACGATGAACTGCGCCTCCGCGATGATCCCGTTGGCCCGCAGCAGCGCGATCGCCTTCTTGCTCTGCTCGACCTTGATCTCCTTGTTGAAGCGGTCGAGCTTGAGCTGCGCCGCCGCCTCGGTGCCGAGCGAGACGTGCACCAGCCCCGCCTTCCGGTAGAGCGGCAGCAGCTCCTCGTCGCGCAGGATGTCGGTGACCCGGGTGTTGATCCCCCACGTGATGCCGAGGTCGCGCGCGATCAGCTCCTCGCAGAGGGCGACGAACTTCTTCCGGTTGATCGTCGGTTCCTCATCGGCGAGGATGAAGAAGCCGACCCCGTGCTCGCGCACCAGCAGCTCGATCTCGTCGACGAACTGCTTCGGGTCCCGGGTCCGGTACTGCCGCCAGAACTTCCACTGCGAGCAGAAGCTGCAGGTGAACGGGCAGCCGCGCGCGAAGTTGGGGATCGCCACCCGGCAGTTGAGCGGGATGTAGATGTACTTGTCCCAGTCGAGGATGCCCCAGTCGGGCGTCAGCGCGTCGAGGTCCTGGATCGGCGGGTGCGGCACCGTCGCGAACGGCACCCCGTCCTCGTCGCGGTACGCCAGCCCGCGGATCGACCCCCGGTCGGCCGGCAGCCGCCCCTCGGCGAGCGCCGTCATCAGGTTGACGACGATCTCCTCGCCCTCGCCCCGGATGATGTAGTCGATCCAGGGCGCCTCGCCGAGGACCTGACCATACATGAAGGTGCCGTGGATCCCGCCCAGGACCGTGACAGCCTCCGGATGGAGCCGACGGACCATCTCCAGCGTCGCCTGCGCCTGGTAGATCGCCGGCGTGATCGCCGTGCAGAGGACCGCGTCGGGACGCTCCTCCCGGAGCAGCACCTCGAGGGCCGCATCGTCGATGTGGTCGGTCATCGCATCGATGAAGCGGATGTTCCCGAACCCGGCCGCCTTCAGCGCCCCGCTCAGGTAGGCCACCCAGGCCGGCGGCCAGTTGCCGGCGATCTCCGCGCCGCCCGAGTGGTAGTTGGGATGGATGAGCAGGATGCGCAGGTCGCGTCGCCCACCCGCCTTGTGTACCGATCCCGGAACACTGCCTGTTGTCATGATCACGTGACACCTCCTGACCAACGGTACGCACCGCCGGCAGGTTGCGCCAGTGCCCGAAAAACGAGCATCGGACTCGGAAATTCATCACGACCAGATCACTCGGAAATGCCCGCGCCGCGCGGGATCGCGGCCGATGCCGCTCAGCAGCCCGGCGGACGATATCCGCTCGCGTGCAGCCGCGCCAACGGCAGGAAGCGTGGTGCCGGAAGGTCGTCCCACGCGAACCACTGCCACGTCGCACACTTGTCCGGTTCACGCACCACCGGCGTCCCCTCGGGCGACGCCGCGACGACGAACACGGTGACGTAGTGGCGATCCTCGGCGACGAAGCGGTCATCGGTCCACGGTGCGCGCGCGACCGCGGTCACCGCGAGCCCGGTCTCCTCCGCGACCTCGCGCACCGCGCACGCCTCCGGCGACTCCATCCACTCGAGGTGCCCACCCGGGCACTGCCAGCTCCCGTCGCCATGGCTGGCGCTGTGACGCCACCCCAGGAGCACGCGACCCTCGCGCACCACCAGCACCCCGACGCCGATGCGGGGCGTCGTCACCGGGTGAACCCGTCAGGGGCCGGGGACGTACGTAGAGTCATGCGACCAAGGTACCTCCTCGCGACACTCCTCCTCGCCGGCTGCAGCGGCTCGGTCCTCGACGAGCTTCGCCCCGACCCGCCGCCGACACCCCACGCCCGCTACGCCGCCTCGCTCCGCGCGGCCGGCCTCGATTCGACCGCCCTCGGCGCCGAGTGGCTCGCGGCGGGCGACAGCGCCCTCGCCGCGCCGCTCGAGGCGACCCTCCCGCTGCGCGAACTGGGGAGCTACTCGCGCGCGGAGGCGCGCGCCGTGGCGTATCGGGTCCGCCTGCGCGGTGGCGAGCGTCTCGAGGTGCTCCTCGACGCCACCGGACAACCCACCCGGCTCTACCTCGAGCTGTTCGAGGCGACCGGCGACACCGCCGCGCCGTTCCGTCATCTCGCCACTGCCGTGGACGGTCCGCTGACCGACTCGGCCGCCGCCAACCTCGCCCTCCGGCACGAGGTCGATCGCGACGCCACCCTGCTCATCCGCCTGCAGCCGGAACTGCTGCGGAGCGGTCGCTACGAGTTGCGCGTGCAGGCCGGCCCCTCGCTCGCGTTCCCGGTGGAGGGCGCCGGCAACGGGGCGATCCAGAGCTTCTTCGGCGCCGACCGCGAGGCGGGCCGCCGCAGCCACCAGGGGATCGACATCTTCGCCCCACGCGGCACCCCCGTCCTCGCCGCCACCGCCGGCGTGGTCCGGAGCACCCGCCCCAACTCGCTCGGCGGCAACGTGGTCTGGCTGCGCGACGAGCAGCGCGGCACCTCGCTCTACTATGCCCACCTCGACGCCCACGCCGTGGTGCAGGGACAGCGCGTCGAGATCGGCGACACGCTCGGCTTCGTCGGCAACTCCGGCAACGCGCGGACCACCCCGCCGCACCTCCACTTCGGGATCTACCGGCGCGGCGAGGGCGCCATCGATCCGCTCCCCTGGGTGCGGCTCGCCACCGCCACGCCCGGACCGCTCCGCGCCGACACCACTCGCCTCGGCGTACCCGCACGCACTGCCCCGCGCCTCGCCGCGCTGCGGGCCGGGCCGAGTCGGCGCGACACCACGCTGCGCGAGGTGCCGGCCGGGACGTCGGTGGTGGTGATGGCCGCGACGAGCAGCTGGTACCGAGTGCAGCTCGACGACGGCACGGCGGGCTATGTCGAGGCGAACCTCGTGCGGTCAGCCGTGGAGTGACCCGCGCCGCACCCGCGCCGCCTGGCGTCTAGCGCAGGGCGGACTCAGCCTCCATCGCGGCGTCGACGGTCTGCGTCTCGACGTGGCAGATGCCCTCGCGCACCTCGATCCCGACCAGCGTCACGTTCCGATACCCCGGATGCACCAGTTCCACCCGGTACCGTCCCGGACGCTCGGGCGCGCCGGAGAGTGCCACCGGCACGAGGCCGTCGCTGAAGACGGTCGGCCGCAGCGAATCGACGTAGGTGCCGTCGTGGAGGGCGCCGCGAATCCCGGGGATCAGGTTCTCGCCGGTCACGGCGTCGTGCGCCTTCACGATCACTGCCGGCTCGATGCTGGTGGTGCAGATCGGACCACCACCGGAAGGTGAGACACATCCCGCAAGGGCGGCGGCGAAGAGCAGGAGGGGGAATCGTCGCGGGGTCATCGCGTGGCCTCGTCCGGTCGGGTGGCCCACCAGGCCCAGATCGCGAACACGAACTGGAACGGCAGGCGCGCGTAGAGGGCCCACGTCGGGATGTCGGGGAAGCGCTCGGGGTGGAGCGCCATCTCGACGTTGGCGGGGTAGATCGCCACGAGGAGGACGATCAGTCCCCAGCCCGCCAGCACGCGCAGCCGCGGGATCAGCACCGCGATCCCGCCCGCCACTTCGGCCACCCCGCTCCAGGCCACCAGCGCCTCATGCGCCGGCAGCCACGGCGGCATGATGCGGAGGTAGAACGCCGGGTCGCGGAAGTGATTGAGCCCGGCAACGATCCAGAACAGCGCGAGGAGGAGCAGGCCGACGGAACGAACCCGGCTCCGGGGCAGCTTGAGCATCAATTCCTCCCGGTCAGATCTCCCGCTCCCAGTCCGCCCACTTCAGCCGTCGCTCGCGCACCTGACAGCGACGCACGCCGTCGCCCCAGGTGAAGGCGACCACCCGCGCGGAGTCGACCGGCAGCCGCCAGGCCAGCTCCTGGGTATAGACCCGGGTCTTGTCGCTGACATCCTCCTCGTCACCGTACATCCGCTTGGCGGGCTCGCCGTGGACGACGAGCACCGAGTCGCGCAGCCGACCGCACGGGCCCCACGCCGCACCGACCGTCTGCGCGGTGTACGACTCGGCGGCGGAGTTCGCGACGGCGCAGCCGGCAGCAACCGTTGCGAGCGCGATGAGGACTCCGGGGGACACCCTCATTGCCCGAACCGATAGCCGAGCGGCTCGGTATCGTCCTCGCCCGTCAATTCCTGCTGCAGCGTGACCCGAGTGGCGGTGCGGCTGCCGGAGGTGACCCTGCCGTTGATGAACGTCGACGCGAGCGCCAGCGTCCCGCCCCCATCGCTCCAGGTGCCCCGATCGAAGTACCGCACCTCGGGCTGCGGCTGGCCATTGACCAGGACCTGCAGGATCATCCGCTGCTCATAGCCACGATCCTCGGCCAGCGTGAGCGTCCCGCCGACCACGATGATCTTGAGCTCGAACGGCCCCTGTTCGGTGGGCACGACTCGGTCGAGGATGGTGGCGGGCAGTGGGGCACCGGCCACGTCGAGCAACTGCCACTCACCGATCGTCGGGACTGGCGAGAGGGTCGGATCGGTGCCGCACCCCGCGAGACACAACAGGGCCGCGGCGGCGGCAGTGAATCGGGTGGCGGCGGAAAACATCCATGCTCCGGGAGGCGGGGAGGAGCCAAAGATCCCCGTCCGATGGCGACGGCGAAAGCCCCCTACCCCCGCGCGGGCCCTGCCACGCTCACGTTGTCGGCGAGACGGAAGGGACGTCGGTCGACACCGTGTACCCGCAGATCCGGCCGCGCCAGTACGGCAGCGGCCCCGTGGGGAGCAACCAGGAAACCTCGCCCTCCAGGGGAATCAGGATCCGCTCCAGGCGCCGGTAGTCCCAGAATCGCCCCTGCCACGGCGTCGGCACCTGCTCAGTGCCGACGGTGCGGTCGCGTGCGGCCGCCTCGACCCCTGCCACCAGTCCGTCGGGGCCGAACCGGAAGACGAGCGAGGCGGAGACATCCCCATCGTGGAGCGTCGCCCGTGCCGATGCGTCGTCGATCGCCTCCCAACGCACCGGACCACCAGGAAGAAGCAGCGAGGGGTACCAGACGGCCTCCGCGAGGAACCGCATCAACTCCCCCTCTGCGAGCCCGGACGATGCGGGAGGACGAGCGACCGTGAGCCAACCGAGGACCGACGCGTGCAGGTGTCCCTCGCCTCCGACGTACGCATCGTGCACATGGATGGCGAGACCGGGAAGGACGCGGACCCGGCCATCCCAGACGAACCCGGGGGGTCGCGTCGTGATGACCTGATCAGAGGTGAAGGGACGCCACCGCTCGGCCACCGAATCGATGTTGAACGTGCCCTCGTGCCCGAGATGGATCAAATCGATCGGTGAGTCGAGGCCTGCCAGCGCCGACCTCAGGTAGCGCGCGACCGGCGCGGGCAGGTCGTCGGCGCTGGTGACCACCTGAGGCTCCCCGCTGCGGAGCTGGTCGAGTCGGGTGTGAAGGACTCGCGTCCGCGCCGCCCAGCGCCGTCGCCCCAGGAGCACGACGGCGAGGAGGAATCCCGAGAGACCGAGGACGCCGAGGAGGAGTGTCCGCATCACCCGCTCGTCCCTGTCCCCCTACGCACCGTCCACCGCCGGCCCCACCACGATCCCGTCGGCGTCGGCCCAGAGCCACTCGCCCGGGGCGAAGGTCGCGCCGGCGAAAGTGAGCGGCTGGTCCACATGATCGGGTTCGCCCGACTCGCCGCGCTGGGGCACCACGCCCAGCGCCCGCAGGCCAATCGGCACCTCGCGGGTCTGGGCGGTGTCGCGCACCGCCCCGTTGACGATCACGCCGGCCCAGCCGTTCCGCGCGGCGGTGTGCAGCAACCGCTCGCCGAGGATCGCGCGGTGGAGCGAGCCCCCGCCATCGACCACCAGCACGCGACCCCGTCCCTCCCGCTCGAGCTCGCGCAGCACCGGGCGATAGTCCTCATCGACCCGCAGCGTCGCGATCGGGCCGTGGAACTTGCGCACCCCGCCGAAGTCGTGGAACACCGCCAGGACCGGGTGCACGACGTTCGGGTGCGCATCGCAGAGATCGGCGGTGGCCCAGCGCGCATCACTCATGGCTTGAGCACCGTCCACTCGATCTCGTTGAGCACGTTCCCCACCGCCTCCGCGCTCGACGTCGTCATCGCGAAGCACCCCTCGGCGCCGTCGGGCGTCATCCCCCCGAACGTCCCCACCGTGGTCCGCACCCATTCATCACGGGCGTAGCCGCGGCGCAGGCAGAGGCGGACCCGGTACGGCGCTGCGAAGGTGAGCGGCTTCAGCTCACCGGCGCGCGCCCGACGCACCGCCCGCTCCGCCGCGTCGTGCAGCATCCGGTGAACCCGCGCCGGTGGCAGCACCGCGGCGGCCGACCCCGAGAAGGCGGTCTTCACCGTCACCGTCTCGATCGGGCCGAGCATCGCGGCCGTCTCCGCGGTCAGCACGTCGTCGCCGGAGGCGAGCAGGAACGGCACCCCCATCTCGCCGCCGATGAACGCCGCGATCCCCGCCTCGTTCAGCGCCACGCCGTTCACCGTGAACGAGTCGAACGCGAAGTTGTGGGCGATGATCCCCGGACTGCCGGCATTGGCGTGCGCCCCGACGATCATCAGCCCATCGACCATCGGGTTGAGCCCGGTCGACATCACGATCGGCTTGGGGTAGCCGCGGATCAGCAGCGCCTCGGGGTCGAGCCGATCGGGGAGCACGTTGCGGAACAGCGTCCCGCCGTGGCCGTCGTTGACCACGAACTGGGTCGCCCCGCCGGCGCGGGCGCCGGCGATCACCGCGTTCACCTCGTCGGTCAGCTCCTCGCGGAAGCGCTCGTGGGCCGGCTCCCCGCCGCGATACTCGGGGCGCATCTCGGTGGCGTTGCGCACCGCGCCGGCCAGCCCCTCCATGTCGGCGATGATGTACACCGTGAACCCGTCGGGCGTCATCTCCGCCTCGAGCTTCTGGCGGGCGAGCTGCCACTCGGTCACCCCGAAGACCCGGTCGGGCGGCGTGGTGTCGCGGGCGACCTGGCCCGGGAGCACGACGGGCAGCAGCAAGGCCGCGGACAGGAGGCCCCTCATCGGATCACCACGCTCTCGATGGCGTCGAGCAGGTAGCCCATCTCCCGCGCACTGTCGGTCACCAGCACGAAGGTCCGGTCGCCGGTGCGCTCGAGGGAGAACTCGCTCAGTGCGGCCACGCCGTCGATCATCTCCTGCGGGTAGCTGCGCCGCATCGTGAGCTCCACCCGGTACGGCTTCTGGAGCGTGAACGGCGGGATCTGTCCCGCGCGCTCGCGACGCACCGCCTCCGCGGCGCCCTCGCGCAGCATCGCGCGCACCTTCGCGGGGCTGTAGGTGATCGCCGCCGCGCGACCGACCGCCCGCTTGGTGACGATCCCGACGAACCCGTCACCGAGCATCTCGCGGGTCTCGGCGATCAGCACGTCATCGCCGCTCACCAGCGACACCGACACGCCCATCTCGCCGGCGATCAGCGCGTTGATCCCCACCTCGTTGAGCACCATGCCGTTCACCGTGAACCGGTCGAAGGCGTAGGTGTGTGCCATCACCCCCGCGCTGCCGGCGTTGGCGTGCGCGCCGGTGAACATCAGCGTCCCGAAGGTGCTGTCGATCCCGGTCGTCATCACCAGCGGCTTGGGGAAGCCGCGGACCAGGATCGCCGCGGTGTCGAGGTCCCATGGCAGCACGTTGGCGAACAGGTTGCCGCCGTGGCCCTCGTTCACCACGAAGCTCGCCGCGCCCGCCGACCGGGCACCGGCGATCGTCGCGTTCACCTCCTCGGTGAGCAGCCCCCGATAGCGCTCCCAGTAGTCCGGGCTCGAGCGATCCCGGTACGCGGCCCCCTCGTTGCCGGCGAGCACCTCGCGACTGTCGACCGTGCTCCCCATCCCCTCCATGTCGGGGACCAGGAAGACCCGGAACCCGGGCTCGAACGGCACCGCCTTCGCGCGGAACGCCGCCGTCCGCGCCCGCTGGGCGTCGGACTGCTGCGCCGGCAGCACCGCAACGACGCCAACCAGCACGAGGAGGAGCCAGGCCCATCGGAACGATCGCGTCATGTCGGCCTCGAAACGAAGAGAGAGAAGAGAGAAGAGAGAAGAGAGAAGCGGGAAGCGAGAAGCGAGAAGCGGGGGCCCCTCATCCCGAGCGGAGGCCGCGCAGCGGCCGGAGTCGAGGGACCTGCTGTTCCAAGCCGCTCGGGATGACAAGGAGCACCATCGACCACTGACGACCACCTCACGACTCAGGACTCACGATTCACCACTACCCCAGCATCAACATCCGCAACTCGGTCATCCCCTCGATCGCCGAGCGGACCCCCTCGCGGCCGAGCCCGGACTGCTTCACCCCGCCGTACGGCAGGTGATCGACCCGGAACCCCGCGACGTCGTTCACCACCACCGCCCCGACGTCGGCGCGCTCGAAGGCCGTCATGACCCAGCGCAGGTCGTTGGTGAACAGTCCCATCTGCAGCCCGAAGGCGGAGTCGTTCACGATGCCGAGCGCCTCCTCGAGGGTCCCGAACGCCCGCACGGTCGTGACCGGGGCGAACACCTCCTCGCAGTTCACCCGCATCGCGCTCGTGGTGTCGAGCAGCACGGTCGGCAGCACCATCGCCCCCTCGCGACGCCCGCCGGTCGCGACGCGCGCCCCCGCCGCCACCGCCTCCTCGATCCGGCCGATCGCCCGCACCGCACTCGCCTCGTCGATCAGCGGGCCGACGTCGGTCGCCGGATCGGCCGGATCGCCACAGCGGAGCCCCGCGACGCCTTCCGTGAACCGTTCGACGAACTCGGCGTGCCGCGCGGCGTGGACCAGGATCCGCTGGGTGGAGATGCAGCTCTGCCCCGCGTAGGCGTAGCCGCCCTGGACGCACCGGGCGACGGCGTGCTCGAGGTCGGCGTCCGGGCCGATGATGACCGCGGCGTTGCCGCCGAGCTCGAGGGCGACCCGCGCGTGCCGCGCGCGGCTCCGGATCATCCACCCCACCTGGGCGGAGCCGGTGAAGGAGATCATCCGGATCCGCGGATCATCGAGCAGCGGCGCGGCGTCCTCGGTGGTGCATGGCACCACCGCGACCATCCCGTCCGGGACCCCGGCCTCGGCGAGGATCTCCGCCAGCTTCAGCGTCGAGAGCGGGTCCTGCGGCGGCGGCTTCAGCACCACGGTCGCGCCGCAGGCGATCGCCGGCGCCAGCTTGTGGGCCGCGAGCAGCAGCGGGAAGTTGAACGGCGTGATCGCCGCGATCGGCGCCATCGGGAAGCGTCGCGTGAGGGCCAGCCGGCCCTCGCCATGCGGCGCGAGGTCCATCGGGAGCACCTCGCCGCCGATCCGGGTCGCCTCCTCGCTCGCCTGGCGGAAGACGAACACCGTGCGATCGACCTCGCTCGCCGCGATCCGTCGCGGCTTGCCCGACTCCGCGACCAGCAGCTCCACCAGCGCCTCCCGGTCCCGCTCCACGCCGTCCGCGATCCGCCCGAGCAGCGCCGCGCGCGCGTGACTCGGCAACGCCGCCGCCGCCGGGGCCGCCGCGGTCGCGGCATCGATCGCCGCCACCACCTCGGACCGGGTGGCGCACGGCACCTCCCCCACCACCGCCCCGGTCCACGGATTGCGGATCGAGAGGGTGGCGCGGTCGGACGGCGGCGCATCGGCGCCGGGCGTGGGTGAGACGCGGAGATGGGTCACGAGACCTCGAAGCAGGCAGGGCCGACGGACGGCGAGCCGTCGACGGCACCACCAAGACTACTGTGCCGACGCAGATCGCGAAACGGCGCGACCGCCTCGGCTACAGGTGCCGCGCGACCAGCGCGCGGCCATACCAGATGGCGAACGCGGTCCCGGCCGCGCCACCCACCACCGCGCCGAACGGGCCGAGGAACGCGCCCAGCGTCCAGCCGATCGCGCCGCCGACCGTGGCGAGGACCAGCCAGATCAGCTTGCTCACGACACCGCCGTGCTGTCGCCACCCTCGCGCGGCCGCCCGGCACTCGACGTGTGCCCGGTCTGGAACTGCCACCCCTCCGCCGTGTGCACCATCACCGCCGTGATCGCGCCCGCGAAGCCGCCACGGGTGCCATCGGGGAGGGTGAACTTCTGCGCGAAGCCGGTGACGATGCTGGCGACCCCCGGGGCGAGCGGGGTGATCGTGGTGCCGTCGTAGAGGAGCTGCGCGTCGCGCATGAACGGCGCCGCCTCCTGCAGCGCCGCGGCGATCTCCGCGCGACTGGTGTAGCGCACCACGCCGTCCTCGATCCAGCGCAGCGTCGAGTCGGCCACGTAGTAGGGGGCGATGCTGTCGGGGGTCATCGTCGCCACCGCCGCGCGAAACGCGTCGAGGCGCTGCGACACCGAATCGACGATCGCCGCGCGGTGCGCCGCCGTGAACGCCGGCTCCGCCTCGGGCGCCGCACACGCGGCGAGCAGCACCAGCCACCATCCCCTGAGTCTCATCCGATCCCCCGGTGCAAGGTGATGTTGTCGAGGACTTCCACCGCCGGCCCGGCCTGGATCACCGCCGACACCAGCTCCGTCGCGATCCGCTCCGCCGCGATCGGCCGATAGCGGAGCGGGGCGACCTGGCCGAGCACCAGGCCGATCCGTTCACTGAGCCGGAACTCGCTGCGGCGACCGGCGATGACCGACGGGCGGGCGATCACGAGCCGCTCCCACCCCATCGCCTCGAGCGCCTGCTCCAGCTCGCCCTTCTGCCGGAGGTAGGTCGCCCGGGAGGTCGGATCCGCCCCGACCGAGGAGACCAGCCCGAAGCGCGTCGCCCCCGCGGCCTGCGCCCGTCGGGCGACCTCGAGCGGGATCTCGACCTCGATCCGCCGGTATTCCGCCGGATCCGGGGTCTGCCGGGCCGTGGTCCCCAGGGCGCAGAGCACCGCATCGACCGCGAAGGCGTCGTCGAGCCCGTCGAGCCGGTCGAAATCCACCACCCGGTAGCTCACCCTGGTGGACGGCCTCGCCCCCGGGTCGCGCCGCACCAGCGCCACCACCTCGTCCACCGCCCCCCGCTCGGCGGCACGCCGCACGATGGCGCGGCCGACCAGGCCGGTCGCACCGATGACGAGAAGACGGAGTCCGGGCACCTCCAATGATACCGGGGGCGATGACGGCCGGGGGCGACCCCTGACGCAATGCCGGACGAGGCGCTACATCATCGGCCTCCCCACGCCTCGCCGGAGGGCCCATGCGCCCGGTTGCCCGACTCCTCGCCATCACTGCACTCCTCGCCGCCCCGCTCGCGGCCCAGGCCAAGGACGCCCCGATCCCGCTCAGCAAGGTGATCACCACCTTCCTCGTCGACTCCGGGGTCCGCGTCCGGGGGCTGCCGTGGACCGTCGCCGACCCGCTGCCGATCACCTGGAGCACCCCGCGGCCGGTCGCCGCGACCGGCGACTGGTACCAGAAGCAGGGGATCACCCAGCTCCGCGAGGGGACCCTGCGGGTGACCGCCGGCGACAGCGTCGTCCTCCCAATGGCAATCACCCTCTACGCCGGCGCCAACGGCCTCACCTCGGTCGCGGTCAGCTCGACCTCGCTCCAGGTGACCAACCCCGACGGCAGCGGCTACCTCGCCACCCGCGAGATGATCGAGGAGGCACTCAGGCACGACGGCCTGATGCTGCAGCCGATCAAGTGCAGCCGCGACAGCGAGGGCGCCTCGTACGGCAACCTCGTCGATGCGGTGAAGGCGCCGGGCAAGACCGCCTCGGGGCTCTGGTGGTCCTGGGACGCCCCGATGCAGGAGTTGCGGGTGACGCTGACGCTGCTCTATCGACGCGCGGACATGCAGCAGGTGGAGTGCGCGGGGAGCTGAACGAGAAGCGAGAAGGGAGAAGCGAGAAGCGAGGAACACACGTGTCACCCCGAGCCGAAGGCGAGGGGGCGGAACCAGACGCATGGCTCCACCCCCTCGCTACGCTCGGGGTGACATGGGCCCCTCGCTTCTCTCTTCTCTCTTCTCTCTTCTCGCCTACATCGCCAGCGACGTCGAGTCGCCGTGCGCCGTGAACTCATCGGTGTTCTTCGGGATGCCGCGGAACCACCCCGTCAGCGCCTCGACCGCGACCGGGCAGAGCGTGCCGCCTTCGGCGAGTTCCTGCAGCTGCACCACCGCGGCCGCGACGCTGATCCCCTTCCGGTAGGGCCGATCGGTGCACAGTGCGTCGCACACGTCGGCGACCGCGAGGATCCGGGCCGGGAGGCCGAGGAGGTCGGCGGTGAGGCCCTGGTGGTAGCCGCTGCCGTCGAGGCGCTCGTGGTGCGAGGCGGCCAGCATCGCGAAGCGCTCGAAGCGCGTCACGCCGCGGAGGATCTCGTAGGTGTGGACGGTGTGGCGGCGCATCTCCGCCATCTCGTCGGGGGTCAGCGGGCCTGGCTTGTCGACGATCTGCGAGCTGACGCCGAGCTTGCCGACGTCGTGCAGCAGCGCGGCGCGGCGCAGGGCGCGGGTCTCGCGACGCGTCAGGCCGACCTCCTGCGCCGTGCGCGCGGCGAGGAACGCGACGTTCTGCGAGTGGCGCAGCGTGTAGCAGCTCTTCGCGTCGATCACCTTCGCGAACGCCTCCGCGACGGTGTCGAGCCGCAGTTCGTCGGCGTACACCACGCGGGAGTCCGGCTCCCACGCCGCCAGCGCCGGCAGCGCATCGGCGGTCTGCAAGCGGCCCCAGAACGCGGCGTCATCGCGGAAGGCATCGAGGCACGCCACCAGCTCGGGATCGAACCAGCGTCGGGCGCGGCGGTGCGCGACCCGGTACGCGGCCTGCACGTCGGCGCTGTGCTCGAACACCTCCACCGTCTGGGCGAGGCAGATGATCCGCGCCAGCAGCGGGATCGCGTCGCCCTTGAGCCCCGCCGGCACGCCATTGCCATCCCAGTGCTCGTCCACCGCGCGGATCGCCGCGCACGTCTCGGCGGGCATCGCCAGCATCGCGGCGATCTCCGCCCCGCGCTCGCCCTTGAGCCGCGCCATCTCGTGGCGCCCCTTCCGGATCCGCGACCCGGCCCGCAGCGCCTCGAGGTTGCGGAACACCCGCCCGGTCCGGGCGTGGCGCAGGTCGTACACGACCCGGTCGAACGGGTCGGTCCAGTCGATCAGCCGGTGGGCCCGCTTGAGCGCCCGGTCGTCGGCGCCGTAGATGTCGGCGAGGTGGGCCGAGTTGCTGGAGGCCCCCAGGTCCTTGAGCAGCAGGGCGTAGAAGAGGGCGCTGCGCGACTCCTCCGGCAGCCCGAGCCCTTCCGCAAGACGCATCCCGATCATGGTGGTTCGCACCGAGTGGCCCCGCGGCTGCCCCTCCGCGAGGTCGAGGGCGAACGACATCGCCCCGACCACGTTGGTGAGCCGGATCCCGGCGTATGGGCCCGATTCTGGCTGGGGATGGGCAAGGGCCAGCCGCCCGTGCACCGCCGGGGCGGCGGGCTGGGCCCCCCGCGCGTAGGGCGCACGGGACCAGGGCTGGAGGCGAGCGGCGTCGGCCATGCCGCTCAGGAGGGCAAGTTCGATGCCCTCCCGACGGCGAGACCGGGTCACCCGGAGTTACAACGTGCAACGAATCCGCGCCCGTTCGCGTACTGCCCCTGCCGCGTCACCCGTTGCGCGGCAGCGGACATCGGGCGATCGTGTCGCCCGCCGTGGGACCACCTTCGGGTCTGGAGCTGTCGTGACCGCGATTTCGCGCCCGGGACTGGCCGCCGGGATCAGGATGGAGGGGTTCGCCCCCCTCGACGTGCTGACCGCCACGTACACCGCCTGTTCGGCGACGGTACTGCTGGTCCGCAGCGTCGTGGGCGAGGGGGTGAGCCCGCTCGAGCTGCGCTGGCTGCTGGTGGCCCACGCCCTCCTGCTCGTCCTGGTGGTGCTGGCCCGCCGGGCCCGGCTCGCGGCGGCCCCCGGCTACTCGGTCCTGGCGGAGTGGTACCCGGTGCTGATCCTGACCGCGATCTACGCCTCGATCGGGCTGGTGAACGCGCCCCGCGAGGCGCTCGGCCTCTCGGGCGACCCGCTGGTGCTCCACTGGGAGAGCCGTCTCGCGGGCCCGCAGTACCTCGACCGCTGGGCCGGCCATGCCGGCCCGCCGATCGTCAACTGGGGGCTGGCGCTCTCCTACCTCGCCTTCTTCCCGATGGTGATCGCCGCCCCGATGGTGCTCTGGCTCCAGGGCCAGCGCGCCCGCGCCCAGCGCGCGATCTTCGGCATCACGCTGACCTTCCTCGCCTGCTACCTCGTCTTCCTGCTCTTCCCGGTCGCGGGCCCCGCCTACGTCCGCGGCTGGCCCGAGACCCAGGCCGGCTCCGACCTCCCGATCCGGCTGGTCCGCTCCCTCAATGACCAGGGCGATTCCTGGGGGAGCGCGTTCCCGTCGAGCCATGTCGCCGCCTCGGCGGCCGCGCTGATGCTGGGGATGAACGGCTGCCGCCGACTCGGTACCGTGCTGCTCCCGATCGCGGTGGGGATCCTCCTCGCCGTGGTGTACTTCCGGGTGCATTACGTGCTCGATGCCGTCGCCGGCCTCGCGCTCGCGACGCTGATCGTCACCACGCTCTACCGCCTCTGGCCGCTGCGCGCCGACCCGACGTGACGCGGTCCTGGCGGCTCCTGCTCGCCCTCGCGGGGACCGCGCTGCTGGTGGCGATGGTGTGGGTGATCGGTCCGGACGTCATCGCGAACGGCGTCCGCGAGGCCGGCTGGTGGCTGCTGCCGATCCTCGCGCTGCACGCGGTGGTGTACGCCCTCAACGCGCTCGCCTGGTGGGTCGCCCTCCCGCCGACCGCCGATCGCCCCTCCCTCGGCGCCGCGTTCCGGATCAGCGTGATCGGCTTCGCGATGAACTTCGTGACCCCGATCGTCAACGCCGGCGGCGAGCCCTACCGCATCGCCGCCCTCGCCCCGACCCTCGGCACCGCCCGCGCGACCGGGGTGGTGCTGCTCTACGTCCTGATCCACGCGGTGAGCTCGCTGCTGCTCTGGCTCACCGCGATCGCCCTCGCCCTCACCACGCTGCCGCTCGACGCGGCGACGCGCTCGGCACTCGGCGTCGCGCTCGTCCTCGTGCTCGCCGCCCTCGCGGTGGTGCTCGCCGGGCAGCGCGGTGGCGTGGTCGTCCGCCTCGCACGGCTGCTCGAGCGGCTGCGACTGCGGCGCCTGTCGGCCTGGCTCGCGGGTCGCCGCGACGGGCTCGCGACCGTCGACGCCGAGCTGGTGCGCACCTGGCACGAGCGACCGCGCGCACTCGTCGCGGCGGTCGGGTTCGACACGCTGGCACGGATCGCGGGAGCGGGAGAGTTCCTGCTGGTCGCCCACGCGCTCGGCGTCGCGCTCACGCCGACCAGCGCGCTCCTCATGTGGGGCCTGCTCGCGCTGGCGATGAACCTCTTCTTCCTCTTCCCCTGGGAACTCGGCTCGCGCGAGGGGTCGCTGCTCGCCGTGAGCACCCTCGCGGGGATGCCGATCGGGTTCACCGGCCTCGCGATGGTCGCGGGCCGGCTGCGCGAGCTGAGTTGGGCGGCGATCGGGGTGGCCCTGCTGTGGAGCGAGTCGCGGCGACCGCTCACCCCGCCGCGTACGCCGCCTTGAGCCACGTCACCAGCTCGGCGTTCACGTCCTTCACGCTCTCGAGCCGGACGCGGTGCGTCACCATGCTGTTGAACGAGCCGCTCGCCTCGAGGCGGCCGGACGGGGGAACGCCCTTGAGCACCAGGCCGAGGTCGAGCCGGGTCGCGGTGCTCGGCTGGACGAGGCCCCACTGCTTGTTTCGCCGGAGCGAGACGTACGCCTTCTTGGGCGCCAGCTCCACGTCGGTGCCGAGGGCCTTCACCTTGGCCATCACCGCGTCGTAGATCGGGCGGAGGTCGGCCTTCTTGCCGGCGAACATCGCCTCGACCAGGTCGTCGTCACTGGCGCCGGAGGTGCTCGCGGCGCTCCCCTTGGCGGTGTGGGCGAGGAGGTTGGCGTAGCCATGCGTCAGCCCGTGCTCGGCCTTGAGCCAGGCGACGATCTCGCCGTGCTTCGCCTTCTTGCTGGCGTGGATCCGCTTCACCCACTCGGCGACCTTCACGCCGGTCTTTTCCTCGATATTGGCGAGCATCTTCTGGCCGGCGGCGTCGAGATCCATCGGAGGGCTCCGGGTTGGGGTATGTCTGGAGGTTACACGGATGGGGCGAGAGTCTTGAGGGGGGATGCGGCGCGCGATGCGGGCCCACCGTGCCGCAAGAGGTACCACTTGCCGAGCGGGACCCCGCCACAGTAGATAAGTAGCACACCTGTGCTACGGGGTTCCACATGGTACGCGAGATCACGCTTCGGAAGGTGGGGGGCTCAATCGGCGCGACGCTTCCCAAGGACATGGCCGACCGGCTCCACCTCGAGGTCGGCGACCGGGTGCTTGCCGTCGAGACGGACCGCGGGATCCTTCTCAGTCCGTACGATCCGGACGTGGAGGAGGGGCTTGCCCTCGCGGCGAAGGCGGCTGCCACCTTCCGGAACGCGCTCCGCGAGCTCGCGAAGTAGCCGGTGCGCGAGCCGCGCTGGGTGCCGCGCCTGGTCCTTGAAGCCGTTCACCTCGACCAATTGCGCGAGCATGGCGGTCGTCCGGGCCTGCGAGACGAGCATGCACTCGAGTCGGCGCTCGCCCGCCCCCGACAGAAGTGGAGCTACGAACCGGCGAGCGACCTCGCGGCGCTCGCGGCGGCGTACGCGTTCGGGATCGCCCGGAATCATCCGTTCATCGATGGCAACAAGCGCGCTGCCTTCCTTGCGATGATGGTGTTCCTCGGCCTCAATGGCGAAGGGCTCCAGGCCAGCGAGCACGAGGTCGTGCAGGTGATGGTCGCCCTTGCGGCCGGCGGTCTGGACGAAGCCGACCTGGCCGACTGGATCAGGCGACACCTCTAGGGCACCACACCAATACAGGCACTTCCCTCTCCCAGAGGGACCCGGACCCCACGCCGCGTCCCGGTGGAACACCTGTCCTGAGACGTCGTAGTGTGCCCCCGACCCCGCCGGGCGTCCTTCACGCGCACCGTGCGACCCGAGAGGAGGGCACTCCCCATGATCCGATTCCCACTGCGTACCTTCGCGACGCTCCTCGTCCTCGGCACCCTCCCCGCCGGCGCCCAGTCGCTGCTGCCACCGCCGCAGGCGGTCCCGCCGACCAACCCGCAGGCGTCGGTGCTGCAGTGGATCGGCCCGACCACGGTGGAGGTCGCCTACAGCCGGCCGGGGAAGAAGGACCGCACCATCTTCGGCGCGCTGGTGCCGTGGAACCAGGTGTGGCGCACCGGGTCCGACAACGCGACGCGGCTGCGCGTCAGCACGCCGATCCGGATCGAGGGGAAGGCGCTGCCAGCGGGGACCTACGAACTCTTCACTATCCCGCGGCCCGATCGCTGGACGATCATCGTGCAGCAGAGCCAGCAGCAGTGGGGATCGTACGCCTACGACCCGGCGCATGACGTGCTCCGCGTCGATGTGACGCCGACCCATGGCGACGCGGTGGTCGAGACGTTCACCATCGGCTTCGGCGACCTCGCGCCCGACGCCGCGACGATGCAGATCCGGTGGGATGATGTCGTGGTGCCGGTGCGACTCACCGTCGATGTCGTCGGGCTGGTGGTGCCGACGATCGAGGCGGCGATGGCCGGCGACGGCCCGAAGCCGTACTTCCGTGCGGCGATGTTCTACTACGAGAACCACCTCGACATCCGGAAGGCGGTCGAGTACATCGACGCGGCGGTGGCGGAGTCGCCCCGGCACATCGGGATGCTGCACCGCCAGGCGCTGATCCACGCCGAGGCCGGCGATACGGCGGGTGCGCTGGTCGCGGCGCGGAAGTCGCTCGCCGGCGCCGCGCAGGGCGGGCCCGAGCTGCGGGCCGAGTACACGCGGCTCAACGAGGCGCTGATCGCGAAGCTGACGGGGGAGAGCAACAAGTAGGAGCCGCTCCCTCGGCGAGGCGCCGCCATCGCCGGGGAGATGAAACCATTCCGGGCCGTCGCGCATCTGACCCCCCGGAGGATGCTCATGCGAACCTGGTCCTGGTGCGGTGTCATCGTGCTCGCCCTCGCCGCCGGTGCGGTCCCTCCCCGACTCCACGCGCAGCAGAATCCCGACACACCTCTCCCCCAATTGCAGTCGCTCGCCCTCACCGCCGACGTCGATGTCGACGCCGGCACCCTGGCCGGCGCGGCGACCCTCGTGCTCCGGAACACCGGCGCGAGCGCGGTGCGCGCACTGCCGCTGCTGCTGAACCGGTTGCTGCGGGTCGACAGCGTGCTCGACGCCGAGGGGAACGCCCTCCCGGTGCAGCAGGCGGTGGTGGCGTTCGAGGACGTGGACACCTGGCAGGTGACCGCCGCACGGGTGCAGCTCCGCGTGCCGATCGCCGCAGGCGACTCGACCGCCGTGGTGGTCCACTATCATGGCCACCTCGTCGGCTACACCGAGGTCGGGATGCTCTATGTCCGCGATCGCATCGATCGCGAGTTCACCATCCTGCGCGAGGACGCCTTCGCGTTCCCGAAGGTCGGGGTGCCATCGGTCGCGAGCATGCGGGCGAACCCGCAGCCGCCGTTCGCGTTCTCGACGGCGATCACGGTTCCCGAGGGGCTGATGGCGGTGACCGGTGGTCGCCAGCTCCCTGCGGAGACGCACGACGGGCGGGTCACCTGGCGCTCGGAGAGTCGGGGGCCGGCGCCGTACCTGATCGTCAGCATCGCGCCGTATCGGGTGGCGCAGCGCGGCGAGATCCGGGTGTACCACTTCCCGGAGGACAGCGTCGGCGCGCAGATCGTGCTGGGTGCGATCGGTGCCGCCGCGGATCGGCTCGCGGAGATCTTCGGGCCGCTTCGGGCGGCGCCGTCGCTGGTGGTGATGGAGATCCCCGAGGGGTGGGGATCGCAGGCGAGTCTCGCGGGCGGGATCATCCAGGAGGCCCCGGCGTTCCGGAGCCGCGACCAGTTGCAGGCGCTGTATCACGAGCTGTCGCACCTCTGGAACGCCCGCGACCTCGACGCGCCGAGCCCGCGGTGGAACGAGGGGCTCGCCTCCTACCTGCAGGGGCGGCTCGCTCGCGAGCTTGATGGCTGGACCGGCGAGCGGGCGGCGCTCGAGCGGGTGCGGACTCGACTGATCGAGAGCTGCACCGCGGACACCCCGTGCGGTACGATCCCGATGCGCGACTACGGCCGCGCCTCGCTCACCGACCGCTCGTACCTCGTGGCGCGGCTGATGTTCTGGCTGCTCGCCGAGTCGATGGGCGAGGAGCGGCTCGACACCGCGCTGCGCGAGCATTTCCAGCGGGTTCGGGAGACTGGCACGCGCACCGACGACCTGCGTGCGGCGTTGATCAGGGTGGGAGGGGAGCCGGCGCGGCGAATCCTCGACGACTGGCTCGACGGCACCGGATGGGTCGCGAGGCTGTCGGCCGCGCCGGACCTCGCGGCGCTGCGCGAGGGGTATCGGCGATAGGTGCGGGCCGGACCACCGTCCGGCACTTGCGGCGCCGCCTTGCGTATGCGAATTTTTTCGCATAGCGTTCCGCTTCGACCGGCGCCCGCCCCCGTCGCGGCGCGTGCCACCGCCTCCCCTCCCCCGGAGCACGCTCATGGCCTCCCTGCACCCCCTCCGATCCCGCCGCCTCGGCGTGCTGGTCGCGCTGCTGCTCGTCCCGACCCTCGCCGCACGGGCCCAGGCCCCGGCCCGACTCGATCCTGCCCGCCTCGTGCCGCACATCGATTCGCTCGCCGCCGTCGCCAACGGGCAGCGGGTCGGATGGTGGCGCTACGAGATCACCCGCCTTGCCGATGGCTGGCGCTACGAGGATCGCACCCAGCTTGGCGCACGACTCGACCAGCGCACCACGATCCTGCTCGACGGCGAGGGACGGATCCGCAGCGTGGAGCAACGGGCCCGGATGGGCGAGGATTCGCTCACGGCCGATGCCGCGTGGACCGACACCCGCGTGACCGGGGAGAGCCGGACGCCGGGGCCGACCCCGCATCGCACCTTCGACCTGCCGATCACGCCCGCGACGATCGACGACAACTTCCTCGCGGCCGTCCTCCCGACCCTCGACTGGGCCGTCGGGGACACCCTCGTGCTGGAGGTGATGAGCACGGGCCAGGGGACGGTGACCCCGATGGCGCTGACCGTCGAGCGGGGCGACACGATCGAGGTCGACGGGAGGGCCGTCCCGGTCTGGGTCGGCACGATGACGGGCGGGCCGCTCCCGGTCCAGTACGTCGTCAGCCGAGATCGTCCGCGGCGGGTGCACCGGATCGCCCCGATCGGCTCGCCGCTCGCATTCGAGCGCGTGGCGGGGTGAGCGGCCGCCGGGCGGCGGGGCCAACACCCTGACGGGTCTCGCCGCTCACGGCCTCCGCAGCAGTTCCACTGCCGTACCGATCGGACCGCCCTCATCGCCCCAGGCGTGCGACCGCTGAGGGTCGTATGGACCCCGTCAGCTCCCCGGCCGGAAGTCCGAGAAGGTGAACCGGTAGCTCTCCGTCTCAGGCACCCAGTCGGCCCGGAACGCGCGCGGGTACGGCCCGGCGACGCCCGGGATCTCGGGGATCGCCAGGTCGAACGAGGCCCGCTCCAGCAGCTTGGCGCGCGCGATCATCGGCTCGAGGAAGATCGGCCGCCCGCCGTAGTAGCCGATCACCATCGTGGCGCTGAACGGCTCGGTCGCGGCGTACTCGCTCTCCACCAGCGCGTGCATCCCCATGTTGGGCACGCAGGTGCCGATCAGCGAATCGACACCGATCATCGCGGCCACCTCCGGCGGCAGCGGCTCGTCGCGCAGGGTGTAGCCGGCCGGGAGCGTGGTCGGCTTGGTGCGGTCGCTGCAATCGATCGCCTGCCGTTCGGTGGCGGGGATCAGGTTGAAGTGGAAGTCGACATGCGGCGCGAAGAAGGTCGGCGGCGGGTGCCCCACCGGTTCCCACGCGTAGGTGTAGTTGACGAGGCCGCTCGCCGCGCTCCCCTCGGGCATCGACAGGTCGGCCTGGTAGGCCGGCGGCCACGCCATCGGCATCGAGTCGGGGGCGCCGGTCACCGAGGCGAGCGCGACGGTGGCGCCGACCTCGAGGAGGGAATCGCCCTGGCTGCGGGACCACGTGCAGGTCTGGGCGCCGAACGCCTCGCCGCAGGGACCGGCAGTCTCGACGATCTCGGGGGGCGGCGGCGCGGCGGTGGCGCAGGCGGCAACGAACAGCGGCAGGGCGGCGAGGCGCAGACGCGACACGGCGGGCTCCTGGGGCGGGACGGTGGCCGGGGGATGGGAGGAGCGGCCAGAATCTACCGGCGGGGCCGCGGGTGCGTCAGAGGGGGCGGGCCCTGCCCGGCACCACGAACCCGGCCGCCCAGTGACCCGAGGTGGCGCGCGTCCTCCGGTGCCTGGCTGCGACGGCGCGTGCCACTTGTGCTATGCCTGATTCGACATACCTTGCGCATGCAAGCGCGCGAACGCCGGGTGGTCTGGCTTGACGAACGGATTCAGACGCCACCCTTCTCGCTCTTCGCGAGGGTGGAGATCGGAGTGCTGCTTCGCTGCCTGCAGGGTGGCGAGTCACTCGGGATGCCACATTCGCGACCGATGCCAAGCATCGGGCCGCGGGTGCACGAGCTTCGGGTGCGGGATGTGGATGTGTCCTGGCGTATCATCTACCGCCTGGACCCGGATGCGATCATCGTCGGGGCCGTGTTTGCCAAGAAGACGGAGCGGACGCCGCAGTCCGTCATCGATCGATGCAGGCGTCGGTTCCGGGCATACACGCGCATGATGGAGGAGTAGCTCCGTGGACCCTGCGAAGCAGCGACGCCTCGAAGCGGCCGGCTGGCGCGTCGGCACGGCGGCCGAGTTCCTGAAGCTCTCGCCGGAGGAATCCGCGTACGTGGAGATGAAGTTCCTCCTGAGCCGGCGACTCCGGGATGCCAGACTCAAGGAGGGGCTCACCCAGGCGGAGCTCGCCGAGCGCCTTGGATCGAGCCAGTCGCGGGTGGCCAAGATGGAGGCGGGCGACCGGAGCGTCTCGATCGACCTGCTGTTGCGCGCGCTCCTGCAGATGGGACTCAGCCCGCGCCAGATCGCACGGGTGATCGGGTAAGCCCCACCATCCCCCCGAGCGACGATTGCCGCCGAGTCGAATCGGGTTACCGTCAGGAGATGCACCGCCTCGTCCTCCTCGCCACTGCACTGCTCGGCTGCGCCGGGCACTCGACCCCGGTGACCACTCCACCGACATCCCGCCTCAAGCCCCCGGCGCCGGGTCAGCATCTGGCTCACTACCTGGGGGTTCGGCAACGGGTGACGGGTGTCGTGCCGCAGGTGATGGTCTGCCCGGGCGTTGAGATCGCGGACGTTCCAACGCTGGAGAGGGTGCTGCAGACCGCGGGAACGGCAGAGTCCGTCCGCCGCGCGGCGCCCGACGATTGCGAAGACCCTCTGCGCAGGCCGTCCGCTGGTGATGCGGTGATCGTCGTGGTGCATTCGATCACCATCACTGGCGGGGACCTCGTGTTGACCGCGTGGACGCACCCCAGCACCCGCGCGCCCTGGTGCGGGCGCGAGCGATTCGTGTACCTCGAGTTCGCGACCGGGCTCCCGCCAGCCACGCGGCTGCAGTTTGATGGGTACTGTCCGGTTGACTGAACCGGCACGGGCAACCACGTCGCGGTCGTTTCTGTGTTCGGCGCGACGTGGACTCTTGCTTGTCGTGGCACTCGCCGCCTGCACGGGGCCCACCACACCCTCGGACCCCTCACCCGCCCCAACCGGATGGATCTATGCCGGGGGGGCGGCTGAACCTGGCCAGTTTCTTCAGCGCGTCTCGGCGCGGACCGGCGAAGTGGAGGCCGTCACATGGGGCCCTGCATTCCCCCTCGGCCAGACGTTCCGCGCTCTCCCAGGTATGGTGTCTCCGCACGATGGCCGGATCGCGGCTCAGGGCTACGTCGGCGGCACCTGGCCGGAGACCTTCGTGTACCAGCCGTCGACCGACTCGATCGCTGTGATTCGTGCACCGGTGTCGTACCGTGACGTCGGTCACAGCTGGTCACCGGACGGGGCATCGATCGCCTTCTCGCGACAGCGCGTCGAAGGTGGGTCCGGCGTTCAGGCAGTTGTCGTGCTGAGCACCGAGCGTTTCGCGCTCGACACCGTGCTCTCGACCGGGCCGTTCGAATCAGCTGGCCGGATGTCCTGGGTTGCTCCGGACACCCTCCTCATCGAGTACTTCGCTCCGGCCAGCGGCATGGAGTACCGCACCGTGGCGATCAGCACGATGCAACAGGGACTGCTGTCCGACGTCGAGAACCAGGGCATCGGAGGTGCGTTGGCGTTCTCTGGATCTGGTCGGTGGCGCACCCTGTGGCGACGCGAGACGTCCGGGGACCAGGACTCGCTCGTCCTGACGCTTGCCGATCGTCATGGGACCCGCGGACAGCGGCGCGTGCGGGCGCTCCCCTTCAACGGCACGACGTCCCTGTCGGTCGCCTTCGATCCGGACGAACGATTCTTCGCGGACTGCACCGCACTGGACGAACTGCGGATTGTTCGGATCGACGATCTGGCGGAAGTGCGGCGCATCCCGGTGCCGTTCTGTTCGTCCCTGTCGTGGAGTCGACACTAGGCGAACCAGGCCGCATCGTCCGATCTGCTATCCCCCCCCCCCACCAAAAACCCGGCCGTCCAGGCAAGCCAGCTGGACGCACCGGGTTCTGGTCGACGGCGGGAAGGGGACCGCCGCCGCGGGGGGCTCATGCCGTCTTGCGACTGCCGTCCTCCGACCCGAGCAGCGTGGGGTCCGTCACTTCTCCCCCACGGGTGACCGGCCCGAAGACGTTCCGGGCGCTCTCCCACTTCGCCCGCTGCCCCGGCGACTCGGCGAACCGGGCCGCGTTGAGGCCATCGAGCACCCGCACCACCTCGAGGACATCACTGCGCAGGGTGGTGAACACCGCCCGGGCCTGCACGTGCGCCTCGCGCCCGGTGTCGGCCGCGGTGCTGGCCGCGTCGTACGCCGCGACCGCCGCCTCGGCCCGCTCGAAGTACTGCATCCCGATCCCGGCGGCGAGGAACGCCTCGCGGTGCGCCGCGGCCTGCGCCAGCAGGGTCCGCGCCTGGCCCATGAACGCTCGGCCGGGCGACCCGTGGCGAGGCATCACGAACTCGCCCTCGAGGTCGGGGAGCTCGCGGGTGACGACCTCGGCGACGTTCACCAGGTGGCGCAACCGCTTGTGCAACGCCGCCCGGGTGCGGCGCCGCCGCTGCCGCGCCGCGCCCTCCGACGCGAGGCCGAGGTTCTCCTGGGTGATGAGGTCGTTCACCTGCGAGAGGAGCGACTCCAACCGGGTCACCGTGGCCTGCTGACCCGGGTCCTCCGACGGAAACTCGCGCTCGAACCGGAGCACCTTCTCCGCCATCGACAAGACCCTGCGCGTGCGGGCGTCCATGGGACACCTCCGACGTGTGACGGCCATGGTGCCGGGCCACAGCCATCGACTCAGGGGGCTGCGACGGTCGATCGGCTTCCCGGCACCCGATCGACAGGGGCCTCTTGCGCATCGAGTGTGCCACGCGTGAAACGTCGCCGACTTTCGGTGTTCAGGCCGGTTCCAGCAATCGCACAAGTCGTTGTGCCACCGTGCGATGACTCATCGGCTGGGGGTGCCTAGGGAGGGGAACTTTCGGTCTTTTCGACGATGCCGTCGGCGGTTCCAGAAATCACAACTGTATAGCTGGCCGGACAGGTGTGTACAGATTTTCGGGGTCGCGCGGCAGGGTCCGGTCAGCGGACGGGTGCGAGAAGGCGGCAAACGGCATTGCGATGCACGCGGACGCCGTTGTGATGCTTCCGGACGGCGTTGATATACGCACGAACGCCGTTGCGACGCACCCGAACGTCATTGATACGGGCACGAACGCGGTTACGATGCACCCGAACGGCGTTGAGACGCACGCGAACGCCGTTACGACGCACCCGAACGGCGCTTGAATGCACGCGAACGCCATTGCGACGCACCCGAACGTCATTGAGATGCATGCGAACGCGGTTGCGATGCGCCCGGACGGCGTTGCGACGCACGCTGACGGGATCGAGACGCGCCCGGACGGCCCCGAGATGCTCGCGAACGGGGCTCGGCGGGCTCTGCCGGACTCGGGGTGGTCCCGGTCACCCCCCGATCGACAACCGCAGCAGGGGAAGCGACCGATCGACCCCGGCCACGGGCGCCGGGACATCCGCGACATGGACCGCGCCGAACCGGGTGTAGAACGGGACGGCATTCGGATCGGAAAGGATCCGAAGCGCCGTCCAGTGATTCGACGTCGCGTGCCGGATGGCGGTGTCGAGGAGGCGTCGCCCCCATCCCGCCCGCTGGCTCGCGGGATCGACCCAGAGGTGACCGATCTCCGGCCCATCGACGCCGTCCTCGATGCTGATCATCCCCACGACACAACCCTCAGACTCGGCGACGAACACCGTGTGCCGCTGGATGTACTCGGCGGTGATGGTGAGTTCCGGCTCCCACGCGCGGAGCCACGCGTCGGGATAGCCCCAGGAGGCCTTCGCCGCGCGGGCGAGGGCGGTGAGGGTTGGGGCGTCGTTCGGGGTGCCGGGTCGGATCAAGGAGGGTTCCCCATGGGGCGTAGGGGCGGCACAGTGTGCGGGATCGGGGAGTCTAGCTGACCCGATCGAGCTTCACCGTGACGACCTCCCACGCACCATCCCGTCGGCGGAGGTCGACGAGGTAGTCGGCCACGGTGAGGATCCCTGTCCGCGGTCCGCGCACGTACGAGCCCTCGATCAGCAGGCGGGCGATCCCGGCCTCGGCGTCGAACTGGCGCAGTCGGAAGCCGACCACCACGCACCGCATCGGCTCCTGGCACTCGGCCGCAGCGGTGGCAGCGCGGGCGCCGCCTCGCTCGGTCGAGGTGACCTCGACCGCCCCTGGAATCTCTCGCGCAACGGCGGCGAGGTCGAGGCCGCGGGCGAGGTCCTCAACGTCGTCACAGTTCCCGCCCCGCGCGACGCAGGGTGAGGTCGGGACGAGGATCACCCGTGTGTCCTTGAACGTGCTGGCCACCGCCTGCCCCAGCGCGGTCGAGAGCGACTGGGCGTGGGCGGTGACCGGGAGGGGCAGGGTGAGGAGGAGAGTGAGGTAGAAGGAGGTGAAGAAGCGGGGTCGCTTGCTCAGCGGTCCTTGGCGACCCGAAGGAACTTTGCAGAAATGAGGCTGCGTCGGCATCGCGCGCTCGACCAGAGAACGAGTCGACCTCGTCTCGGCGAACAGTCCAGCGCTCGCCATGTTGTAACTCCCCGCCCAGGTCAGACGTCCCATGGCGCGTCCACGGTCACTTCACCCGTCTCATCGACCCAGAAGACTCCGACCCCAAGGCGGTGTAGCCCCTGCTCAATCCGACCCACGTGCTTCCGGTGACCCTTGGTGTCCGGAAAGGCCATCGCCACGCGAACAACGCCGTGCTGCGTTGGCTGGGCCTGCATCGCGATGGCCGTACAAAGAGCCTGAGCGACATGCACGGGTACCTGCGATGAGGTGAACGGCTTCCCGAATCGCGCCGTCGTCTGCTTGGAACTCGTCCCACCTTTCGCCTCGACTCTGAGCTCGACCCCTGAAACCCCCTGGCGGGTCGCAACAATGTCGTATCCGGTCTGAGTCGTGGTGGCCCTGGACACGATGTGCCACCCCGTGTCCTTCAGGTAGCGACACACCCTGTCGATGACGTCATTCTCGGTCAGCATGCCCTGGCGACTCCCGATACTGGCCGAGCGCGCTACACCGCGGCCAGCTGCTCGCCCGCGACCAGTTCGGCCGGGAGGGGCACCTGCTTGAGGATGTGGCTCTGCAGGCGCAGGAACCCATTCGCCGCCCGCTGGCAATGCGCCATGAGATACTCGGCGACTTCGTCGGAGTTCAGGTAGTCGCAGAGCTCCTGCAGTCGACTCGGGTCGTTGGGAACGAGGTAGTAGACGGAGTGGCGCGGGACGATTTCCCCTGAGAGGTCCGGCACGAACCAGGGTCGTGACGTGATGTCCTTGCAGAGGATCTTCGGCTTCCGCAGATCTGCCAGTGGCGGGGTCTCATGGAATGCATACCACGGCTTGCGGGCAGCACAGGTCCGTCGCTCGAGGCGCTCCCGGCGGTCCGGAGTTGTGAGATAGTCGCGGAGCCCGCCCAGCCGTCGCTCAGGGAGCAGCTCGCCGTTGGGACCGTAGGGAACCAGCATCATCTTGGATGGTGACGGTTCGGTGCCCGGCACCAGCTCGCGACCAGAGAGTGTCGGATACGCGAAGCGGTCGAGTCCTTCAGGCACCCGGCCCCTCGGCAGGACGAAGACGTCGTCGGCCCCTGTGGCGACCCCACAAGAGATCCGGGCGAACGCGTCTGCGAGGGTGGGGCCCCCTTCGTGAGGCTGGCGTCCGTTGATCGTTGCCAACCAGGAGCGGCGGTTGGGTGGCAACCGTACGTCGAGCGTAGTGCCGTCCCGCGCAACGAAGCGGGTTGGGCCACGCCCGTGCCCACACGCCACGGTGGTGATCGCGGGGTAGGTCACGAGCCCCGGAAAGCTCTGTTCGTCGATGAGCTCGATCTCCTCGACACCCGCAGCGGCGAGAATCTGTCGCGCCGGACCCGCCGATTGCACATACATGTACTTCTCGGGCGTGACGAAGACCAAGCGGCCATTTCGAGAGAGCATGCCGAGGGCCTGCTCGAAAAAGAGCAGGTACAGATCGAATCGCCCCGACGCGGCCCGGAACCGCTCCCGATAGATCGCGCGCTCGCACGCATCGAGACCCATGATGGATACATACGGCGGGTTGCCGATGATGAAGTCGTACTGCTCTGCGGACGGGAGCAGGAAGTCGCGCTCGTCCAGGGTCACCTGCGCGACCCCCGCGAGCGCCCTTCGTGCCTCTCGAAGGCGCGCCGGGTCGGAATCGACCGCGGTGATGCGCGGGATCGCAGCCCCATTCCGCTGGCACCAGCGAAGCACGCCCTCGACGAACACACCAGAACCGCAACCCGGGTCGAGCAGGGTCGATTCGGCGGTTGGCGGCCCGGCACGGAACAGCTTGTCGACCATCTGGTCGACGAGCGCCGGCGGCGTGGGGACGAATCCCTTCACTGCAGCTCCTGACGGGGTAGGCGGGTCAACGACCGAGAATATACCGAAACGAGCTGTCGAGGCCTAACCCCATTAACGCAGCACTGCGGGCGGGGGCTAGACGTCGTCGGGACGTGCTGCCTTGATGGCCGTCAGCTCCTGGCAGGCCCTGAACAGGACCCGGGCGAGCTCGAGTCCGGAGGGAACGGAGGCGGCCTCGTACGTCGTCGGCGCATCGGGACTCACTGGCCGGAATGCGAACAATCCGACGCCATCGCACAGCAGTGTCGCATGCTCGGCCTTCCGGATCACCTGCTTCAGGTCCTGATCGCTGAGCACCCGGGAGGCAACGAAGAGATAGGAGCGCGGCTTGACCGATCGGAGCCAGCCGGTGAGGTCCCCAGAGATGCTCGTCGGGCTCATCCCATCGGCAGCTAGCAACCGGGCGTACTCGGCCTTCAGGTCAATCGTCTTGAACCCGATTTCCTTGACTCGCTTGTCGAGGTCGGCTGACCCCGGCCGACCCAGTGGCTTTGCCTGTGGAGAGCCAGGATGCTTCGGCGTGCCAACCGCCTTGGCTTCCAGCACGAACTCGATGTTGCCCTGCGCCGGGAAGGTCACGTCGAGGTTGTGCCGCGGAATCATCAGTCCCGGCACCTTGCCCCGGCTGTAGAGCTGCACCCCGGCGCAGTGTTCGAGCAGGAGGGACAGCAGGTCGTTGAAGAAGTCGCCCTTGCCGTTCTGGAGGTCGCCCATGTCGGCCACACCCGCCACCAGGTTCTGGTCGAAGCCTTCCATACCCCGGAGGAAGAGGTCCTCGACCTGACCCCAGGACTTTGGCTGCAGTGCCTCAGCGCGGGCGTACGCCTCCTTGAGGGGAACGCAGCCGGGGGACGTGGCGACGCGAGGGCTGGTGAGACGGGGGCGGGTGGGGGGCGCGGGCATCAGGACTCCGTAGGGGCTGGGCCTCTCAAGACTGGCCGGACCTCAAGCGCGGAGAGCGTCAGCAACATGCGCGAGCTAGGCGCCTATCGCTGCCTTGACGCTACCCCACGCGTCCTTGTACGGGAGCGCTTGCTCCCTCGTGAGGCTGAGAACTCCGGCTCCGGTGAACTCCGAGCCGTGCTTCTCTCGATAGCGCGCCCGGTACGCGACATCGACCTGATTCAGGATCCGATGGAGATCCGTCTGAAGAATAACGAAGAACTCCGGCGACACTGCTTCGTCACTCGGGACGTGAACGAACACCCAAGGCTGCCCTGTTGGAGGAGGAACCGTCCCACCGACAATCCATTTCGCTTGTGCAGTGCTCTTCACTTCGATCACAACCGCACGCTCTCCATCCGGAGAGAACGCCACCACGTCAGCTGCCTTGGCATTGCCGTACGTCACGGCGGCAGAGATGTGACGGCGCTGGAGCTCACCGGCGACAAAGAACTCACCGGCCAAGCCCAAGTGATACTTATCCGCCTGTCGGCTCAGACAAGCCTCCCTGCGAGAGTGTACCAAACGCCCCGCATCAGCTGCAGGGACGCAGCGAGATACGCTGAGTATGGAGGAAGCCGGAAGGCGGTGCCAGCCCCCTACGCCACTCGATGGCCGCGCCCTGACAGCTGCATGCGGTTGTTAGGCGCCGCCAACATCTGCCAGCCGACTCACTGAGCTGGGAGGGCACGGAGGAAGGGCAGAACGTCGGCAGTATAGTACGGCTCTTCGGTGCCCCAGAAAATGTAGTTGAGCCGCAAGCGCGTCATTGCGAATCCATAGAGCTCGGGGACCGTGATCTGGTGTCCCGATGTCCGATCGCGGTCGGCGAGGTTCCCATCCTGAACGGCCATGCCGGCGATCACACCAGGCGCCCGCTTCTCAATCAGAGGAAGACTGTTCAGACGCTGGAACGGACGGTAGGGCAGGATGTCCGGCCCACCGACCCCGACGCCGATCGCGGCCGCGTGCGCATAGATGCCTCGGAGGTAACCGAGACCATCATCGGTCGATGGCCCAGCCGGCATGAAGTTGGCGTAGATGATGACGCAGGAGCGTCGGAAAGCGCCGCGCGCTGCCGTGAGTGTCTCGCGAACACCATCAGCATACACCTCCGCGGAGAAGCCAGCAGGCTGGTGGGCAGGATCCTCAAATCCAATCGCGGTCTCTGGCAGGACGATTCCCTCAATTGAGCCGTCGAACTCGCGCGCGAGGGCGGTCAAGAGCCGCGCGAAGCGTTCGCGAACGGCCGGGTCCCACCGGCGGGCGACCCATCCGGCGAACTGGGAGGTCCCTGTGGCGTCTGCCTCGTATTTCGCGGCGGCGCCCCCGTGGTAGATCGAGTCACTATTCAGGTAGTCGGGGGTGATCATCGCTTCGCTGAACGACACGTCCTGTAACTGTACGAATAGTCGTTTGCCATGCTGACGGAGGAAGGTCAGATCTTCCTGAATGGCGCTGAAGTCATAGCCGTCGCGCCTGGGCTCGAGCTCGCGCCAGGTGTACTTAACTTGGGCACCACGAACGGTAGGGTGGGCGAGAAAGGCAGTGTCCGCAAGACGCTCGCGGTCTCGGCCGAAGAAGACGTAGTTGTGGGGTGTGGTGTCCCGCTGATGGTCGGGAGTGCCGCAGGAGGCTGGGGTCGCGACCGCGAGCGCTGCTAGAAGTGGGAGCATTCCTGAGAATCTAAGCGGAGATGTGCGTCCGCCTAACAAGTATTGGACCCGCAACAACCCCAGCCGCTCGCAGCCTATTCCGCGAGTACTGGATCGTCTGCTGTCGACGTCGCGTCGACTGCAGCAGCTCATGGCGCGACAACCGCTTGCCAGCGAACGCGCGCTCGACCCGACAGGTGGCCCCGGCTGCAAGATCCCCCCACGCCGGACGGACTCACCCAACGGTACCGCCCAACTGAACCGGCGGAAGCCCGCACTAGGACTCTTCCTAGTCCCGGCGCTCGGAAACCCGCATTCTGTCGTGGAGTCGTCCCGGACGAACGATCGATCGCCCCGTCACATGACCGATAGCCGGGAAGTGGGCGGCTCGTACACCGGCCCCGGAGACCCGACCCCGGCCTCGCCCTTCCCGGCAGCTCCCAGCACCACGCAGACCCGGTCGAGCCGGCGCGGCCAGTCACGGACTCCCCTACTCGCCCCCCCGCTCCCGCGCATACACCAAGGTGTCCCGCGGCTCCGGCGAGAGGTTCGGCCGAACGGTCGCCCGCGGCAGGGTGCGCTCGTGCCTCAGGCCCACCTTCTCCAGGACCCGCGCCGAGGCGAGGTTCTCCGCGTCGCAGGTGGCCCAGACGCGCCGCAGCGTCGGCACGGACCAGAGCCACGCCACGACCGCGGCGCAGGCCTCGGTCGCGATGCCGCGCCCCCAGAACCGCCGGTGCAGCAGGAAGCCGACCTCCGCCGCATCGCCGGTGATGCGGCAGGAGATCCCGCCGATCGCCCGATCGCGGTCGCGCTCGGTGATGACCCAGTAGTACTCCGCCCCGGCATCCCATCGCACCTCGCGGTCCTGCACCAGCGGGCGCAGCGCGGTGAGGTCGGATCGGATCGGCCAGTCGGCGTACCGGGCGACCTCGGGGTCGCTGCCGTACTCCAGGATGGCTTCCGCATCGGCGAGCCGCGGGCGCCGCAGGCGGATGGTGTGGAGTGCGAGGACGTCGGGTGGGGGCATGGGTCCGCTCCGGGAGACCGAGGGTGGCATCCCCACCCCCGCCGTGGTCACGAGATGGGGAGGCGGCTGGTGGGGTGGGTAATTCATGCGGCGCCGTGCTCAGCGCTCCTGTGGCGGGGCCTGCCGAGGCCCGCGGGTGCCTGGGTGATACGACACAGTGTGAGTCGAGGCATCAGGTCCCGACTGCGGCATGTGCCGGCTATGCCGCTCGCTCACCTCGAATCGTGTGCGCATCAGCCCGGCGACGAACTCGCCTCCAGGACCACACTCCTACTGCTGCCCAAAGCATGCTGTTGGCCAGGTAGAACACCTGCTCCAGGGGAAAGCCACCGCGCTGGATGCTCGCGAGCCAGTTGCCTCCGAGCGACCCGAGACGAAAACTGAGGACGCGGTGGACTGCGAGGAGCATCGCTCCACCGACGCCGGACCCTTCGCCGTCGAATGCCGCCATCACGATGGCGAGACTCCCCAGGAGCGTGGCGAAGGTCAAGACGAAATGACCGGCAGTCAGCAGGACAAACCACCGACGTTGGGACAATGCATCGCTCCGAGGTGGCATGACGTGGTGCGCTTCTGGGGCACGAGCCGGACACCCTCGCCAGATCGACCCGCCTACCGTGACAGCAGGAAGCGCCTATTCGATGGCCCCCTCCGAGGAGCTTGACTGGCCCATCCTGCCCGCGGCTGACTCCAGCTCGCCGACGGCCTCCAGCGTTGAGCTTGCCTTCGCGAGCCCGAACGGAGGCATCCCACTGTAGACGCATTCATACTCGCCGGACCGAACCTTGTAGGTCTCATGCCAGATCCCCACGTCACCCCGGCTTCCGCCCACTCGTCGATTGAAGTCGACCCACGCGGGCCAGTGCAGCTGGTCGGGATCGCGAGCATATGCCTCAAGGTGCTCGAAGGACCGCCAATACTGGACGATGACGCCGGGGCTCATCACGTGACCAAGAAATCCGGAGTCAGGGCGGGCTTGCAGTTCACGGATCATCGCGGACATCGCACGGAAGACGGGCAACCACTTGTGGATCTTCCACGGCCGGTTGATCCGCATGCCGATCAGGAACACCACGAAGTCTCCGTCGATCTCGGCGGTCACTCGCTTTGGCATGACGCCGGCCATGACAATCCCCCTCGGCAATCGTGATCCGTGTCCAGCGAACGGCGTGCGCTTCTGCGGCGGGGCCCGCCGAGACCCGTGGGTGCCTGGGTGATACTACAAGGTGTGAGTCGAGTCGTCAGGTCCCGACTGCGGCAAGGTTCTTCTCCATGAGGTGAACCTCCGCATGGCCTGGTCGGGAACCCAGATCACGCCATCCGTTCTTCAGATAGAACTTCATCGCCTGTTGGTTGCGAGGACTCACACTCAGTCGAGCAGCTCGGAACCCGATGCCGCCAAGAAATCCTGTCGCGTATTCGTCAAGACGACGCCCCAGCCCCCGGTTGCGGTAGGCCGGCGCCAAGTAATACAGATTCACATATCCGATCGTCGGCTCGGGCTTGAACCGGCTCATTTCGATCTGGCCGATCACCACCTCGCGACTCCACACGTGGACACAGCTACCCGGAACAGCCTGCATCAGTTGCCGTAGCCAGGACACGTAGCGTTCATGTCCATTACCGTCGGCTTCGTAGAAGCGCTCAGCTGATCCGAAACTGCAAACAAACGAGTCCGCGCGAAAGGCGACGGCCGTTTCGGCTGCCGAGTCCAGGTCGATGGGCTCGAATCGCAATTCCGTTTCGTCCGCGCTCAACCCAACCTCCGATTCTCGCGATCCGATGAGTGTGTGACTCGCGAGTAGTGGACCAGCAGAAACCCATTCTGCTCGCAGTCCACTCCGCCGCTCCCGCAGCACCTGCGATCATGCACGCTTCGACTGCGCCCACCCCGGAGGGGATCGACCCGCACCGGCCTATGCCGTGAGACTCAGGCACCATCCCCCACCACCACCCGTCGCCCCCGAATCATCCGGATCAACCCGACCAACAACACGACGGCGCCCACGACTTCGAGTACGAGCCCGGCGCCAGACGCGATCGGCTCGAGCAGCAACCCGCACTGGGACAGGCAACCGCCGACACCCTGCAGTCCCATCGCCCGACGGAAGTGCCGGTGATCCGGATCGACGAGCCCGCGCGCACTCCAGAAGGCGTATCCCGCAAACGCTGCCAGGTAGATCAGGGCTGCCAGGCTCACCGTCCGCATGTCCATCGCGCCTCCCTTCGTCTGAGCTGAAAGACCACCGCTCCGCGTGCTACCGCCCTGCCCGAAGTCCGCACGGGTGAGGGCGGAACGACATCATCGAACCAATGGCTCCAGGTTCCGGAGCAGGACCCCGCTCCCCGCATCCGCCAGCGACGGGTCGTAGTGGGACGCGACGGAGGAGGGGTACCCGAACGTCTCGTCGTACTCGACCACCAGGTCCCTCAGGTTCGGGTCGCTGTTGGCGTTGCGGATGCGCGCAAACATCGATTCGACGGGGGTGCGATAGCCGCCGTAGTCCTCGGTGATGTCCTCGCCGGTGGCCACGAGGACCGCGCGGTTGAAGACCCCGCCCACGACCTCGACGCGGACCGACTGACTCGCATAGCTCGGGCACTCGCCGCACGCGATCCGGACCTCGATCGCGTAGCTCTCGAACCCCTTCGCCGCCCACTTCGCCTCGGCGCGCTCCAGCTCCATCGCCTCCGAGGGCGACACGGGCAACACCGGCGAGACGGGCGACTCCTGACAGCCCGCCGTGGTCATCGCGCACACCGCCACCAGGCAGCGCAGGATCGATCGCATCGGCCGCCTCACGCCGCCCGCCGATAGTGCATCGCGACCGCGCCGCACCGGAGCGGCATCGCCTCGACCAGCTCGAGGCTGCGGCTGGCGGGGAGGCCGCCCTGATACAGCGTCGGGCCGTGGCCGGCGATCCGCGGGTGGACCATGAAGCGGTACTCGTCGATCAGGTCGAGTCGGTCGAGTGCGGTGGCGAGCTGGCCGCTGCCGACGAGGACGCCGGCGGGAGTCTCCGCCTTCAAGCGCCGGACGGCGGTGGCGAGGTCGCCCACCAGATGATGGCTGTTGGTCCACGGGAACTCGGTGCGGGTCGACGAGACGACGTACTTGGGCTTCGCCTCGAGCGCCGCCGCCCAGGCGCGGATCGCCGGCGGCGCCTCGACCTCGCCGCGCGCGACCGCCGGCCAGTACGCCTCCATCATCTCGTAGGTGACGCGGCCCCACAGCATCGCCCCGTGCGCGTCCATCAGCCGGGTGTAGAAGGCGTGGGTCTCGTCGTCGGCGATCCCCTCGCGGTGATCGACGCAGCCGTCGAGGGTGACATTCAGGCAGAAGGTGAGCTGTCCCATGGGGGCCTCATCGGGGGTGGGGGAGAACCATACGGGCACGACAGGCCCATGGAGAAGGGCCTGCTACCCCTCCGCCGCCGCACCCCGCACCGGGATGTCGAAGTGCAGCACCTCCTCGCGGCGGCCCAGCTTCGTGTAGAGCGCGATCGCCGGCGCATCCTCGACGCCGGTGTCGGCCTGCACGTAGACGACCCAGGCGCCGCGCCGGGCGGCCTCCTCGCGGACCGCGTCGATCAGCGCCGTCGCGACGCCCTGTCGGCGATGGGTCGCCCGGACCGCGAGGTCGTAGATGTAGAGCTCGCTCCGCTCCTGCTCGAACTTGGGCAGCTCGTACGCCGCGATCGCGCCGACCACGTCGCCGCCATCGAGCGCGGCGAACGCCATGAACGTGTCGCCCGCGAGCAGGCGGCGCAGGTACGCCGCCGACGGGCGCCGGCCGCTGTAGGTCTCCGGATCGTCGAAGACATCGCCGAAAGTGGTGGCGACGGCCTCCATCAGGGCGATCTCGTCGGGGCCGACGCGGTGGATCTGGATGGGCATGGGCTCTCTCGGGTGTCACGGTCGCAACCGGGGGTCCAGGTCGAGCATCTCCCGGATGAGCCCGGCCTCGTGGTGCAACAATACCGCCGACCGGTCGCATCGTGAGGCCACGAAAGAGCCGGTTCGGCAAGAATCTGGAACATTCTCTCGCACCAAGCCGTCCCTCGAAGCTGGCCCCTCATTCCTCCCTCCGGACTCCCCATGACGATCGCCCGCCCGCTCCGCCGCATCGTGCTCGCCACCTGCCTCGCCGTGGCGCCGGCGTCGCTCGCGGCCCAGGACGCTGCCCACTGGCAGCGGATCACGATCCTCGGCGAGCTCTGGGCGGAGGTCACCTTCGCCCACCCGTGGCTCACCGGCGGGACGACCGCGTGGGACGCGGCCACGGTCGCCGCGCTCGATGCCACGCTCCGCGCGCCCAGCGACTCGGCGTTCTCCGCCATCGTCGGCACCCTGCTGGCCACCCTCGACGATCCCGCCACCACCCGCCTTGTACCGGCCGCGATCGGCGACGCCACCGTGACGAGTGCCCCCGCCCGCTTCGCCCGCGAGGGACGGATCGGGGTGCTGCAGGCGAGTGATCCCCTGGCGACCTTCGACCCTGCAAGCCAGGCGGCATTCACCCAGGCGAGCCGCGACAGCGCCGATCGGCTGGTGCTCGACCTCCGGGGGGCGGCCCCCGCCGAGAGCTACGGCACCGCGATCCTGAACGGGGCACTCGAGCCGGTGCTGCGCAGCGTCCTCGACACGACCGTGACCGGCGCCGCCGAGCGGCGACGCGTCGCGTACGGCTTCGACAACGTCGGGGCGTTCAGCTCGGGCCAGTACCGGATGGCCCTCGAGACCGGTGCCGCGCCGCGTCTCACCCCGCTGCCGCGTGCCCAGCCGCGCGAGCTCGTGGTCGTCCTCAATCGGTTCAGCGTCGTGCCCCCCGCGCTCGGTGCGCTCCAGCAGGCCGGACGGGCTCGCGTCGTCGTCGAGGGCTCGGCACCCTTCGCCGTCGTGCAGGAGCATCCGCTCCCGGACGGCAGTGTCGCCCGCATCAGGGTCGCCGACCTCGTGCTCCCTGATGGCCGCTCGGGTGAGGTGGTCGCCGACACCGTGACCGCGGCCGGTCGCGGTGTCGCGGTGGCGCGCGCCCTCGCCTGGGCCCGTCCGGCGCCCGCCGCCGCCGCCGTCGGGCCGGCGACCGCGACCCGTGTCGCGCTCACCAACCCGCGCACCGGGGCGCTGCCCGATCAGGCGACCCGCCTCTTCGCGGCGCTCAAGTTCTGGCACGTGATCGACCGCTACTCTCCCTACCTCGACCTGCTCGAGACCCCGTGGGCGGTGACGCGCGACACGCTGCTGCGCCGCTTCGCAGCGGCGGACGATTCGCTCGCCTATGCCCGCGCCGTGGCGGATGCGGCGATCCGCCTGCACGACGGCCACGCCTACGTCGCCGGCGGGGCGTACACGAGCACCCTGCTGCCATCGGGGATGCCGGCGATCCAGGTCCGCCTGATCGAGGGGCGCCCGATCGTGACCCGGATCTTCGCCCCGGAGGCGGCGGTGGGCGTGCAGGTCGGCGACGAAGTCCTGCGGGTCGATGGCCAGCCGGTCGCCGGCCGCATCGCCGACCTGCGTGCCCTGATCTCGGCGTCGACCCCGTGGGGGCTCGACGACAAGGTGGGGCTCTCGCTGCTGGCCGGACCGGTTGGCGACTCGGTGCGCATCGTCCTGCAGGGGGCGTCGGGGGCATCACGCCCGGTGGTGCTGCCGCGACGGCACGAGGACTACACGACGCTCTACCATCGCGAGCGCGACAGCGAGGTCATCCGCGAGGTCGCTCCGGGGATCGGGTATGCCGACCTCGATCGCCTCGAGTTCGCGCAGGTCGATTCGGTGTTCCGTCGCTTCGCGAACGCCGAGGCGATCGTCTTCGACATGCGCGGCTACCCGAACGGGACGGTCTGGCAGATCGCGCCCCGACTCGCCGGGCGGGTCGCGGTGGTGGCGCGCTTCCTCACGCCCGCGCCGGGGCTGCCGAGTCCGGAGCCGGGGTCGCTCGCGTTCGTGCAGCAGGTGACGCCGGAGACCGATGTGGCGCGACGCTACCGCGGACGCACGATGATGCTGATGGACGAACGGAGCCAGAGCCAGGCGGAGCACACCGGTCTCTGGCTGCGCGCGGCGAACGGCACGCTCTTCGTCGGGGGGCCAACGTCCGGCGCCAACGGCGAGATCACCAGCGTCTCACTCCCCGGCGGCTACACGATCGGCTTCACGGGGCAGGGCGTCACGTGGCCGGACGGTTCCCAGCTCCAGCGGCGCGGCCTGCAGCCGGACATCGCGGTGGCACCGACCGTGGCCGGGATTCGTGCCGGACGCGACGAAGTCCTCGAGGCGGCGATCGCCGCGGTACGCGCGCGACGGCGGTGAGGGGGGAGGTGTTCCTCAGCCCGCCTGCTGCAGCGGGCGGAGGCGGGCAATCTCCTCCGCGTCCTCGGAGCGCATGGCGTGCCAGAGGTCCCAGTCCTGCTGCAGCCCGAGCCAGAAATCCGCGCTCATGCCGGTCACGCGGGCGAGCCGCAGGGCCGTGTCCGGGGTGACTGCCCGCTTGCCGTTGATCACCTCGTTCAGGCGGGGAAACGACACGCCCAACTGGAGCGCGAAGGCCGATTGGGTGATGCCGAGCGGAACCAGGAACTCTTCCCGGAGCATCTCACCCGGATGCGTCGGTGGCCGGTGCGTCGGCAGGCGACGCTGGACCAGCGACAGCGCTCCCGCATCGCTAGTGGTAGTCCGTGACTTCGACTTCGTCGGCATGGCCATCTTCCCACCGGAAACAGACCCGGTATTTCTCGTTAATGCGGATACTGTGCTGCCCCGCCCGGTCACCGCGTAGCCGTTCCAGCCGGTTGCCGGGCGGGACTCGCAGCTCGGCCAGATCCCGAACGCGGTTGAGCTGGGTCAACTTGCGCCGGACAACTGGCCAGAGCGCCACGGGACAGGCCTGACGTGCCCGGCGCGTACTGATGCCGTTGAACAGGTCCTCGGTCGCGCCATCCGCGAAGGATCGTATCACGCGATGTATTATAACGCGTAGCGATATAATCCGCCAGCGTGGGTTGGGGCGCGGGGGAGCGCGGACAACCACCGAGAAGTCTCGAGCCCCGGCTCGCGGACGATCGTTGTCGTCCCCGGTGGGGCCGTGGGATTTCTCGTTGGGGCGCTGATCGGTCAGTCAATCTCGAAATAGTCCGGACACGAGACACCGGGTGAGCGCCCCCTACCGATGCGCCACATAGCGCCCCTCGAACGTCGCCACCACCTCGCCGGCGGCGTCGACCACCTCGACCTCGAGCCCCAGCCGGGCTCGGCCCTTCTTGCCGAGCGCGCCCAACCACTTCTCCCGCGCCGCACCCGCGGGTAGCGCCACCCGGGCGGTCACGTCACCGCGCGCCGGCACCTTGTAGTGGATCCTGGCGTCCTGGATCACCACGTGGGCCTGCTCATGCGCCTCGCGCAGCACCAGCCAGAGCGCACTCCACCCGGCCAGCGTCGCCAGCGCCGAGAGTGACCCGGCGAACACCGTCCCCTTGTGGTTGACGTTGGGCGCCAGCGGCAGCAGCAGCTCGAGTCGCTCGCCGTCGAGCGTGCCGATCTCGACGCCGAGCGCGGTGGTGAGCGGCATCCGGTCGTGCCAGACCGCCGTGAGCGCCGCGGCGTCGGCGGCTAGATCCACCGCCGCACCCGCTCGCGGTAGCGCTGGTAGCGCTCCCCGAACTTGGCCAGCAGGTAGCGCTCCTCCCGGGCGATCACCAGCGGCTGCAGCGCCAGGATCACCAGCGGCAGCATCACCAGTGGCCCCAGCCGCCCCGCCCACGCGACCCCACCCAGGTAGAAGAGCAGCATGCCGAGGTAGATCGGGTTGCGGGTGAACCGGTACGGCCCCGTCTCGACGATGGTGGTCGAGGCCCGGTAGGGCGCCACCGGGGTCCGGTGCCGCGCAAAGGTGGCCCCGGCCCAGAGGACCAGCGCCAGGCCGGCCAGCATCACCCCGCCGCCCAGCGTGGGGACCGGCAGCACGTGCCAGAGCTCGGAGGGGACCAGCCGCTCGAGGAGCAGGCCGACCAGGAAGCCGACACCATAGAACAGTGGCGGCGGCGCGGCGACACCGGGGCGATCGGGGACGTCCGTCATCCTCCAATGATCCGCCCTCCGGCGCGGATTGCCAACCTCGGCCAGCCGCGAGACCTTTGGGCATGCCCACCCTGCCGCCCGGCGTCACGATCCTCGACCATCCGCTCCTCGCCGACAAGCTGGCCCGGCTCCGCGCCACCGGGACCGCCCCGGCGGCCTTCGCGGCGCTGGTCCGCCAGATCGCGGCGCTGATGACCTGGCCCGCCACCGCCACGCTGGCGACCCGGGAGGAGCCCGTCACCACCCCGATGGAGCCGATGACCGGCCGGGTGCTGGCGCGGCCGGTCGCCCTGGTCCCGATCCTCCGGGCCGGGCTGGCGATGGTCGACGGCTTCCGCGACCTGATCCCCGAGGCACGCACCGGCCACATCGGGCTGTACCGCGATCACGACACCCTCCGCGCGATCCCCTACTATTTCAAGGTGCCGGAACCGATCGCCGATCATGACGTACTGGTCCTCGACCCGATGCTCGCCACCGGCGGGTCGGCGATCGAGGCGATCCGCGAGCTGAAGGCGGCCGGCGCCGTCCGGCTCACCTTCTGCTGCCTGGTGGCGGCACCCGAGGGGATCGCCCGCCTGCACGAGGCGCACCCCGACGTGCCGATCGTCGCCGCGGCGCTCGATCGCGAGCTGAACGCGCACGGCTATATCCTGCCCGGCCTCGGTGATGCCGGCGACCGAACCTTCGGGACGACATGAGCGCACCTCGCACCCTGACCTTCTTCGGTGGCGCCGCCACCGCCTCCGGCTCGATGATCCTCCTCGAGGCCGCCGGCGCGCGGGTGCTGCTCGATGCGGGGCTGTTCGAGGGCGGCGTGGGGATCACCGAGAAGAACCGCGAGCTGCCGCTCGACCCCGCCAAGGTGAACGCGGTGCTCCTCTCGCAGGCCGGCCTCGCCTACGCCGGCCGGGTCCCGCAGCTGGTCCGCCACGGCTTCACCGGGACGGTCTATGCGACGCCGGCCACCCGCGACCTCGCCGCGGTGCTGCACACCGAGATGGCGCTGAGCCACGACGTGACCGGCGGCGAGGGGGTCTATACCCTTGCCGACGTCGTCGCCGCCCAGGCGCTGGTGGTGGGCCAGCCGTACCGCCGCGCGGTCCACCTCCGCCGCAACCTGGTCTTCGAGTTCGCCGACGCCGGCCACGTCCTCGGCTCGGCGAGCATCGAGCTGCGGACCGGCGAGGGCGGCTCGCACCGGATCGTCTACTCCGGCTGCCTCGGCCGGCCGGGCTCGCCGCTGCTGCGCGACCCCGAGCCGATGCCGGGCACCGTCGACACGCTGATCATCGGCGGCCCGTTCGCCCACGCGCAGCATCCGATGTTCGGCGACGCGCAGCACGAGCTCGCGGCGATCATCAACACCACGGTCGAGCGCGGCGGCCAGCTGATCGTCCCGGCCGCGAGCGTCGGTCCGGTGCACGAGTTCATCCGCGCGGTGCAGGAGCTCTGGCGCCGCGAGATGATCCCCCGCCTCCCGATCTGGCTCGACACGCCGGCGCCGATCTCGCACAGCACCGTGCTGCGGCTGCACCCCGAGGCGATCCCGCGCGGCGAGCACGCCTACCTCGCGCACGGCGGCCCGTTCGACCAGGCGCTGGTGCGCCAGGCCGGCGCCGAGGGCGGCCGCGAGGCGCTCGAGGCCCACGAGGGGCCCGCGATCATCATCGCGCCGAGCGAGATGGGCGACACCGGGCGCGCGGCGCACCACCTGCGCCGCTGCCTCCCCGATGCGCGCAACACGGTGCTGCTGCTCTCGTTCCAGGAGGAGGAGTCGGTCGGCGACCAGCTCGAGCGCGGCGCCACCTCGGTGCGGATCGGGGCGCAGGAGGTGCCGGTGAAGGCGACCGTCACCCCGATGCCGGCCTACAGCGGCCACGCCGACGGCGAGGAGCTGCGCGCCTGGGTCCGCTCGCTCGGCGGCGAGGTCCGCCGCGCGTTCGTGGTCCACGGCGACGACCTCGCGGTCGCGATGATGGTGACCATCCTCCGCGAGGAGGGGGTGCGCGACGTGATCGTGCCGCGCGAGGGGGAGTCGTTCCCCTTCTGAGTCGTGCCACCCGCCGGTGGATCACCCTGCTCTCGGTCGCCGTGGCCGGGCTCTACCTCCTCTCGTTCCTGATCGTCCTGCTCTACGCCCGGGTCGACCAGCGCGTCGAGGCGGACGCGATCGTCATCCTCGGCGCGGCCCAGTACGACGGCCGGCCGTCGCCGGTGCTGCAGGCGCGACTCGACCACGGCGCGACGCTCTTCCGCGACGGCTGGGCGCCGCTGATCGTGGTGACCGGCGGGATCGTGCGCGGCGACCGGATGAGCGAGGCGACCGCCGGGCAGCGCTACCTGACCAGCAAGGGGATCCCCCCCGACCAGGTGATCGTCGCCGCCGAGGGGCGCAGCACGACCGGGTCGATGGACGCCGTCGCCGAGCGACTCGCCGGCGAGGGGCTGACGCGGGTGATCCTCGTCAGCGACCCGTTCCACATGGCGCGGCTGCGGCTCGAGGCGCGCCGCGTCGGGCTGGTCGCCCACACCTCGCCGACGGCGACCTCGCCGATCTCGGTGCGCTTCCGCACCGAACTCTCCTATCTCCTCGCCGAGGCCGCGAAGGTGCCGGTCGTGGCGCTGCGGAGCGTGCTGCCATGAGCCAGACCACGATCACCTTCTGGGGCGCCGCCGGGCAGGTCACCGGCAGCTGTCACCTCGTCGAGTCGCACGGCCGCCGGATCCTGCTCGACGCCGGCCTCTTCCAGGGCCGCCGCCAGGAATCGCACCGCCTCAACGCGGAGACGCCGTTCGATCCGCGCCAGCTCGATGCGGTGATCCTCTCGCACGCCCACATCGACCACTCCGGCCGGCTGCCGCTGCTCGCGAAGCGCGGCTTCGACGGCCCGATCCACGCGACCCCCGCGACCCGCGATCTCTGCGCGGTGATGCTCGCCGACTCGGCGCACATCCAGGAGAGCGACTTCCGCTACCTGCAGAAGCGCGGCCGCGCCGGCGCCGAGGCCGAGCCGCTCTACACCGCGGCCGACGCGCTCAAGGTGCAGGAGTTGATGCACGCACATCCGTACGGTCGGTCGTTCCATGTCGATGGCACCGGCTACACGGCGAGCTTCACCGACGCGGGCCACATCCTCGGCAGCGCCAGCGTGGCGCTGCAGGGCGATCGCGACGGCGACCCGCGGATCGTCTTCTCGGGCGACATCGGCCGCTGGGAGCAGCCGATCATCCGCGACCCGTCGGCGCCGCGCGGCCCGATCGACGCGCTGATCATCGAGAGCACCTACGCGCTCCGGAGCCACGGCACCGTGCGGAGCGCCTCCGAGATGCTGGGCGAGATCGTCCGCAGGGTGGCCAGGCGCGGCGGCAAGATCCTGATCCCGTCGTTCGCGCTGGGGCGCACCCAGGAGCTGGTGTACGCGCTGCACGAGCTGCTGCGCGAGGACGCGATCCCGGACATCCCCATCTATATCGACTCGCCGCTGGCGTTCGCGGCCACCGATGTCTTCCGGATGCACCCGGAGATCTTCGACCGGACGGAGCCGCTGGTCCGCGAGGAGGCCCACCTCCTCGACCACCCGAACGTCCACTACATCCGCGACGTGGCCGACTCGAAGCGGCTCAATGGCCTGGGCGGCCCGGCGGTGATCATCGCGGCCAGCGGGATGATGGAGTCGGGCCGGATCCTGCACCACCTGATCAACCACGGCGACTCCCCGAAGAACGCCATCGTGATCGTCGGCTTCCAGGCCGAGCACACCCTCGGTCGCCGAATCCTGGAGGGGCGCGATCCCGTCAGGATCTACGGCGAGGAGCGGCACATCGGGGCCGAGGTGATCACGATCAACGGCTACTCCGCCCACGCCGACAAGGACGAGCTCCGCCGCTGGCTCCGCGACCTCGGCCGCCCGGTCCACCGGGCGTTCTGTGTCCACGGCGAGCCCGACTCGCTCGAGGCGATGAAGAAGATCCTCGAGGAGGAGGGGGTGCCGCGGGTCGATGTCCCGACGCACGGGGAGACGTTCGAGATCTAGACGAGAAGCGTGAAGCGTGAAGCGAGGAGCGATGTCATCCCGACCGAAGGCCGCGAAGCGGCCGAAGCGGAGGGATCTGCACGTCGGCGTGATCGGGAGGTGCAGATCCCTCGACTCCGCGCCCCTGCGGGGCGCTCCGCTCGGGATGACTCGCGCCCTCCCTTCGCTGCGCTCAGGGTGACAGTCCTCTCGCTTCTCGCTTCTCGCTTCACGCTTCACGCCAACACTTGAACCCCGGCCAACCATGCGATCCATACTCCTGACCCTCCTCCTCGCCCCGCCGCTCGCGGCGCAGGCGCTGTCGGTCCCGGCCACCGTCGACACCCTCGCCAACGGCCTCGTGGTCATCGTCCACGAGGACCACTCGGCGCCGATCGTGACCGTGAACACCTGGTACCACGTCGGTTCCGGCAGCGAGAAGACCGGCCGGACCGGGTTCGCGCACCTGTTCGAGCACCTGATGTTCATGGGCTCCGAGCACGCGCCGTATCCGCAGTTCGACCGGCTCCTCGAGGCGGCGGGCGCCAACAACAACGGCTCGACGACCGAGGACCGGACCAACTACTACGAGTCCGGCCCCCGCTCCGCGCTGGCGCTGATGCTCTGGCTCGAGGCCGACCGGATGGGCTGGCTGCTGCCGACGATGGACGCCGAGAAGGTGGATGCCCAGCGCGACATCGTGAAGAACGAGCGGCGGCAGAGCTACGAGAACCAGCCGTACGGCAAGGTGGCCGACGTGATGCCGCCGCTGCTCTACCCGTCGGGGCACCCGTACTCGTGGCCGGTGATCGGCTCGATGGCCGACCTCTCCGCGGCGTCGCTCGACGACGTCAAGGACTTCTTCCGCACCTGGTACGCGCCCAACAACGCCGCGGTCGTCGTCGCGGGCGACGTCACGCGCGCGGAGGTGCTCGAGCTGGCGCGGACGTACTTCGGCGCGATCCCGCGCGGCCCGGCGATCAGCTACCCGACGCCGAGCCAGCCGACCCTCGCCCGGGACACCCTGGCGCTGCTCGAGGACCGCGTGCAGCTCGCGCGGCTCTACTACCAGTTCCCGACGGTGCGGGCGTGGGCCGCCGACGACGCCGCACTGCAGGTCGCGGCGCAGATCCTCACCGGCTCGAAGACCGCGCGCCTCACCAAGCGGCTCCAGTACGACGACCAGTCGGTGACGTTCGTCTCGGCGCGACCCGACCACAAGAAGCTCGCGGGCGACTTCGGGATCATCGCCCAGGCGAAGCCCGGTGTGGCGCTGCCGGGGATCCAGCGGGCGATCGACGAGGAGCTGCAGCGGCTCGCGAGCGAGGGGCCGACGGCCCGGGAGATGGAGCAGGCGCGCAACGTGATCGAGTCGCGGTTCCTGTCGCGGATCCAGACGGTCGGCGGCAAGGCCGACCAGCTCAACGGCTACTTCTACGAGATCGGGACCCCCGACGGGTTCGATCGCGATCTCTCCCGCCTGACGGCGGTGACCGCCGCCGACGTGCGCCGCGTGGTGGCGCGCTACCTGACGGGCCCGCGGGCGATCGTCAGCGTGGTTCCCGAAGGCAAGCCCGAGCTCGGCGCCGTGCGCCGGGAGGTGACGCCATGACCCGCCTGCTCCTCCCCGCCGCGTGCCTCGGCCTCGTCGGTTCCCTCGGCGCCCAGGTCACCACCGCCCCGCCGCTCGCCACGGCGCCCGCGCTGACGCTGCCCGCGGTCGACACCGCGCGGCTCCCGAACGGGCTCACCATCCTCACCTCGCGCAATGACGAGGTGCCGCTGGTGAGCGCCCAACTGCTGATCGAAGGCGGCGCCCGCACCGCGGCGACCCCGCCCGGGCTGGCGACGTTCACCGCCGGCATGCTCGACGAGGGGGCGGGCGGCCGCAGCGCGCTCGAGCTCGCGGAGGCGGTCGACTTCCTCGGTGCCTCGCTCGGCGCGGGCGCCGGGTGGGACAACATCACCATCTCGGTCTCGGGCCCGAAGCGCACCTTCGGCGAGGCGTTCGCGCTGATGGCCGACCTGGTCCTCCGGCCGACCTTCGCGAGCGCCGACGTGGCGCGGGAACGCGCCGCGCGCCAGGCCGCCCTCCTGTCGGCGAAGGACTCGCCGGGCCAGGTGGCGAGCCGGGTGTTCGCGCGCAACATCTTCCCGGCCGGCCATCCCTACCACGTGGACCTGAACGGCGATTCCGCGAGCACCGCCGCCCTCGATTCGGCCGCGGTCCGCACCTTCTGGCATCGCACCGCCGATCCGCGCCGCGCGGTGCTGATCGTCACCGGCGATGTCACGCCCGCCGAGGCGCGCCAGTGGGCGACCACGCAGCTCGGCGCCTGGACCGCGCCCGCGGAGCGGACGATGATCCCGCCCGCGGCGACGATCGCCGCCGCGCCGACGCCCGCGACCCGGGTGATCCTGGTCGACAAGCCGGGCGCCGCGCAGTCGGTGATCATGATCGGCGCGCCCGGCGTCGACCGCGAGTCGCCCGACTACCCCGCGCTCGAGGTGATGAACACCATCCTCGGCGGCTCGTTCTCGTCGCGGCTCAACGACATCCTGCGCGAGCAGCGCGGCTACAGCTACGGCGCGGGATCGGGCTTCTCGTGGCGCCCGGTGCCGGGACCGTTCCAGGCGTCGTCGCAGGTGCGCACCAACGTCACCGACTCCTCGCTGGCGGTCTTCTTCGAGCAGTTCCGCCGGATCCGCGACGAACCGGTCGACCCGGTCGAGCTCGAGCGCGCCCGCAACTACCTCGTCCTCGGCGCCCTCGGCGACTACGAGACCGCGCGCCAGGTGGCCGGCGCGATCGGCACCAGCGTCGTGTTCGGGATCCCGCTCTCGCGCACCGCCGAGGAGCTGGTGGCGATGGGGAAGGTCACCGCGGCCGACGTGCAGCGGGTCGCGCGCCGGTATCTCGACCCGACCCGCCTGACGGTCGTGGTCGTCGGCGACCTCGCCACGATCCGGCCCGGGATCGAGAAGCTGGGGCTGGGGCCGGTGGAGGTGCAGGAGTACTAGACGAGAAGCGAGAAGCGAGAAGGGAGAAGCGAGGGGGTGGAGTCATCCGTCATCCCGACCGGAGGCCGCGCAGCGGCCGGAGTGGAGGGATCTGCACCTCCTCATGCCAGGAAGTGCAGATCCCTCGACTTCGCGCCCCTGCGGGGCGCTCCGCTCGGGATGACGGCTCCGCCCCTTCGTTCGCCCTCCGGGCTCACTCAGGGTGACAGGTCCCGCTTCTCGCTTCACGCTTCTCGCTTCTCGCTTCTCGCTTCTCGCTTCTCGTATATCCTTCCGCATGACCCTCCTCTCCACCCGCCGTGTCCACACCGGCCGCGTCGTCTCGCTCGACATCGACACCGTCGAGTTCCCCAATGGCCAGGTCGGCGAGCTGGAGATGCTCCGTCATCCCGGCGCATCGGCCGTGGTGCCGTTCCTCGATGATCCGGCCGACGCCGATCCGCGGATCGTGCTGATCCGGCAGTTCCGCCACGCGACCGACGGCTGGTTGTGGGAGATCCCGGCGGGTCGCCGGGAGGGGAGCGAGGCGCCGGAGGTGACGGCGCGGCGCGAGCTGCAGGAGGAGACCGGCTACGGCTGTGGCCGTCTCGAGCGGATCACCAGCACCTGGACCACGCCGGGATTCACCGACGAGGTGATCCACCTCTACTGGGCGGCCGACCTGGTGCCGGGCGCGACGGCGCACGAGCGCGACGAGGTGCTCGACCTGCACCCGACGCGGTGGTCGGTGGTGATGACGATGATCGCGGACGGGACGATTCGCGACGCGAAGACGCTGATCGCGATCCTCGCGCTGGCGGCGCAGCGGCGCTAGGCGATGCGCTGGGTGGCGAAGAGGGCGCTGAGGGAGTGTTCGCCGGTGTCCTCGTGCTCGATCGCGCAGCGCGCGGCGACATCGCTGCCGATCAGCATCGTGCGCGCGTGCTGGGCACAGGTCGCACAATGCGTGGCATGCCAACGCATCGAGGCGGCCAGCGCCGGATCGTTGCCATCGCGAAAATCGGAGTAGAAGCGGGAGAACTCGGCGCAGGTCACATCCAGATATACGGCCGGAATCGCCGACCCGGAAGGGGCCGGACGGGAAGCCGGGGCGCGGCCTTACCTTACGGTCCATGACGGCGCGCAATCCGCATTCGCTGGTGGCCCATTGGCCGCGCGGCTGACCCCCGATCGGCTGCGGGCGGCCCTCGCCAAGGGGGCGCCGGCGCCGGTGTACTACGTCGCTGGCGGCGAGGTGATCCTCAAGGACGAGGCGATCGCCACGGTCATTGAGGCGGTCCTCGACCCGGGGCTCCGCGACTTCAACCTCGACCTCCTCAGCGCCCAGACCCTCGACCCCGAGGGACTCGGCGCGGCATGCAGCACCCTGCCGATGATGGCCGACCGGCGGGTGGTGATCGTCCGCGACGTCGAGGCCTGGAAGCGGAAGACCAAGGGGAAGAAGGCGGCGGCCAGCTACCTCGCCGCGCCGGCCCCCGAGACGGTCCTCGTCCTGGTCCAGGGCGACGACAAGGACCCCGACGCCGACCTGGCCCGCGAGGCGACCCTCGTCGACTGTGCCCCGCCGGTGGGCGACGCCCTCGACGCCTGGCTCGACGCCCGGCTCGCCGCGGCGGAGGTGGCGCTGGAACCCGACGCCCGGGAACACCTGCTGCGGGCGACCGGCGGCGACCTCGGCCTGCTCACCGCGGAGGTCGCGAAGCTGGCCGGGCTGGGCGGCGACGCCCCGCTGGACCGCGAGACGGTGGGCGACCTGGTCGGGATCCGCCATGGCGAGACGATCGACGACTGGCGCGACGCGATCCTGCGCGACGACGTCGCCGGCGCGACCGCGATGCTGCCCCGCCTCCTCGAGCAGACCGGCGTCAGCGGGGTGCGGATGCTGTTCACCCTCGGCGCGTCGCTGCTGGTGGTCCAGTGGGCCCGCGCGATGGCGCGGGAGCGGCGGCTGCGCGGCCGGGCGCTCGCCGCCGCGATCAAGAGCGACTGCCTCTTCGCCACCCGACCCATGGTCGGCAGTTACGGGCCGTTCGCCGACCTCGTCGCCGAGGTGGTGGGCCAGTGGCCCGGACGGCGGGTGGCGCACGCCGTGCGGGCGACCCTGATGGCCGACGTCGCCCTCAAGAACACCACCATCTCCACCGAGGAGGGCATCCTGACCGACCTGGTGCTCACCCTCGCCGCCTCACGCCCTCGGAAGGCCGCATGACCTCGACCTCGTTCCGCACCGTGCTCCTCGCCGCCTTCGCCCTCGCGGGCCCCGGGACCGTCCTCACCGCGCAGGAGTCGGCGTTCCCGACGACGCCCCGGTTCCAGGAGATCATCCGCCTCGCCCAGGATGGCCGCAGCGACAGCGCCCGGGCGATGATCGGCGGGATCATCACCGCGACCGATCCGGCCGACCCGAGCTATGCCGAGGCGCTCTACACGGCGGCGACGATCGCGTCGTCGGGCGACGAGGCGCGGCTGCTCTTCTCGCGGGTCGCGGTCGAGTTCCCGCGCTCGGGGTGGGGCGACAAGGCGCTGCTCCGGCTGGCGCAGCTCGACTACGGCGCGGGCGACAGCCAGGGGACGATCAACCGGGTCGAGCGGCTGATGACCTCCTATCCGCAATCGACGGTCTATGCCGACGCCGCGCTGTGGGGCGCGCGGGCCGCGCTCGAACGGCAGGACCTGCCGCGGGCCTGCACCTGGCTGGACCGCGGCGTCGAGCGCGCGGGGAGCAACGTCGAGCTCCGCAACCAGCTGGAATTCGCGCGGCGACGGTGCACCCCGGAGGCGAGGGCTCAGGCCGCGCCGCCGCCCGCCGCCACTCCGATCCGGACCCCCGAGCGGCGACCGGTCGACTCACCCCGGGCGGTCTTTCCGCTCCAGCCCACGCCGCCGCCCCCCGCCCCTGCCCCGGTTGAGGCGGCCCCGGCCCAGGCCGCCGGGCCGTGGCGAGTCCAGGTCGCGGCGGTGAGCGACCCGGCGGCGATCGCCCGGATGGAGCGGGCGATCCGCGAGATGGGGCTGACCATGTACCGCACCCCCGGACCGGGTGGCCTCACCCGGGTCCAGGCCGGACCGTTCGAGACCCGCGAGGCCGCCCAGGCCCGGGTCGAGGAGCTGGCCAAGGCGCTCGGCGGACAGCCGTTCGTGACGCGGGCGCCGTAGGGAGGCGAGAAGCGCGAAGCGAGAAGCGAGGATCGCTGTCACCCCGAGCGCAGCGAGGGGGCGGAGCCATGCGTCTGGCTCCGCCCCCTCGCCTTCGGCTCGGGGTGACAGCCGTGCACTGCTCACCCCTCAGGACTCACTTCTCACCTCTCCCATGGAACTTCACCTCCATCCGGCCCCACCCGGGTCCGGGCTGAGCCGTTCGTGACGCGGGCGCCGTAGGGGGCGAGAAGCGAGAAGCGAGGAACGATGTCACCCCGAGCGCAGCGAGGGGGCGGAACCATGTGTCTGGCTCCGCCCCTTCGCTGCGCTCAGGGTGACACACCCCTCACGACTCATGACCCACTTCTCACTTCTTCCCTAGAAATTCACCTCCATCCCGAACCGCAGCGTGCGGCCCGCGCCGGTGAAGCGGGAGATGTGGAACGTCGCCAGCCGCTGGATGTCCGACGCCACGCGCTGCTCGGCGAGGGTGTAGATCCCGTCCCCGTTGCCGAAGCGCTGCTCGCCCTTGCGGAGGAAGTAGCAGTTCGGCGGCGACGGGTTGTTGCCGGTCGTGACCCAGGCGCCGCACTCCGCGTCGCTGCCGGGGAGGATGATGTCGCCGGTGGTCCGGTCATAGGCCCCGTTCGCGGTCGCGTTCTGGGCGAAGATCGCCGAGTCCTGTGCCGCGAGGGTGGTGCGGTAGCGCGCGTTGCTGGTGGTGCCGGTCTGGGCGAACACCGTGAGGATGTTCTGGATGTTGAAGACGTTGCGCATGTCGGCGTAGGCGGTGAGGTCGAGCCCGCCAAGCCGCAGCCCCTTCGTCACCCGGAGATCGACATTCTTGAACGCCGGCAGTCGCGCGGCGTTGAAGTCGCCGCCCAGGGTGTTGCAGGTCGCGGCCGCGCTGCCGGCCGGTGCCGGCGCGACGATCGCGAGGTCGTCATCAAGGGACGGGTCGCAGCGGGTGTACGGCGTGCCCGAGGCGTACCGCGCGGTGCCGAAGATGCCCAGTCGGCTCATGATCGCGCCGGCCAGCGTCCCCTGCTTGTAGTCGGCCGGGAAGTTGAAGGCGAACTGCGCCGCGATGCTGTGCGGCCGCGAGAATCCGACCGGCTGGGCGGCCTGCGGCGGTGGGGTGGCGTTGCCGGTGATCGCCGAGGTCACCCGCGACCCGAAGTTGATGTAGGTGAACGGGTCGGAGCCGGTGTTGCGGGCGTCCTGGAACGAGTACGACAGCACGCCATTGAAGATCTGCCCGAACCGCCGGTCGATCCGGAGGTCGACGCCTCGGGTGTTGCCGAAGTCCTGGTTCACCGTCAGCCGCAGGTCCGAGCGGGCCTGGGTCCGCGGGTCGATCCGCGGGATCAGCCGGCCGGCGGCGTTGGCGAGGTTGTCCTTGTTGTACACGGTGACGTCGAGGACCATGTCGTCATCGAACGCGTGGCGGACGCCGAACTCGAACAGGATCGTCTTCCCGAAGTCGAGGTCGGTGCCATAGTTGTTGTTCGTGTTGGTGATCGCGAGGTCGGTGTTCGACCCGAACAGCGCCACCGAGTAGTCCGGCGTCTGGACCTGCTGCGCGTACGAGAGCCGGAAGTTGGTCCGCTCCGTCACCGGGAACGCCACCTGGATGTGCGGCGACAGGTAATCGTGCGCGGTGTAGGGTTCGAGGTACTGGTCGAGGTTGTCGGCGTCGAAGTTCGGCGCCGAGCTGATGCGCGGGTAGTCCTTCCACTTGCTCGCGCCGAGGTCGAAGTAGTCGTAGCGCAACCCGCCGACCAGGACCACGTCGCCCAGGTCGAGCCGATCCTCGGCGAAGAGGTTGTAGCGCACCGGGCTCGCGAGCCAGATGTCCGAGAAGCCCTGGTTCAGCGCGCCGTTGGCATAGGTGTCCATCCGGCTGTCGGTGTACTCGCCGCCGATCTTGAGGCGGTTGTAGCGGTCGAGCTGCCAGTCGAGGTTCGCCTTCCCGATGATCCGGCGCTCGGTCGCATAGTTGAGCGTCCCCGGCACGCCGCCGAAGGCGCCGACCAACCCGGGGTTGCCCCGCGAGACGAGGTTCCCACCGTCGAAGCCGTAGCCGGCCTGGGCCAGGTACTGCTGGGTGTTGTTGCGGTCGTACAGCGTGATCGGCGAGTTGGCGTCCTGCACCCGGTAGGCGCGCACCAGGTCCTCGGTCACCGCGAAGTCGCTGTCATCGTACTCGTAGTCGAACCCGCCGACGTACCAGCCGAGAAACGGGTCACGGCTGTTCCGCTCCGACTCGGCGGTCAGCAGCGAGTTGATCGAGCGATCGGTCTGGTACGACAGGTAGGCATCGATCGCCATCTGTCGCGAGGCGCTGCGGGTGAGCACCTGATTCCAGTTCAGGGTGACGACCTGGTTGGTGTTGGTCGTGCCGAAGGTGTTGTCGATCCCCCGCGCCCCGCGCGCGAGCGCCCGCGAGCCGAGGTAGGTCAGTGCGACGCGCGAGCCGGTGCCGAAGGAGTAGTTGAGCTTGCCGCTCACCTGCGCGTTGCTGAGCGAGCCGCCGCCGAAGCCGAGGCGACCGCGGCAGTCGTAGCCATAGTTGTTGCGGATCTCCGGGTCGGCGGCGTTGGCCACGTAGGGCGCATCGCAGTCGCCGCGCGAGAGGGCGTAGTTGTACACCGGGAGGAAGAGGGTGTCGGCCGTGGCGCTGGTGCTGGTCGGGATCGCGAAGGTGGTGTCGACCCCGACGGCGCTCCATGCGGGCACTTCCTCGCCCCGATAGCCGAAGTTGCCGAAGCGGTTGCCGTCGAGCACGCCACTGACGAAGAAGGTGAGGTCACCGGCGATCGGGCCGCCGAGGGAGGCCTGCAGCCGGTTGAACCCCGACCCCATGATCCGGCCCGAGAGCTCGTCGGTCTCGAAGCCGATGTTGCCGCTGAAGCGCTGGCCGCCGGTGCGGGTCGTGATCGCGATCACGCCGCCCTGCGCGTTGCCGAACTCCGCCGAGGTCGCGCCGGTGGTGATCGAGGCGTCCTCGAAGGCGTTGGTGCCGACCTGCAGCGACGGCAGCGCCCGACCGGAACCGGTGCCGCGGTTGCCCGACTGCACCGGCACGCCATCGACATAGGTGTTGTTCTCGTCGGGGCGACCGCCGCGCACCGAGAGCAGCGTGGTGCCGGGACTCGCCACCACGCCGGGCTGCAGCGCGAAGACCTGGTTGAGCCGGTCCACCGGGAGCTTGTCGGTGTAGGAGCCGTCGATCAGCTGCTTCGAGGTCACCTGGTCGCGCGGCACCAGCACGTTGGCCGCGGCGACGACGGTGATCTCCTGGATCTCGACCGCCGTCTGCTCGAGGGCGAAGTCGAGTGTCACGGTCTGGCCCGAGAGCACCCGGAAGCCGCGCGTCTCGGTCGGCTTGTAGCCGACATAGGACGCCCGCACGTCGTACACGCCGGCGGGGACGGAGTTGAAGAAGTAGTAGCCGGCGGGGTTGGTCGTCGTCGCGAACGCGGTGCCGGTGATGCGCACCTGCACGTTGGCCACGGCCGCCCCGGCCTGGTCGCGGACGTAGCCCTCGATCTTGCCGGTGGGTCCCTGCGCCGCGAGCGGCGCGGCCACCAACGCCAGCACGGCCGCGACCCAGCGGGCGCGTCGCACGGCGTCGGGGAGTGATCGAACGAGATGTCGTATCATCGGGTGATCTCCCGGAGTGTGAGGATCGGCTCGGCCGGATGCCGATGCCGCACTCCAAGGGTTGCGGGACGCGTCCCGCCGCGTGTCAGCGCGGGGTCAGCGTCAGGTCAGCGAACGGTGAAGCCCGGCGCGGCGCGGGATCCCGGCCGGTGCCGTGTCAACGTCCGGTCAGGGTCGTGTCAACCAACCGCCCCGAATGCCCGTAGGAGGGATCATCCCCGTCGTCCCGCCGCCCGACTCCTCCAGGAGCACCGCCATGTCCCTGCCCCGTCGCCCGCTCGCGTCCCTCGCGCTCCTGGTGCTCGTCACCTCCCCCGTGGTCGCGCAGCAGGGCCCGCCGGATTCGCTGGTCAACGTGCAGGTGATCCCGCGCGACACGCCGGTGCAGCAGGTGATCGACCAGATGGCCGGCTTCACGCGGGCCCTCGGCGTGCGCTGCACCCACTGCCACGTCGGATCCGAGGGAATGAGCATCTGGGAGTACGACTTCGTCTCCGACGAGAAGCCGGCGAAGCGGAAGGCGCGCGAGATGATGCGGATGGTGCAGGCGATCAACGGCGAGTACCTGACCCGCCTCGCGGACCTCGACGCCGAGGGGCTCGACGTGACCTGCATGACGTGCCACCGCGGGGTGCGGCTGCCGCAACCGCTGGCCGACATCCTGTTGCGGGCGCATGCCGACGGCGGGATCGCCGGGATGGACTCCGCCTACGCCGCCCTGCGCACGCGGTACTACGGTCAGGCGGCCTACGACTTCAGCGAGCTGACGCTCGATCGGGTCGGCGAGGTCCTCCTGCGCCGGGGGCCCCGCGCGGACGCGCTGCATGCCTACCAGCGCAACGTGGAGCTGTTCGGGACCTCGGCGTTCGTGCGGCGGCAGCTCGCCGCGGCACAGCTCGAGGTGGGGGACACGACCGCGGCGATCGCCGCCTACCGCGACGCCCTCGCGGTGAACCCGCGCGACCGCCAGTCGCGCCGGGCGCTCGAGGCGCTGGGGGCGACGCCGTGAGGTGAGGGGGGCCGGGCACGCGGCTAGATTCTCCGCGTGTCCGACACCCCGCTGATGGTCCAGTACCGGGAGATCAAGGCGCAGCACGCCGACGCGATCCTCTTCTTCCGGATGGGCGACTTCTACGAGATGTTCTACGACGACGCCCACACGGCGGCGCGGGTGCTGAACATCACCCTCACCTCGCGTGGCGACGGCACCCCGCTCGCCGGCGTCCCGGTCAAGGCCGCCGCCGGCTACCTCCGGCAGTTCATCGCCCGCGGCTTCCGGGTCGCGATCTGCGAACAGGTCGAGGACCCGAAGCTCGCCAAGGGGCTCGTCAAGCGGGCGGTGGTCGAGACCGTGACCCCGGGCGCCTTCCTCGACGACGAGTACGTCCCCGGCTCGCGCAACAATTGGCTGGTCGCGATCCAGGACGGCGGCCTCGCCGCCCTCGACCTCTCCACCGGCGAGTTCGTCCTCGAGCGGCTGGCCGCCGACGCCGCCGGCGAGGCGCTCGGTCGGCTCGCCCCGGCCGAGGTGGTCGCGCCGAAGGATGCCGGCGCGCTGCCGCTCGACGCCGAGGTGCTCCGGACCGCGCGCGAGGGGTGGGAGTTCGACCCCGACCTCGCCCGCGAGGAGCTGGCCCGCCGGTTGGAGATGGCCTCGCTCGACGGGCTCGGGCTGGAGCCGGAGGACGCCCCGGCGATCGGCGCGGCCGGCGCCCTGCTGCGCTACGTGGCCGAGCTGCAGCCGACCGGGCTCCCCCACCTCCGGCGGCCGGTGATCCGCCGCGGCGAGGAGCTCTGCTGGATCGACGAGATGACCCGCCGCAACCTCGAGCTGGTCGAGCCGCTCCGGGCGGGCGCCAAGGGGGTCACCCTGGTCGAGACCCTCGACCGGACGATGACGCCGATGGGCGCCCGCCTGATGCGCCAGTGGGTCACCGCCCCGCTCCGGCTGGTCGACCGGATCGCCGCCCGCCACGACGCCGTCGCCACCCTCGCCGATCAGGGCCGCCTGCGGTCCCGGCTGCGCGAGGCGCTCGACGGGGTGCGCGACGTCGAGCGACTCGCCGCCCGCGCCGCCGCGGGGCGGATCACCCCGCGGGAGCTGGGCGCGCTCCGCGATTCCTTCGTGCGGATCCCCTCGGTGGTGGAGGTCCTCGCCACCCTCGCCGAGGCGGCGCCCGACGCCGTGCTGCTCGGTCACGCCGCCCGGCTCGACCCGCTCGGCGACCTCGCCGGCCTGCTCGCGGCGGCGCTGGTCGAGCGGCCCCCGATCACCCTCGCCGACGGGGACATCATCGCGCCGGGCCACGACGCCGAGCTCGACGAGCTGCGCGACCTGCGCGACAACGGCAAGCAGGCGCTCGCGGCGATCCAGCAGCGCGAGCGGGATCGCACCGGGATCACCTCGCTCAAGGTCGGCTTCAACAAGGTCTTCGGCTACTTCATCGAGGTCACCCGCGCCAATCAGGCGGCGGTCCCCGACGACTACGAACGGCGCCAGACCCTCGCCAACGCCGAGCGGTACGTCACCCCCGAGCTCAAGGAGTACGAGGCCAAGGTTCTCGGCGCCGAGGAGCGGATCGTGGCGCGCGAGGGGGAGCTGTTTGTGGTGCTGCGGGAGGCGGTGGGCCGGGAGATCGCCCGAATCCAGGGGACCGCCGACCTGATTGCCCGGGTCGATGTCCTGGCGAGTCTCGCGGAAGTGGCGACCACCGAGCAGTGGATCCGGCCCGAGCTGCACGAGGGGCTCGAGCTGACGCTGGTCGGCTCGCGTCACCCCGTGATCGAGCGGATGATGCCGCGCGAGAAGTTCGTCCCCAACGACGTCCACTTCGACGAGGCGGTGCGGGTGCTGCTGGTGACCGGCCCCAACATGGCCGGCAAGAGCACCATCCTGCGGCAGATCGGCCTCTGCGCCCTGCTCGCCCAGGTCGGCAGCTTCGTCCCGGCGACCCGGGCGCGCATCGGGGTGGTCGACCGGCTGTTCACCCGGGTCGGGGCGAGCGACAACCTCGCCCGCGGCCAGTCGACCTTCATGGTGGAGATGAGCGAGACCAGCGCGATCCTCCACAACGCCACCGAACGCTCGCTGGTGCTGCTCGACGAGATCGGGCGCGGGACCAGCACCTACGACGGCGTCGCGATCGCCTGGGCGGTGACCGAGCACCTGCACGACCGGATCGGCTGCCGGACGATGTTCGCCACCCACTACCACGAGCTGATGCAGCTCCCCGAGAAGCTCCAGCACGCGCGCAACTGCAATGTCGCGGTCAAGGAGCGCGGCGACCGGATCGTGTTCCTGCACCGGCTCGAGCCGGGCGGGACCGACCGCAGCTACGGCATCCACGTGGCCGAGCTGGCGGGGCTGCCGGGCTCGGTGGTGACCCGCGCGAAGGGGGTGCTGGCGACCCTCGAGACGGGGCACCGGATGGTGCCGGGGAAGCCACCGCGCGACCCGGATCCGGCCCAGCCGTCGCTGTTCGATCCGGCCGCGCCGGCGGTGCCGGAACCGCCGAGGCCCGACCCGCTCGGCGAGCGGCTCCGGGCGCTCGACCCCGACCGGATGACGCCGCTGGAGGCGCTGCAGGAGCTGGCGCGGCTGCGGAGCGAGGCCGACGGCGACTGAACGGTGGGCGCCCTTCCAGTAACCATCAAAAACTCGTATGATGGTTACATGCCGCCGTCCTCCCTGCCGATCCCGGCGCTGGAATTTGTCCACAACCGCGACATCCCCGACGAGCCCGAGACCACCGCGACCCGCCAGGCGGCGCGCGCCTTCCGGGAGGTGCTGACCCGGATCCTCACCGACGAGGCCCGCGGGATCGGGGCGTCCGAGGCCGACCTCGCGGCGCTCGACCGGGTCCTGTCGCGTGCGGGGGCGGCGCGCGGTCTCGTCCCCACGGTGCGTGGCTACGGCTGGGGGTGGACCCGCGATCCGGGTCCGGTGGTTCGCCGCCTCTTTCCGGCGGCCTGGTCGGCCGCGCAACTGCTCACGGGCGAGGAGCGCCACCGCCTCAAGTGCTGCGACGGATGTGGCCGCCTCTTCCTGGATCGCTCGCGCAATCGCTCGCGCCGCTGGTGCGAGATGGAGGCGTGCGGCAACCGCGCCAAGGTGCGCCGACACCGGATTAACTTGACCCCATGACCCACCGCACCCTCGGCATCGTCGCCGTGCTGCTGCTGGCCTGTCAGTCGGCCCCCGCGGCGGAAGGCACCTTCACGCCGGCGATGCCGATCGAGCCACAGGACCCGATTCCGTACCCGCCGTCACTCTTCGCCGCCGGCATCGAGGGCGAGGTGATGCTCTACCTCGTGGTCGATTCGAGCGGCGCCGTGATCCCCGACTCGACCCGGGTCGCGACGGCGAGCGGCCACGCCGAGTTCGACGCCGCGGCACTGCAGGCGGCGCCGGCGCTGCGGTTCACCCCGGCCCGCCGGGGCGACACGGCGGTCGCCGCACCGATCCAGGTCCCGATCCACTTCACCCTCCCCGACTCCCTCCGACCCGCCGCGGCCCAGTGACCCACATCCCGCACCCGACGCCCTACGACTCGGTCCTCGAGACGGTGGGCGGCACCCCCCTCATCCGGCTCGCGCGCGTCGGCGCCGGGATCCGCACGCCCGTCTTCGGCAAGGCGGAGTACGTCAACCCGGGCGCCTCGGTGAAGGACCGGATCGGGCTGGCGATCATCGAGGCCGCCGAGCGGGAGGGGACGCTCAAGCCGGGCGGGACGATCGTCGAGGGGACGAGTGGCAACACGGGAGTGGGGCTGGCGATCGCCGCCGCGCTCAAGGGCTATCGCTGCATCTTCACGATGCCCGACAAGATGAGCACCGAGAAGGTCAAGCTGCTCAAGGCCTACGGCGCGGAGGTGGTGATCACCCCCACCGCGGTCCCGGCCGATCATCCCGACAACTACGTCATGAAGGCGAAGCAGATCACCCACGACACCCCGGGGGCGATCCTCGCCAACCAGTTCTACAATCAGGTCAATCCGGAGTCGCACTACGTCACCACCGGCCCCGAGGTCTGGCAGCAGACCGGCGGCAAGGTGACCCACTTCGTCGCCGGCGCGGGCACCGGCGGGACGGTGAGCGGCACGGGCAAGTACCTCAAGGAGCAGAACCCGGCGGTGCGCATCATCGCCGGCGACCCGGTCGGCTCGCTCTACACCGGCTACTTCCGCACCCGCGAGATCGGCAGCGACGGCGCACCGTACAAGGTCGAGGGGATCGGCGGCGACAAGGCGCCGACGACGGTCTGGTGGGACCTGATCGACGAGTTCCGCCAGGTCAGCGATCGCGACGCGATGCTGATGGCGCGCCGCCTCGCGCGGGAGGAAGGCATCCTCGTCGGCGGCTCGGCGGGCGGCAACGTCCACCTCGCCCTCGAGCTCGCGCGCGAGATCGACGATCCCGAGGCGTGCGTCGTGACGATCCTCTGCGACACCGGCGAGCGCTACCTGTCGAAGGTGTTCGATGACGACTGGATGCGCGACAACGGGCTGCTCGACACCCCCGCGCCGACCGTCGCCGACCTCCTTGCCCGCCGCGGTGGCAGCGCGCCGGCGATCGTCCAGGTGGCACCGGCCGCCCAGGTGCGACAGGCGCTCAACCTGATGAGCACGTGGGATGTCTCGCAGCTCCCGGTCGTCGAGGACGGCGCGGCCGTCGGGGTGATCATCGAGTCGACGCTGATGCAGCAGGCCCTCGCCCAGCCCGCGATGCTCGACCGGCCGTGCCGCGAGGTGATGGAGGCGCCGCTCCCCGAGGTCGAGGAGACCCTGCCCGTCGATCGACTGGCGCCGCTCCTCTCGCGCGAGGTCCCCGCCGCGCTGGTGCGCCGTGACGGCGCGCTGGTGGGGATCGTCTCGCGCCACGACGTGCTGAGGGTGCTGATCGGGCGGTGACGAGAAGCGGGAAGCGTGAAGCGAGAAGCCACGTCAGGAAGTGTCACCCTGAGCCGGAGGCGAAGGGGCGGAACCGTCCGGTTGGTTCCACCCCTTCGCTGCGCTCAGGGTGACAGACGCTTCGCACTTCGCGCTTCTCGCTTCTCGCTTCTCGCTTCGCGCTTCTCGCTTCTCGCTTCTCGCTACCGATACACCGTCACCGCCACGTCGCCGAACACCTTCCGCAGCGATCCGCCCGGGATCGCGTGCTCCTTGGCATGCTCCACGGTGAGGATCCGGGAGAATCGCCGTGCCTTCCAGGTGGCGATGATCCGATCGAGCACCTTCGAGCCGTACGGCGGATCGGCGAAGGCGAGGTCGTAGCGCCCCTCGTCCAGCGCCTCGGTGAAGGGCACCGCATCCTTCTTGTAGATCCGGGCGCGCTCGCGGAGCCGCAGCGCGGCGACGTTGGCCCGCAACGCGTGCAGCGACGCCGGCCGGAACTCGACGAAGTCGGCGTAGGCCGCCCCGCGCGAGATCGCCTCGAGCCCCAGCGCCCCGGTCCCCGCGAAGAGGTCGAGGATCCGGGCACCCTGGATCTCCTCATCGAGGAGGGTCAGCCAGGCGTCGCGGACCTTCTCCGCGGTGGGGCGGACCCGCTGGTCGGCGGGGGAGGTGAGGCGGCGGCCGGCGAGCTTGCCTTGGATGATGCGCAGGGGAGGTCCAGTCGTCAGTCGTGAGTCGTGAGTCGTGAGTCGTGAGAGCCAAAACCTAGGCTCTTGGCGCGCGCGACGCGGGGGCGCACCTTGTAGGGAGCGTCCCACCATCCCGTCGCCGACCCCGCACCCCGGACCGCCATGAAGATCACCGTCGTCACCGGCGGCTCCTCCGCCGAGCGAAACGTGGCCCTCGCCTCGGCGAACCAGGTCACGAACGCGCTGCGCGCGAACGGGCACGACGTAGTTGTCTACGATACCACCTTCGGGGTCCTCTCCCCGGAGGACGAGGTCCGGCTGCTGCTCGACCGCGTCGCCGGGACCCCGACCGACCTGGAGGCCCTCGCCCGGGCGGAGCGGGGCGTCCTGCTCCATGGCGTGGTCCACGACCCGTTCCTGCGGGGCGCCGACCTCCTCTTCCTCGCGCTGCACGGGGGGCGCGGCGAGGACGGCACGGTCCAGCACCTCTTCGACCTGGCGGGGCTGCGGTACACCGGTGCCGGGGCCCTCTCCTCCGCGCTCGCCCTGGACAAGGACCTGTCGAAGCAGTGCTTCGCCGCCGCCGGCGTCCCGGTGGCGCCGTGGCGGATGGCCCCCCCGGAGGGGCTCGACCCCGCGGTCGTGGGGGCGGAACTGGGCTGGCCGGTGGTGGTGAAGCCGTCGAAGCAGGGGTCGACGGTGGGGCTCTCGGTGGTGCACGAGCCCGGCGGACTCGGCGTCGCCATTCAGGAAGCGCGCCGGCATGACGATGAAGTGATGGTCGAGGCGTTCATCCCGGGTCGCGAGCTGACGGTCGGGGTGCTGGGCGACGAGGCGCTCGCGGTGGGCGAGATCACCCCCCACCACGACCTGTTCGACTACGAGTGCAAGTACGTCCCGGGGATGAGCGACGAGGTCTTCCCGGCCGACCTCCCGGCGACGGTGGCGCGCGACGTCCAGCAGGCGGCGCTCGGGGCGCACCGGGCGGTGAAGGCGACGGGGTACTCGCGGGTCGATTTTCGCTTGACACCTGACGGGCGGATGTTCTGTTTGGAGGTGAACACCCTGCCGGGGATGACCGCGACCTCGCTGCTGCCGCAGTCGGCGGCGGCGGTCGGGATCCCCTTCGGGGAGCTGTGCGAGCGCATCGCGCGCGCGGCACTGGATGCGCGGTCCCCCGACCGCGCCTGACGAACGGATCCACGGCATGTACGAACGGTCGTTCTCGTCCCGCATCACCCCCTGGGTTGGTCGCCTGCTCGCGATCAACGCGGTGGTGCTGCTGCTGACCGAGACGCTGTTCACCGCCCCGGCGGTCATCGACTGGCTGCGCTTCGATCCGACGACGGCGTTCGGTCGGATGTGGACCTTCCTGACCTACATGTTCGTGCACGGCGGCCTCTTTCACCTGGCCGCGAACTCGATCGCACTGTTCGCGTTCGGCCCGGCGGTCGAGCGCCGACTCGGCGGCCGCGCGTTCCTGATCTACTACCTCTATTGCGGCGTCGGCGCGGCGGTGACGTCGCTGCTGCTCTCGTCGCTGATGCCGATCGGCCCGTTCGTCGGCGCCTCCGGCGCGGTCCTCGGCGTGGCGCTGGCGTATGCGCGCTTCTTCCCCGACGCCGAGCTGATCGTCTTCCCGATCCCGATGCCGATCCGGGCGCGGACCCTGGTGATGATCATCGCCGGCCTCGACCTCTTCGGCGCGCTGGCGGGGTCGGGCGACGGGATCGCGCACGTGGCGCACCTCGGTGGCCTGCTGTTCGGGATGCTCTACTTCGGGGTGCAGAACCTCGCGCATCCGCCCGAGGGGCCGCGGTTGCCGCCGATGCGTCCGCGGGGGATCCCGGTGGGCGTGGCGCGGCGCGAGCACCGCGAGGACGGCGGCAGCGCGCTGCGCGAGCGTGCGGAGTCGCTGGCGCCCGCCCCCGCCGCGCCAGTGGAACCCGATCCGGCGGAACTCGAGGCGACCGAGCTCGATCGGGTGCTCGACAAGATCAACGCCAGCGGGATGAACTCCCTCACGCACGACGAGCGGGCGTTCCTCGACGGCGTCGCGCGTCGCCGTCGCGACGCGGGCGACTGACGCCGCGCGTCCGCGCGGGCGCGGATGCCGATCCTCGACCTCGTCACCCCGTGGGCCGCAGCCGCCGAGTCGCCGGACACCCTCGCCGCCTTCACCGACCGACATCACGAGCTGCTTGAGGCGCTGCGCCGCCAGCGGGCACCGTCCGCCGACGCGCTCGCTCTGCCGCGCGACCTCGAGCGTGCCCGCACGGTCGCGTCCGATCCCACGGTACATGCCCTGGTGCGTGCGGAACGCGATCGCTGGCGCGAGCGGGGGCTGCGCGCGCCGGTGCGGATCGTCCTCGGATGCGGCGCGGAACCGGGTGCGACCTGGGAAGTCCTCCCCGGGACGGGCGAGGGCGAGATCGTCCTCTTCGTCGATCGCGCCAGCGGGGATGACCTGGTCGCGGCACTCGCCGCAGCCCTGGCGACCTACACGCGGTGGACCGCCGACACGCCGGTGGCACGCGTCGCCGCGCGGGGACCCTGGGATCGTTGGGCAGCCGCACGCGAGCTGCCGCTCGCGGAGTGGGTGTACGCGGCAGGGCTCGCGGTCCACGCCGCGGCGGCTCGGTTCCCGGACTGGTCGGCCGAGCGGCTGCTCGGCCTCTCGCGCGGCGAGGTCCGCCGCCTGCGCGCCCTCGAGCGCGAGCTGATGCTGCAGCTCGAGGCGGAACTCGACACCTCGGGCATCGGCCTGGTGCTGCGCTGGCTGACCGACGAGGCGCCGCCGGGACTCCGCACCGATGCCACGGGGCGCCTCGTCCCCCGCGGCGCCGGCCGCTACCTCGGCTGGCGGATGCTCGCCGAGCGGGTGCGGCGCGTCGGAGTGGCCGGGGCGGCGGTGGGGTAGGGGGGAGGAGTGAGTCCTGAGTCCTGAGAAGTGAGAGATGTACCGGCCGGTTCCGCGCTTCGTAACGGCGACCACGACCCCCCTCACTTCTCAGGACTCAGGACTCAGGACTCACGCGTCGCCACTACCTTCCCCCGATGCTCACCCCACGTGCCCTGGCGCTCGTCGCCCTGCTCGCGGCGGCCCCGCTCGCCGCCCAGTCCCCCCGCGTCGCCGCGATGGAAGCATCGGCGCGCGCCATCGACTCGGCCCGGATCCGCGCCGATGTCACCTTCCTCGCCTCCGACCCCAACGGCGGCCGGTCGACCCTCGACGCGGGCTACGACTCGGCGGCGGCGTTCGTTGCCGCGCGGCTGCGCGCGCTCGGGATCGCCCCCGCGGGTGACAGCGGCGGCTACTTCCAGCACTACACCGTGATCTCCTCTCGGCTCGACACCGCGCGCGCCGGCGGGCAGGTCGCCGGCGGCCGCGCGCTGCGCTACGGCGAGGACTTCGTGGTGCAGAGCTTCCTGCAGCCCGGGCGGCACGCCGGGCCGGTGGTCTATGTCAGCCACGGCATCCGCGCGCCCGGCGCGGGAATCGACCCGTACCGCGGCCTCGAGATCCGCGGCGCCTGGTTGCTCGTCGACGGTGGCACCGGCCTCCCGCCGGGGACGACCCGCGAGGACCTCGGCCGCCCGGGTGTCGACTGGTTCACCGTGTCCGACGAGGCGAAGCGACTCGGCGCCCTCGGCATCCTGACGCTGCCGAGCGAGGGGATGCTGCGCGGGTGGAACAGCTTCCGGAACCGGGTCCCGGTGGGGCGCGACCTCACCCCCGCCGTCGGGCGCGCCTATGCGGCGTATCCGCTGCCGCGGGTGACCCTCTCCGCCGGCACCGCCGCAGCCCTCGCGGCGGGAACGCCCCTCGCCACCGCGCTCGCCGACACGACCGCGCCGTCGCCGTCGCCGTTCGCCCTCGACCGGGAACTGACGATCGACCTCGTCGCCGAGACGACGACCTACCGACCGTACAACGTTGTGGGGCTCGTCGAGGGATCGGATCCCGCGCGGGCCGGCGAGTGGATCAGCGTCGCGTCGCATCTCGACGGCGCCGTCGGCCGCGCGGTGACCCCGGAGGGCGACAGCATCTACAACGCCGCCGACGACAACGCGAGCGGCAGTGCGGTCGACCTGTCGGTCGCCGAGGCGCTGATGCGCGGACCGCGACCGGCGCGCTCGGTGCTGCTCATCTGGGACAGCGGCGAGGAGATCGGCCTCTGGGGCTCGCGCCACCTCGCCTACAACGCCTCGGAACGGATCGTCGCCCACTTCAACAACGACATGCTGGGCCGTACCCGTGCCCCCGGGACCGAGATCGAGGCGGAGGCCGACCTCGCGGGGCCGATGGAGGTGTGGGTCTCCGGGCCGTCGGTGTTGTCGACCGTGATGGAGCGCGCCCTCGAACGGGTGCGTCGCGAGCACGACTGGGTCACTCTCACGCCGAAGCACGACGCCCCCGGCGTCTCGTTCTTCTATCCGCGCACCGATGCGGCGCCCTTCATGGAGATGGGGATCCCGGTGATCCAGTTCTTCACCGGCCTGCACGCCGACTATCACCGCCAGGGCGACGAGAGCACCAAGCTCGACATCCCCAAGATGACCGGCGCGGCGCGGATGATCTACGCGATCCTCTGGCACCTCGCCGAGGACCCCGAGCGGCCGCGGTGGGATCGACCGGTGCCGGCCGAGCTGCCGTTCGTGGTGCCGAAGAGGTGAGGGGTGAGTCCTGAGTCCTGAGGGGTGTGGGGGCTGGTTCCACGCGTCGCGACGGCAACCGCAACCCCTCACCTCTCAGGACTCAGGACTCAGGACTCACGACTCACGACTAACTTCTCGCCATGCCCACCCGCCGCTACACCGACGACGAAGTCGCCGAGATCTTTCGCCGCGCGACGGCCACCGTGCAGCCGCGACCGGCCGGGGAGGCCGGCACGTCATTGGCTGAACTGCAGGCGATCGGCCGCGAGGTCGGGATCCCGGCCGATCGGGTCGCCGTCGCCGCCGCGTCGCTCGAACACGGCGAGGTCGTCCACACGCAGCGGCTCCTCGGGCTGCCGATCGGTGTCGGCGAGCGCATCGAGCTCGAGCGCAAGCTCACCGATGCCGAGTGGGATCGCCTCGTCGTGGCCGCGCGAGACACCTTCCACGCGAAGGGACGGCAGCGCAGCGAGGGCGCCTTCCGGCAGTGGACCAACGGCAACCTGCAGGTCCTCCTGGAGCCCGGAGAGCGCGGCCATCGACTGCGGCTCCAGACCACGAACCAGAACGCGCAGGGGCTGATGATGAGCGGCCTCGCGATGGCCGGGTTCGCCGCAGTGGCCGCGACCTCGTCACTCTTCGCCGTCGCCGCGAAGGGCGAGAAGCTCCTCCTCCTCGGCGGACTCCTCGGCATGCTCGGCCTGGTCGTTCTCGCCGCAGGCACCGTGCGGCTTCCGGGCTGGGCCGCGCGACGTCGCACGCAGTTCCGGGCGCTCGCGGAGCTCGCGGCGCGCATGACGCAGCCCGAGTAGGTGGTTCACCCCCCCTCACGTCTCAGGACTCACGACTAACTTCTCGCCATGCCCGATCGCCGCTACAGCGACGAGGAAGTCGCCGAGATCTTCCGCCGTGCCACCGCGGAGGTGCCGCCGCAGTCAGCAGGTTCCACCGGGATGTCACTTCAGCAACTGCAGGAGATCGGGCGCGAGGTGGGGCTCGCGCCCGAGGTGGTGACCGAGGCCGCCCGGTCGCTCGACGCCGCGCCACCCGCGACGGTCACGACCCGGTTGCTCGGCCTCCCGATCGGGGTGGCCGATGGGGTCGTGCTGCCGCGCCGCCTGCGCGATGACGAGTGGGATGCGCTCGTGGTCGCCGCCCGCGACACCTTCGGGGCCCGCGGCGCGCTGCGCTCGGACGGCGGCTTCCGCCAGTGGACCAACAGCAACCTGCAGATGCTGCTCGAGCCCGCCGGCGAGGGGCATCGGCTACGGTTGCGCACCCTCAACGGGCACGCGCGCCGGATGATCCTGAGCGGCGTGGTGGCGATCGCCGCGGGCGCGATCTTCGCCGCACTCCCCTTCGTCACCGGGGTCCCCACCGAGTCCAATCAACTGGAGTCCATGGGGATCCTTGCGGCCGTGGGCGCCGCACTCCTGGGGCGCGGCATCTGGGGACTCCGCGGCTGGGCTGCCCGTCGCCAGGCGCAGTTCCGCGACCTCGCCGAGCGCGCCATGCGGATGGCGCAGCCGGAGTAGGCGCCTCAGCGACGTTTCCCGACTCGCGCCGCCCTCACGCCTCAGGACTCAGGACTCACAACTCCGTCCCGCACCGGCAGCGCCCGCGCCCGCACCACGGCGGCACCGCCGTCTGCGGGCGTGATCGTCACCTCGACCAGGTAGTCGCCCGGCTCGAGCTGCTGCAGTGCGACGCGGCGCTGCACCAGGAACCGGTCGCGCTCCGCCGTGAGCGACTCCTCGATCCGCAACCTGGTCCTGTCCGCAGGGTCGTCGAGGCGGCGCACCGCGATCGCGACGCCGTAGCTGTCGCCGCTCACTGCCCCGACGACCTCGAGCGTCAGGACGGCGGCCTCCTCGCGTCGCCATGCCCCGGTCGGATTGAGCGGCACCTGCTCGCCGAACCGGCGCCAGGCGATCCCGCTCTCCTCGCGTCCGAGGATGAGGTCGCCGAGTTGGAGGCCGGGGCGGTCGGGGTCGGCAACCGGCACCCCGCGCACCGTGGTGCCATTGCCGCGCCGCCCCGCGCTGTCGGAGAGGACCACGCCGACCTGCCAGCGACCCGGCGGCACCGGCAGCAGTTGCCACGCGCCGACGTACCCGTCAGGACCGGCGGACGTGCTCCCCTGCCAGGTGGTGTCGCCGTGGAACGCGAAGCGACCGTCATCCGAATCGGCGACGACTGCCTCGCTGCGGAGTCGCCCGGCCGGGAGCTGCTCCGCGCGCGCCGCGACCACCAGCAGCACCCCCTCGCCGGGAATACCGTACGCCTGGGCATACGATTCGAGTCGTGTCTCGAAGCGTCGTGCGTGATCATCGGTTCGCTCGGCGATCTCGCGCATCTGGGTGTAACCCAACCGCGCCCGTTCGGCAGGAGCCGTCGTGCGGCCACCCGCGACGACCACGCCCGCGAGCACGCAGAGACTCGGATCGACGACACACGCGGTGGCCAGGTCCCCGAACGGACGATTGCGCGCCACCATGCCGAACTTGGGGTCGGCGCTGCCGGGGCCCCCTGGACGAGAGAACGAGAGCATCAACGGGCCGGCGGGGGTGTCGTAGCGCCAGAGGGTCTGGTACATCCCGGTCATCCCCGGCATGTCGGCCACGTCGGTCGGCGTCCCGTGGCGCATCACCGCGAGGCCGCGATCGTCGAGGATCCCGCTGAGCGGCCGGTAGCGATTGTCCATCGAGAGCGGCGACCCCTTGAACTCGCCGCTCACGGGGAATCGGATGTCTGCATCCGACTTGTTGAACTCCTCTCCGGCCCCGGGGACACTCGGAATCCCGATCGCGAGCGACGCCTCGAGGTCCCAGCGATAGTCCCTGAGTGCCGTGCGATAGCGCGCGAAGTGCTCGGCGAGTCGGCTGCCGGGTGGGCGGAGGTCGGCGAGGTCGCGCCGCTGCCAGAAGCGGCGCAGCCAGGCGGCCGCATCGCCACCGGCGGTCCGCATGCTGTCCCAGCTCGCCAGCTCCGTCGAGTCGGCGATCCAGGCGACGTCGCGCCGGTACGGGGCCGCCCCGGCCGGGTCGATGATCTCGGCGGCACCGCGATAGTAGCTCGCCGTCGCGCGCGGGTCGTCGAGGGCGAACTCGACTTGGGCGCTGAGGTGCCAGCGCTGGGCGTCGGGGAGGTCGCCGGGGCCCAGGCGATCGAGCGCGCGCGCGGCGGTGTCCGGGTGGCCGCGCTCCAGCTCCATGCCGACCCACGCCACCACCAGCTCGGGCGGCAGCGCGACGTGCCGGGCGGCGAGGGCGCGCAGGTGGGCGAGCTCGCGCTCGGGTTCGATCCACGGGGCGGGGTAGGGGAACAGCCGTTCGAGCATCAGCGCGGCCTCGACGTCGCCGCTGTCCGCGGCCAGCGCCGAGCGGAGCGCGCGGGTCGCGCCGGCGCGCCAGAAGCGCTCGCCGAGCGGCATCAGGCTGTCGGGCGGTGCGAAGGGGGCGCCGGCGGCGATCGCCAGCCGCGCCACGGTGCGGGCCTCGCGGCCGCGCACCGTGCGCTGCGCCGCCCAGATCACCGCCCGGCGCGCTTCCCCCTCGATCTGCTGCTTCGGGATCGAGTCGGCCTCGACCGCGGCGGCGAGGCGCTCGAGCCGGTCCCAGCGGGGGGCGTAGTCCTGGGCCGAGGCCCGGGCCGGGGCCAGCAGGAGCCCGAGCAGGAGGAGGCCGCCGGTCGGGCGAGGGGGCCGCATGGTCGACCTCCTGAGAGCGGTGAGGTGTGAGTCCTGAGTCCTGAGGGAGGACGCTCCGTACCCCTCACGACTCACATCTCAGGACTTACGACTCTCCACCCCGACCTACCGTCGCTTCGCCTGCTTCTCCGCCATGATCCGCGCCCGCTGCTTGCTGATCAGGTACTGCTGCGGCGCGGCCGCGATGTTCTGCACGGCGTAGTAGAGGTTCAGCCCCGAGGCGAAGTTCAGGAACAGGAAGCCGAAGACCGCCGGCATCACGTAGGTCATGATCTTCGCCTGCGGGTTGGGCGGGATCCCCATCTGCCCGATCTTCGAGAGCGCGAACATCGACAGCACCATGAAGACCGGGATGATGTAGAGCGGATCGGGCTGCGACAGGTCGGGCATCCAGAGGAACGACACGCCGCGCAACTCGATGGTGCTCTGCAGCACGAAGAACACCGCCACCAGGAACGGGTACGGCAGCAGCATCGGCCAGCATCCCGAGAGCGGGTTGACCTTGTGCTCCTTGTAGAGCTTCAGCATCTCCTGCTGGAGCCGCTCCGGGTTCTCCTTGTACTTCGTCTGCAGCGCCTGCATCTCGGGCTGGATCGCCTGCATCTCGGTCATCGACCGCATCGCCTTCTGGTTGAGCGGCCAGAGCGCGAGGCGGATGAAGATCCCGAAGAAGACGATCGCGAAGCCGTAGTGCAGCCCGAGCGTCTCGTGCATCCAGACGAACGCCCCGCGGATCGCGACCGCGAACGGCCGGATGATGGTGCGGAACCCCTTCCAGCCGTACGGGTTGACGTCGTCGAAGTCGTGCCCGATCGCACTGAGGCGATCGTACTCCATCGGCCCGACGTAGAGCAGCGCATCCCAGGTCCCGGCCTGGGCCAGCGGCATCGCCACGGTGGTCCGCGCGCGCACCGGATTCGACGGCTCCATCTCCTCGGCCCGCACGGTCGCGCCGCTGATCCGCGGCTGGCCGGTCGAGTCGATCGCGAAGAACCCGGCGACGAAGTACTTCGACTTGACCGCGACCCAGTCGAACGGCCCGCTCAGGACCTCGGTCTCGAGCGGGGTGATCGAGCGGTAGCGGGTCAGGGTGGTGCCATCGCGCTCGGTGATGACGCCACTCTCCCGGTGGTTCTCCGCGACGTTCCGCTCGGTGTCGCGGAAGCCGTTGCCGAGGCCGATCAGCAGGGTGCCACCCGTGCTCGGCACGCCGCCGACCCGGCCGCTCACGCCGATCCGGTAGTCGTCCGGCTGGAAGGTGTAGCTGAGGGTCGCCGGCTGGCCGCGGACCACGCCGGTCAGCGTCAGGGTCCGCGGCCCATCGGTGACGTCGAGTCGGTTCGCGTCGGCGGTGAACCCCGTCGCGGCGAGGCGCACCGTGTCGCCCCCGAAGACCAGGCGAGTGTCGAGCAAGGGATCGCCCGCGGGGACCAGTTCGAGCGGCCCCTCGTCGGCGCCGGCGCTGTCGCGCGGGAACATCGCCCGGTACTCCAGCAGGTCGGTCCCGACGAGGCGTCCCCCGAGGGTCGAGATCCGGTACTCGTAGAGCGCGCTCCGGACCACGATCGTGTCCTCGGGCACCACGGCCGCCGCAGTCGGCGCGGCGGTATCCGGGGTCACGGGCCCCGCGGCCTGTGGGGTCGCGGGCTCGGTGGTGGACGCGGCCGTCCCGAGGGAATCGGTCACGACTCCGGTCGAGTCGGCCGCCGGGGGGAGGTCGCGCTTGAAGAAGACCCCGGGGAGGAAGGCGATCACCATGATGAGGGCGATCGCGATCAACGGACGTCGATCGTTCACGAGGGCATCACCTGGTCAGGGAACCGGATCGATCCCGCCGTCGTGCCACGGGTGGCACTTGGCGAGTCGCCGGAGGGCCAGCCACCCCCCGCGGGCGGCACCGTGGCGCCGCACCGCCTCGAGGGCGTACTGGGAGCAGGTCGGATAGAAGCGGCAGGCAGGCGGCAGCGCCGGGGAGATGAACCGCTGGTACCCCCGGATCAGGACGGCCATCAGCCAGGCCAGCGGCGACCGCGGCCGGGCAATCGGAGGGACATCGGCGCTCATGGCAGGGATTCTAGCCACCCGAGCAGGTCGGTGCGGAGCACCTGGAACGGCGCCTCGTAGGCCGAGGGGCCGGCCCGGACCACCACGTCGATCGGCGGGAGGTGGCCCCGGACGTCGCGCCGCCACAGCTCGCGCAGTCGGCGCTGCAAACGATTGCGGGCCACCGCGGTCCGGCCGTGGCGCGGGACGATCAGTCCCAGGCGCGCCTCGCCCTGCTCGCTGGTGGCCCATCGGATGTCGAGGTGTGTCCGCTTGCTGCGCCGGCCGCGCCGAAGGACCCGCTGGATGTCGGTCCCCCGGCCAATCCGGCGCGAGCGCCCGAGGCGCTCGTCGCCGGTCAGACGCGGGCGTGCTTCGAGCCGACCGACACGGTCAGCCGCTTGCGGCCCTTCTTGCGACGCCGCGACAGGACGGCCCGGCCCCAACGGTCGGCCATCCGCTTGCGGAACCCGTGCTTGGCAACCCGGCGCTTGTTGCGCGGCTTGTAGGTCGGCTGCATGACTTGTCACTTCCTCCAAAAGAGCCGGAAAAGGTACCGGACAGGAAGCCCTCAGGTCAAGGTTTGACTTTTCCACATCCGGACCCTAGAATCGGCCTCCCTTGTGGTGGCTCCAACCGTTTCGCCCCGCGCAAAGGTCCGATGCCTCAGTCAGCCAAAGAACTCTGGAAGCGTGTGCTCGAGGGCGCCCGGCGCGACCTGCCCGAGCCGATGATCCAGACCTGGCTGGCACCCAACGACGCCATTTCGTTCGAGGACGGCACCCTGCTGGTCAGCACGCCGGACGATTTCGCCAAGCGCTGGAACGAGGAGAAGTACGCCGCGATCCTGGGCCGGGTGGCCACCGAGGCCGCCGGCGAGCCGGTGGTGGTGGCGTTCCAGGTCGCCGCCGACCGGCAGAAGCGGCCCCAGATGGACCTCTTCGTCCCGACGGCCCCGCCGGCCGAGGCGATGCCGGCATCCCCCCCGGTCAACCCGAGCGCCCAGCCGCTCAATGACCGCTACACCTTCGGGCAGTTCGTCATCGGCAAGTCGAACGAGCTGGCCGCCGCCGCGGCCCACGCGGTGGCCGAGGCCCCCGGCAAGCAGTACAACCCGTTCTTCATCTACGGGCCGACCGGACTCGGCAAGACCCACCTGATGCAGGCGATCGCCCATGAGGTGGTCCGCCGGGCCCCGCAGACGCGGGTGCTCTACGTCGGGGCCGAGCAGTTCATCAACGAGGTGATCGAGGGGATCCACGGCCGCACCATGGCCGACCTGCGCAAGCGCTACCGGAGCGACGTCGACCTCTTCCTGGTCGATGACGTCCACTTCCTCGAGGGGAAGGAGGCGACGCAGGAGGAGTTCTTCCACACCTTCAATGCGCTCTACGAGGCCGGCAAGCAGATCGTGCTGACCTCGGACCGCCTCCCGAAGGAGATCCCCGGGCTCGAGGCCCGGCTGGTCTCGCGCTTCGAGTGGGGGATGGTCGCCGACGTGAAGTCGCCCGACCTCGAGCACCGGATCGCGATCCTGCGCAAGAAGCAGCAGCAGGACCACCTCGAGACGATGATCCCCGACGACGTCCTGCGGTTCATCGCCGAGAGCGTCCGGTCGAACGTCCGGGAGCTCGAGGGGTGCATCATCAAGCTGCTGCTCTACGCCTCGCTGCGGCACCGGGAGATCTCGATCGAGCTGGCCCGCGAGGCACTGGCCGACAAGATCCGCCCGAGCGACGAGGCCGACAGCCGGCCGCACTCGTTGCCCACGATCGAGCGGGTGCAGGAGGTCGTGGCGCGGCGCTGGGGCGTCACCCCGGAGGGGCTGCGCAGCAAGGCACGGATCAAGACGCTCACCGTGCCGCGCCAGATCGCGATGTTCCTCGCCCGCGAGCTGCTCCAGATGCAGCTCGTCGAGATCGGCCAGGCGTTCGGTGGCCGCGACCATTCCACCGTGATCCACAGCGTGGACAAGGTGCAGTCGCAGCTCTCCCGCGATCGGCAGTTCAAGGACCGCGTCGACTCGGCGCGGCAGGAGTTGCTCACAGTCTGATGCACACGGTGCATGACCCCGCGTGGACGACGTGGGGAGCTCTGGACAGCCGTGGGGAACCGGCCTCGCCGTCCCCATTGCCCACGCGCCATGCACAGCGTGGAAACGATGCAGTCGCATGTCCATCAACGGGTTGGCGAGTTGATCCACTTCTCCCGGCCCTCTACTACGACTACTAGATTGTTTCTCAGAGAGTATTCGTAGAACAACTGGCACTCCGGGGACCCGATGAAGTTCACCATCACGCGTGAGCAGCTGGCCGAAGGTGTGGGCGCCGTCAACGCGGCCGTTCCGGCCAAGACGACCCTGCCCGTCCTCGCCAACGTGCTCCTCGAGGCGACCAAGGACGGGCTCCGGCTCTCCGGCACCGACCTGGACATCGCCGTCGCCACGACGGTGCCGGCCTCGGTCGATCAGGAGGGGGCCATCACCCTGCCGGCCCGCAAGCTGGCCGAGCTGGTGCGCGAACTGCCGAGCGCGGGGATCCGGGTGACCACCCAGGGCGAGCAGCGGGTGACCATCGAGTGCGGCCGGTCGAAGTTCAAGCTCCTGGGCCTCCCGCGGGAGGAGTTCCCGGCCTTCCCGCAGGTCTCCTTCGACAAGGCCGGCAAGACGACCGCGCGCGAGCTGCAGAAGCTGGTGGCACACGTCGCCTTCGCCGCGAGCACCGAGGAGAGCCGCCCGATCCTCAATGGCGTGCTCTGGCAGCTCGGCGAGGACCGGATGCGGATGGTCGCCACCAACGGCCACCGGCTCGCGAAGATGGAAGTGCCGATCCAGGGCGCCGCCGCGGAGGCCGCCGAGCTGATCGTGCCGCCGAAGGCGCTCGAGCAGCTGCGCAAGCTCTTCTCGCCCGACGACGAGGTCGAGATCGGTCGCTCCGAGAACCACCTCGGCTTCCGCTCGGCGACCACCGTGGTGTACACCCGGCTGATCGAGGGGCCGTACCCGAACTACGAGCAGGTGATTCCCCGCGAGAACGACAAGGTCGCCACCGCGGAGAAGGCTGCCTTCATGGCCGCCATTCGCCGGATGAGCATCGTGGCCTCGGACCAGACCCACCGGATCCGCTGCTCGTTCGGCGAGGGAAGCTGCAAGATGTCGGTGACCACCCCCGACCTCGGCGAGGCCCAGGAGGAGCTGACGGTCACCTACGAGGGCGAGCCGCTCGACATCGGCTTCAACGCGAACTACCTGCTCGAAGTGATGAAGTACATGCCCACCGACGAGATCCGGATGACCTTCAAGGCGCCGGAACGCGCCGCGACGGTCGAGCCGGTCGGGTGGGACGATCCGGCGGCCTACCTCACCCTGGTGATGCCGCTGCGGTTGCTGGACTGAATCCCGTCCGGGCGCGCGCCCGTCATTGCGAGGCGGCCCCGCCGCCGAAGCAATCCCGCCGACGCTCCCAGGGGGGTCGGCGGGATTGCTTCGGGCCTGCGGCCCTCGCAATGACGGTGGGGCGCCGACTCACACATCGGAGTACTGCCATGCAACGCGCCCTCCTTGCCACCCTCCTCCTCGCCACCCCCCTCGCCGCGCAGCAGACCGTCTGGCCCGACGAGGGCCCGGCCACCTGGGCGCCACGACCCACCGAGCCGGCGATCACCGCAAACGACCTGCGGACCCGGCTGTACCAGTACGCCGACGACTCGATGATGGGGCGCGAGGCGGGGACCTACGGGAACATCAAGGCGACCGACTACATCGCCCGCGAGTTCAAGCGACTCGGCCTGGTGCCGGCCGGGGAGAACGGCAGCTACTTCCAGGAACTCGGCTACGGTCAGCTCGGCTACGATCAGGCCAGGAGTGTCCTGACGGTCCAGGGTGCCCCGCTCACGGCCGGAACCGACTGGTCGCCGCTCTCACCCTCCTCGGGTGCTCGGGTGGGCGGTACGGCCGACCTGAAGGGCGCCACGGTGGTTTTCGGGGGGCGCTTCGGCGATAGCACGACCGTGCTCGACCCCGCCAGCGTGCGCGGCAAGGTGGTGGTCTTCACCGAGCCCGCCACGATCGAGGTCCGCACCAACTTCGGCACCCGACAGATGCAGGCGCCCGGCAACTACACCGCGGCGGCCGACGCCGGTGCGGCGGGCCTGCTCGTGATCATGACCCCGCAGGCCAATGCCTTCCGCAGCCGGACCGGGCTGATGCCGACGGTTGCCAACGGCATCCCCGGCGCGGCCATCGCCCCGTCAGCGGCGGCGCGGCTCTTCTCCCAGCCGATCGAGGGGCTCGCGGTCGGGACGACCGGCGCATCGATCGACGCGCGGTGGAGCTACGACCTCACCCCGCTCGAGTACCCCACCCGCAACGTGCTCGGCATCCTCCCCGGCTCCGACCCGAAGCTCCGCGGGCAGTTCGTGGTGATCGGCGCCCACAACGACCACGTCGGCATGGTGCGCGGCTCGGTCCGGCCCGAGCATGATTCGCTGCGCGCCTTCAACACCGTGCTGCGGCCCCAGGGCGCCAATGACCGCGTCGCCCTCGATGCCGTCACGCCGGCGCAGTGGGCCGAGATCAACGCCCTGATCGCGAAGGCGCGTGCCATCCGCCCCGCCAGCATGGACAGCGTCAACAACGGCGCCGACGACGACGGCAGCGGCACCACCGTGCTCCTCGAGATCGCCGAGCGGCTCGCCAGCGGCGAGCGGCCGGCCCGGTCGATCCTCTTCAACTCCCACGCCGCCGAGGAGAAGGGACTCCTCGGCTCGGCGTGGTGGACCGAGCACCCGACCGTCCCGCTCGATTCGATCGTCGCCGCGATCAACATGGACATGCTCGGCAAGGGGCGGGTCACCGACGTCAAGTTCGGCGGGCCCAACACCGTCCAGATGCTCGGCAGCCGCCGGGTCAGCGCCGAGTACGGCGACGTCATCGACTCGCTCAACGCGGTCCGCAGCGAGCCGATGGTGATCGACTACTCCTGGGATCGGACCAACCGGCTCAACCGGTTCTGCCGCAGCGACCAGGTGAGCTACATCCGCAAGGGGATCCCGACCACGTACTTCTCGACCGGCTACTCGCGGGACTACCACCAGCCGACCGACGAGCCGCGCTACATCAACTACGACCAGTCGGCCCGGGTCGCCCGGTTCATCCACGACATCGCCCTGACGGTCGCCAACCGCCCGGATCGACTCGAGATCCTGCCGCTCGATCAGCAGGATCCGGAGGCGCGCTGCGGGGGGTGAGTGCGAGAAGCGTGAAGCGAGAAGGGTGAAGCGAGACGAGGGGCCGGGTCCACGCGGAGGACTCGGCCCCTCGTTGTTGCAACCACTACCAACTCTACCTGGCCCCCACTTGCGTTTACTGGTTGTAGCGCGAAATACTACATTCCTGGGCTTCTCGCTTCTCGCTTCTCGCTTCTCGCTTCTCGCTTCTCGCTTCTCGCTTCTCGCTTCTCGCTTCTCGCTCTACCGATACCGCCACTCCACCGTCGTCCGCACCACCTGCGTCGTCGGGATCGCCTGCCTGGTGTCGGGGATCGTGATCAGCCGGCTCGCCGAATCGACCTGAACGATCCGGTCAACCATCCCGGTCCTCGTAATGTAGTATGTGGCACTACGAACACCTTGCGCGCTCATTCGCATCGTCCGGCCTGCCTGCTTCCCCTCGCCCAGCTGCTCGTAGCGCTCGCGCACCGTGAGAGGGTGGACCTCGATCCCTTCGAGGGTGGTGGCGGAGTCCATCTTCCAGGTGGTGCGGCGCTGGTCCTTGGCATCGAAGATCTCGACCCGGCGGGTCGACTCCGTGGTGTCCTGCCATGCCGTCCCGGTTCGGGCGCCCGCGCGCGGGAAGGCGGGGAGGAGTTCCTGGATCGCGGCGGTCAGCTCCTCGGTGATCCCGTTGCGGCGATCGGGCCGCAGGCCGTGGATCCCGTCCGTCTCGAGCGTCCCCTGCCAGGTGGTGCCGATGGCGTCCCGGGTCGCCTCGCCGAGCGGGGGCATGAAGGCGAGCGAGTCGAGCCGGACGCGGAGCTGGCCGTCGCCTGCGAGCTGGACCGAGATCGTGGCACTCCTGGCCATCCGCTGCAGCTGGCTGCGGCCGTCGGGGAGGGTGAGGATGATCGAGTCGCGCCGGGTCAGGGTCGCGGTGGCCCGGAAGCTGTTGGCGAGGGTGATGCGGACCTCATCGGCCCGGTCCACCTCACCGCTCGGGGCTCGCTCGGGCGTGCCGCCCCCGATCATCGGCGGCGGCGGGTTGCTGGCGCAGCCGAGGGCGAGGGCGGCGAGCAGCGGGGTCGAGGTCGTCCAGCGGCGGGTCATCGGGGCTCCGGAGGGTTCCTGCGAGAGACGTCGGGGTTGGCGAAGGGTGGCACGCCGCGCCGAACCCCGCAACGCATGACGCCCGCCGATGCACTGGGCATCGGCGGGCGTCGTGGCGCAGGGAGGCGCGTGCTCAGGGCAGGCGCATCAGCACCAGCGTGTTGGTCACCTTGACCGGGATCGGCTCCGGCAGCTGCGCCGAGAGCACCGTCATCTCCTGATTCGAGGTCACCTCGGCCGACCGGGCCGGCCCGCCGATCACCGTCTCCGCCTTGACCGTGTTGGTCACGGTTCCGGAGATCTGGTTCCCCTGCTGCTCGCCGGTCACCGACCCCTCACCACGGCCGCTCAGCATCAGGACGTCGCCGTCCATCCCGGTGCGGGTCCAGGTGACGATCTGGCTGGAGTTCAGGTTGGCGTTCTCGTTGACCGTGTTCGTGGTGACCGTGTCGGCCCAGCCCGCCTTGCCGGCGGCCTTGGGTCCGACGCCCGGGAACATCCCGTTGAGTCCCTGGGTCACGAGGCCGAGGACCGAGTTGCCTTCGGCGGAGAGGGTTGGCGTCCCCTCCATCTTGCCGTCGACGATGTAGGCGTGGACGAACTCGCCGCGGGCGGAGTCGGCCATCGCCGGCGGGAACATCATCGCCATCTGTCCCTCGGCGTTGAGCATGATCGAGTCGACCACGACATGCGCGAGTCGGCCGCCGGTGGTGTCGCTCATGGTGACATTGAGGAACATCGTGGCGGTGACCTTGTTGGACATCACGCCCTGTCCCATCGCCGAGAGGTCGACGTCCTGCTGCATGGTGAGGTCGACCTTGTAGCGCTCCACCGCCTTCTCCGGGCCGTGTCCGGGCCCCATCGTGGCGATCAGCAGTGCGAGCATTCCCGAAACCATCGTGCGCTCCCTTGTGAAGTAGGTGCCGTCGACCAGACCGGCATCGTCGCCGTACGCGGCGATGTCCTGCGTTGTCCCCGTCCGCGGGATGGCCCGCGAACGGGGTGTGGGTCGAACCGTAAGCCGAGTCCTGTTGCCCTCGCCCCTCGCGGGGATCGGGTGACGATCATCTCTCTCGGGTGGCCGTCACCGGCCACCTCCAGCGGTCTACCCGCGACTCGAGCGGTGCGGGCCGCACCTCGTCGCTGCTTGACCTTGCTCCGACCGGGGGTTGCCGTGCCCCCTTCCTTGCGGTCGGGGCGGTGGGCTCTTGCCCCACCGTTTCACCCTTGCCTGTTCCCCCGGGCACGCCCGCGGGCCATCGGCGGTCTGTTCTCTGTTGCCCTGTCCATCGCCTCGCGGCGCCCAGGTGTTGCCTGGCGGTCTGCCCTGTGGAGCTCGGACTTTCCTCGACCGGGTCGCCCCGGGCGCGATCGTCGCGTCCAACCCACCCCCCAATCTAAGGGGATCCGCCTGTACGCAGCCCCCGGTGCCGGGGTGTCAGAACCTGCGCCGGGGCTCGGTTGACCCTGGCTTGAGGGCGCGTGGCGAGCGTGCGACCTCCACCTTCTCGAGGCCTGCATGTCCGCTGCCACCACCCCGACCGTCGCGGCCGTTCTCGACCCCCACGAGCGCCTCAGGGTCGACGCCGCCGGCAACGGCGCCTTCGCCCTGGTCCACGCCGAGTCGGTCCGGAGCGCGATCCGGGTGGTGCGCGAGCGCCCGGTCGATGCCGTCCTGCTCTCGGTCCGGCGCTGCGCCGGCGAGGCGCCCGCCCTGCTGGAGCAGTTCACCCGCGCCTTCCCCGCGGTCCCCACGATCGCACTGGTCACCGGTCGGTCGCCGAGCGACGCCGAGGCGCTGCTCCGCCTCGGGGCGACAGGCGTCCGGCAGGTCGTCGATGCCTCCGAGGCCTCGGGGTGGCGTCGGCTGCGCGAGGTCCTCGCGACCCCGCCGGCCGGCCGGGCGCAGGCGATCCTCACGCCGGTGTACGACGCGCTCGGGCCGATCGGATCGGGGTCACGCCGATTCTGGGACGAGCTCGTCCGCACGGCGCCCGGCACCACCACCGTTGCCTCGCTCGCGGAGCGGCTGGCGGTGGTCCCCTCGACGCTGGTGTCGCGGTTCGTGCGGGTCGGCCTGCCCAGCCCGAAGGACCACCTCGTTGCGGTGCGGCTCTGCTATGCGGCCAAGCTCTTCGACGAGGGGGATCTCACCATCGGCGACGTGGCATACCGACTCGACTACGCCTCACCGCAATCGTTCGGGCGCCACCTGCGCGGCGTGCTCGGGATCACGCCGAGCGAGTTCAGGTCGCGCTTCCCGTTCGGGATGGTGCTGGATCGGTTCCTGGAGCGGATCGTGCGGCCACATCGGGCGACGTGGCGTCGGTTCAAGCCGTTGGCGCCGGGGAAGGAGAGAAGTGGGTCGTGAGTCCTGAGAAGTGAGGTCGCTGGTGCTCGGTCCCGCTCGCGGAGCGGGGATGGCGCACCCTCACCTCTCAGGACTCACGCCTCACTTCTCTCCCACCCCCAACTCCCCCGCCGTCACCAGCGTCACCACCTGCAGCCCCGCCGCCTCGATCCGCTCGCGGCCGCCGGCCTGGCGGTCGAGCACCGCGAAGACGCCGAGGACCGTGCCGCCGGCCTCGCGCACGGCGGCCACGGCATCGAGGGCCGAGCCGCCGGAGGTGATCACGTCCTCGATCACCACCACCGGGATGGCGGGGTCGAAGTTGCCCTCGATCCGCTTGCCGGTGCCGTGGTCCTTGGGCTGCTTCCGCACCGAGAATGCGTCAATCGCCCCGCGACCCGCGACCCGCGACTCGTCCCCGCTCGCCCCCGCAATTGCATACGCCACCGGGTCCGCTCCCATCGTCAGCCCGCCGACGCTGCCGGGGGCCCAGCCGGCGGCACGGATCGCCGCGAGACCCATGCGGCCGATGAGGCGCTGCCCCGCGGCGGACATGGTGGAGGGGCGGCAGTCGACGTAGTAGGAGGAGCGGGCGCCGGAGGCGAGGGTGAACTCGCCGAACCGGACCGAGCGGGCCTTCAGGAGGGCGACGAGGGCGTCGCGGTCTGAAGGTCCCGACTCAGCCACGCTTGAAGAGCGAGCCGAAGAATCCCTTCTTCTCGGGCTCGGCCGTGGCGGCGGCGCAGAAGGCGCGGGTGAACTCCGGCACCGTCTTCCAGCGCTTGGCGAGGTCGCGGGCCAGCCCCTTCATCACCGCCTCCTCGAGCCGGGGCGTGAACTTGAGCCCCTTCACCGCGCTGTTGAGCGGGGTCGGCTCCTCGGTGAGGAGCTGCTGGAAGAGCTCGCGTGGGTTCTTGCCGGGGAACGGCGTCACCTCTGTCAGCAACTGGTACGCGATCACCGCCAGGGAGTACACGTCGGCCTGTTCCCCGACAAGTTCCCCGGAGAGCGACTCGGGTGCCACGTACTGGAGGGTCCCCACGAAGAATCCAGCCCGGGTCAGCCGGTCCTCGGCGCCGATCTCGGCGTCGCGGGCGATCCCGAAGTCGAGCAGCCGCGCCTTCTGCTCGGCCGCATCGTACATGATGTTGGCCGGCTTGAGGTCGCGGTGGATGATGCCGTTGCGGTGGGCTTCCTCGAGCGCCTCGCCGAGCTGCTCGATGATCCGGGCGGCGACGGGTGGGGCGATCGGGCCGGAGCGGGTGATGAACAGCTCCAGCGGTTCGCCGCTGGCCCACTCGAGGGCGAGGTAGTACACCCCGTCGGCCTCGCCGAAGTCGAAGGTCCGCACCACGTTGGGATGCACGACCCTCGCGCCGAACTCGGCCTCGCGCAGGAAGCGCTTGACCGCGATCGGGTCCGAGGCCAACCGAGGACGCAGCACCTTCAGCGCGACCCTGCCGCGCTCCGGGTGCTCGGCCTGATAGACCTGAGCGGTACCACCCTCGCCGACTTCCTTGATGATGTGGTAGCCGGCGATGGTCTGACCAACGAGAGGATCTTGTGCCATGGGAATTCGCAAAGGTACCGCCCGCCCCGGCCCGACGGCAAGCCGCGCCCGATCCGCGCGATCCGGCGTAGATTCCGGCATGCCCTCCATCTCGACCCTGCGCCGCCATCTCCCGGCGGGCCTCGCCGTCCTCCTCCTGGCCACCGCCTGCGGCTCCTGGCAGCGCGAGGGCGACCTCCGCAACCCGACACCCGAGCAGTCGCTGATGCAGCTGTTCAACCCGGCCGGTGTCTATCGCGAGCTGGGTCGGCTGGTCTCGGCGAACGAGGTGCCGTTCATCGGGACCGTCGCCTTCGTGCCCGGGCCGGGGACCGCGACCCGTGTGGTCGTCGCCCTGTCGGCGACCAACCGCTCGTTCGCCTTCGAGCGCAAGGGCGACATCTACGAGGCGAGCTACCGGGTCCAGTACACGCTGACGGCCTCGGGCAAGCCGCCGATCACCGCGGGTCGCGATGCCACGATCCGGGTCGCCACCCTCCAGGAGGCGCTCCGGGTCGATGAGAGCATCATCCTGCAGCAGGGGCTCGTGGTGGAGCCGGGCGACTACCAGCTCACGGTCCGGGTCTCCGACCTCGGCAGCAACCGGAGCGGCGTGGTGACCTCGAACCTCGCCGTGCCGACCTTCGGGGCCGGCTCGGTGACCGCGCCGATCATCGCCTACAGCGCGACCGGTCGCGGGACCCGCTCGGACTCGGTGGACCTGGTGCTCAACCCGCGCGGCGCCGTCGCGTTCGGGGGCGACACCCTGTTGATCTACGTCGAGGGTGTCGGCATGACCGGGCCGACGACGGTCCCCCTCGAGGTGCGCGACGGGCTCGACTCGCTGGTGCTGAAGACGGAGGTTCGCTTCACCGGGGCGCGCGAGATCGAGAGCCAGGTGGTGCGCATCGCCCCCGACTCCGCACCGCTCGGCCGCCTCGACTTCCTCCTCGGCGCCTCCGGTGACCGTGGCCACACGACCGGCGTGGTCTCGTTCAGCGGCAACTGGATCATCACCAACTTCGATGACCTGCTCTCGCTGCTGCGCTACTTCGGCGAGGCCAATCGCGTCGGCCAGATGCGCGACGCCGACCCGGCGCAGCGACCCGCCCTCTGGCGCGACTTCTACGCCGTCACCGACCCGAACCGGCAGACCCCGGAGAACGAGGCGCTCGACGCCTACTTCGCGCGACTCGGCGCGGCGAACGAGCTCTTCCGCGACGAGGGAATCCCCGGGTGGCGCACCGACCGTGGCGAGGTGTACGTGACGTTCGGGCCGCCCGACGAGCAGTTCGATTCCTCGCCCACGCAGCAGGGACGCTTCGTCCGCTGGGGCTACTTCGACCTGCGGCTGTCGCTGGTGTTCCAGGACATCACCGGGTTCGGCCGCTACCGGCTCACGCCGGATTCTCGGGCCGAGTTCGAGCGGGTCAAGAGCCGGGTGCAGCGACCGGCGGTGCAATGAGGAGTCGTGAGGGGTGAGTCCTGAGTCGTGAGGGGGCCCCGCCCGGCACCCCCTCACCTCTCACGACTCACGACTAGCTTCTCCGTCATGCCCAACCACACCCCGCCGCAGCTCTTCCTGATCGACGGCTACGCCCTGATCTACCGGGCGTTCTTCGCCCTGATCTCCCGCCCGCTTCGCACCGCCAAGGGCGAGAACACCAGCGCCGCGTGGGGGGTCACCAACTTCCTGCTCCGGCTGCTCGACAAGTATCGACCGGACTACCTGGTCTGGGTCAACGACGCCGGCGATTCCTTCCGCACCGAGGCGTACCCGGAGTACAAGTCCACCCGTGAGAAGCTCGACGCCGAGTTGCAGGCGGACTTCGACACCGCGGTGGAGCGGATCGCGCAGTTGCTGGCGGCGTTCCGGATCCCGCTGGTCCGCGTCGAGGGGTACGAGGCCGACGACGTGATCGGGACGCTGGCGCTGAAGGGCGCCGCCGCCGGGCTGCAGAGCGTGATCGTCTCGGGCGACAAGGACTTCTACCAGTTGATCGGCCCCGGCGTGGCCCTGCTCAACCCGGGGCGCGGCGGCCCGGCGGGTGTCGACGAGACCTGGGTCGGGCCGGACAATGCGGCCGAGCGGTTGGGCGTCCCACCGTCGCAGGTGACCGACTACCTCGCCCTTGTCGGCGACAGCTCCGACAACGTGCCCGGGGTGAAGGGGATCGGCGAGAAGGGCGCGGTGCAGCTGCTCGCCGAGTATCCCGACATCGAGGCGCTGATCGCGGCGGCCCCGACGCTGAAGCAGAAGCGGCCGCGCGAGGCGCTGCAGGAGCACGCCGAATCGGCGCGGCTTTCGAAGCGGCTGGTGACGATCCTCACCGATGTCCCGGCGGAGTTGGCGCTCGACCGGTTCGTGATGGAGCCGCCGGACTGGCCCGAGCTGACCCGCCTGTTCGGCGAGCTCGAGTTCGCCTCGCTGGTGCCGCGGGTCGAGGCGATGATGGCGAGCGATCCCGCCGCCCCCGATCCGACACCGGCCACGCCGGGGGTCGAGGTCGAGATCCTCGACGATCCGGCCGACCTCGCGGCGATGCTGACGGAGCTGCGGGATGCCGACCTGGTGGCGTTCGACACCGAGACCTCCTCGCTCGACCCGCACGACGCCGAGTTGATCGGGCTCTCGTTCGCGACCTCGCCGACCCGGGTCTGGTACCTCCCGTTCGGCCACCGGGCACCCGCGGGCGACCTCTTCGGCGACGACGCGCAGTCCGCGGCACCCCGGAACCTCCCCTCGATTGCGGACCCGGCGCTCGCCGGCGTGCGCGCGCTGCTCGAGGATGCGGCCGTGCCCAAGGCCGCGCACAACGGCAAGTACGACATCCAGGTCCTCCGGCGGGCGGGGATCGAGGTGGCCGGATTCGCCTACGACTCGATGCTGGCGTCGTTCGTGCTCGACCCGTCGCGCCGCTCGCACGGAATCGACGCCCTGGCGCTCGAACTGCTCGGGCTGCGGATGACCTCGTACACCGACCTCACGGGGAAGGGAAAGTCCCAGATCCCCTTCGCGGAGGTGCCGGTCGACCGGGCCGCGGCGTACTGCGGGGCCGACAGCACGACGGTGCTCGCGTTGCGCGAGCAGTTCGCCCCCGGCCTCGAGGTCGCCTCGCTCGCGGCGCTGCTCCGCGACGTCGAGCTGCCGCTGGTACCGGTCCTGGTCGACATGGAATGGACGGGGATCCGGATCGACCGGGAGCACTTCGCGCGCCTCGCCGAGACGCTCGACCGCGACCTCGGAGCCCTCGAGGCCCAGATCCATGGCGTCGCCGGCGTGGACGGCCTCAACCTGAACTCGCCCAGGCAGCTCGCCGAGGTGCTGTTCGAGAAGATGCAGCTGCCGGTCATCCGCCGGACGAAGACCGGGCCCAGCACCGACGCCGCGGTGCTCGAGGCGCTCGCCGCCGACGGGCATGAGCTCCCCGCGCTGATCCTGCAGTACCGCGAGCTGCAGAAGCTCAAGAGCACCTACGTCGACGTGCTGCCCCAGCGGGTCAACGCCGGCACGGGGCGGATCCACACCTCGTTCAACCAGGTCGGCGCGCAGACCGGTCGGCTCTCCTCGAGCGACCCGAACCTGCAGAACATCCCGATTCGTTCCGAGCGGGGCGAGGCGATCCGGCGCGGCTTCGTCCCGGCGGAGGGGTGGCAGTTCGTGGTCGCCGACTACTCGCAGATCGAGTTGCGGCTCATGGCGCACCTGAGCGGCGACCCGGCGTTCGTCGCCGCGTTCCGGAGCGGTGGCGACATCCACCGGCAGACGGCGGCGATCATCTTCGGCGTCGATGTCGCCGACGTGACACCCGAGATGCGCGCCCGGGCCAAGACGATCAACTTCGGCACGATCTACGGCCAGGGACCGTTCGCCCTCTCCAACCAGCTCGGCATCACGCAGGACGAGGCGAAGGCGTTCATCACCGACTACTTCGAGCGCTTCGCCGGCGTGCGCGCCTTCCTCGACGCCTGCGTGGCGACGGCGCGCGAGCAGGGGTACGTCGAGACGCTCTTCGGGCGGCGCCGCTACATCCCCGAGATCCACGACAAGAACTTCAACCTGCGGGCCTTCGCGGAACGGACGGCGCAGAACACCCCGCTGCAGGGTTCGGCGGCCGACCTGATCAAGCGGGCGATGATCGCGATCCACGCCGCACTGCCGGCGGCCGGGCTGCGCGCCCGGTTGCTGCTGCAGGTGCACGACGAACTGGTCGTGGAGGCACCGGCGGAGGAGGCCGAGCAGGCGGCGGCGCTGGTGCGCGAGCACATGGAGGGCGCCGCCGAATTGTCGGTGCCGCTGGTGGTGGAAGTGGGTATCGGCCCCAACTGGGTCGACGCCAAGCACTAGGGCGCGTCGCGCTCCGCGCCTCGCGATGGTGGCCCGGTCACCGGCCGACGCGGCCGGTTTCTCAGGTGGCGGTCGGGGGATCGCTTCGGCGCTCCGCGCCTCGCGATGGTGGCCCGGTCACCGGCCGACGCGGCCGGATTCTCAGGTGGCGGTTGGGGGATCGCTTCGGCGCTCTGCGCCTCGCGATGGTGGCCCGGGCACCGGCCGACGCGGCCGGTGCCCGGGCCACCAATTCCACTCGCCGGCGATCTGCATCAGGCTCGGCACCAGGACCATCCGGATCACCGTGGCGTCGAGCAGGACCGCCACGGCGAGGCCGAAGCCGATGAACTGCATCATCAGGATCCGCGCGAACGCGAACGCCCCGAACACCGCGATCATGATCAGCGCCGCCGAGGTGATGACGCTCGCCGTGGCGGAGAGCCCCTCCCTGGTGGCGAGCGTGTTCTGCCCGGTCCGGTCGAAGGCCTCCTTGATGCGGGCGAGCAGGAAGACCTCGTAGTCCATCGAGAGCCCGAACACCACCGCGAACACCAGCACCGGGACCAGCACGTAGATCGCCGCGGTCGGGCCGTCGAGCCCGAACACCCGGCTGCCCACGCCCTCCTGGAACACCAGCACGATCAGGCCGAACGTCGCCGCCACCGAGAGCGTGTTCATCACCACCGCCTTGAGCGGCACCAGCACCGAGCGGAAGACGACGGCGAGCATCACCCCCGTCACCCCGAGGATCAGCAGCACGATCAGCGGGAAGCGCTCGAGGAGGAGGTGCTGGAAATCGAGGGCCGCCGCCACGTAGCCGCCGACCCACGCGGTGGTGTTGCGGAGTTGTCGATTGGCGGAGTCGGCCACGAGCCGCCGCACGTCGGTGACGACGTGCATCGAGGTCGTCAGCGAGGTCGTGTCGGCGAGGATCACGTCGACGAGGGTCGATTGGCCATCGGTGCTGAGGTAGGCATCGAGGAAGTCGGGATAACGCGCCCGGACCGAGTCGGGTTCGGCGTAGAACAGCGAGAGCTCGAGGATCCCCATCTCGCGCTCGAGGTCGACGAGCGAGCGCACGTCGCCGACGCGCGGGTCGGCCCGGAGCGAGTCACTCAGCTTGCGCAGTCCGCGCAGTGCGGTGGCGCCGGTCGCCGGGGTGCCCTCGGGGAACTCCAGCACGACGCGCACCGGCTGCAGGTAGCCGGCGCGCCCGATCCGCTCCAGGGTGGTGACCCCCGCCCCGGCCTCGGTCCGCTCCGGCCACCAGTGCCGGCTCGGAAGGCCGATCTCGAGCCGCAGGACGGGGAGGGTGATCAGGCCGATGATCGCGATCCCGATCGCGGTCGCGCGGTACGGGTGACGCGACAACCCGCGGGCCCACGACTCCCAGATCTGCGGCCGGTGGTACCAGGCGAGGCGGGTGGCGAGCCAGCGCGGGCGATCGATCTGCCGCCCGAGCACCGCCAGGAGCGCGGGCAGGAGCGTGGTCGCGAGCAGCACCGCGACCGCGACCACCACCAGCCCGGCCACGCCCACGCTCCGGGTCTCGGTGAGCGGCGTCAGCAGCAGCGCCGCGAAGCCGACCACCACCGTCGCGCCCGAGGTCACCACCGCCTTGCCGGCCGTCATCACCGTGCGGCGCGCCGCATCCACCTGGCGGAGTCCCTCGCTCAACTCCTCGCGGAACCGGGTCACCACCAGCAGCGAGTAGTCGATCCCCACGCCCAGGCCGATCATCGAGATCATGTTGAGCACGAAGACCGACATCGGCATCACCTGCGCCAGGTAGCCGACGATCGCCAATGAGATCGCGATCGCCAGGACGCCGACGATGATCGGCAGCACCGAGGCCACGAGGGCCCCGAAGGCGAGGATGAGGATGGCGAGGGTGATCGGCAGCAGGCGGCGCTCGAATCGCGACGCATCCTGGGCACTGACCGTCTTGATGTCGAGATCGAGCGCGGTGCGGCCGGTGACCCGCACGGTGTAGGCATCGCGGTCCGGGAAGCGCCGCACCACCGAGTCGAGCGACCGGCGCAGCACCGGGACCGCCGCGGCCGCGACCGGTCCGCTGGAGTCAAGGGCGACGAGGAAGAACGTCGCGTGCCGGTCGTGGGAGAGGAAGGTGGTGTCCGCGGTCGAGCGCCACGACACCGTGCCACGGCCCGACGGGAGGCGCTCGCTCGCGGCGAGGAGCGAATCGAGGAGTGCCCCGCCCACGCCGCTGTCCATCGGCCCGGGCCCCTCCACGGTCACCGCGAAGAACTCGCTCAGCGGCCGCGGGAAGCGGGCGGCGAGGAGCGAGTCCGCGATCCGCGCCTCGGTCATCTGGTTCGCCCCGCCGTTCACCTGCAGCCGGTCGATGGTGCGCCCGGCGCGGACGGCGGCGAACACCCCGACGATGGCCCAGATGGCGATGACCGGCCATCGCCAGCGGGCGAGGGCGTTTGCGAGGGGTGCGAACACGGCACAATGGTAGGGATCACCCCCCCTCCACGCCAGCCGACCCTCACCACTCGGGGGGCTTCCGGTCGATATTGTGGGAATGAGCCCCCGCCTCCCCGCCATCGTGCTCGCCGTCCTGGTGGCCCTGGTCCTGCTCGCCCGGAGCGACCGGGGGGCGACCCTGTCGGCGGACGCGGCCCCCCCGATCGCGGTGGACACCCCACCGACGCCGACGCCCGCCGAGGCGTCGAGGCGCCCGATGGTCACGCCGCTCCCCGGGATCCGGGAGACCTCGACGGAAACCCCGACCATCACCCTGCAGGCGATCCTCGCCACCCGGCGGCGGATCGCCCGCGAGGGCGAGCTGGTCTACCTCGACTCGCTCCTGGTCCGGACCGATTCGATCGTGGTGCGCTGGCCGGACGACCTCGCCCGCCGACTGCGGGTCCGGATCATCCCCGACACCACCCTCCCCGGGTGGCGGCCCGAGGCACTGGCAGCGGTCCGCGCCGGGCTGGCGCGCTGGGGTGGCAACAGCGCCGGCGTGCGCCTGCAGGAGGTCGCCGACACCACCACCGCCGCCGAGCTGGAGGTGACCTTCGTTCCCTCGGTGTCAGCGGATGGGGAGTTCGGCGTCACCCGACTCGATTGGACCAGTGACGGCGTGGCGCGCAAGGCGGTGATCCAGGTGGCGCTGCGCGAACAGGACGACGGGGCGCTGCTGCCCCGCGATGTCATCGAGCGCGTCGCGGCCCACGAGTTCGGGCACGCCCTCGGGCTGCCCCACTCGGACAGTCGCCGCGACCTGATGCACTCCTCCTCGCCGGTGGGCTCGCCCACGCGGCGGGATCAGGCCACCTTGCAACTCCTCTATGTCCTGCCTCCCGGATCGATCCGCACGCCCTAGCGCCCTGCGCGCCACGCTTCGCCGCGCGGCACGATGTCTCCTGCCCTTCCTGCTCGCCCCCGCGGTCCTCGCCGCCCAGCGCCCCACCACCCAGATCGACGCCGCCATCACCGATGGCATTCGCGACCGGCTCTTCCCCGGCGCCGTCGTCGTGGTCGGCCGCAGCGACACGGTCCTCTTCGAGCGCGGCTACGGCTCGTACGCCTGGGGCACCGACAGCCGGCGACCCGACCCGGCCTGGTCGCTCTGGGATGTCGCGTCGCTCTCGAAGGTCGTCGCGACGGCGAGCGCGACCGCGGTCCTCGTCGACCGGGGTCGGCTGCAACTCCAGGCCGCCGTCCATCAGTTGGTGCCTCCCTTCACCGGGACCGGGAAGGACAGCGTCACGGTGGAGATGCTGCTGAATCACACCAGCGGGTTGCCGGCCTGGGCACGTCTCTCCGCGAACGGGGCCGACCCGAGGCATGCCCGCGAGACGCTCTTCGGGATCGACCTGCGCCGGGCACCCGGCGAGTCACCGCTGTACAGCGACCTCAATGCGATGCTGGCGGCGATGGCCGTCGAGCGCGCCAGCGGCGAGAGCTTCGAGCAGTTCACCGTCGACTCGGTGTTCCGTCCGACCGGCATGCTCAATGCGACCTGGCGCCCGACGGCCGCGGACAAGCTGCGGTCGGTGCCGACCCAGCTGCTCCCCGATGGGACCAGCATCATGGGGACCGTCAACGACGCCAACGCCGACGTGCTCGGCGGGGTCGCCGGGCACGCCGGTGTCTTCGCCACCGGCGAGGACCTCGCCCGGTTCGCCCAGACCTGGTTGCGAACCGTGCGCGGCACCGACTCGTCCTGGGTCAGCCGGAACACCGCCCTGCGATTTCTCGAACGCTCGGAGAGCTCGGGAACCCGCGCGCTCGGCTGGGATACCCCCCGGTTGCTCGAGGACGGGGTGATCTCCCTCTACGGCCGCTGCGCGACCAGGTCGACCTATGGACACACCGGCTTCACCGGCACGCTGATCTGGTTCGATCCGGTCGCCGACCTGTTCGTCGTGCTGCTCACGAATCGGAGCTACGACCCCGCCCCGCGCTCGATGGCGTTGATTCGCGACGTGCGCGCGGCGGTGAGTGATGCGGCGCGGCGGCTGGCGGGGGAGCGGTGCGGATAGCGAGAAGCGAGAAGGGAGAAGCGTGAAGCGTGAAGCGAGAAGCGGGGAGGGAGAAGGAGTCCGTGCACGTGTCCCCTCTCAGGACTCACGACTCATGACTCACGACTCCTCTCAGTGCCCCAGGAACGCCCTGACTCGGGGATCCATCCGGTCCGGGGTCCAGTAGGGCTCCCACACCAACGCGATCTCGACCTCGGTGACACCCTCGAGGTCCATCAGCGTCTCGCGGACATCGTCCATGATCTCCGTCCCCGCGGGGCACCCCGGTGACGTGAGGGTCATCTTCACGTCCACGCGGCCCGTCTCGGAGACCTCGACCTCGTAGATGAGCCCGATGTCGATGATGTTGAGCCCCAGCTCCGGGTCCTTGACCGCCCGGAGCGCCTTGCGGGCGAGCTCGGGCGACGGCGGGGAAAGGGGAGTATCCATGTCAGGAATGATAGCCCGTCCTCCGGCTCGGGGGAGGGTCGGCGTCGCCCGAGCTCACTCGGCGAGGAGCTCCGCGCCGATCGCCTCCCGCTGCCAGTCGCGCATTCCCGGCACCGCCACCATCTCGGCGACGGACCCAGGCTGCAGCCGCGCGATCCCCTCCAGGATCGCGTTCGGACAGAGCACGCCGGGCTGCAGCCCGAGGCGCTCGGCCGCGGCGTTGCGGCGGAGCTTCAGCCGGTCGACCCGGGCATCGAAGTCGGGATCGACCACCCGGCGCGGGCCGCGCTCGAAGCGCGGGAGCTCGGCGTCCGGAACGGCGAGGCCGCGCTCGATCGCCGCGAGGATCTCCTCCCCCCGCCGCGCCAGGATCTCTCGCCCGACCCCCCGGACGCGGCCGAGGGCGTCGAGATCGTGCACCGGCTTCGCCGCGAGCGCGAGGAGCACCTCGTTCCCCATCACCCGGAACGAAGCCCGGTCAAGCGTGGAGGCGGTCTCCTCGCGCCAGGCGTAGAGTTCCCGCAGGATTGCCAGCCCCCGCCGCTCGAGGGCCCTGGCACCCTTCAGCTTCAGGAACGTCACCCTCGGGTCGGCCTCCGCGGGCTCCCAACGGGTCTCCTCGAGGATCCGGAACTCCTCCTCCGCCCACGAGAGTCTGCCGGCGTCGACAAGTTCCTGGCGTAGTATGTTCCGCAACTCCACAAGGTGCGAGGTGTCGCCGGCCGCGTATTCCAGCATCCCCGTCGTCAGCGGTCGGATCGACCAGTCCGCACGCTGGAACCGCTTGTCGGGGGAGATCCCGAAGTGGGTCTGGAGGAGTGCGGCGAGGCCGATCGAGGGGAGGCCGAGGAGCTGGGCGGTGATCCGGGTGTCGAAGAGGTTCCGCGCCGCGAAGTCGTAGTGCTTGGTGAAGAGCCGCAGGTCGTAGTCGGCGTCGTGGAAGATGCTCTCGACCTCGGGGTCGGCGAGCAGCGATCCGAACCCCGAGAGATCCTCGACACCGAGCGGGTCGATCACCCAGGTCTGCTCCGCGGTGGAGAGCTGGATGAGGTAGATCCGGTCGTGGTAGCGGTGGAAGGAGGCCGCTTCGGTGTCGATGGCGACCGGCGACTGGCCGGCGATCTGCTCCAGGAGGCGGTCGAGGGCCGACTGCTCGGCGACGAGTTCGAAGGCCACTCAGTCCCGCCGCTTGGCGAGCTGGTCGAGGGCGTTCGCGATCTGGTCGAGGGCCTTGGCCAGCGTGGTGTAGTACTCGGCGTCCGGCGCCGGGGTGCCCCCGGGGCCCGCCTCGAGGACCAGTTGCCGCGACAGGCGGGCGGCGTGATGGATGTAGTCGGTCGGCATCGGCATGCGGCACGCTCCGTGGGGGGTCCCCAAAGGTAAGCGAGCCCCGGGTGTGCATCGCCGGCCCCGATCGGCGTCCCTTCTTGCGTGGTGACCCGACGGGCATCCCAGCCCGACAGCACCACAGGACAGTATTCCCTCCCCAAGGGGACCCCCCGGCGCCACGGCCAGCAGGATCAGGCGCGGGGGGTTTCCCGTTGGTGGTCGATGGCTGATGCTCGATGGTCGGTCGCATGCGAAGGGCCGGCCCCGTGTGCCAGAGCCGGCCCTGCGTTCCATCGACCACCCACCATCGGCCTACTTCTTTGGCCGTCCCGGCGGCGTGTCCGAGTCGAAGACATCGCGATTCTTCGCGATGAATTCGGCGAGATGATCGGGGACGTCTTCCTCGGGGTAGATGGCGCTCACCGGGCACTCCGGTTCGCACGCCCCGCAGTCGATGCACTCATCGGGATGGATGAAGAGCTGCTCTTCCCCCTCGTAGATGCAGTCGACGGGACAGACATCGACGCAGGCGCGATCCTTCACGCCGATGCAGGCGTCGGTAATGATGTACGGCATCCAGGCTCCTCGGGGTCGATCCCGACAGGGTGGTCGACGCGGTGGGGGATCCGCGAACGGGCAGATTAGGAACGCCGTGGTGAGGGCGCAAGGGGGGTGGCTGCCACCGGGTCCGCCGACCCTTAGCTTGCACGCGATGCCGCACCGAATCCCGACTCGGGCCCTCTGGTTTGCCGTGGCGCTCCTCACGGGCGGTTCGGCGTTCCTGCCGGTTGCGGCGCAGGGGCGTTGCGCGCCCGCCCCGACGGCACTGGTCCTCTCCGGGGGCGGGGCGAAGGGATTGGCGCATGTCGGCGTCCTGCGCGCCCTGGAGCGCGCGGGAATCCGTCCCGATCTCATCGTCGGCAGCTCGATGGGGTCGGTGGTCGGTGCGCTGGCGGCCTCGGGATACTCCGCGGCCTCGATCGACTCGATCGCCCGGACGCTCCCGCTCGCAGAGGTGTTCCGCACCCATGAGCCGCGCGGACCCGCGGCCTGGGGGTCGCGCCTCCCGCTCCTGCTGTGGGAGGAGGGAGAGCAGGGATTCGCGATCCAGGGCGCCTCGGTCGAGCAGCGCGCGATCGGCGGCATGCTGGGCGAGGTGCTGCTCCGCGGGAACCTCCTCGCGCGGGGCGACTTCGATCGGCTACCGATCCCGCTGCGCGTGGTCGCGACGAACCTTGCCGATCGCGGGATCACCCCGTTCGCGTCGGGAGACCTCGCCCGGGCGGTGCGGGCGAGCATCGCGATCCCGCTCGTCTTCACGCCGCAACGCATCGGTGATTCGGTCTACGCCGACGGCGGACTGTCTGCCAATATTCCCGTCGAGGTCGCGCGCCGTGCCGGGGCGCGGCGCGTGATCGTCAGCGACGTGACCGAGCTGCCGTCGGACACGCTGAACCTCGAGTCGCCGTTCGTCGTCGCCGATCGGTTGCTGAACTGGCTCTTCCGGCAGCCGGACGCCGAGCTCGATGCGACGGACTTGATGATCCGTTCGCCGATCGGCGCGTTCCGGGCACTCGATTTCTCGCCCGGCGCCATCGACGCACTCATCGCCCTCGGCGAACGCACCGCCGATTCTGCGTTGGCCGCATGGCGCTGCCGCCCCGAGGGTGCCGCGACAACGCCTCCGCTCGGCCGACTCCCTGCCGTCGTGCGCGTGGTCGATGGCCCGAGCGCCGACCGCGCGGCGGTGCTGCAAGTACGGCGCGCGCTCGGCCTCGAGCGCACCGCACCAGTCGATGTCGCCCTGCTCGGCCGCCGGCTCGCCCGGCTCGCCGACCGTGAGCTCTTCAAGGAGGTCTGGCTCAACCCCACGGGTCGCGGCGACACGGTGCTGCTGCAACCGACGCTGACCCGGTTGCCGCGGCGTGTCGGTGGGATCGGGTTGTCGTACGATGCCGAACTCGGCGGCCGGCTCTGGGCGGGCGTGCTCGATCGCCACCTTCCCCTGCTGGGAACCGAGGCCTCGGGCGTACTCACGCTGAACCGCTTTGCGAGCAGTCTCGAGGTGACCGCGCGGCGGGAGACCCGCCTCGGGCAGTCTCCCTTCACTCCGATCGCCCGGATCGACCTGCGCGACACCGACATGCGCCGCTTCGGCCTCGATGGCCTCGAGCTCCCCGCCACCCAGGTGCTAACCGCCCGCTCCGAGGTCGGGCTTGAGCGGCAGCTCGCCCTCGGCTTCCGGCTCTCGCTGCTCGCCGCGCACGAATCGTGGCGCGAGCGCGACCTGGTCGACGAGCGACGGCTGACCCGATCCACGGTCGGCGGCGCCATCCACCTGCAACGGCTCGGCCTCGATCGCGAGGAGCTCGCCAATGTCGAGGTCCGGGTGACCGAGGCGTACAGTCGCGCCGCCGCGGTGATTCGGTTCAACGGTGCCTTCGGCGGCTTCCGCCTCGAGCCCAGGGTGCGACTCGGGGTCGGGCACGACCTGCCCGCCAACATGGTGTTCACCCTCGGCGGAGCGGACGGCTTCCCCGGCCTCCACCTCGGCGAGCGGCCCGGCGACAACGAGGCGCTGGTGTCGCTCACGCTCACCCGTCCCCTGATCGGACCGATCCGGCTTCGGATCGGGGGCGCGTGGGGTCGAACCGCCTTCGGGGAGACCAGCTTCCTCACCCCCAATGGCGACGTCCGGCCCGACCGGATCCTCCCCGGTGCCTACACCGCCGGGCGGTGGTTCGGCCCGGAAGGGTGGCTCGTCGGGGCGCGAGTCGGCGTGGGGTCGGACACACCGATCGGCCCGGTCCGACTGGAGTACGGGGTAAACGACGCAGGTCGGAAGGTCGTCTTCCTCAGGGTCGGCAGATGGTGAACGACAATTCATTTGTGTTTTAGCGCCAATTTTGTCGCATTAATTGACAAATCGCCGTTCTCTCCGTAGCATTGCGGACCGATGACCACCTCTCCGCTGCCCGGCGCGGCTGACCTTCCACTTCCCGACGGCCCGATCGGCCATCGGGGCCCTCGTGGCGAGATCCTGGTTCGCCTCAAGGGGCGCGGCGGGGCGACCACGGCCGAGCTCTCGGAGGAGCTCGGCTGCTCGTTGAACGCGGTCCGCCATCACCTGAAGGAGCTGGAGGCCGAGGGGGCGATCACCTTCGATCGGACGCCTCGTGGGGTCGGTGCGCCGGCGCACACCTGGCGCCTCACTGCCGAGGGTCACGGCCTGTTCCCGGCCCGCTACGAGCGCACGCTGGTCGATCTGCTGGAGCACGTGGTGGCCTCGGAGGGGCGTCAGGCCGCGGTGGCGTTGCTGGAGCGTCAGTACCGGGCGCTCGCCGACCGGCTCGAGCACGAGACCAGGCGGCTGCCCGCCGAGGAGCGCGGCGCCGCCATCGCCCGGGTCCTCGACGCCGAGGGGTACATGGCGACGTGGGCCCGTGCCGCCGAGGGCGGCCTGTTGACCGAACACAACTGTCCCCACCGCCTGATTGCCGAGCGGTTTCCGGAGGTCTGCGACGCCGAGGAGCGATTCCTCGCCGAGGTCTTCGGGGCGCCGGTGGAACGGCGCTCGCGCATCGCGGGCGGGTGCGGGACGTGCAGCTATCGCGTCACCCCGGGTGACGCCACCGAGGGCGAGGAGGCCCGATGAGTTCGTCTGTCGAACAGCTGGTCAACCGCGAGTACAAGTACGGCTTCATCACCGACATCGAGGCCGAGAGCGCCCCGCCGGGACTCTCCGAGGAGACGGTCCGGTTCATCTCGGCGAAGAAGCAGGAGCCGGAGTGGCTGCTCGAGTGGCGGCTGAAGGCCTACCGGCGCTGGCTCGAGATGACCGAGCCGCACTGGCCGAACGTCACCTACACCCCGGTCGACTACCAGGCGATCACGTACTACTCGGCCCCGAAGACCGCCAAGCCGCTCGGGTCGCTCGACGAGGTCGACCCGAAGCTGCTCGAGACCTACGAGAAGCTCGGCATCCCGCTCAGCGAGCAGAAGCTGCTCGCCGGGGTCGCGGTCGACGCGATCTTCGACTCGGTCTCGGTCGGGACGACGTTCAAGGAGACCCTCGCGAAGGCGGGCGTGATCTTCTGCTCCTTCGGCGAGGCGGTGCGCGAGCACCCCGAGCTGGTGCGGAAGTACCTCGGCAGCGTGGTCCCGGCGAACGACAACTTCTTCGCCGCCCTCAACTCGGCGGTCTTCTCCGACGGGTCGTTCGTGTTCGTGCCGAAGGGCGTGCAGTGCCCGATGGAGCTCTCGACCTACTTCCGGATCAACGCGGCCAACACCGGCCAGTTCGAGCGGACGCTGATCGTCGCCGAGGAGGGCGCCTCGGTCAGCTACCTCGAGGGCTGCACCGCCCCGAAGCGCGACGAGAACCAGCTGCACGCGGCGGTGGTGGAGCTCGTGGCGCTCGACGATGCCCGCATCAAGTACTCGACGGTGCAGAACTGGTACGCCGGCGATGACGAGGGGAAGGGCGGCATCTACAACTTCGTCACCAAGCGCGGCAAGGCCGCGCACCGGGCGAAGATCTCCTGGACGCAGGTCGAGACCGGCTCGGCGATCACCTGGAAGTACCCCAGCGTGATCCTCCAGGGCGACGACTCGGTGGGCGAGTTCTACTCGGTGGCGGTCACCAACGGCCGCCAGCAGGCCGACACCGGCACGAAGATGATCCACCTCGGCCGCAACTCGCGCAGCACGATCGTCTCGAAGGGCATCAGCGCCGGCCAGGGGCAGAATTCCTACCGCGGCCTCGTGCAGATCATGCCCAACGCCGAGGGGTCGCGGAACTACACCCAGTGCGACTCGATGCTGATCGGCAATCGCTGCGGGGCGCACACCTTCCCGTACATCGACGTGCGCAACAGCACCAGCGACGTCGAGCACGAGGCGAGCACCTCGAAGATCGGCGAGGACCAGATCTTCTACTGCAAGGCCCGCGGGCTCAACACCGAGCACGCCATCAGCGTCATCGTCAACGGTTTCTGCAAGGAGGTCTTCCGGGAGCTCCCGATGGAGTTCGCCGTGGAGGCGCAGAAGCTGCTCGGCGTGTCGCTCGAGGGCAGCGTGGGATAGGGAGGCGCCGTCACTGCGAGGCGCGCAGCGCCGACGCAGTCCAGGGGCATTCGGCACCGGGTTGCGTCGCCGCCGGTGGTGGCTCGCAACGACACGACTCACGACTCACGACTCACGACTCAACCAGGAATTCACCGCATGTCGCTGCTCCAGATCACCGACCTCCACGCCGCCGTCGACGAGGTCGAGATCCTCAAGGGGATCTCGCTCACCGTCAACCCGGGCGAAGTCCACGCCATCATGGGCCCCAACGGCTCGGGCAAGAGCACGCTCGCCCAGGTGCTGGCCGGGCATCCGAGCTACGAGGTGACCGGCGGGTCGGTCACCCTCGATGGCGAGGACCTGCTGGAGATGGAGGCCGAGGAGCGGGCGTGGGCCGGCGTCTTCCTCGCGTTCCAGTATCCGGTCGAGATCCCGGGGGTGACCAACGCCTACTTCCTGCGGCAGGCCTACAACGAGATCCGCAAGGCGCGCGGCCTCGACGAGATCGACCCGATCGACTTCATCGACCTGCTGGAGGAGAAGCTGAAGGTGGTCGAGTGGGGTCCCGAGATCATGGAGCGGGCCGTCAACTTCGGCTTCTCCGGCGGCGAGAAGAAGCGCAACGAGATCCTCCAGATGGCCGTGCTGGAGCCGAAGCTCGCGATCCTCGACGAGACCGACTCGGGGCTCGACATCGACGCGCTCCGGATCGTGGCGAACGGCGTCAACCGGCTCCGCCGGCCCGACAGCGCGACGATCGTGGTGACGCACTACCAGCGGCTGCTGAACTTCATCGTGCCGGACTACGTGCACGTCCTGGCCGGCGGCCGGATCATTCGCTCCGGCGGCAAGGAGCTGGCGCTGGAGCTGGAGGAAAAGGGGTACGAGTGGCTGACGGGCCCCGAGGCCGCGGTGGCGTCATGAGCGTGACGGCGGCCCCTGCCCTTCCGTTCGGTGCCGCGCTGGCCGCGGCGCGTCCCGGTGAGCCCTCGTGGCTCGCCGCGCTGCGCGCTGCCGCCCGCGAGCGGTTCGTCGCCGTCGGCCTGCCGACCACGCGCGACGAGGAGTGGCGCTTCACCCCGGTGGCCCCGCTGGGCAAGCTCGAGATCGGGCTGCCCGCTGCACCCGGCACGCTCCGTCCCGAGGCACTGGCGCCCCATGACTTCGACCCGGCCTGGCCGCGGATCGTCGTCGTCGATGGCCGGTTCGAGCAGGCCCTCTCGCGCCTGCCGGACAGCGCGGCCGGGATCCGCGTCCTGCCGCTCTCCCGGGCGATCGCCGAGGGGGTGCCCGAGGTCGAGAAGCACCTCGCGAAGACGGTGGCGCCCGAGGCCACGCCGTTCAGCGCGCTGAATGCCGCGGCCTTCACCGATGGCCTGCTCGTCGTGGTGCCGAAGGGCGCCGATCCGGGACAGCCGATCCAGTTCCTGCACGTCGCCACCGATGCCTCGGCGGATGCCCTGCTGGCGCCCCGGCTGCTCGTGGTGGTGGGCGAGGGCGCGCGGGCGACGATCACCGAGAGCTACCTCTCGCTGACCACGCAGCGTCACGTCACCACGACCGTGGCGGAGCTGGTCGTCGGACGGAACGCCACGGTCGAGCACATCCGGGTCCAGCGCGAGACCGACGCGGCCTGGCACGTCGGCTTCACCGCGGTCGACCAGGCGCGCGATTCGCACTACCGGTCGTTCGCCCTGTCGATGGGTGCCCACCTGGCGCGCCACAACCTGCACGCGCACCTGAGCGACGAGAACATCGAGACCCTGCTCTACGGGCTCTCCCTGACGCGCGGCGAGCAGGTCAGCGACACCCACTCGGCGATCCACCACGACCACCCGAACTGCAACTCGTGGGAGGTCTACAAGGGCGTCCTCGACGATCGCTCGCGGGTGGTCTTCAACGGCAAGGTGCTGGTCGATCCGATCGCCCAGAAGACCGACGCGAAGCAGACCAACCGGAACCTGCTGCTCTCCGAGGACGCGCGGGTCGACACCAAGCCCCAGCTCGAGATCTTCGCGGATGACGTCCGCTGCACGCACGGCGCGACGATCGGCAAGCTGAACGAGCAGCAGCGCTACTACCTGCAGTCGCGCGGGATCGCCGGCGCGCAGGCCGAGCAGCTGCTGGTGTGGGCGTTCGCGGCGGAGGTGATGACCGAGATCCTGCAGCCGACGGTGCGCAAGGCCCTCGAGGCCGACGTGCACGCGCGGCTGGGCGAGATGACGGGGTGAGCGGCAGCCCGGCCCTCGCGGCGGGAGGCCGGCAGCCCACTCCGCGCACGACAGCGATGCGCGTGCAGGGTCCGGGATCCCAAGCGCCACTGCCGCGCATCGAGCGTGCGCTCCGGGGCCGCCGCCCCCCCGGCTCCCCACGGGCACCCCGGGGGGGAGGTCTCCGCGCGCACCATGACCCCGGAGCGATCGCTCGAGCCGCGGTGCCGTCACTTGGGATCGCGGTGGACGGGCGCGGATCGCCTGCGGCCGCGCAGCGGGTCATGGTGCGCGCGTGACGACGAGCGGAATCGGGCTCGGTCCGGCCGCCTTGCCCCTCCGGGCCGAGTTTCCCATGCTGCGCACCACCTCGCGCGGCAAGCCGATCGTCTATCTCGACACCGCGGCGAGCGCGCAGAAGCCGCAGGCGGTGCTCGACGCGATGACGCGGTTCTACGAGACCTCCAACGCGAACATCCACCGCGGCGTGTACCAGGCCTCGGAACAGGCGACCCTTGCCTACGACGGGGCGCGCGAGACCCTCGCGTCGTTCCTCGGCGGCGTCGCGCCCGAGGAGATCGTCTTCGTCCGGGGGACCACCGAGGCGATCAACCTGGTCGCCCAGTCGTTCCTCCGGCCCACGCTGCGGCCGGACGACTGGGTCCTCGTCACGGAGATGGAGCACCACGCCAACATCGTCCCGTGGCAGCTCGCGGGCGCGCGCACCGTCCCGGTCCCGGTGACCGACGGCGGTGAGCTCGATCTCGACGCTGCGCGACGGCTGCTCTCCGAGGGCCCGCGCCTCCTCGCGGTGGTCCACGCGTCGAACACCCTCGGCACGATCAACCCGATCGCGGAGCTTGCCGCGATGGCGCGAAACGCCGGGGTCCCGGTCTTGGTCGACGGGGCACAGGCCGTCGGCCACCTCGCCGTCGACCTGACCACGCTCGGTGCCGACTTCTACTGCTTCAGCGGCCACAAGCTGTTCGGGCCGACCGGGGTCGGCGTGCTCTGGGGCCGGCGGGAGCTGCTCGAGGCGATGCCGCCCTGGCAGGGTGGTGGCGACATGATCGACCATGTCTCGTTCGAGCGGACGACCTTTGCGCCGGTCCCCCACAAGTTCGAGGCGGGCACGCCCGACATCGCGGGCGTCATCGGGCTCGATGCGGCGGTGCACTGGCTCGGTGCGCAGGATCGCACGGCCATCGCCGCGCACGAGGAGACGCTCTGGCGGGCCGGTCGGGAGCTGCTCGACGCGGTCGGTGGTGTCGTCCGCCTCGCCGTCCCCGATCGGAATGTCGGGATCCTGACCTTCACGGTCGACGGGGCACACCCGCACGACGTGGCCTCATTGCTCGATCAGGACGGCATCTGTGTCCGAGCCGGGCATCATTGCACCCAACCGCTGCACCGGCGGCTCGGTCTTCCGGCCACGGTGCGGGCCTCGATCGCGCCCTACACCGCGCTCGCCGACCTGGAGGCCCTCGCGGCCGGCCTCAGGCGGGTCCGGCAGGTGTTCGCCTGATGGCCACGATGGACGAGCTCTACCAGAGCGTGATCATCGAGCACGATCGGAGCCCGCGGAACTTCCGTCGGCTCGAGGCCCCGACCCATCAGGCCGACGGACGCAACCCGCTCTGCGGTGATGAGGTCCACCTCGAGCTGCGCGTCGACGAGGAGGGTCGGATCGCCGAGGTCGGCTTCCAGGGACGAGGGTGCGCCGTGAGCAAGGCGTCGGCCTCGATGATGACCACCGCCCTCGGTGGACGCACCCTCCCTGAGGCACTGGAACTTGCCGACCGGTTCCAGGCGTTGCTCACCGGGAAGCGCGAGGCCGACGCCTCGCTCGGCAAGTTGAAGGTGTTCCAGGGCCTTGCGGCCTATCCGATGCGCGTCAAGTGCGCGACGATGCCGTGGCATGCGTTGCGGGAAGCGTTGAGAATTGAGTTGTGAGTCCTGAGTCCTGAGGTCGGCGGCTCGCACCCCTCACGTCTCAGGACTCACAGCTCACGCCTGTTCCAACCGTCACCAACAGGGAGTCCAGTCTCCATGTCCTACCCCGAAATGATGATCAAGCCGATGCGCGAGGACGTCACTCGCCTCGGTGTCACCGAACTCCGCACCGTCGAGGACGTCGACCAGGCCCTCGGCAACATGCAGGGTACCGCGATGGTCTTCGTGAACTCGGTGTGTGGTTGCGCCGCGGGCGGCGCCCGCCCGGCGCTGATGATGGCCCTCGCCGGTGAGGGGAAGTCCCTCGACCATCTCTACACCGTCTTCGCCGGCCAGGACCTCGATGCCACCGCCCGGGCCCGCTCGTACTTCGGCGAGTACCAGCCGTCGAGCCCGTCGTTCGCATTCCTCAAGGACGGCGAGGTGGTCGGGTTCATCCATCGGCACCAGATCGAGGGGCGTCACCCCGAGGACCTCTCCAAGGTGATCCGCGACCAGATCGAGGCCGTCTCCTGATGGCCGACGGCATGGTGCTCCATCCCGGTCACGACGACCTGCACGGCATCACCGTGGTCGTGGCCGGGACGAGTGGCCGCACCTATGTCGGCCGCTGGCACGAGCGGCAGCCGCGAGGGGTCGTCATGCGGAACGTCGCCATCCTGGAGGCCGGTGACGGCGACCGGGAGGAGTGGCTCGCGAAGCTGCGGAAGTTCGGCGTACCGGACCAGCACCGGACCTACGTGGTCCCTGAGGATGAGTGCGCCGGGGTGGAGCGATTCGACGGATAGCGACGGTTCTTGGGGCTGTCGCAGCCCGCGAAAACGATAAATGATGGTTCATATAGTAACGGCTCGAGCTGGTGCTCTTTGAGGCGTCGGTGGGCTGCCGTACGTTGATTCTCCCCGAAACACTGCTCGCCCCGATGCGTCCTATGGGGCTGACCTCAATCCCTGGAGAAGGCCCATGTCCGCACCCGCTGTCCTGCTGGACGGGGTGACCAAGCGGTTCGCCGGCCACACGGCGGTCCGCAACCTGTCGATGACGGTTCCCGCCGGGGGGATCTTCGGCCTCCTCGGCCCCAACGGGGCGGGGAAGTCGACCACCATCCGGATGATCATGGAGATCTACCTCGCCGATGAGGGCCGGGTCGAGCTCTTCGGCACGACCCATGGCGCCCGGGCGCTCTCGGACAAGCTGGGCTACCTCCCCGAGGAACGCGGGCTCTACAAGAAGATGAAGGTCCTCGATCAGCTGGTCTTCCTCGGCGAGACCAAGGGCATCAGTCGCGGCGAGGCGCGCAAGCGCGCCGGCGAGTGGCTCGAGCGCCTGGGGCTCGGCGAGTGGACCCAGAAGAAGGTCGAGGACCTGTCGAAGGGGATGCAGCAGAAGGTCCAGTTCGCCGGCACGCTGCTTCACGACCCCGACCTGGTGATCCTCGACGAGCCGTTCAGCGGCCTCGACCCGGTCAACTCGCAGGTGATGAAGGACGTGGTGATCGACATCGCCAAGCGGGGCCGGACGGTGCTCTTCTCGACCCACATCATGGAACAGGCCGAGCGGATGTGCGACCGGGTGGTGATCATCGCCCGCGGCGAGAAGGTGGTCGACGGGACCCTCGCCGAGATCAAGCGGGAGTTCGGGGGGACGCACGTGGCGCTGACGTTCAGTCGGGAGAAGGAGAAGGCGGCGCGTGTCCTGGCCGATCGATCGTTGGTGGCCAGCGTCGACGACTACGGTGCGACCGCCGACGTCGAACTCGCGCCGGGCGCGGAAGCCGAGGCGCTGCTCGCGGCGCTGGTCGGGGAGGGGGTCGGGCTCACGCGGTTCGAGCTGGTCGACCCGTCCCTGCAGGCGATCTTCATCGCGAAGGTCGGCGTCGAGGCCGCGACCGCGGGTCGGCGAGAGGAGGTGGCGGCGTGAACAAGGTTCTCTCGGTCATCCGGCGCGAGCTGATGGAGCGCGTGCGCACGCGCGCGTTCATCCTGTCGACCTTCCTGATGCCGATCTTCCTGATCGCCGTGCTGGTGCTCCCCGCCGTGATGATGAGTGGCGGCGAGCGCAGCAGCCGGATCGCCCTGGTCGACGGGACCGGCACGTCGCTCGGCGCGGCCATCGACGACGGCCTCCGTGGCGAGCGGCTCGGTGACGGCGAACAGCGATTCGAGGTCACCATGGTCCCCGCCGGCGGGCGAGTCGATGCGGTGCGCGACTCCCTCGTGGCACTCACCGGCTTCTCGGCGAAGGAGCGCCCCGACGGCTTCGAGGGCGTCCTCGTCGTCACGCCGGAGACCTACACCTCCGGCACGGCGCACTACCTCGGCAGCAATGCCGGGTCACCCCAGCAGATGCAGGACCTCTCGCGCACCCTCTCCCGGGTGCTGATGCGGGCGCGCCTGGATGGTGCCGGGGTGGATCAATCCGTCGTCGCGCAGGCGCTCGTGCCGGCCCGACTCGACGCGGATCGCGTCAGCGACGGGAAGCCGACCGGCCAGAGCGGGATGGCGTCGTTCGCGATCGCCTACGCGATGGGCTTCCTGCTCTACATCGTGATCCTGCTCTACGGCCAGCAGACGGCGATGTCGGTCATCGAGGAGAAGACCTCGCGGATCATGGAGGTGCTCGCCTCGTCGCTCACCCCGTTCCAGATGCTGCTCGGCAAGATCGTCGGCGTCGGGTTGACGGGATTGCTGCAGCTGTCGATCTGGGCGCTGTGCGCGTACCTGCTGGCCTCGCAGCGCGGCACGATCGCGGGGGTGTTCGGCGCGGATCCCGACGTCGTGAACGCGATCGCGATCCCACCGATCCCGGCCGACTTGCTGGTGATCTTCCTGGCCTACTTCGCCCTGGGCTTCCTGATCTACGGTGCGATGTATGCCACGATCGGGTCGCTCGTGAACTCGATGCAGGACATGCAGCAGTTCATCTGGCCGGTGATGCTCCCGATCATCATCGGGTTCTTCGGCATGATCCGCGTCACCAATGACCCGAACGCGGCGATGGGAACGGTCTTCTCCTTCATCCCGTTCTTCGCACCGTTCGTCGCGCCCGTGAAATGGGCGATGGGCTCGATGAGTCCGGTCGAACTCGCGATCTCGCTGTTCGGGATGGTCGTGGGCGTCGTGGTGATCGCCTGGCTCGCCGGTCGGATCTACCGGACCGGGATCCTGATGTACGGCAAGAAGCCGACGTTCGGCGAGATCTTCCGGTGGGTGAAGGCGGGGTAGTTCTTCGAGAAGCGAGAAGCGAGAAGCGAGAAGCGAGAAGCGAGAAGAGAGAAGAGCCGGCCGAGTGGGCCGGCTTTTCTTGTATGTCTATATTTGACAGTGGTTTGCGGTCACACGCACCATTTTGTGTGTCCTGTTTCACGTGAAACTAGGCTCTTTGGGCGGCCGCCGCGGTGCCGGGGTGTTGCACGTGAAACGGGGGCTGTCCCGTCGGTCGGTGCCGTCGTACATTGCTGCTTCGCTTCTCGCTTCTCGCTTCTCGCTTCTCGCTTCTCGTCAGGGTCCATGGCTCGAATCATCGCGATCGCCAACCAGAAGGGCGGGGTCGGCAAGACGACCACCGCCGTGAACCTCGCCGCCTCGCTCGCCATCGCCGAGCGGAAGACGCTGCTCGTCGATGCGGACCCGCAGGGGAACGCCACGTCGGGGGTGGGGCTCGACAAGGCCGAGGTCGGGACCTCCCTCTACGACGTCCTGATCGATGGGGCCCCGATCTCCGACGTCGCCAGGCAGGACGAGCAGCTCCCATTCCTCCACGTGGTTCCCGCGACGCAGGACCTTGTCGGTGCCGAGCTCGAGCTCGTGGGCGGGGCCGATCGGGAGGGGCGGCTCCGGAAGGCGCTCGATCCTGTCCGGGGCGACTACGACTTCGTCCTCATCGATTGTCCGCCTTCGCTCGGGCTCGTCACCCTCAACGTCCTGACCGCCGCCGATGCCGTGATCATCCCGATCCAGTGCGAGTACTACGCCCTGGAGGGGATTTCCCAGCTCCTGAACACCATCCGGCTCGTCCAGCAGAACTTCAACCCCGGCTTCGGCATCGACGGGGTGCTGCTCACGATGTATGACAACCGCCTCAACCTCTCCAAACAGGTCGTGGCCGAGGCGAAGGAGTACTTCGGGGCGAAGGTCTTCCGGACCTTGATCCCGCGGAATGTCCGCCTCGCCGAGGCGCCGTCGTTCGGGAAGCCAATCCTCCTCTACGACGTGCAGTCGGTCGGCGCGAAGAGCTACCTCTCGGTTGCCGACGAGCTGATCAAGCGGACCGATGCGCTGGCGAAGGCCGCAGCCGGGAAGGGGGCCAAGTGAGCCAGAACAAGCGACTTGGGCGCGGTCTCGAGGCGCTGCTGGGTCCCAGGTCCCGCGAGGAGGCGGTCGAGCAGGGCGCCCTCCGTGAGGTGCCGGTCGAGGCGATCGTGGCCAACCCGTGGCAGCCCCGGCGCGAGTTCGATGAGCGGGCCCTGCAGGAGCTCACCGACTCGATCAAGGCGTCCGGCCTCCTGCAGCCCCCGGTGGTCAGGCCGGCCGGCAGTGGCTACGAGCTGATCGCCGGTGAGCGGCGCTGGCGAGCGGTCCAGCGGCTCGGGTGGGAACGGGTGCCGGTCGTGGTCCGCGACGTCGACGACCAGGCCGCCCTGACGCTTGCCCTGATCGAGAACCTCCAGCGCGACGACCTCTCGGCGATCGATACCGCCCTGGGCTACCAGCAGCTCATGGGCGAGTTCGGGATCGCCCAGGGCGAGGTGGCACGGCTGGTTGGGCGGGATAGGTCAACGGTGGCTAACACGTTGCGCCTATTGAAGTTGCCGAAGAAGTTGCAGGCCAGAATACAGGCCGGTGAGCTCTCCGAGGGGCATGCCCGCGCCCTGCTCGCGCTCGAGGACGAGGCGGCGATGGTTCGTCTCGCGGAGCGCGCCATCGCGGAGGGGTGGTCGGTCCGCCAGGTCGAGGCGGAGGTGCGCGGGGGCGAGTCGTCGACTGGTCCGCGGCGCTCGATGATGAAGAAGCCGCCGGCGACCCCGCCGGCCTCGGCCGATGCGCGCCGGGTCGAGGATGTCCTGCGCCAGCGGCTGGGGACGGATGTCCGCCTGACGGCCAAGCGGCGCGGTCGGGGGATGCTCTCCATTGCCTACTACTCCAACGATGACCTCGCGCGCGTGCTGGAGCTGATCCTCGGCGAGCCGTATCAGGGGTAACGCCGCGCCGTCGCGGTGGTAGCTTCCGTGATGTTCCCTTCGACCCGAGGAGCGGTGGTGATGCGGCGAGCGATCGTGACGTGCCTGCTCCTCCTCGGGGCCGCCTGCGGCGGCGAGTCGGCGACACCTGGCGACACGCTTCGCGTGGGCCTGGTGACGCCGGGGTCGGTCGCCGATGCCGCATGGAATGCGGGGGCGTTCGCCGGCCTCGAGCAGTTGCGTGATTCGCTGCTGGTCGACATCTCGCACGTCGAGGCGCGCACGCCCGCCGAGCAGGAGGAAGCGCTCCGCAGCTACGCCGCGCAGGGGTATGCGATCGTCTTCGGGCACGGCTTCGAGTTCCAGCAGCCGGCCGAACGCGTGGCGGCGGAGTTCCCCAACACCGTGTTTGCGATCACGAGCGGCCAGCGCGTTGCCGGCCAGGTCGTGCCGATCGTGTTCCGGATCCACGAGGCGACCTACCTCCTCGGGCGGATGGCCGGTGCCCTCACGCGCACGAACACGATCGGCTTCCTCGGCGGGATGGAGCTGCCCCCGATCGTGCTCGGGCTGCGGGGCTGGGAGGAGGGCGCGCGCGCGGAGAATCCCGCGGTCGATTCGCGGGTGACGTGGCTCAACAGCTTCGATGACGCGGCCGCCGGCAAGGAAGCGACGCTCGCGATGCTGCGCCTCGGGGTCGATCAGGTGCACCACAACGCCGACGCCGCGGCACTTGGCGCGTTCTCCGCCGTGCGCGAGACGCCCGGGGTGCTGATCTACGGCGCGAACGCGAACCAGGCGTCGCTCGCCCCCGACCGGGTGGCGGCGTCGGCGGTGATCGACCTGCCGCGCGCGATGCTCCTCCTGACGCGCGAGGTGCTCGCCGGGGAGTTCGTCCCGAAGGTCGAATCGTTCGGGCTGGAGAGCGACGTCGTGCGGTTCGAGCTCAACGACCGGATGCGCGACACCCTCTCGACGGCGCTGGTGCAGCGGGTGATGCTGGCGCGTGACTCGATCATCAAGGGGCTGCTGGTCGTGGCCGGGACGCCGGCGCCATGAAGGCCGTGTCGCTCGAGGAGGTGGTCGACTACCTCGACACCTACCTGCACGTCGGGACGATGCCCGATGCGCCGAACGCCCTGAACGGGCTCCAGGTACAGAACTCCGGTGAGCTGACCTCGATCGTCGCCGCGGTCGACGCCTCCCAGCAGACGATCGACGAAGTGGTCGAGTCGTGCGAACCGGGTGCGCTGCTGGTCGTGCACCACGGGTTGTTCTGGGACGGCAACCGGCCGGTCACCGGGCGCCGGTACGAGCGCCTCGCCTCGCTGCTGGAGCATGACATCGCGGTCTACAGCGCACACATCCCGCTCGATGCGCACCCCGAGGTGGGCAACAACGCGGTGCTGGCCCGGATGCTCGGGATCCTCGATCCCGTCCCGTTCCATGACTACCACGGCGTCCCGTTCGGTGCGTCGGGTCACCTGATCATGTCGCGCGAGCGACTCGCGGAGCGCCTCGAGGAACTGCTCGACACGATGGTGCACCTCATTCCGGGGGGTCCCGAGACCACGACGCGGATCGGGATCATCACCGGCGCCGCCGGGGGCGAGATCGAGCACGCGGCGAAGGCCGGCCTCGACACCTTCATCACCGGCGAGGGCGCTCACCACACGACGTTCGACGCCCTGGAGTTCGGGGTGAACGTGCTGTATGCGGGTCACTACGCCACCGAGACCGTCGGGGTGAAGGCGCTGGCGGAACACCTCGCCGAGCGGTTCGGGATCCCCTGGGTGTTCCACGACCACCCGACGGGGATGTAGGTCGCGCCATGTCGGCGCGGCCGCCGTTGCTGACCCTCTCGCACATCTCCCATCACTTCGGCGCGGCACCGGTCCTCGACGACGTGTCGCTGGCCGTGCGCGCCGGTGAGGTGCACGCGCTCCTCGGGGAGAACGGGGCGGGCAAGACCACGCTGATGCGGATCGCCACCGGGGCGATCGCGGCGCGCGACGGCTCCGTGGCGCGTGAGGCGCCCGTGGCGATGGTCCACCAGCACTTCACCTCGATCCCCGCGTTCACCGTCGCGGAGAACCTCGCGCTCGCCGCCGGCTGGCCGCACGGTGGTCCCCGTGGGCGCGACCGCGCGGCGGAGCTGATTGCCCGGATCGGGTTGCCGCTCGACCCGACGGCGCGGGTTGACGGTCTCTCGGTGCAGCTGCGACAGCGATTGGAGATCGCGCAGGCCCTCGCGACCTCGGCGCGCGTGCTGCTGCTCGACGAACCGACCGCGGTGCTCGCGCCGCGCGAGGTGGCGGAGCTCCTCTCGCTCGTGCGTCGCCTCGCGGCGGAGGGTGCGGCGATCGTGCTGATCTCGCACAAGCTTGCCGAGGTCCTCGAGGTCGCCGACACCGTGACGGTGCTGCGCGCTGGACGGGTCACGCTCCACGGGCCGATGGCCGGGCAGACGGCCGCGAGCCTGAGCGAGGCGATGATCGGTGGGGCGATGCCGCCGCGCGAGGTGACGCTGCCCGCACCGGGAGGCGGAGAGCCGCGGGTCCGACTGGGGCCGCCGCTCGTTGCCGACGCACCGCTGGTCCTCCATTCGGGCGACGTGGTCGGGATCGCCGCCATCGAGGGGAATGGCCAGCGTGACCTCCTTCGGGCGATCGCCGGGCACCGCGCACTCGCCGGCGTCGAGGTCGAGGGCACCACGGGACTGGTCCCCGAGGACCGCGGGTTGGAGGGATTGATCGGTGGCTTCACGCTCACCGAGAACCTGCTGCTCGCCGAGGTGCGCGACGGGCCGGCCTGGCTCGGCTGGGGCGCGCTCGAGGAGCGCACGGCCACACTGCTCACGCGGTGGGATGTGCGCGGCGGGACGCCGCGGAGTGCGGCCCGTGCGCTCTCCGGCGGGAACCAGCAGAAGTTCATCCTCGGTCGGACCCTGGGGCAGGCCCCGGACGTGGTCGTGGCGGAGGATCCCACCCGCGGGCTCGATGTCGCCGCGACGGCCGAGGTCCATGCGCGCCTTCGGACCGCGGCGGCGGAGGGGGCGTGCGTGGTCGTCCATGCGTCCGATCTCGACGAGGTCCGCTCCCTCGCCACCCGCCTGCTGGTGATGCACGAGGGGGTCGTGCGCGAGCTGCCCCGCGACACGCCACGGGCGAGCGTCGGCGATGCGATGCTCGGCTTGCCCGCATGAACACGACGGTCGTCTCGCGCCGCGCGGCGGTGCCGGATCTCGTCCTGACGCTCGGCGCGTTCCTGCTCGGACTCGCCCTCCTGCTGGCGTTCCTGTCGGTGGCGGGATTCGACGCGGCCGCCGGCCTCGCGGCGCTCTGGCGCGGCGCGTTCGGTTCCCGCTACGCGCTGCTCTCGGCGACCCTTGTCCCCGCCGCCCCGTTGCTGCTGCTCGGGCTCGCCTTCGCCCTCGCGGCGCGCGCGGGCGCGCTCAACATCGGGATGGAGGGACAGTTCGCGATGGGGGCGATCGGTGCCACCTGGGTCGGGCTCGCGGTGGGTGGCTGGTCGCCCCTGCTCGCGATACCGGCCGTGCTGGCGGCGGGGCTCGTCGCCGGGGCGGCGTGGATCGTCGTGCCGGTGGTGTTGCGCTGGCGATTCGGGGTCACCGAGGTGATCTCGACCCTGCTGCTCAACTTCGTGGCGGAGGCCGCGGTCAGTTGGGCCGTGACCGGGCCGCTGCAGGAGGCGAGTCGCAGTTATCCGCAGAGCGATCCGATCGCGATGTCGGCGCGCTTGCCGCGCTTGCTGCCACCCGACCGCGTGCACCTGGGCTTCGTGGTCGCGCTGGCCATCGCCGCCGTGCTGTGGGTGATCCTCGCCCGGCACCGTCTCGGGTTCGTCTGGCGTGCGGTCGGGGCGTCCCCGCGTGCCGCCACGGTCACCGGACGCCTGCCGGTGGAGCGCGTCGCCGCCACGGTCCTGCTCCTCTCCGGTGCCCTCGCGGGCCTCGGCGGTGCGATCGAGGTGAGCGGCGTCTCGGCGGCCCTCTACCAGAACCTCTCGCCCGGCTACGGCTTCACCGCGATCGCGGTGGCGCTCCTCGGCCGGCTGCATCCGGCGGGGATCGTGGTCGCCGCGATCCTCTTCGGGGCGCTGCAGGCCGGGGCGGGGGCGATGCAACGCGATGCCGGGATCCCCGCGGTCGCGGTGCACGTGGTGCAGGCGGTGGTGATCCTCGTGATGCTCCTCGCGACGCGGCGGCGGGGATGAGCGACGACGCGATCCTGATCGGCTTCGGCGCCGCGACGGTGCGCGTTGCCACGCCGCTGCTGCTTGCCGCCCTCGGCGAGACCGTCAGCGAGCGGGGCGGCGTGCTCAACCTCGGCATCGAGGGGGCGATGCTCGGTGGCGCACTGGGCGCGGCGGTGGGCGCGGCGCAGGGGAGCGCGGTGGTCGGACTCGCGCTGGCCGTGGCCGCGGGACTGGTCGCTGCGCTGCTGCTCGCGGCGGTCTCGGTCTGGGGACGTGCCGACCAGATCATTGCCGGGACCGCGGTGACGCTCGCCGCGGTGGGGGTCACGGGCCTCGTGGCGCAGCGGACGTTCGGCTCCGCCGGTGCCGGCCTCGAGCTCGCCACGCTGCAACCGGTGGAGGTGCCGCTGCTGGGGGCGATCCCGGTCGTGGGACCTGTGCTCTTCCGGCAGTCCCTCCTGACCTACCTGGGCTACCTGCTGATCCCGCTCACGTGGTGGCTGCTGTACCGCACCCGATTCGGCCTGGAGTTGCGGGCGTCGGGCGAGGCACCCACGAGCGCTCGCGCCGCCGGCGTCGCGGTCCGGTGGCGCCGCACGGCCGGCGCACTCCTCGGGGGGGCGCTGGCCGGACTGGGTGGCGCGTCGCTCGTCCTCGCGCAGGTCGGCACCTTCACCGAGAAGATGACGGCGGGGCGCGGCTTCATCGCGATCGCCATCGTCGTCCTCGGCCGCTGGCATCCCGGTGGCGTCGCGCTCGCGGCGCTGCTCTTCGGCGCGGCCACCGCGCTGCAGTACCTCGTCCAGGCCTCGGGTCTCGGTGGGGTCCCCTGGCAACTGCTGCTCGCGCTCCCCTACCTCCTCGCGCTCGTGGCGCTCGCAAGCGCCGTCGGTCGGGCCCGCGCCCCCGCGGGACTGGCCCGGGACGATCAGGAGGAGTCGTGATCCGGCGCGTGATCGCGGCGCTGGCGCTGCTCGCGGCCTGGGGATGCGATGGAGCCGAGCTCGGGCCGTTCCGTCTCACACCGTTCGCGTGGCTCGGGGCGGACTCCGGGGTGGCGGCGATCCCGACATGGCCCCAGGTCTCGGCGCGCCACCCGGCGGGTTACCGCGTCGTCGTGCCGCAGCCGGGCAGCAGCGGCTTCGCTCCGCTCGCCTTCGACGATGGCGGCAACTTCCTCGGCGTGCTCGACCCCGGCGACCGCGCCGCCGAGGGGTTCGAGCGCCCGCTCTTCGCGCGCGTCGCCCCCGACGGGACCGTGTGGGTCTTCGACGCGGCGCGTCGCGCGCTCGTGTTCGATGCCGCGCGTCGCTACCTCCGCACCGTGCGCCTGCCGGTCGCCCCATGGGATGCGGCCTTCCTCGCCGACGGCCGTATCGCGCTCACCTCATCGACCTTCGCGGCACCACAGCAATGGCTGCTGGTCGATGCGGCGGGTCGACAGGTGCGCTCGGTCGGGGAGGCGACGCCCGGACTGCCGAGTCCACGGCGCATCGTGGCGGGGAACGGCGGCGAGATCTGGACCGTCACGATGACCCATCGGTTCGTGGTCGAGGCGTGGGACACCGCAGGCCGGTGGCTGCGACGTTTCGACCAGGCGCCGGAATGGTTCGCGCCGTACGATCGCCTCGATGCCCCCGGGCCGGATCGACCGCCGCAGCCGGCGGTCCAGGGCATCTGGCTCGGCGCGGATGGGAGACTCTGGGTGCTGGGCAAGGTGGCCGACCCGGAGTGGGCGAGCGGTCTCGTTCCGGTGATGAATGGAACGGCGTCGATCCTGCGGCCCGACGACGCCTTCGACACCGTCCTCGAGGTGCGCGACCCCGCAACGGGTGCGGTGATCGCCGCGGCACGGTTCGATCGGTTGTATCCTTTCGCGGTCGAGCCCGGGGTGGCGATGCGGCCGCTCGTCATCGAGGGCGGGTGGTTCCGGGCGGAATTGACCGAGGTGGTGGCCATCACGGAGGGACACTGATGCATCGACGCCTGGTGACCCGAGCGTGCCTCGTCGCGTTGCCGTTGCTCCTTGGCTGCCGCCTCCAGCAGGTACCACCCTCGCGTGCCGACAGTGCCCGGCGCGCCGCCTCAGACTCCAGCGCCGGAGCCGTTCCCGTGACCACGCGCCATTTCCTCGGTCTCCGGACCGCGATCTACCGGGTGCCGGACCTCGACGCTGCGAAGGCGTGGTACGCCGAAGCGACCGGGGTGACGCCCTACTTCGACGAGCCGTATTACGTCGGGTTCAACATCGGGGGCTTCGAGCTCGGCCTGATGCCGGAGGAGGGGCCGGTGACGCGCGGCACGTCGGGCGTCGCCTACTGGGGTGTCACCAACGCCGACAGCGCCCATGCCCGGCTGCTCGAGCTCGGCGCGACCCCGCACGAGCCGATCGAGGATCACGGCGTGCGGATCGGTGCGGTCAAGGATCCCTACGGCAACGTCCTCGGTATCGTGGAGCACCCGACCTTCAAGGTCGAGCCGTGATGTGACACCTTCGCGCTGACCCGGCGTACCTTTCAGGGAGCCCCCAGACTCCGGACCGGGAATGCCGATGCGCCGCCAGACCACCACGATCGCCGTCACCGCCCTGCTCGCCACCCTCGCTGCCTGCGGGTCGGAGGGGGGCGATGCCGCCCTCACGGCGACCACCCGGGACTCCGCCGGCGTCGCGATCATGGAGTACCCCGCCGAGGCCTGGGAGCAGGCGCCGGCCTGGCAGCTCTCCGCGTCGCCGATGGCCACCGTCGGCGGCGACCCGAACGACACCGAACTCGACCTGTCGAGCTCGGGGCTCGGCACGCTGCTGAGCGACAACCGACTGGTGGCGGCCACCACGATCCAGCCGGCACAGATCTACCTGTTCGCGGCCGATGGCAGCTCGCGGACGCTGATCGGTCGCGCCGGTGAGGGGCCGGGCGAGTATCGCATCATCACCGGCCTGACCCGCCTCGGTGGCGACACGATCGCGATCTACGACCTCGCGTCGCGAAAGGGGCTGCTCTTCTCGCCCGAGGGCGATGAGGTCGGCCGGCTGCAGATCCCCTTCACCGGCGACGCCTCGAAGCCGCCACAGCTCGTGGGCCGCACGGCCGACGGGATGTGGGTGTTCCGTGCCTTCGACCAGCTCAACCTTCCCGCCGACGATGCGCCGGAGCAGTTCCGCAACGGGCAGACGATCTCGACCTGGCGCGAGGGCGGCGAGACGCTCGACTCGCTGATGAGCGTGGCGGGACCGGTGAGCGTGCGGAGCACCGTCGACTTCGGCGGCCAGTCGATCCCGATCGGACGCCCGCTGGCCTACGGCGCGAACTCGACCCAGGCCATCTCCGGCAACACCCTCTGGGTGACGCCGGGCAACGAGTTCACCCTCCGCGCCTACGATCAGACCGGGACCCGCATCCGGGATGTCCGCATCCCGATGGCCACCCGGCCGGTCACCGAGGCCGATCGCGAGCACTTCAAGCAGGTGCAGCGCGAGGGGATCGAGCGGGCGCGCTCGCTCGGCATCATGCCGCCGCAGATCCTCGACTCGGAGCTCCAGAAGATCGAGCAGACGCCGTTCGCGGAGAACCATCCCGCGATCGGGCAGCTCACCACCGACAACATCGGGCGACTGTGGGCCACGACCGGCTTCCCGGGCGTCGATAGCGTGCTCACCTACGGCGTGTTCTCGGCCGATGGCGCGTTGCTCGGTCGGGTCACGGTGCCCGAGGGGATCGTCCTCGGCGCCAGCGAGGATCGGGTCGTCGTCCGACGCGAGGATCCGGAGACCGGCCTCGTCCGGCTGGAGGTGTGGGGTCTGCTGCGCGTCTGCGACGAGTGCGAGACGCCGTAGCCCCCGCGCCGCGGTCCGGGGAGGCGTCGCTCGATCGGCTGCGCCTCCTCGCCCGCCTCTGGGATGACCTGGTCCGGGTCCCGGTCCTCGGGCGCCGGATCGGGCTCGACGCCCTGATCGGGCTGGTGCCGGGCCTCGGCGATGTCGCCGGGGCGCTGGTGGCCTCGTGGGGGCTCGTGGTGGCGGCGCGGTTGCGGGCGCCCGCCAGCGTCCTGGGGCGCATGCTGCTGAACATCGGGACCGACGCGCTGCTCGGGGCGATCCCCCTGCTGGGCGACCTCTTCGACATCGGCTGGAAGGCGCAGCGCCGCAACGTGGCGCTGCTGGAACGGTGGCTGGCGACGCCGGCCCACGCCGAGCGGCGGAGCACGCTGGTCCTGGTCGCCGTGGCGGCGGGGCTCGCGGGGACGCTGGTCTTCGCGATCTGGGTCGCCGTGCGTATCGTGGGGTGGCTGCTCGGGCTCGCCTGACCCCGGGGTCGACTTCCCTCTCTCCAGGAACGGTGCATGGCCTCCTCGTCTGATGGCATCTCGTGGGGCGGGATCGGTGCGCGATTCGTCTTCGCCCTCCTGCTGGTGTACGCCACCTGGAACCCGATGGCGAAGTCGTTCACGCACTGGGTGATCCTGCCGCTCTTCGGTCGCGGCACCGGCGATGCGGCGGCCAACGCGCCGGTCAAGTTCCTCCTCGGCATCGCGCTGGTGATCGGCTGGGTGGTGTACGTGCAGGCGACGCGCCGCTCCCTCGGTCTCGCCGGCGCGGTGCTCGTCGCGGCGATCTGCGGCGGGATCGTCTGGCTGCTCACCAGCTACCGGATCGTCGCGATGCAGGGCGCGGCGATCGCGCACATCATCCTCGTCAGTGTCGCGGTGCTGCTCACCATCGGGATGAGCTGGTCGCACCTCTCGCGCAAGCTGACCGGCCAGATCGACACCGACACGGTCGAGTGAGCGTGCCCGAGCCGGTGATGCAGCCGTTGCCGCCGCGGGCGGCCCTCCCGCCCGAGGCGATGCTCGCGCGGGCGCGTGCGATGCGCGAGGAGCTGCAGCAGCGGCGCACCGTGCGCCACTTCAGCGACCGACCGGTGGCGCGCGAGGTGATCGAGGAGGCGATCCGCGCCGCGGGGACCGCGCCCAGTGGCGCGAACCGCCAGCCCTGGCACTTCGTCGCCGTCGGCGACCCGGAGCTCAAGCGCCGGATCCGCGAGGCGGCCGAGGTCGAGGAGCGCGCCTTCTACGCGACCGCGCCCGCCGAGTGGCTCGCGGCGCTCGCGCACCTCGGCACCGACGAGCACAAGCCGTATCTCGAGATCGCGCCGTGGCTGATCGCGGTCTTCGCGGAGCGGCACGGGGTGGACGCGCAGGGTGAGCGGCAGGCCAACTACTACGTGCAGGAGTCGGTCGGCATCGCCTGCGGCATGTTGATCACGGCGCTGCACCACGCCGGCCTCGCGACCCTCACCCACACCCCCTCGCCGATGGCCTTCCTCGGCGAGCTCCTCGAGCGGCCGTCCCGGGAGCGGGCGGTGATGCTCGTCGTGGCGGGCCACCCGGCCGCGGGCGCGCAGGTGCCGGTGATCACCAAGAAGCCGCTGCACGAGATCGCCACGTTTCGCTGACCCCACGGGCCCCGGCGGGTGCTATAGTTGGAGTGGACTCCCGCGGGCGAGGGGAGGCCACCACCCCCACACGGAGCGACCATGGGCATCCTCTGGACCATCCTGATCGGTTTCCTGATCGGCCTCGTCGCGCGGGCGATCATGCCCGGCAAGCAGGAGGCCGGCTTCATCAAGACGACCCTGCTCGGGATCGGCGGTTCCCTCGTCGGCAGCTTCCTGGTGCGCGGCATCGGCTGGGGCCAGGGCGTCGGGTTCATCGGCTCCGTGGTGGGGGCGATCATCATCCTGGCCGTCGTCGGGATGATGAACAAGGACTGACTCACGCACAGGAGGAACGGATGGCAGCGAAGTTCGAGGTGTACAAGGACAAGGCCGGCGAGTATCGCTGGCGGCTGAAGAGCGGCAACGGGACCCAGATCGCGTCGTCGGGTGAGGGCTACACCGACAAGGCGGGTTGCCTCAACGGCATCAAGGCCGTGCAGCGCGATGCGCCGGTGGCCAAGGTCGAGGAGGCCTGAGCCGATGCTCGTCACGACCACCGACGGTGTCGCGGGCCACGAGGTCCTCGAGGTGATGGGGCTGGTCTCCGGCGAGGCGATCCTCGGCGCCAACATCTTCCGGGACTTCTTCGCGGGGATCCGCGACATCGTCGGCGGTCGATCGGCCGCCTACGAGGAGGAACTGCGCAAGGCGAAGATCCTCGCGGTGCAGGAGATGTGCGAGTTCGCCGAGGAACTCGGCGCCAATGCCGTGGTCGGCGTCGACCTCGACTACGAGAGCATCCAGATGGGCTCCGGCGGCGGGATGCTGATGGTCTCGGCGTCGGGCACGGCCGTCCGGATTTCCTGACGGCCAATCGCCGCCGTGGCTGAGCCGGCCCGGCACCCGCTGGCCTACGCCTGGGCCAGTCCGCTCACGCTTCCCGGCCTCGTGCTCGCCGGCGCCGCGCGGGCCACCGGCGGCGCGGTGGTCGTGCGCGACGGCGTCGTGGAAGCCCACGGGGGTCTCCTCGCCCCGCTCCTCCCCCGGCTCGGCGTCGGCGTGCGGCCGATCGCGATGGCGGTCGGCCACGTCGTGCTCGCGGTCGACCAGGGCGCACTCGATTGCACCCGTCGACACGAGCGGGTGCACGTCGAGCAGGCCGAACGCTGGGGACCCCTCTTCCCGTTGGCCTATGCCGGCGCCTCGCTCGCGGCGCTGCTCCGCGGCCAGGATCCGTACCACGACAACGCCTTCGAACGCGAGGCCTGCGCGGCGAGCGAGGGGTGACGCCGGGGCGGGGTCGGGGCGATCTTTCGCGGGTTCGCCGGGCTGCCGCTTCCGACTCCCCATCCTGGAGCCTCGATGCTCGCCAAGATCAGTGCCATCGGTGGCACGCTGCTGGTCGCCGTCGTGATCCTCGCCGTGGTCTTCACCGGTTGCACGAAGATCGACCAGACCGAGTACTGCATCGAGACGCGCTTCGGCAAGGTCGTCGATGAGCACATGGCCACCGGGATGGCCCTCACCGTCTTCAGCGAGGCGACCTGCTTCCCGCTGACCGACGTGAACTTCCCGGCGACCGGCCAGACCGAGACCATCGACGCGCAGACCGCCGACCCGGTGACGGTCACCGGCGATGTCGGTGTCGTGTACGCCTACGACCCGACCTCGGTCAACCGCGTCTTCATCGCGAAGCGGACTCCCGGGGCCGCCGAGATCGAGATCCTGAACGCGATCCGCGAAGGGTATCGGACGGCGCTCGCCGGCTGGACCGTCGAGGACATCTTCTCGCAGCGTCGCGCCGAGCTGTCGGATTCGGTCCAGCAGCACATCCAGCGCAAGCTCGGCGACCTCGCGATGATCAAGCGGGCGTACGTCCGCGACATCAAGATCCCCAAGGCGATCGAGGACGCCCGGATCGGCGCCGCGGCCCAGGCGCAGGTGCTCGACTCGACCCTGAAGCGGTTCCAGATCGATTCGGTCGCCGCGCGCGCCACCGTCATCCGCGCCCAGGCCGAGGCGGAGGCGACCCGCCTGCGGGCGGCGGCGTACGCCAGCAACCCGGCGCTGGTGCAGCTCGAGGCCGCGCGGGCGATGGCCGACGGCATCGCGAAGGCGTGCGCGGGGGCCAACGTCTCCACCTGCGTGATCGGTGGCTCGGTGATGGACATCACCCGCCGACAGTGACCGACCCGGAGCTTCCCGAGCGCGCCGTCGATCCCTGGGCGGTGGTCGAGCACCACGCCCGGCGGGCGGCCGAGCGCGGCGACGGGTCGATGAACCCGGTGCAGCGCCTGGCGCTGTATGCCTCGACGGCGCCGGAGGTCATCGGTGCCGTGCCCGCCCGCCCGGGCGACCTCGGGCTCGCCCGGCGGCTCCAAGGGGAGGATTGGTGGCGCGTGCCGCTCCCGGCCGCCCGCGGCAGCGTGCCCCGCTGGTTGGCGTGGAGCAGTTCCGGACGGACCCTCGTCGAGCGCCGTGCGGCGACCGGCCGGCGGATGTTCCTCGTCGGCGCCGCGAGCTGGGTCACCTCGATGTTCGCCTTCGCGCGCCTGATGGGGCCGCGGGCCCTCTTCCCCGCCGTCGTGGTCGCGATCGCCGCCGCCGCGATGACCCGGATCGCCTGGCCGGCCTGGTCCCCCATCGGCTCGGAAGCCGGCGACGACCGGATCGCCCGTGCGGTGGATGACCTGGTCGATCGCTACGAGGCAGCGGTGAAGGGATCGTCCGATCCGGATAATTGAACGTCTGGACGATTTCTGCTGTAAGTCGTTTTTTGTCAACAAGTTGTAAATTGTTACACAATTGGGCGGGAATTCAATTATCCTTTCGGGATGGATTCCCCTCCCTGCGTCCGGTGGCAACGCCGGCCGACCGAGCGCCGCGCCGAGATTCTCGCCGCGGCGCGCGTCGTGGTGAGGCCGGATTCGCGAAGGCCACCTCGGGCGATGCGTCGCCGACGCGCTGGGGTCTCACGCGACGGTGTCGCACTACTTCGGGTCGAAGGCGGGGCTTTCGAGGCGATGGTGGCCGAGGGAGGCGTTCGAGTTGGCCGAGACGCTTCGGGTGGTCGAGGACGGTCATCATCCGACGCCTCCACCAGCCCTCGAGGCCAGGGGCCGTTTGACCCATTGGGATGCTGGAGATCCGCCTCGGTCCTCTCCGATGCGCGACTTCCGCAGTCGGCGCGCAGCCCTTCCGCCAGCTCTCCGAGCGCAGCTGTGCCCGATCGAGCACCTGCTGGGCGCCAGGCTGCCGCCGGCGCCTTCAATGTCGGTGATCCCCGCCTGACTGCGCAGGTGATTGACGCGCTGTTCCTCGGCGCCGTGCTGCAGATGCACTTCGTCGCGGGTGCACCGACAGCCCGCTGTGTTGTGATGGGGCCCTGCCCCGCCTGTTGCTGGCGCGATCGACTCAACTCCGGGCTCCTTCTGACGGCGCCCCGTGACCACCTCCGATTCGACGGACTGCTGATGCGACGCTCCCCGCAGCGAAGACCTTTCCTCCCTCTGCGCTGATCCGCTGTTTCTGCCTGCCGCCTGCGGCGAGGAGGAACAGGGCTTCATGCCGCCGCAGTCGCGTCTCCGTCGAGGTCGCCGACACGACGACCGTCGACGAGGCGGTCGAGCTCGCCGGCACCGTGCAGCCGTACTGTCGAGTCGAGGTGCGCAGCCGGTCGCGGGGGTGATCACCGCGCGGAGCTTCCAGCGAGGGGGCCGTGAGGCGCGCGGCCGCGCTCTACGAGATCGATCCGACGGTGCACGCTGCCGACGCGAGCGGCGCCGAGGCGCGCTCCGCAACGTGAGGCGGCAGGTGGCAGCGGCTGGGCTGCTGGCGGAGCATCGCGATCCCAGCGTGACATGGACGACGCCGAGACCGAGCTGCTGCAGGCGCGCAGCTATGACCGCGCGACCAAGGCGCGGTGATGCGACCGTCCGTGCGAGATCGCCGGTCGACGGCACGCGCGGCACTGGAGCTCGGGGCGCGGGTTCCGGGCTCGACCTGCCCACTCACGATCGACCAGATCGAGCCGGTGTAATGTCGCCTTCCGCCCCTCGGCGCTGCAGCTCGCGTCGTGGGGACCTCGCCGGCGCGGAGCGGCTGCTGCGTCCCCAGCGACCTGATCTCGGTGCAGCTTCCCTGACGGTTCCGACTCGGGCGCCAAGGCACCTCGATCATCGAGCCGGTGCTCGACCATACCACCGGCACGCGGGAGTACCGCGCCGGTTCAGCAACGCTGACCGCTGCTCGTGCTGGGGCGTTCGTGCGGTGCACCTGAGCGGGTTCACGCGGCCGGGAGTCATCACCGTGCCGCAGCGGGCCGTCCAGTCGCAATTGGGGCGACAGGTGGTGTTCGTGGTCGGTCCGGGCGACACGGTCGGCGTGCGCGACGTGAAGGTCGGGCCCTGGGTGGGTGATCGCTGGGTGATCGATTCCGGCCTCGCGATCGGCGACCGGGTGATCGTCGACGGCTTCCAGAAGACCGGGCCGGGGGCGGTCGTCTCGCCGAGCGTGGCCGGTGCCACCGATCCGGGACCGGTCGACGCCCCGGCCGATACGACGGGCGCGGAGTCCGGCTCGTGAGCGCAGGGACGAACCCCGCGCCTGCCGCGCCCGACGAGCCGCGCTACTTCTTCGTCCGCCGCCCGGTCATGGCGGCGGTCATCAGCATCGTCATCACGCTGCTCGGGCTCTTCGCGCTGCAGCGGCTGCCGGTCAACCGCTACCCGCTGATCTCGCCCCCGGCGATCTCGGTGGTCGCGGTCTATCCCGGCGCCACCGCCGAGGACGTCGCCCAGGCGGTCGCGGCCCCGATCGAGCAGCAGCTCTCGGGCCTCGACGGACTGCTCTACTTCCAGTCGACCAACTCGTCCGACGGCGTGATGTCGCTCAACGTCACGTTCGACATCAGTCGCGACCAGGACCTGGCCGCGGTCGACGTGCAGAACGCGATCAAGGTCGCCGAGCCGCTGCTCCCCGAGGAGGTGCGGCGCAACGGCATCGTGGTGACCAAGGCGCAGGCCGACATCCTGTTCGCCACCGCGCTCTACTCCGACGACCCGCGCTACGACGCGGCGTACCTGCACAACTACGCCCAGCTGAACATCGAGGACGAGATCAAGCGGTTGCCCGGCGTCGGCAACGCCTTCGTCTTCGGCGGGCTCGAGTTCTCGATGCTGGTGAGTCTCGACCCCGACAAGCTGGCGCAGCGCGGCCTCACGGTCAGCGACGTCGCCGGGGCGATCCGCGAGCAGAACACCACCAACCCGGCCGGGCGCCTCGGCCGCGAGCCGGCGCCGCCGGGGACCCAGTTCACGGTCCCGGTCACGACCCAGGGTCGCCTCACGACCCCCGGAGGAGTTCGCTGACGTGATCGTGCGCGCGGATCCGACGGCGACTGATCCGTGCGCGATACCGCTAACGTGGTACTTCCGTCTTCGCGCAACTACGACCAGGTGGTCTGACTCGACGGCAAGCCGACGACGTTCATGCTGGTCAACCTGCGCACGGCGCCACCGACGTGCGTGACCGGTTCGAGTAACTGGATGGACGAGCTCGCCCAGGACTTCCTGCCCGGATCGAGGGATCATCCCACGACACGACGCCGTTCATCGAGGAGTCGATCTCCGAGGTCGTCATGACGTTTGCCGAGGCGATGTTCCTGTGACGCTGGTGGTGTTCCGTCTTCCTGCAGAGCTGGCGGGCCACGCTGATCCTGGAAGGCCGCCGGTGTCGGTGATCGGCACTTCCTCGGCCTGCTGATGCTCGGCTTCGATCAACGTGCTCACGCTGTTCGGGCTGGTGCTCGCGATCGAGATCGTCGTCGACGACGCGATCGTGGTGGATCGAGAACGTCGAGCGGATCATGGCGGAGAGTGGATTGCCAGCGGGCCGCGGCCGCCAGACAAGGCGATGGGGCAGGCCGCGCCCTCGTGGCGATCGTGCTGGTGCTCTGTGCGGTGTTCATCCCGTCGCCTTCTCAGCGGCATCAATACCGGGCGATGTATGAGCAGTTCCGCGATCACGATCGTGCTCGGTCGATCTCCGCGGGAGCCGCGCTGAGCCTGACCTCGGCGCTTCCAGCATGCTGCCTGCCGGGGCCAGTCGGTCGGGATGAGGTCGAGCATCGCGGCTTCTTCGGCTGGTTCAACTGGCGGTTCCACGGCCTGACCGGTCGCTACACCCGGACGGTCGGTGGGTTCATCCGCGCTGCGCACCATCATGGCGGTCTTCGCGGTGCTGATCGGCCTGACGGCGGTGCTGTACCGGGAACACGCCGCGCGCGTTCATCCCCGAGGAGGACAAGGGGTTCTTTCGCGGTCGCGATCCAGTTCTTGATGGCGCGCCTCGAAGCAGCGCACCGAGGCGGTCATCGAGCGGGTGGAGCAGATAAAGTTCTCGCCGACCCGGCGCGGTCGGTGCATGCGGCGGCGCTGGTCGGCGTCGACGCGCTCTCGTTCGCGGCGCAGACCAACAGCGCGATCATCTTCGTGAACCTGAAGCTGCGGGGAGGAGCGGATCACCCCGACCTCTCGATCGAGGCCGTGGTGGCTGCACCAATGGCGGACTGTTCGCGTGATGGTGATGCTCGTTCGCCTTCAACTTCCTCGAGGTGCCTGCCGGGGACGACGTCCGGCCTGAGATGCATTCCGCAGGCGCGCGGTGCAGACTTCGAGGGCGTTCGCGCAGCGGGGTGCAGGAGTTCGTCGGTGATCTAACCAGCTCCCTGGCCCTCGGCAGGGTGCAGACGACGTTCTGCGCCAACGTCCTGCAGCCTGCTGATCGCCACCGCGAGGGCGGGCGCGCAAGCATGTCGCTGACCGAGCTGTTCCAGACTGCCCAGGCGTCGCTGTCGACGCTCTACATCAATGACTTCAACCCTACGGCCGGACCTACCGGGTGCAGGCCGAGGCGCAGGTGCCGTTCCGCTGCTGTCCGGAGGACATCGGCTGGCTGCAGGTCCGCTTCGGCCTCGGGCGCGAGATGATCCTGATCGGGGCGCCGAGTCAAACGAAAGCTCCTCGAGTGGTCCGGAACCTGCTGTCGCGCTTCAACGCCCCACCTCCGCGCCGCGATCACTTCAAAACCCGCGCTGGGGCGAGCTCTGCAGATGCTCGGATGCGGTCGAGGGCCTCGGCGGCCCAGAAGTACCAGCCGCAGGATCGGCCTTGCCTACGGCGGCCAGCGTCGTTCCAGGAGCGTAACCTCCGGGGACAGCGGCCTGGTCTTCGCGCTTCGGCCTGATCCTCGTCTTCCCCGTGCTTGCTGCGCAGTACGAGAGCTGGCGATCCTGTTCGCCGTGCTCTCGGCATCCTGTTCGGGATCCCCGCGTTCTCGGCGTCTGGCTGCGCGGGATGTCGAGGACATCTACTTCCAGGTCGGGCTGATACGGTGGTGGGGCTGGCCGTGAAGAACGCAATCCTGGATCGTCGAGTTCGCGACCAGCTGCGCGATCGCGGGCTGGCCGATCGCGGACGCCGCGATGGAGCTGCGCGCGAGCGGTTCCGCCGATCCTGATGACCTCCCTTCGCCTTCATCCTCGGCGTGCTGCCATCGCCATCGCCCGGCGGGGCGCGCCTGCGGCGGTCGCGCTCGGTACCGGGGTCTTTTCGATGCTCACCGCGACCACGGTCAGTGTTGTTCATCCTGCCTTCTTCACGTTGATCCGCCGCTTCGCCGAAGGGGCGAGCGCGCCCGCCGGTCGCCGCGAGGGGAGTGATGTCGCGCCGCCCCACTTGCCCGTCCTCCTGGCGCTCACTGGCAAAAGTGCGCCGTGCGCACCCTGCCGCCCTCGCGCCGTTCCCCGTCGCGCGGCCTCGGCGATGCTGGGTGCCGCGGGGGATTCCCTTGCGCCAGTTCTTTCGATTCCGTTGCTCGCCACCGCACCCGGCGCGGTGGCGCGACTCCGGCACGCTCGCCGACGCCGATGGCGCGCCGGCCATTGCGTGGACTGAGCTGCTGCAGGATGTCCTACGGGGTTGGTGCGCGAGGCGATGACGACAATCGCGACTCGCGATCGGCGCGGATCCTGGAGTTCTGGGCCGAGCTTCGGCGTCGACAACGCGGCCCGGCTGCCTGAGGTGACGCCTGCCGGCTCGGCCGCGCGCCAACAGGTGGTGTTCGGGAGCCTAAATCTCTGCCCTGACGCCTTCGTGGCCACTCGCGAACCTGGAGCTGGGAACTCGACTTCTGGGGCGGATCCGGCGGCAATGTCGTTGAGACGCCGACCTCGAGGGGCGACGCGAGGATGTTCGCGCCAACGTCCTTCGCTCTGTCGGTGACGTGAGCAGCGCTCAATCGCCCGTGGCTGCGCGCTCGACCAGAACTCCCTCGCGATCGCCGAGGCGACCCTCGCCCTGCGGCGCCAGACGCTGCGGCTGCCGAGCGCCGGTCTGCGGAGGGTGCCCGGAGCTCGACGTGCGGCAGTTCGAGGCTCCAGGTCGCCGGACCGGCCGCCTGGTCGCGGAATTCCAGCTGGCGATCGCCCAGACCGAGCACCAGCTGAGCCAGCTCCCTTTGGTCGCGCGCCGGGTCTGATCGATCGCGGCCGCCTGCTCGCCGAGGTGGCGCGCGCGGTGTGCGCGCCTGATCTGGCTGGGGCTGATCTCGTGGGCCCAGCGGCCGGACATCCTGCGGGCCAGCTATGACCTGGAGGCCGCTGCTGCGCGTGCTGGCTCTGCGCAGGCGGCGCGGCTGCCGTCGTTCCCAAATGCCACCGGCCAGTACGGCTTCGCAGGTTGAGCCGCCGGCCGACCTCTTCAAGGGACGACCGAGATCTACACCATCCAGGTTGGCCGCGATCCCCCTGTTCGACAAACGGCCGCCGGGCTAACGCCGCGCGGGCCGAGTCGGCACATGAGGAGCAGGCGGTTCCACATGAATAGGCGGTGCTCACTGCGCTGCGCGAGGTGAGCGACGCCCTGCCCGGGCCAGTCCGCTTACGGTCACAGTTGCTGGCCCAGTATCAACCAGGTGCGCCCTGCGCCGTGCCCACGACCTCCGGGTGCGCCGCTACGACAGCGGCGTGTCGAGCTACCTCGAGGTCCTCGATGCCCAGCGGAGTCTCTTCGAGGCCGAGCTGGCGACGACCGGCGTCGAGCAGGCGTACCTGACGAGCGGCGTGCAGTTGTTCCGCGGGCGTTGGGGAGTTGGCAGGAGAAGTGAGGGTGGGTCCTGGAGAAGTGAGGGGTGTACCTCAGCGCCCCTCACTTTCAGGACTCATGACTCACTTCTCCGCCTGAAACGCCGCCTCCACCCGCGCCGTAGTGCCGCGCTCCTCTCCCTCGGAGCCGTCATGCGTCGCCTGCCCCTGCTCGCCGCCCTGCTGTTCGCCTTCACCTCGCCCGCGGTCGCGCAGGGTCCCGATGACCATCGCGGCGTGCGCGACGCCGTGCTCGACTATGTCGAGGGGATCTACCAGGTCCAGCCGGAGCGGATCGCGCGCTCGGTGCACCCCACGCTCCACAAGCAGGGGATGGTCTCCCGCGACGCAAAGACCTACCGCGGCCCGATGCCGATGACCTACGACCAGCTGCATGCGCTCGCGGCGAGCTGGAACAAGGACAACGCGCAGGTCGACCCCGCGACCGCGACCAAGGTGGTCGAGGTCTTCGACGTGCAGGACGCCACCGCGATCGCCAAGCTCACCGCGAGCTGGGGCACCGACTACTTCCTGCTGGCGAAGATGGACGGCAAGTGGATGATCATGCAGGTGCTGTGGCAGACGCCGATGGCGGAGTAGCGAGAAGCGGAAGCGTGAAGCGTGAGGAGGGAGGGTAGATTCGGCCCATGACCTCTCTCCTCCCTGCGCTGCTCCTCGCCCTGGCGCCCCAGGCGCCGGCCGACACCGTCCAGCCCCCGACCGTGGTGGTGGTCCGCCACGCCGAGAAGGCCGATGCCCCGCGCGACCTGCCGCTGAGCGAGGCTGGGCGCGCGAGGGCGCTCGCCCTCGACAGCGCCCCCCGCCGACGCCCGGGTGACTGCGGTCGTCACTTCCCCTATCGCCGCAACGCCGAGACGGCCGCGCTGGTGGCTGCACGCCACGGGCTGACAATTACCCAATCGTGGTCCTGCGTCGGTGGCGTGACACTTACGCGGCGGGCTGTCGCCGCCGAGGCGATGCGGAATGGGGGAACGGTGCTCGTCGGGTCACAGCAATACGTCGGGGCGATCGTCGCGGGCCCTCGGCGGCAGCGGCGATGTCGGCGATTGCGAGCGCTTACCAGTGGATGTTCCTGGTCCGACGGTTCTACCGGGCGGTGCCGCGATGACGGTTCGGGGCTGCGGCGCCGCCGATCCGCCCGAGGCCGCGGATGCGGCGGGATGAGCCCGAGGTAGGACGGCCCGCGTTCCACGTTTCAGCACGAAACCCCACGGACGTCTTGGCAGACACCGACCTTCAACCGGGAGTGCGGTCGCCAGCCAGTTCCCAGCGGAAGCCTTCTGGCGACGTTTTCCTGCTTCCGCCGTAGTCATCGGGACGATCGGGTTCCTGTATGCGAAGGCGCGGCCGATCCAGGGAGCCGAGCGCCTGCTCGGGATCGAGCCACGTGCTGTCCTGGGCCCACCTGCCGAGGAGTCCACCGGCGAGACGCGGCTGGCGCAGCTGGATGCGTAACATGTTCTGACCAACCACCTCGAGCGGCTGACCGAGTCCCAGACTTCTCCCTCGCGCGCGATGCTGAAGCTCGGATCGGCTCCCGGAGCCGCTGCGGATGGACACTCCCGCAATTGATCGGCCGGAATCTTTTGGGGGCACCCTCCCGAGGATCTCCATGCAGCGCGCCGCGATCTCCTCCGCCTCCTTGGCGGCGGGCTCCAGCCTGGCGAGTCCGCGCTCGCCGAGCTGTTCGCGGTCGGACGCGAGACACATCGGCGGTCAGAACTCGAGCGGTCTCCCGCTCGGCTTCTTCGACACGTACCAGATGCACACTCCGTGGCGGCTGCGGCGAGCGGATCCTCCTGCGACCGATACCCCCGGTGCGATGGCGGCGTTACCGCTTCACTGAGCTGATCGTCGCCGATCATGCCGACCTGCCGCGGCAGCGACGCTTCTTTCCGGCCTCATCGGTCTCGACCGCCGGGCCTCGAGCAGCACGGGACATCTCTTCATCGACTGTGCCGCGCCAGCACAGGACGCGACGCTCGGCGCGCGCTGGAGGCCGAGTTTACGATGGCGGGCGCGATGAAGCCCGACACCTTCTGGCGCGACCTCTGGGTACTGACGCTCTTCGGCTACTAAGCACCTCCGAGATCGGGACCGGCAGGAGCTCAAGACGTGCGCTCTCGGTCGCTTCGACGGTTGCGCCCCGATCGCCCCGGCGCCGCGATGAGGCGTCGCGACACGTGGACGCGATCGCATCGGATTCCGCATCAGTGCGCTGCCGCGAAGGAGCTTCCGGCGAAGGGGCTGCGCGCGGAAAAGGAGGCGGGCCACGATCGACCCGGCACGCGACTTCCTGATGAACGCGCCGGCCTACGAGTTCGATTCTCAATACAGCATGGGCACGAACGCGCCCTCTCGACCCGGCAACGCATCCAGTGCTACGCCTGCGACGAGGACGCAGTTCTTCGTCGATGACGTCGACAACCCCTACACCACGCCCGAGGATCGACCGTCTGACTGGATCCGCGGACGCCAGGTCGGGGGGCAAGTCGATCGCGGGCCGCCAGTGTTACCGGATGAGCGACCTCGACTTCGAGGCGAATGCGCGCCGACGGCACGGTACCGACTGGCCGATTTGCCACTGCGACCAAGCTCCGAGATGACTATTACCGAGTCGTACGTCACTCCCGGCGAACGGTCGGCTTCCGCAGCTCTCCTGACGCCCGTTCCTGGCGCCTATGCCGCTGACCTGCAGCGCGAGCAGTGGGTGCGCGACAATCTGCGCAAGGCCTACGGTGACGAGCGCGGAGATGACGATCGGCCGGGTCGCGGTCCTATCGAGGCGCACAATGGCCGGCCTGGGTGCTACTACTGCGGCGACTGTCATCGCGCTGCAGCACGCAGCTATCAACAGCGCAGACCACCCTGAAGGATGCGCTGGCGACCGGACGCACGACGCTGCGGCCGTTCTCGGTAGAATTTGCTGATCTGGGACGAAACTGCCGGAAAGGTCACTGGCAACCGAGGTCGTGACGGCCAGAGCCGCCGGGCGCCGCTGGAGTTCAGTGCCCGACTGGTGTTCGTCTGCGCCTCGGCGCTGGAGTCCACCGGATCCTGCTCAACTCGCGGTCACGAAGCCACCCCGACGGACTCGGCGGCAACTCCGGTGTCCTCGGCCGCTACCTGATGGACCACACGATGCAGCACGGCGCCGGTGGCCTGGTGCCGGGGTTCGAGGACAAGCGCACCTTCGGCAACCGGCCGAACGGCATCTACCTGCCGAGGTTCCGCAACGTGAAGGACCAGCATCCCGACTTCCTGCGCGGCTACGGCTACCAGGGCGGCGGCTACCGCTCGGTCGCGGGGTGGGGGCGCGGGAGCACCCGCCGCGGCTTCGGTGCCGACTTCAAGCACGGGCTCCGCGTGCCCGAATACGGCTCCTGGCGGATGTCCCTCGGCGGGTTCGGGGAGTGCCTGCCGCACCCCGACAACCGGGTCACCCTCGACCCCGAGCGGGTCGATCGGTGGGGGATCCCCGTGCTGCACATCGACATGCAGTGGCGCGAGAACGAGCGCGCGATGATGGCCGACGCCGAGACCGCCGCCGCGGAGATGCTGGAGGCGGCCGGCTGCACCGACGTGAAGACGTACAACAACGACACCCCGCCCGGCCTCACGATCCATGAGATGGGAACCGCCCGGATGGGGAAGAGTCCGAAGGACTCGGTGCTCAACAAGTGGAATCAGGTGTGGGATGCCCCGAACGTGTTCGTCACCGACGGGGCCAGCATGGCCTCGTCCGGGTGCCAGAACCCGTCGGTGACCTACATGGCGCTCACCGCCCGCGCGGTCGATCATGCGGTGGGCGCGCTCAACCGGAAGGAACTCTAGGATGGATCGTCGCTCGTTCCTGGGAACCGTTGGGGCCGCCGTGGCCGGCATCCCGAGCGTGGCGCATGCCGCACGCGGGGGCCGATCGGCTCCGCTCGGCGCTGCGGGATCGCTTCGCCCCGCCGGTGCGGGGCTCGCGATGGACAAGGTCGGGCTGCAGCTCTACACCATCCGGGACGAGATGGCCCGCAGCGTCGAGCGGACGCTCTACGAGGTCGGCCGGATCGGCTACAAGGAGGTCGAGTTCGCCGGCTACTTCGACCGGCCGCCGCGGGCGATCCGGCAGCTCCTCGATCGGAACGGGCTCAAGTCACCCTCGGCGCACGTCTCGCTCGACACCCTCCGCGGCGGGTGGTACCGCACGCTCAACGACGCGTCCGAGATCGGCCAGAAGTGGCTGGTGGTGCCGTGGCTCGCCGAGAAGGATCGCAACTCGATCGATGCGATCAAGGCAACGGCGGAGCTGATGAACCGCGCCGCCGAGGACGCCAAGACGTTCCGGATCAAGCTGGCGTACCACAACCACGACTTCGAGTTCCAGGAGGTCGAGGGGCGCCGGATCTTCGACGTGCTCCTCGAGGAGACCGACCCCGAGCGCGTGCTGGTGGAGCTCGACCTCTACTGGATCACCAAGGCCGGGGCCGATCCGTTCGCCTACTTCCAGCGCTGGCCGAAGCGGTTCCCGCTCGTGCACGTGAAGGACTCCGCCGGCCCGCCCGACCACGCGATGACCGAGGTCGGCAAGGGGACGATCGACTTCGCGCAGATCTTCGCGCGGCGCGAGGAGGCGGGGATCGAGCACTACTACGTCGAGCACGACAACCCCAGCGACCCGATGGCGAGCATCAACACGTCGTATCGCTACCTGAAGGCGCTGGAGGTCTGAGGAGCGGTGCCGCGGTTCCTCATCCTGAGCGGAGGCGGCGCAGCCGCCGGAGTCGAAGGATCTGCTCTTCCCGGTTCGGTCACAACAGCAGGTCCCTCGACTACGCGACCCAGTGGGTCGCTTCGCTCGGGATGAGGATTCGGCCACGGACGAAAGGCTCTGCATGCCCACCCGTCGCACCTTCCTGAAGACCACCGTCGCCGGGGTCGCCGCTAGCGGGCTCGCCGGTGCCGTCGCGCCGCTGCCTGCGAGCGCCCCGCGTCGCGGGATCCCACCGCTCCGGCAGTCGGTCTGCCGCTGGCCGTTCGGCGGGATGCCGCTCGATGCCTTCTGCACCATGGTGCGCGACCTCGGCTTCGGCGCGGTCGACCTCGTTGATCAGGGCGACTGGGCCACCGTCCATCGTCACGGCCTCGCGGTGAGCACCGCGAACTCCTCGCCACGGCGCGACTTCATCGCGAAGGGGCTCAACGACCCGGCGAACCACGCGATGATCCTCGCAGAGCTGGAGTCTGTCATCCCTGCGGCCCAAGCCGCAGGGATCCCCAACGTGATCGCGATGTTCGGCAACCGGGTCGACGGGATCGACGACGCGGCGGCGATCGCCAACTGCGCCAGCGCCCTCGCCCGGATCGCGCCGACGGCGGAACGCCACGGCGTCACGGTGATCCTCGAGATGCTCAACTCGCGCGTCGATCACCGCGGGTTCCAGGGGGACACCACGCCGTTCGGTGTCGCCGTGTGCGAGCGGGTTGGCTCACCCCGCGTCCGGCTGCTCTACGACATCTACCACATGCAGATCATGGAAGGCGACGTGATCCGCACCATCCGCGACAACCACCAGTGGTTCGCCCATTATCACACCGCCGGCAACCCGGGGCGCAATGAGTTGAGCGCGCACCAGGAGCTGCAGTACGGCGCGATTGCCGAGGCGATCGTCGCGACCGGCTTCACGGGGTGGCTCGCGCACGAGTTCATGCCGACGGGAGACGCGCGCGCGGGGTTGGCGCAGGCGCGGGAGGTGGTGGGGGGGTAGACGAGAAGCGAGAAGCGAGAAGGGAGAAGCGAGAGGGGAATCGTCATCCCGACCGGAGGCCGCGCAGCGGCCGGAGCGGAGGGATCCGCACGTCCCTTGTTCGAGGTGCAGATCCCTCGACTTCGCGGCCCTCCGGGCCGCTCCGCTCGGGATGACGACTCCGAGGACCCGCTTCTCACTTCTTCACGTACAACCCCGGAAACTCCTGCTGCAGCGCCGCCACCTTCGGCTTGTCGTTGATCAGGATGTAGGGCTGGTTGGGGTGCAGGTCGTAGTACCCCTGGTGGTAGTCCTCGGCGACCCAGAACGTCTTCCAGCCATCGACCTCGGTGACGATCGGCCGGCTGAACGCCTTCGCGGCGGTGAGCTGCGCGATGTAGTCGCGGGTCGCCGTGAGCTGCGCGGCGCTGGCGGTGTACACCGCCGAGCGATACTCGGTGCCGACGTCGGGGCCCTGTCGATTGCGCTGGGTCGGGTCGTGCACGACCGAGAAGAAGATCCGCAGCAGCTGGTCATAGCTCACCACCGACGGGTCGTAGACGACCTTGACCGCCTCGGCGTGTCCCGTCGCGCCGCTGCCGACTTCGTAGTAGGTCGGATTCGCGGTGTGACCCCCGGCATACCCGGAGGTCGCCTCGAGGACTCCCTTCACCCGCTCGAACACCGCCTCGACCCCCCAGAAGCAGCCCCCGGCGAAGATGACCGAGTCGCGGCCCGCGATGGCACTAAGCGGGGTCGGGTCGCTGGCCTCGGGGAGGGTCCGGGCGGTGTCGGCGCCGGCACTCCGCAAGGCGAGGCCGCCGGCCAGCAGGGCCAGGGCGGTGAGGGCGGCCGGAATTGGGCGAATCGTCATCGGGGCTCCGTGTGGCGGGTCACCCCTAGAACGTCGAGCGCCGGGATTCGGTTCTGCACGGGGCGACCTGACGGTCGCCCGTGAACAGCAGGATCAGGGCGCGGAGGCGACCCGCGACAGCGTCATCTCGAAGAACTGGAACCAGGTCGTGCCGCCATCGCGAGTGGCGTACCCCTTCTCGACCCAGCGGCCCTGATCGTCGAAGCGCATCTCGTAGCGTACCTCTCCCGCGCGCGGGTCGTTCATCTTCCAGTCGTACCCCGCCGGCAGGATGGTCAGGTCCATGTCCATCCAGTTGCCGTTGGCGGTGAAGGCGCGCATCAACGGCGTCTTCCCGTCGTGGTCCAGGTGGATGATGGCGAAGGCATCATGGCGCACCGCATCGGTGCCATCGGGCATCCGCTCGGTGCCGAGGCCGCGCACGGTGATCACGATTCCCCCGGCGGCGGGAGCGACCCACTCGCGCTGGGTGAGGGTCTGCTTCCCCTGGGGGCCCATGATGATCCACGCCTCGCCGGACCATTCGCCGGTGAGGTCCCGGAACACCCCAAGCGAGCCACCATCCTGGGCGGCGAGCTGGGGGGCACCGGTCAGCAGGGCGGCGGCGGCGAGCAGCGGGGCAGTGCGCATCGAGGGCTCCGGTCGGGGTCTGCGATGGAATCTGCGTCGCGGCGCCCCGGCCGCTTGAACGAATCGGTCAGGGCACGACCTGGTCATGTGCAGTCGAGCGGATCCGTTGGCCCAGTTCACCCGGGGTCAGGCCGGTGAAGTCGGCGATGTCCCGATGCAGGTGGGGCTGGTCGGCGTAGCCCGCCTCGTGTGCGGCCCGTCCCCAGGTCGGCGTTCCCGTCGCCACGGCCCACGCCGCTCGAAGCACCCGCCGGATTCGGGCGAACTGCTTTGGCGAGAGTCCGGTCGCCGCCCCGAACCGCCGTCGCAGGGTGCGCTCCGAGGTGCCGAGCTCCCGTGCCAGGGTGGCGATCGGCGCCTCGCCACCCGACGCTGTGAGCCGTTCCACCGCCGCCGCCACCAGGGGGTCGGGTCGCTCCGCCGCCTCGGCGAGCGATCCGAGCCAGCGATCGAGTCGGTCCGCCGCGTCGTCGATGGTGGTGGTGCCGACCAGCGCCGCGCCGAGGGGGGCGAGCCGGTCGCCACCGACGAAGCCGGCCGGCACCGCGCGGTTCCGCACGGTGCTCGGGTCGACGCCGAGCAACGGGAACAGCGCCCCCGGCTGGATCCGGGCACCGAGGTAGCGGTCCCCCTCGCGCACCGGGACCGCCAGCGGGGTGAGCCAGGGCCCGCTGAGCAGGACCGGCCCGTGGCCTCCGCCGTGCAGCCCGACCACCACGGCGGTCGAGCCATCCGGTGGGACATGGTGGACTGGCGGGGCGCCCGGGCCGACCTCCAGCATCCAGTAGTTGCGGATCCACGGCGCGAGCGCGGGCGACGGTCGCCGCTCGGCGTAGGCAAAGGGAGGCGGGGTGCCGGCGGGGGGCATGGGGGAAGATATGGTCTGCAACCTGACGGTCGCAGGCAATGGGCGTCGGCTCGGCGCCAGGCCCGTTCGGTGCGACCGTCAGGTCGCACCGGCCGCGACCCGACGGCCGCACCTGAACTTGCCGGATGCCCCGACGCGCGGCAGGTTCCGGCATGCCATCGATCCGTTCCGTCCCGTTCCTGGTCGCGGTGGCCTGCGTCGCCGCCCCGCTCGCCGCGCAGGACCATGCCGGTCACGCCATGGGTGCCATGACGATGACGGGGATGCCCGAGCTGCGGCCGATCCCTGCTGGCGTCAACATCACCCCCGCCGACGTGCACTTCATGCAGGGGATGATCGCCCACCACGCGCAGGCGATCTACATGTCGCACCTCGCCGCGAAGCACGGCGCCGACCCGCGCTTCCTCCGCTTCGCGATCAAGATCGACCAGTCGCAGACGGCGGAGATCCGCCTGATGCGCGGCTGGCTGGTCGATCACGGCCAGGCCGCCCCCGACACGTCGTCCTACCGCACGATCATGATGCCCGGGATGCTGACGCGCGAGGAGCTGCAGGAGCTCGCCTCGCTCGAGGGGACCGGATTCGACCGCCGCTTCCTCGAGCTGATGATCCGCCACCACGAGGGTGCACTCTCGATGGTGGCTGATCTCTTCGACACGCCGGGCGCCGGACAGGAGGTCGACATCTCCGTCCTCGCCAACGACATCCACACCGTGCAGACCGCGGAGATCGGGTTGATGCGCCAGATGCTCCTCGACCTCCCCGCCCCGCCCGCGCGGCCGACCTCGGGTCGATGATCCCGCGTCGCGTCGCCGGTCTCGCGCTGCTGCTCGCCGCGCTCGCGGCGCCCCGCCTGAACGCCCAGATCCCCGCGCTGGTCCCGCTGCCGAGCGAGGTGCAGGCGGGGACCGGCGCGTTCGTGCTCCCCGACACCGTCACCGTCACCCTCGCGCCGACGAGCCCGCGGATGCGGGAGATCGCCGCGATCCTGGTGGCGAACCTCGCCGACGAGGGCGTCTTTGCACGGGTGCGCGATGGCGGGCCTGGCGACGGCACAATTCACCTCCGTTCCCTCGCCGCCGACGGCGCCGACGAGTCGTACCGCCTGGAGGTGACCCCGACGTCGGTGCAGGTCACTGCTCCCGGCGAGGCGGGAGTGCTCTGGGGCGTGCAGACGCTGCGACAACTGGTGGTGCACCGCGAATCGCGCGCGACGATTCCTGCGGTCGCGATTCGCGACGCGCCGCGCTTCGGCTGGCGCGGCGCCATGCTCGATGTCGGGCGGCACCTCTTTCCGGTCGAATACATCCTCGAGCATCTCGCGTGGATGTCGCGGCACAAGTTCAACGTCTTCCACTGGCACCTCACCGAGGATCAGGGCTGGCGACTCGCGATCGACGCGTACCCGCGCCTGACGGAGGTCGGGGCGTGGCGCACCGAGGCCGACGGCTCCCGCTACGGCGGCTGGTACAGCAAGGCCGATGTCCGCCGCGTGGTCGAGCGCGCCCGCCTCCTTGGCATCACGGTGGTCCCCGAGATCGAGATGCCCGGCCATAGCCGCGCCGCCCTCGCCGCCTACCCCGACCTCGGCTGCACCGGGGACTCGCTCCCGGTGCCCTCGACCTGGGGCGTCTTCTCCGATGTGCTCTGCCCGGGGAAGGAATCGACCTTCGCCTTCCTCGAGACGGTGCTCGGCGAGGTGCTCGAGCTCTTCCCGTCGCGCTACATCCATATCGGGGGCGACGAGGTCCCCAAGCAGCGCTGGGAAGCATGTGCCGCCTGCCAGGAGATCATCCGGCGCGAGCAGCTCGGCGACGAGCACGGCCTGCAGCGATGGATGATTGCCCGGATCGGGCGCTGGCTCGCGGCGCGCGACCGGGTGCTGATCGGGTGGGATGAGATCCTCGACGGCGGGCTGCCGCCCGGCGCGGTGGTGCAGGCGTGGCAGGGGAGTGATCGAATCGGAGTGGCCCTCGCGGCGGGTGCCGACGTGATCGCCTCGCCCCACGAATGGGTCTATCTCAACCGCCAGGCGGGTGAACTGCCGCTGGGGCGCGTCGCGCAGTTCGACCCCGCGGCGACGGCGGCCGCCGCGCAGGCCACCGGCGCGGGCGGCCGGCTGCTTGGCGGCGAGGCGCCACTCTGGACCGAACACGTGACGTCGCCCGAGAACGCCGAGCTGATGTGGTGGCCGCGGCTGCTCGCGGTCGCCGATGTGCTCTGGCACGGACCCGCCGACTCGGTCGCGCTCGCGGGGCGGGTCGAGGCGGTGGCCGACGCGATGCGGCAGGGTGGCGTCGCGGTCGGGCCGGCCGATCGCGCGCTGGTCGCGCTGCGGTTCCGCTACGACAGCGCCAGCGGGAGCATCCGGGTCACGCAGGCGGGGGCGACGCCCGGCCTCGTCCTGCGCCTCGAGCGGGAGGGGGTCGCCCCGCGCGCGCTGCGCGACGGCGATCCGCTTCCCGGCCCGGGAACGTGGCAGGTCAGCCCGCGCTGGGGCGATGCACTCGTGGGCGAACCGCGCACCATCACCGTCGTCGACCACCTCGCGCTCGGTCGCCCGATCCAGCTCGCGACGCCGGCCGACGCGCGGTATCCGGGGACCGGCCCGCTGACGCTGGTCGATGGCGCACGCGGCACCGCGTTCAACGATGGGTTCTGGAACGGCTGGGTCGGCCCGGACCTCGATGCCACGATCGACCTCGGCGCCTCGCGCACGGTGCGGTCCGTCGACCTCTCGCTCCTCGAGCAGGTGAACAGCTGGATCCTCTTCCCCGAGGTCGTCGAACTGCACGCCTCGGTCGATGGCCAGCAGTGGCAGCGCGTCGGCCGCTCGGTGATCGATCGGCCGGTGCGCCCCGACGCCGCGTCGCGCGAACTGGTGCGGGTGCCGCTCGCCGCGCCGCTCGAGACCCGCTACCTGCGCGTCATCGCGCGCGGCGGCCGCCGGTTGCCGTCCTGGCACTCGGGCGCGGGCGAGCTGGCGTGGATCTTCGCCGACGAGATCGTGGTACGTTGAAGCAGGCCTCCTGCCCCGGTTGCCGGGCAGACTCACCCTCAGGGAGCAGCTCATGATTCGGATCGTGCGACATGTTGCCCTCGCGGCCGTGGTGGCCGCCCTCGCCGCCCCGGCGGTGACCGCCCAGTCCTATCCCGCCGGCGGCGATCCGCGCGACGGGCTCGGCAGCGGGCTCACCACCGCCGGCCTCGCGATGGAGGGGATGCGCCTCGTCGCCTCGGCGCCGAAGCCGGCGCCGTTCGACTCGGTGCGCGGGTTGACCTTCGTCAACTCCGACCTCGCCTTCGGCGGCCACTACATCTACCAGGGCAACTTCGCCGGCTTCTCGATCTGGGACGTGAGCACCCCGGCCAACCCGAGGATGGTGTCGGTGGTCGAGTGCATCACCTCGCAGGGCGACCCGTCGATCGTCGGGAACCTGCTCTTCGTCTCGGCGGAAGGCGGCGGCAACCGGAACGACTGCGCCAAGGGCGGCGTGCAGGATCCGTCGGAGCACATGGCCGGGGTGCGGATCTACGACGTCTCCGATCCGACGATGCCCCGCCTGCTCAAGAATGTGCAGACCTGCAAGGGGAGCCACACTCACACCGTGATCCCCGACCCGAAGGACGCCGGGGTGGTGTACATCTATGTCTCCGGCAACCAGGGTGCCCGCACCGACATGGAGGGATGCGTCAGCGGCGACGACCCGGCCGACGAGAACAACTCGCTCTTCCGGCTCGACGTGATCCGGGTGCCGCTCGCGAACCCCGAGCAGGCGGCGGTGGTGACGGGGGCGCGGATCTTCACCGGGCTCGATCCGGCGCCGAGTCGCTCGGGTGGCCGGGCGCGCCCGACCGGGCCCCGCAACTGCCACGACGTGACCGCCTACCCGGCGATGCACCTCCTCGCCGGGGCCTGCGCGAGCCATGGCCTGCTGGTCGACATCTCCGATCCGATGCGGCCGAAGCGGCTCGACGCGGCGGCCGACACCAACTTCTCGCTCTGGCACACCGCCGTCTTCAGCAACGACGGGTCGAAGGTCGTGTTCACCGACGAGTGGGGCGGCGGTACCTCGCCGATGTGCCAGGCCACCAGCATGCTGGAGATGGGCGGCAACACGACCCTGACCATCAAGGATGGCAAGTACACCCAGCACGCCTACTTCAAGATCCCGACCGGCCAGGGGGCGAACGAGAACTGCGTCTCGCACAACGGCGGCCTGGTCCCCGTGCCGGGGCGCGACATCATGGTGCAGGGGTGGTACCAGGGCGGGGTGAACGTGATCGACTTCACCGATCCGGATCGTCCGATCGAGATCGCCTACTTCGATCGCGGGCCGATCGACGCGCCGCGGGCGCCCGGCGACACCGCCGCGCGCGGTCGCGGCACGATCGGCGGCTCGTGGGGCGCCTACTGGTACAACGGGCTGATCTACTCCTCCGAGATGGCGCGCGGGCTCGACATCCTCGAGCTGCAGCCCAGCCACTACCTGAGCGCCAACGAGCTCGAGGCGGCGCGCCTGGTGCGCTACGAGCAGTACAACCCGCAGAGCCAGCCGCACATCACCTGGCCGGCGGCGTTCCCGGTGGTGCGGAGCTACGTCGATCAGCTCGAGCGGGGGAACGGGTTGCCGGCGGCGCGGATCACCGCGATTCGTCGCGCACTCGATGGCGCGGAGCAGGCGTCGGGTGCCGCGCGGGCGCGGTCACTCCGCACGCTGGCCGGCCAGCTCGAGGGCGACGTCGCCCGCGCCATCGACAAGGCCCGCGTGCGGGCGCTGGCGGCGGAGGTTCTTCGCTTGGCAGGGAACTAGATCTCCGCACCTGTCATCCCGAGTGGCGCAGCCCCGCGGGGCTGCGCCGACGAGGGATCCTGCGGTTGGCAGGGAGCTAGCCGCTCGCCGCGAGCGGCTGAAGCCGCTGCTCGGCAAGGACGCCCGCTGAAGCGGGCCGGATGCGCCCGCCGTGCCCGCGGATGAGCCCTCTTCCACTCCGATTGCGCGTACTCGCTGACGGGGCGTCTCGCCCCACCTCACGGGTACCCGCAAGGAGTGGAGCATGCACGCAGTCGAGTCCCGCCGGACCGCCGTCGCCGTCCTGACCTTCGCCGCGATCGCCACGGCGTGCGGCGGTGGCGATCCCCCGCCGAGCGGCCCTCAACCCTCGACCCCATCAAGCCTCGCCGTCCACGGCGGCAGTGGTCAGCAGGCCGCCGCTGGCGAGGCGGTGCCCTTGGCGCCATCGGTGGTCGTCCGGGACGCCGCCGGCGAGCCGGTCGCCGGCGTGACGGTCACCTTCTCCGTGGTCAGCGGCGGCGGGACGATCCAGGGCGCGACGCCGGCGACCGATGCCAGCGGGGTTGCCAGGATCTCGCGCTGGGTCCTTGGGCCATCCGGTCCACAGCGTCTCACGGCAGCAGTCCCCTCGTTGGCTCCGGTCGAGATCCAGGCGACCATCACGCCGGGCACGGAGTTCACCACGGGGACCATCGGTGGTGCGGGTGGCACCATCACGATCGATGATGCCAACAGCCCCTACGACGGGCTGACGCTCACCGCACCCGGGGGGATGTTCCCCTCGTCCACGTCGTGGAACCTGCGCACCGGCACGCTGTCGCCGACGTTCCGCGCCCCCGCCGGTTTCACCGTGTTGGGTCCGCCGCTCCTGGTACAGACCGGCGCCATGCGCGGCAACGGGCTGATGACCCTGGAGGTTCCGGTCTCCGCCGGCCCCAACGACCTCGTCTTCCTTGCCCTCCACGATCCAGTGCGCGGGGTCTCGGAGCTGCTGACCACCATCGAGCGGAAGGCGGGCTCGGTCGTCGTGGCCACGGCCCATCTGCGGGGTGACCTGCTGCCCGATCCGGCGACGGTGGGGACCGTTCGCGCCGGTGTGGCGACCCTGCAGGACGATCCGCAGTCCCAGGTGGTGCCGATCCTGCTGGACATCATGTCGCTCACCCAGGCGACCCTCAATCGGTGGTCGATCGCGGATCACGGGACGGCGTCACACCCGGACGGGGTCGGTGCCGGCATCGCCGGCCTGCAGTGGGTCGCTTCGGTCCCGTCGGCGCCGCGCTTCGACGGCTTCGTGAAGCCGCTCGACATTCCCGGCTTCTATGCCGAACCCGGGCCACTTGCGGCGGTGGAGCTGGCCCAGGATGCCATCGCGGCGGAGCTGCTGGCCACCCTCGGGCGCCTCGGGCCGAAGCTCGACCAACTGCCCAAGGCGCAACGTGACCAGATCGTGCACCAGAACCTCGTCGCCTGGATGCGCTTCGCGCAGCGACCGGCGCTGTTCACCTTCCCGCAGCCGGGGCTGAGCATGCCGGGCGCGGCGCTGGTGACCTCGGCGGACGGGAACGGCATGACGGTCGAAGTCCCGTCCGCGTCGGCCCCGGTCTCGGTGGGCATCGGCGCCGTCGGCTATGCGCCGTTCACGTTCGCCTCGGGGGGATTGGTACCCGTTGGGAGCACGATCGCCGATTTCTCCGCCCTCGACGGGGTGCTCACCGAGTTGACGAGGATGAACGTCTCGCTCTCCGAACGGCTGGCGGCGAACGAAGCGCTGGCGGCGCAGGCAGGACTGCCGGCGGTCGACGCGGAGATCCGTCCCCATCCGAACGAGGTCTGGACCACGGCGACGCTCGACAACCTGATTGCCCGCGCGCAGGGCGCCCAAGTCCGCGTCCTGGTGCAGAAGGCGACCTTCCACCTGCCGAGCGGCGTGGAACTGGCCCGCACCAACGGCGAGCCGGTCTCGATTGTCACCGACCTCGGCGTCGGCGCGGCCGCGCCGGGAACCGGACTTCTGCGGACCATCTCGACCCACATCGAGGAGGTCGGTGGTGCGCTCCGACAGTTGTCGGTGGCGGTCGCCAACGTCGGCTACGCGCCATTCGAGGTCACCCCGGACCAGGTGATCCTCACCAGCCAGGATCTTGATGTCGACTTCACCGCGTCGGTGCAGCTGCCGCCCGATGACGGGTTCCGGATCGCCTGGGACTGGGGCGATGGCCAGACGAGCGACAATCTCGGGTTGACGAATGCCTCGCACACCTATGCCCAGCTCGGCGCCTACGAGGTCGTGGCCCGACTGCTCGATGCCACAGGCACGCGGGAGCTCGCCGTCGACACCGTGCACGTGCGCCAGCAGGCCAGTGCCTGGGTCGGCGAGGTCACCGGGACGCTCACGGACGCCACGCCGAACTTCCAGCGACAGTTGACGATCACCGCGACCGGCGTCCGCTTCGTCCCCGACATCTCGGAGGGCTCGTCGGTCGTGCATCGTGTGGCCGCCGGCCAGCTCACGCTGGTGAACAACGTGCCCTGCGCGAACTACGTCGCACCGGTGATCCAGCTCGACCTCTCGACCCAGGGGGGCAGCGGGACGCAGTGGCTCGACACCACCGGCGAGGACCCCAACCCTCCCGCCGGAACGCCTCCGGCGCGGGGACTCTGGTATCGGGCCGGGGCATTCGTGAACGGGATCCAGATCCTCAACAAGCCCTGCATCAGTGCCCAGAATCCGTCCCCGCAGGTCCACGTCATCTCGACGGCTGCCTCCTGGCTCATCACCTCCCCATTTGCCGATCCTACCGGGGGCTGGCATCAGGCCACCGACCCCGACCTGCTCCAGGGAAGCTTCACACGGCAATCGGGGAACATCACGGAGACCTTCACTTGGCGGTTCGTGCGCGTGGATGGCTGAGTCCGACCGATGATCCTCGAAGGGCGGGATCCGGTGATACCTTCCGGCTCCGATCCCTACTGGAGTCCTCAGCCGCCCGGCACACGCTCCCCGATTTGACCCCTCTCGATGGAGATCCTGGCCACCATGCCCGAGCCCGCGAAGCACCGGATCTACACGATGGCCGTCGCGGGGGTGTACCCCCATTACATCGCGAAGGCCGAGAAGAAGGGGCGCACCAAGGCGGAGGTCGACGAGATCTTCCGCTGGCTGACCGGCTACAGCCAGGCGCAGCTCGAGGCGCAGCTCGCCGCGCGCACGAACTTCGAGCAGTTCTTCGCCGAGGCGCCGCAGATGAATCCGGCGCGGGCGCTGATCACCGGGGTGGTCTGCGGCGTCCGCGTCGAGGAGATCGAGGAACCGTTGATGCGCGAGGTGCGCTACCTCGACAAGCTCATCGACGAGCTGGCGCGCGGCAAGGCGATGGCGAAGATCCTGCGGTCGGCGGGTGAGACACCGACGAAGGCCTAGCGCCTAGTGCGCCCGGATCGCCTCGATCAACTCCTGCTTGCGCATGCTGCTCCGGCCGCTGATGTCGAGCTCGCGGGCCCGGTTCTGCAACTGATCGACCGTCCGTTCCTCGAGGGAGGTGTGGGGATTGCCGGTCCCCATCGTGCGCTCGTGCGGCGTGCGCCCCTCGCGCCGGCGCTGATCATTCACCGTGCGGGCGGCGATCTCCGCCGCGCGTTGATCCGAGTGACCGCGCTCGCGCTCGCTCTGGCGCACATGTTCGTACTGTCGCTCGTCCTTGGCGGTCCAGGCATCGGGCGCCATGGTGATCCTCCTTGGGTTCGGGTGCAGGGGGTCTGTCAGGGGTGACGTTGGTCACCCGGACAGGGTGACAGGTCGTGGAATTGCCTCCGCGCCACCCCCCCGCCAGAATCCCCCCATGCGCAGGGACGTCCTCCTCTACGGCCTCGTCGGCGCGGTCCTCATCGCCGTGCTGCAGCTGGTCGAGTTCCGCTGGATCATCATCGAGCACTCGATGGCGATCTACGGCGGACTCGTGGCCGTGGTCTTCGCCGGCACCGGCCTCTGGCTCGGCCTGCGCCTCACCCGGCCGACGCCGAAAGTGGTCGTCCGCGAGGTCGAGGTGCTGGTCCCCGCTCCCGCCGAGTTCGTTCGTGACGAGGCCCGGGTCGACGCCCTCGGCCTCACCCCCCGCGAGCTCGAGATCCTCGACCTGATGGCCGCCGGGCTCAGCAACCAGGAGATCGCCGAGCGGCTGTTCGTCTCGGTCAACACGGTGAAGACCCACTCGAGCCGGGTCTTCGAGAAGCTCGAGGTCCGCCGCCGGACCCAGGCGGTCCAGCAGGGGAAGGCGCTCCGGCTGATCCCGTGACCCGCGGGGGTCACCCCTTCGGGTGATGTTCGCCCGAAACGCACCCAAATCGTCCTTTCGGGCGATGGTTGGCCGGGCCCCTGCGCCCTATCCTGTCCGCTCCATTCCACCACGGGAGCACCCATGCGCAGGATCGTCCTCACCTATGGCCTCATCGCCGCCGGCCTCCTCGGCGGGATGCTGGCCCTCACGATGTGGCTCTTCGACGGCTTCAGTCTCGAGTACGGTCAGCTCATCGGCTACACCACCATGGTGGTGGCGTTCCTGATGATCTACTTCGGGGTCCGCTCCTACCGGGACAACGTCGCGGGCGGGACGGTCCGCTTCGGCCGCGCGGTCACGGTCGGCTCCCTGATCATGCTGCTCGGGGTGGTGGGGTACGTGGCGACGTGGGAGGTGATCTACTACGGCTTCGCCCCGGACTTCGCCGACACGTACGCCGCCGCCGAGATCGAGAAGGCCCGCGCCGAGGGGCAGAGCGAGGCCGAGGTGGCCGCGCTGTCGGCGAAGATGGCGGAATTCGCGGAGAGCTACCAGAATCCGTTGGTGAACATCGCCTTCACCACGCTGGAGCCGCTCCCGGTCGGGGTGGTGCTGACGCTGGTCTCGGCGTATGCGTTGAGTCGGAAGCGGGAGGATGAAATCCGCGGCTAGCGCGGTTGTCACCCCGAGCCGAAGGCGAGGGGGCGGAACCATCCCCAGCGCTCCCTCCCCTCGCTGCGCTCGGGGTGACACTCGATGATCCCACCAAGGAGCACCCATGGCACGCGTGACCGGCATCGGCGGCGTCTTCATCAAGAGCGCCGGCGACCACAAGGCACTGGCCGCCTGGTACGAGCAGCACCTCGGGATCACGATCGAGTCCTGGGGCGGGGCGATCCTGCGCTGGCCCGAGGACACCGCCGACGACAAGGGGCTGACGGTCTGGTCGACGGCGGCGCCGGACACGAAGTGGTTCGCGCCGAGCACGGCATCGTTCATGATCAACTACCGGGTCGATGACATGGCGGGGTTGCTCGCGCAGCTCAAGGCGGCGGGGATCGAGCCGATCAAGGGGCCCGACGTTGACTTCAACGGGACGTTCGCCTGGATCATGGACCCCGACGGCAACAAGGTGGAGCTCTGGGAGCCGAAGGAGCCGGAGGGGTGAGCCGGGGTCGGCGGATCGCACTGCTCGTCGGCCTCCTGCTCGGCGCGGTCGGCTGCGCGGCGCTGCAGCAGTACGCGGCGCTCGCGCAGGTGGCGTTCTCGCTCGATGGCATCGCCGACGCCCGGCTGGCCGGGGTGCCGCTGGCGCGGATCGCGAGCTACCGCGACCTCTCCGCCACGGAGGTCGCGACCCTGGTCACGACGGTGGGTCGCGGGAACGCGCCATTCGAGTTCACCGCCCGGGTGGGTGCCGCGAACCCCGGCACGAATCGCACCGACGCGCGACTGGCCCGGATGGAGTGGCTGCTCCTGCTCGATGGGCGCGAGACCGTGCGCGGCGTGCTCGACACGAGCTACACCCTCCCGGCCGGCCAGCCGGTCACGATCCCGCTGCGGGTACACCTCGACCTGCGCGAGTTCTTCGGCGGGGGCGTGCAGGAGATCGTCAACCTGGCCGCGGGCATCGCCGGGCTCCGCAACGACCCGACGCGGGTGACGCTCGAACTCACGCCCCAGATCGAGACGCCGCTGGGGCCGTTGTCACCGCCGACCCCGATCCGGGTGACCGGGAGGACGCCATGAAGCCCGACGCACACCGCGGCAGCGGTTCGCCCGCCCGCGCCACTGCCGCGCCGCATCTGTTCCTGCTCGTCGCGGCAGTGCTCGCGGCGCCGAGCATGGTCGCGGCACAGGCGCCCGCGGCGCGAGACACCTCGTGTGGCGCAAGGGTCGCCGACTCCGCGACGACCGAGGCCGTGCGACCCAGGCGCACCTCCGGCCCGGCGCCGGTGTACCCGGCGGCGTTGCGGCGGGCGGGAACCGGTGGCGTGGTGCGCGTGCAGTACGTGGTGGACTGTGCGGGCCGGGTCGATTCGGCCAGCGTCCGGGTGGTCGCCTCGCCAGACGAGCGCTTCAGCGACGCCGCGGTGTTCGCCATCCGGCACACGCGTTTCAGGCCCGCGACCCGGGAAGGGCGGCCGGTGGTGTACCGGATGGAGCAGAACATCAGGTTTGCGGTGCGGTGAGAGTGCGCGGCGGGCGTGGGTGTGGCCGTCGGCGGCTGAAGCCGCCGCTCGGCACCGCCGGCGGGTGAACCCGCCCGGGGCGAAAGGTCATTCGGCTCGCGATGCTCGGGGATCCTGGTCGTGATTCCCGCGCGCTGACTCGATCCTACTCGCTTCCCTCCGCCCGCAGCCGGTACAGCACCACCTGCTCGGCGTCGAGCGCATCGGTGGTCTTGGCGAGCAGGTAGTCGCTGCCGATCTCGGCGACCTCGACGGCGGGGAACTCCGCACGGCAGAGGGCGCGCCCCTCGGCGGAGAACGCGAGCCAGCGGCGGGTGTCGGCTCCCTCCTCGGCGTACTCGCGGACCCAGATCCGGCCGTCCCGTCCCATCACGAGGCCGGTGACCGCCGGATAGACATCGGCAACTGGTCGCTTTGGATCGAGCATTGGGTCGATCATCATCGCCTGCATCTCCGGCGACAGGTCGGGGTAGCGTGTCGCGAGGGCCTCGCGTGCCGCGCGCACGGCGTCCTCGGGTATGGTGCGGTCGCCCGTGGTCCACCGGACAATGAGGGTGGGTTCGAGCGCCATCCCGACGCGGTACAGCACCAGCTCCGGCTCGTTCCAGGTCGCCACTGCCACGCGATCACCGGTGCCCTCGACGTGGGCGGACCCCTCGAACCACGGTCTCATCCAGATCGCTCCCGGTGCCTCCACCGTTTGTCCCATCCGCCCGGCGGGCACGGCCAGGACGGTGTCCTGCAGCGTCCCCGTCGGCGCGTAGCGGCGGACCATGAACGAATCCATCGCCCATGGCGCGCGGGGGCCCAGACTGCCGCTGTTGCCGAATAGTTGCTGACCGTCGTCCATGATTGCGAACACGCGCGGCGAGTTGGCCTCCGCCGGCGTCATCATCACGCTGCGCGCAAAGGTCATGTCCGGTCCGAAGAGGTGCCACTGCCATGGCCGGTAGTCGCCGACCCAGAGCGTGTCGCCGGGGAGGCGGACCATCAGGAATGCCTCCTTGAACTCGCCCGGCCCGCTCCCCTCGCGACCGGCGCGGCCCACGAGCGTGCCGGTCGAGTCGTACCAACGGACTTCCTGGGTCCCCTGGTTGACAACGGCGATCCGTCCGTCGCTCAGGCGACTGGCACCCATGACCCGGTAGAGGAACTGGTCCTCGGGCGCATCGCTGCCGCCGATCCGCACCACCGGGTCGGCATCGAGTCGGCAGGTGGCGCTCACCGCCTCGGTGCGGTTCTCCGCGATGGTAATGCCGGCGCTGTCGCGCGTCGCGAACGCCGGCGATTCGGCGGCACCGCCGCAGGCGGTGAGGAGGAGGATCGTGATGAGTGCACGGGGTGGCATGGGCATCTCCAGGGGGAAGAGGGCGGTACCCGACGAGGACGCCCTACTCCCCGATCGTCACCCGCCCCGTGGGGCAGTCGAGCTCGAAGCGCAGCGCGCTGCTGTCGGCACGGGACACCTCGACGGCGAGCTCGGCGGTGCGCAGCAGGGCGCGCACGGTATCGGCATCGGGGGTCATGACCTGCAGCGCGGCAAGGGTGCAGCCGGTCGGCGTGGTCGTCGCCGGATGCGGAGTGGGGGCCACCCACTCGATGAAGAACGGCAGCACCGACCAGTCGACGTCCTCGGGCCACGGGGCGATGGTGGCCCAGCGCAGCGTGTCGCCCGCGGTGGTGACCCGCGAACCGGGGGCGACGCCGTTGTCGGCCAGTCCGCGCGCGAGGAAGGTCTCGTGCATCGCCTGCGCGTCCATGCTCTGGGCGGCCCACCCCGACGGCGTCAGCGCGCGGAACCCGGCGTACTCGGTCACCCGCTCGGCGCCACGCTCGGGGTCGGCCGGGTTGGGGGCGATCAGCTCCAGGTAGGTGCGCGGTCCCAGCGCCATCAGCGCGTTCTGGGTCCCGCGCCCGGGGTGCACGCCGCCGAAGGTCGGCGTCACGCCCGTGGCTTCCGCCATCAGCGCGATCCCGCGCTCCAGCGAGTCGATCGCGACGATGATGTGGTCGACCTTCGCGACCCCCGCCGTGTCGGCGGCCAGCACCACCGGCTCGGCGGGGGCGTCGGCCTCGGGCGCCTCGGCGGCGCAGGCAGCAAGGAGGAGGAGACAGGCCGTGGCGGGGCGGAGGGGCATCGCGGACTCCCGGGGTGATGGGGCGGGGATCGGATGAAGGTAGCGCCGGGGGAGTGGCCATGGGCGCGCCGTTCCAGAAGTTGCGAAGTGTTACCGGGGTTGGTAACGTTTACGATGGGCAAGGTTCGCCGCGGGGGCTACGTCTTTCTCACCTGGGTAGGGGATCACTCCCCCCGGCACGTTCATGTGTATCGCGACGGGGTGCTGGTCGTGAAGTGGGATCTCGAACACGACATCGAGATGGCGGGAACCATCACCGCGCGGATCAGGCGGCTCATCGCCGAGTTGCGGGAGGAGGGCAAGCTATGAAGATCACGAAGGCGACAGCGAATGCACGCAAGCGGGCGGTGGAGGTGCGCGCGGGTCGGCGGGCGTATGAGGTGCCGTACTCGCGACTCCCGGTGGAGCCGACCCGTGACGACCCGATCGAGGAGCTGATCATCGATCCGGAGTTGGGGCGCGAGGCATTCACGTACCGGCTGCGCTCCGGGGTCGAGGAGTCGATGCATGTCGACTCGGTGCGGGAGATCGCCCAGGAGCCCGAGTACCTTCGCGACCTCTTCCTGCACAAGCTGTCGGTCGAGGCCCGCAAGGGGGTGACCGACTCCCCACTCGGCAAGCGCGAGCTTGCGCGACATCTTGGCACCTCGCCGACCCAGTTGTATCGTCTGCTCGACCCGGAGCCCGGGCACAAGTCGCTCGGTCAGCTTCTCGCCCTGCTCGACCTGCTGGGTCGCGAGGTCGATGTCATTGTCCGGCCCAAGAAGGCGCGACGGAAGCGACCAGCCCGGGTGTCGTCCTGAGTTCATGAACCTCCTTCCATCGGATCCCCCCATGCAGATCACCGTCGACACCGTCGTGGCCGCTCCGCTCGCCGAGGTCTGGCGCGCCTACTCCGCGCCGGAGGACATCACCCAGTGGAACGCGGCGTCGGACGACTGGCACACGCCGTCCGCGTCGGTCGACTTCCGGGTCGGCGGGACGTTCACCTCGCGGATGGAGGCGCGCGACGGCAGCATGGGGTTCGACTTCGCGGGGACCTACACCACGATCGTCGAGCACGAGCTGATCGAGTACCGCTTCGGCGACCGGATGGCGCGGATCGAGTTCGCGCCCACCACGGGCGGGATCCAGGTCCGGGTGACCTTTGACGCCGAGACGGTCCATCCGGTCGAGCAGCAGCGGCAGGGCTGGCAGGCGATCCTCGACAACTTCCGTCGGCACGTGGAGGCGGGGCGGGGAGAGGGGTGACGCCCGGCCCGGTCACCTCGCCCGGATCGGGACCCGCCACGACCAGCGACCGAGGATCACCACCAGCTCCGAGGTGGTGGCGGGCTGCATCCGGATCTCGGTGATCGACATCTGCGGGGTCGAACGATCGACGAAGCTGAGCGTGTCGGTATCGAGTCGCAGCGTCTCGATCCGGATCACGGGCTCGGCGCCGCGCCGGGCTGACCGCGCGCCCGGGAACTGCATTGCAGTCACGGCGCTGTCGCCGGGGGAGCGGACCGCCCCCGGTCCGTCGCTCGGTTGCACGTCGAGTATCGGCGTCGTGCCCTCGACGCGGACCCGGACCACGTAGCTCCCCGGCGCCAGCAACCCCTCGCCCAGGTGGACGGGGAGGTCGGTGACCAGGTGCGCGACCGGGTGGTCGATCCTCTCGTCGGTCGGCCTGGAACGGTCCGCCGCGCGGGCCAGGTCCGCCGCGATCGGCAGCGGTTCGAGGATCACCCGGGCGGTCTCGTGCCGACCGACGAGCCAGGTCTGGGTCGAGTCGGGGAGCGCCTGGGCGCTGAGGGGCAGGCCAGGGGCGAGTGCGCCGAGGATGATCCCGACCAGGGTGTGCGTGGGGCGTCGCATCGGTCCTCCCGTCGGTCGCCGGGACTGGGGATGTTCGGAATCTACGTCCCGGTGCGCGGGGGCGGGGGCCGATGCCGGGACCGGTCGCGCCCGCGCGGCCGCCGAGCGTCCCAGCGACCGGGACATGCGTCCCTGCGACGAAGTCACGCGCGTCTGCGACGGGGTCATGCGTCCCTGCGACGAGGTCACACGCGCCTGCGACGGGGTCACGCGCGCCTGCGACGGGGTCATGCGTCCCTGCGACAGCGTCACGCGTGCCTGCGACGGCGACACGCGCGCCTGCGACGGGGTCACGCGTGCCTGCGACAGCGTCACGCGCGCCTGCGACGGGGTCACGCGTGCCTGCGACGGTGGCATGCGTCCTTGCGACGGTGGCATGCGTCTCTGCGACAGCGTCACGCGCGCCCGCGACGGGGCCACGCGTCCCGGCGACAGTGTCATGCACACCTGCGACGCGGTCATGCGCGGCGGCGAACCGGCATCCCCTGTCTTCGTGGCCGGACACTTTTCCCCGAAATATTTACAGTTCTGCTTTGGCGCCCCTTCCCGACGCGTGGCGCGCGTGCCCGTCATTCCGTGGTGCCGAGCCGGACCGGGTGTTGCCGCGCAACGAGTTGCACGATTGCTGGAACCATCTTCGGCGTGTTCGGCCCACGAACGGGATTCTGGCACGATCCATGTGCATAGGGGTGTCGGCCGCCGGCGATCGGACGGCGACCGACGTTCACGGGTTCGTCACCGATCCATGCCGATCGTGGATCACCGTCGTGAGGTGCATCATGGACCGCTTGATCCGCAGGAAACTGACGATGGCTCGCCGCGCGCTGGAGTTCGCGCGGGCCTACCCGTCGACCGACGCGAGCTGGAGTGGCGTGGTCTCGCGTCTGGAGGAGTTGCTGTCACGCGCCGACACCCTCGCCCTGACCGAGCGTCAGGGTCGCGCCGACCGGGCGACCGCGTCGCGGGCCCGCCGCGAGCTCCGCGCCCGGATCCACGCCGACCATCTCCGGCATCTTGGCGCCACCGCGGAGGTCGCGTTCAAGGAGGAGCTTGCGGTGCCGGGCGGGTTCCGGGTCCCGCGCGGGAACGCCCCGTACCTCGCCTTCATCGCGGCAGCGCGGGCGATGCACGCCGCGGGCGAGGGGGCGCGCGAGCGGCTGATCGCCGTCGGGTTGGGCGAGACGCTGCTGGACGATCTCCGCGTCGCGCTCGGCGAACTCGAGCAGGTCGGCGAGGTGGCGACCACCAGCCGCCGGAGCCACATGGTGGCGCGCGGGGAGCTGCGCGAGCTCGGCGACGCCCTCACCGAGCAGGTGCGGCTGCTCGATGGCCTGCAGCGGCCCCGCCTGCGGCAGGAGCCCGGGCTGCGCGACACCTGGGAGCGGATTCGCACCCTCGAGGGTCCGACGCGGGCCAGTCGCTCCCGCTCGGCCGTCCCCGATCCCGAGGGCAGCGTGACGACCGATCGGCTGCTCCCCCCGACTCCCGCCGTCGATGCGGAGGAGCGACGTGCGAGCTGATCAGGACCCCGGTCGCCTCCAGCCGTGTCCGGACACGGCTGGGGGTGACTTCCCACAGCGCGACTCGCTGCTGAGCGCTCAATCTGGTCCATCACTGCTGGAGCACACTCGCGTGTGCACTTCTGCAACCTAGCACAAGTCACAGTTGAGCCACTATGACTTGTGCGCGATAACTCCGCTCACCGTGCAGGATCAACCTCACTCGACCGGAGACTCCGATGCCGACCCAGCCCCCTGGCCCCATCTCCCTGCAGGACGCCACCCGTTTTGTGGAGCGGGCTCGCCAGGCCGACCTGCTCTCCATCCTGGCGTGGAGCTATCCTTCGGACCTCATTCGCGAGCTCTGTGACCAGGCGGGAGCGGGCAGGGTCCGTCTGTACCTCGGGGTGAACGACGAAGACCTCCCGACCATCATCCTTCTGGCAACAGACGACGCAGGGAAGGACATGACCTCCGGGATCATTCTGGACTATGCCTGGCCCTGTCCACCCGAGTGCGACTCCGACAGCCCCCTGACTCGAGCGCCGTGAGCCTTTCGATCCCCAGAGCAGTCCTGTTCGTGGCAGCGTTGGCCCCGGCGATGCCTGTCATCGCCGGGTTGGGTCGGCTGAGGGGCCTTCCGGCCCCCTGGCGTGGGTTTGTGGGCTTTCTCGCCCTGGCCTTGACGCTCAACATCTCCATGATGACCCTCGGGCTTCGAGGCATCCCTAACGCCGCCTTCGCGCACCTGACCCTGCCGATCTACTGCGGCGCCGGCTTGATCGTCCTCGGGGAGCTCGCCCGAGACCATCGATGGGCGCGGGGATTCCGAGGGGCTGCGCTGCTATATGTGGTCGCCTGGCTCGTGATCACGGTGGTGGCAGGAGTCACGAGGGACTATTCGCTGGTCGCAAAGCCCCTGATGCATCTGCTGATGACCGGCGGTGGCGCGGTCCTCATCGTGGTCCGCCTGGGCCAGCTCGCAACGAGACCGCTCCGCGACCCGGCCGTGATGGTCGGCCTGGGGGTCCTGCTCGTGCATGCCCCCACGGCGGTGCTCGATCCGGTGGCGGCCGTCGTGGCCCTCAGCGACCGAGACCTGGCGCGTACCCTGTACCGGGCCACTTCCGTCTTCAGTATTGTTGCCATGACCCCGTACACCCTGGCACTCCTGTGGATTCCACGCCGTCCCTCCTCGTCTGGGTCCTGACCCTCAGCGCGCTGTCCGTGAGCGCGCTGATCGTCGTAGTCGCTGCTGCGTTTCTGTGGCATCAGCGGCAGGCCGTTCGGCAGGCCCGGGCGTTCGGCCATCAGCTGCTCGGCGCCCAGGAAGCCGAACGGGGTCGGATCGCGCGCGAGCTGCACGACGACATCGTCCAGCGACTCTGGTCGGTGCGCCTCCAATCCCAGTCTGGTCGGGTCGAGACAGCCGACGCCACCCTCGAGACGGTACTCGCCGACCTGCGGTCGCTCGCGCATGACCTCCACCCTCCAGCGATTGACCAGATGAACCTCGCGGAAGCACTAAGGGATCTCGCCGGACGACAGCTCAGTGATGGGCAGTGGACTGTGTCAAGCGACGTGCCCCCGGAGAGCGGACTGGAGCGGGAGGTGGCCGTGGCCCTCTACCGGGTCGCACAGGAGGCGATCACCAATGTGGTGAAGCATGCCGCCTCGGCACATGTGGAGCTGGTCCTCCAAGTGTCGGCGCGGCAGGCGGAGCTCATCGTGCGGGATGACGGACCGGGGATCGCTGCCGCGGTCGATCGTCGACGCGCGTTCGGCCTCCGCGGCATGCACGAACGGGTCGAAATGCTTGGTGGTCGGCTGCGGATCGATAGCGCCGAAGAGGCGGGAACGACCGTGGTCGCGACGGTGCCACGGAGATGAGGTCACCGTCATCCCCCCGCGCCACGGTCTTGGTGGCGGATGACCACAAGGTCGTTGCCGAAGGGATCGCGGAGTGTCTCCGACCGTACTTCGATATCGTCGGTGTGGTTGATATCCTCGAGAATCTCGTGGGGACGATTGCGCGTACCCGCCCGCAGGTGGTCGTGTTGGATGTCACGTTTGGTGGAACCAGCTCTCTCCCCGTGATCAAGCACGCAGTCGACCGCGGACTGATCGCGCCCAGAATCATCGTCCTCACGGCGCACGAGTCCGCCGCGTTCGAACGGGCCGCATTCAATGCCGGTGCGGACGCGTTTCTACTCAAGGGAGTCGGGACGCAGCAGCTGCGCCTCGCGATCGAAGCGGCCCTGCAGGGCCGCCGGTTCGGATCGGCCCCTCCCAACCAGAAGCCTGCCGCCAAGCTCAGTCGGGCGTCGGTCCCGATTGATGGGGTCGTGCTCCGGCCGCGCCAGATCCGAGTGCTCCTGCTGATGCACGATGGCTACACTCGCGCGCAGGTCGCCGAGGAGATGGGACTCGGCAAGCGAGGCGTCGATTTCCACCTCGCTGAGGCCAGGAAGCAACTCGGCGTCCGCAAGCTCCATGTGCTCCTCAGGTGGGTGGCGGAGCAGCGGGTTGCGCTGGAGGAGGCGCTCCGGGGTGGGAGAGAGGGCGTGGGCGGGTGATCCTCGTCGCGCTCGCGCCGCAGAAGACGTGGACGAAGACAAACCTAGCAACAGTCACAGTTCCAGTTGTTCGGCACGTCTGCACTTTTGGAGAGACGCGCGGACGCTTCGCTGAGCCTCGCCACTCTTCAGCAAGGTAGGCGAGCTGGCGAGGCGATCGTAGCGTTGAAAGTCGCAGGTTTGTACGATCTTTACCTACCACGAAGGGCCATCGGCGTACCACGCTATCGATGGTAGTCCCTCGGGGCTCACACAGTTGATCGATCAGACACTCTATCTGGAGGACAAAGTGCGGAAACTCTTCGGGTTGGTCCTGACTGTAGCTGCGATGGCCGCTGGAGCCAGTGCATTCCCTGCCCAAGCAGAAGTCGTAACACAGACAGACTCGACTGTATGTCAGCAGACGGAATGCCCCAACCTCGGGGCTCAGGTCTGCGCTGTTGTTACGGTTCCAGTTCCGGAACCTGGCGAAGGAACTATCGCGTACAACTGCTACCAGCGCCTCATTCCGTAGTGGTGCGTTCGGTTGTGCTTGCGAACTCCAGCGCCACGCTCCAACTACCCGACCACGCTTCCCATCGGAGGTCCAATGTCTCGCAGGCTGCTGCTCTTGGGATCCATGCTGTTTGGGCTCGGAATCGTGTCGTTCGTTTCTCGGCCTGTTTCCGCCACAGCCGTTGAGTTCACGGATGAGGACACAGTGTGTTCGACCTTGACTTCATGTCCGAACCGTCAAACTCAGGTCTGCGCCGAGGTCCACCTCAATCCGGGCGGCGCTGGAGTTGTGTATACGTGCTACCAGCCAATTATCCCCTGACGCGCCGCATACTTGATGCCGGGCTCGCTTGAGGCGCCAGTGCCACGCGTGTGGTTGATTGCGGCACGCAGTTCACGTCTAGTCCGCGCCTTGTTTGCAGGATGCATGCTGGCGTGCTCGTCACCGCCTGCAGAAGTGTCCGACCAAACACGAATGCGTGACTCACCCCTTCTGGCTGGTACTGGAACCCAAGTTGTGGTCGTGTTCAATCCTGCCACTTGTACTATCACGGCTGACGGCTTCTCGGTTCTAAACCGATTGGTGCGAGAAGGCGGAGTGCGCGTTCAAGGTGTTAGCGTTCTCCCACTCGGGTCTGACTCCATCGTGCGCAGTATTCGATCGGGGTTCGGTATCGAGTTCGAGCTCGTGGAAGACGTTGGAGGTAGGTGGCTCAACGAGTCACGTCGGGCCGGGTGGTCCCAGCCAGTCGTCATTGTCCAAAAGCGTGGTAGAGTCCACGCGATTCTTATGGGAGATGCCATTGAGCGTCTCAGTGACCTCGTCCCGGTTCTATTCGGCACCCAGGGGGCTCCCGATGCCTTGGCGTCTCGCCCACTGTAGGTGCCTCTTTGTGGCAGCATGCGCTGGCATGCTACCCTTTGCCGGAGGTTTAGCTGGCCAAGCCCAACGTTCGATTCTTCCCTTCCCGGGCGGCGAGGTCACTAGGATTGGCGGGCCCGGGAATGATGTCTTGCTTGACCCGGGACTCGCAGCCTGCGGGTCCGGGGGATTCTTGGTGTTCGACTACGGAGACATGCGGCTCAAGGCGTTCAGCTCGACCGGGGTGCTCAGATGGCAGGTCGGACGATCGGGCGCTGGTCCGGGAGAGTACCGCAACCCTACCGAGCTGAGGGTTCGTGACGACGGACGAATCGTACTGCGCGACCCACCAAACGCCCGAATACTCGAATTGTCTCCTCTCGGAAGTCCGTTGCGCACGATCCCCGTCGTTAGTCAAAATCACCGGATGTTAGCTCTGTCCGGCCAGCGATTCATGCTCCTTGGTGGATCCCACACAGATTTCGCCATCATTGTCGATTCTGCCGGTGGCCTCCTGGCAACCACTCCACTCGGTGCTGAGCAGATGGATGTTCCGGTCGTAAGTCGTCAAGCCGTAGCTGGCCAGGCTTCCGATGGAGGTGCCGCGATTGCCTTTGTGTACAGCGGGAGCTTCGCGACCGTAACGCCGACCGGAGAAATGCAGTGGCACGAAGGCGTCGAAGCAATTCCCTTTCCGAAGGTGTTGACGCTCAAGGTGGGTGACAAGAAGCAGTACACTGCGGCGCGTGTCGATCCGAAGGCGCCGAGAGGAGCACGAAGTGTCGCGGTGGGTCCTCGTGCCGTCTATTTGCTTTTCGGTGGAGAGTCGGCAGATGCGGGTCGCCTGATCGACGAGTACGATCGTCAGACAGGTCGCTATACGCGTTCGTGGCGCGTACCAGAAGGGGTTGTCAGCATCTTGGTGTGCGGCTCGCAACTCTTGATGCAGTTCAACGATCCTCTCCCACATTTTCGGGTATTCCCTCTTCCAGCCCTGCGGTGACTGGTGGCAAGAGGGCAGTTAACCATCGTTGAAAGAGGGTGACTGGATCGTGTCCAAGCAAAGGCTCGAGGCAGTAGCGACAGTCGCGGTGGCGCTATGTGCACTAGTGATCACCGGTGTCGTGATTTTTGACCGCGTCCTCGCACACTCAGTTGCAGCGCCTGCGGCGCCTCTGGCCATGTCCATCCCAGATTGGCAGAGCTATGCAGCGCATGGGCAAAGGGCTGGTCGCCCGGATGCGCCGGTTACGATAGTGGAGTTCTCGGACTTCCAGTGTCCATTCTGCGCCGCGCTTCAACCGATCCTTGACAGCATCCGACAGCAGTACCCTGACGAAGTCGCGTTGGTGTTTCGGCACTTCCCTCTCAACCAGATCCACCCGGCGGCTCAGGCGGCCGCTGTGGCAAGTGAATGCGCGAGCGAGGCCGGTCGATTCTGGGAGTATCACGACCTGATGTTCAACGAGCCTGGCCAGATCGGCGCTATTCCTTTCGACGTTCTCGCGCTTAGTGCGGGAATCGTGGACACGGCGGAATTCAATCGATGCCGCGAAAGCGATGGAATTGCGGCGAGAATAGCAGAGGACGTTTCGGCCGGCGAGCGCCTCAGGATCCCTGGAACTCCCACTGTGCTGATCAACGACCAGCTCCTTCACGGGCCGTTAGACCTGCCTCGTCTGCAGCAGATCATCCGATCAATCCTGTCTGCGGAAACTCAATGATGAACTGCGCAAGACCTGATTCTGTGGTCAGGATCCATCTGCCCCTTCTCCTCTGCGTCAACACGCTCGCGTGTTCGGTCACCCAAGCACGTGCGGCGCCCGAACTGAGGGGCAGCGTAGTTGGTGCGCACGCCCTCATCGTTGATTCTGGGCCGCAGCCCAACGAGCGAGGTCAGCCTTGCGGCGTTCGGGTACGAGTTGGAGGCTCCGAGTACCTTCTCCAGCGTGCCGAGTACTCGCAAAACGAGACGGTCGCCGGGAACGTACGACGAATGTCGAACGTCCGGGCGACCGGTACCTATGCGCCACTTGATGCAGAAGCAGGGAGTGTCGTGAGAGGTCGATGGCTGGTGGTGAATTGCCTGTCGGGCGTCGTGCTCCGTGAGGTCACCGCCGAATCGCCGTAGTCGTGCCGCGCGGGGGACTCCCCGCCTCTTTCTCCATCCCGAATACTATTCAAGGAGGGTTCCAGTGTCCAAGCCGTTCTGGGGAGCTATGGCAGGATTTATGGTCTGCGCGACGACCGCGCTCTTGGCGCCTCCGCGTGCTGCTGCATCGGTGGGCGAACAGACCGACGAGGAAACAGTCTGTTCGTTCTGGACCGACTGCCCCAATCGCAGCACCCTACTCTGCGCGGAGGTTCACTTGACGGTCGGGGGGGCAGGGGTCGTATATCACTGCTACCAGCCGATCATTCCATAGCCCTCACTTGCTGGGAGTGCTCGGTTGGGTTGAATTGCCGGTAGTAGCTATCGGCGAATACACACAACTGAGGCCGCCCAGCGCCGCATGAGGTGCGTCAGCGTCGGCACTCTGCTCACACTCTGGTTGGTGCGAGCGGAGTTGCTGGCGTTGTGTGCTTGGCGCATTCTTGTTCGAACCTTTGGCGGGGACGAGGCTCGCCAAGCGGAACGCACGAGGTGGTATGGTCTCGATTCGAGACCTCCCAAGACAGGTCGCGCCGCTGAGTGTCCCCATCGGGTGCGGTGCCGGACCACACGAAGATTTACCCATGAACGCGGCCTCGGAGCCGCGCTCGGGACTTCGCGGTTTGTCCTAGGATCCTCTACGTCGTCACGACCGACGACGATGGCATCGAGCGGGTCAGTGTGCACCCATGGCCGACTCCCTGATCGGATCGAGTTCACCCGGCCAGGTAGGCCACGCCTCTCTTGCCTCTTCTCCAGCCGCAGCACCCGCCACCCCGATCCCGCCCGATTCCATCGCTTCTCGCTCGCCGCGAGGAGCAGGTTTCAATACTTTCCATTCGCACCTCGACCCACGAGCCGGACGGCGGCACGGCCGACACGTCTCGGGAGTGCGCGCGGACGGGTATCACGAATCACCTGATCGAGGAGGTACGCGTGCCACGCAGGGTCATTCCCCACGTTCCGAGGGACGCCAACATCGCTGGGCCTTCCACCGTCGCGCGCGCGGGGTGGGAGGAAGCCGCCGAGGGGCTGGCAGAGGCACAGGCGGGGATGCTCGACGAAGGGACCCCGACCCGATTCGACGGGGAGGAATGGGCCTGGTAGCAGCCCCGACCCTCACGAAGGTCCTCTCCGGACTCCAGGAGATGTTCGCGCCGTAGCCCCCGCTTCCCCTCCGCCCCGCCACGACGTACACTCTTCCACGGCGCGAAGGACGCCACCGGGTCCGCGGAAAGAGTCCAACTCCCCTTCACGCACGGTTCGCTCGCCCTCCCCACGCGACCTTTGTGCAGCCTGTCTGCGGACCCCGGGCCATGCATGGAGGTTCCATGTCCGCGCCACTCCCGTCCCGCCCCAACCTCGACCACCTGCGCCGCCAGGCCAAGGCGCTCCTCGCCGCCTGGAAAAGCGGCGATCACGAGGCGACCCAGGAGTTCATCACCCACCTCCCCGCCGCCAACGGCCTCTCGCTGGCCGCGGCGCGGCGAGCGACGTTCAAGCTCGCCGATGCGCAGTCGGTCGTCGCCCGCCGCAGCGGCTTCGCGAGCTGGAAGGCGCTCACCCGCCACGTCGAGGCGCTCCGCGACCTCGAGGGCGAATGGCGCTTCGATGCGCTCGAGGTCGATGGCCAGGAGATCCCCGCCGTCGCGATCGCCCGCTCCCGCATGCTCTTTGACGGCGACCGCTTCCGGATGGAGTCGCCGGAGGGGAACTACGACGGCACCTTCGTGATCGACACGACCACGACACCGATGCGGCTCGACATCACCTTCGTCGAGGGCCCCGAGGCCGGCAACACCGCCGCCGCCATCTGGACCCGCGACGGCGACGCCCTGGTCATCTGCCTCGGCCTCGTCGGCTCGACCCGCCCGACGGCGTTCGTCACCAGTCCCGGCAGCGGCCACGCACTCGAACGGCTCACCCGCGTCTCCGCGGCGCGCCCGGAGCACGTCGACGGTGGCACGGCGCCACCGCCCCGCCCACAGGTCGACGCGCCGCCGGCCGACCCGAGCCGCTTCGACGGCCCGATCACCCCGATGCTCCAGCGCCTCGAGGGCGAATGGGCGGCGGTGCGCCTGGTCACGCGGGGCGAGCCGGTGCGTGAGGAGTGGCTGCCGTACGGCTCGCGCGTCGGAAAGGGGAACACGGTGAAGGTCACCTTCGGCGGCCAGGTGATGCTGCATGCGAAGATCGCCCTCGACGAGACAACCACGCCGGTGGCGGTCGACTACCTGCACCTCGCCGGCGCGCAGAAGGGGAACGTCTCGCTGGGCGTGATGGCGTGGGACGGCGAGGAGGTGACGTTCCTGATGGCACCGCCGGGGGAGCCCCGGCCCACGGCGGTCGCGGAACCGACCGCGCGGCAGACCTTTAGCCGCTGGCGGCGGAAGGGGTGAGTCGGGGCCGAGCGTCGGCTGCGGGGTAGATTTGCTGGAGCGCCTCGATACACTGCCATGGCAAGGAGCGCACCCCGTGGCACGACGCTTCGCTTCCCGGGTCGACGGCTGGCTCGTCGGCGTGGTCTTCGGATCGCTCTTCGTTGGCGGGATGGCCATCGTGGTCGCCGCCTCCGTCGGGGAGGGGATTCCTCCGCTGGAACTGGGCCTCGCGCTCCTCGTCCTGATCGGCACCGGTGCCGCGATGGTGTGGATGATGCGCACCACGCACTACGCGATCGAGGGGGACCAGCTCGCCGTGCGCGGCGGGCCGTGGCGGCTCCGGATCGCCGTCGCCGACATCACCCGCGTCGCGCCGAGCCGGAGCTTGCTGTCCTCGCCGGCGTGGTCGCTCGATCGGCTGGAGATCCGCTACGGGGCCAACCGGAGCGTCCTGATCTCCCCCGACGATCGCGATGGCTTCCTCCGCGCCCTGCGCGACGCGGGGGTGCCGGCGAAGGTCATCAGCTCCGGCTGAGGTCGTGGGGGTGGTGCGGGAGGACGAGCCCTGTCGCCCCGGGCGGGGTTCCTGCGCATCTCCCGGGAGCCCCCACCCCGCCACCGGAGCCGCTGACCCATGACGACCTCGCCCGCCCCCGCCACTCGCCTCCTCCACTGGGCCGCCCGCCTTGGCGGTCTCGCCGCCATCATGCCGCTGATGCTGATCGTCGTCGGCGAGTCGGGGACCGGCCCCGACGGCGCCCGCGAATGGCTCTACCTCGCGCTCTTCCCGTTCGGATTCTCCGCCGGATACCTCCTGGGCTGGCTCCGACCGCTGACGGGGGGCGTGCTGAGCCTGGCGTGCATGGCGGCGTCGCTGGCGCTGATCGGCCGCGGCGTCGACGCGCAGGCCTACCTCGTCTGGGGCGTCCTCTGCATCCCGGCGGTGTTGTTCGTCGCCACCGGCATGCTGCAGCGACGCGCGGCCCACGCCTGAACCGGGGGGGGCTAGCTTTCGGGAGACGCGCTTCTCGCTTCTCGCTTCTCTCTTCTCTCTTCTCTCTTCTCTCTTTCAGAGTTCCATGCTCGCTCTCCTCCTCCTCGCCGCCCTCCAGTCCCCGACGCCCGACTACCCGTCGCGGGTCGAGATCCGCCGCACCGCGCACGGCGTCCCCCACATCCTCGCCGAGGACATGGGGGCGATGGGCTACGGCCTCGCCTGGGCCCAGCTCGAGGATCACGGGCCGATGGTGGTGCTCAACCTCGTCCGCGCACGCGGGGAGCTGTCGCGGCTCTTCGGCCCCGACTCGCTGGAGAGCGACTACACCCACGTCGAGACGCACGCGCTCGCGGTCGCGACCTACTCGAAGCTGAGTGCCGACCTGCGGCGGGTGCAGGAGGGATGGGCCGCGGCGGTGAACCGCTGGGTCGAGACCCACCCCGCGGTCTATGCCCGCTACGACCTGCCGACCTTCACGCCGCACGACGTCGCGGCGCTCTGGGTCGATGAGCAGGTCGAACCGGCCGTCCGCCGCTTCCAGCGCGCGCAGGCCCGCCGCCGCTCGGCGATGGAACCGGTCAACCGCGACAACATCGGCTCCAATGCGTGGGCGTTCGGCCCCGGTCGCACCACGACGGGCAACCCGATCCTGCTCCGCAACCCGCACATCGGCTGGCGCGGCGACTGGTACAGCACCTACTACGAGGCGCAGATCACGGTGCCCGGTGTCGTCAACTTCTACGGCGACTTCCGGGTCGGCTTCCCCTTCTACTTCAACGGCGGCTTCAACGAGGCCCTCGGCTGGGCGACCACGAACAACGGCCCCGACCTCGAGGAGGTGTACGCGCTGCGACTCGATCCCGCGCGCGCCGATCACGTCCTCTTCGATGGCGGCTCGGTCCCGCTGGAGCGTAAGGTCCTCTCGGTGCGCGTCAAGCGCGGCGCCCGGGTGGTCACCGAGCAGCGGACGGTGTGGCGCACGGCGCTCGGACCGGTGATCGACCGGACCGACACGGAGGTGCACGTCCTCAAGTCGCCGGGCTGGGAAGAGTATCGCAAGGCAGAGCAGTTCCTCGCGATGATGAAGGCCCGCAACCTCGCGGAGTGGACGGCGGCGATGGCGATGCGCGCCCACACCGAGTCGAACCTGACCTACGCCGATCGCGACGGGAACATCTTCTACATCTGGAACGCCGCGCTGCCCCAGCGGCCGCATGCGCCCCTCGGCGAGGCGGCGGCCGTCCCGGCCGCGACCACCGACGATGTCTGGACCACGCTCTATCCGCTCGACGCGCTGCCGCAGCTGCTCAACCCGCCGACCGGCTACCTGCAGAACGAGAACGACCCGTTCCACTTCACCAACGTCGAGAGCCCGATCGACTCGGCGCAGTTCCCGCCGCCCGACTTCCCCGCGCCCGAGATGCGGCTCCGCTCGCAGCTCGGCGTCGCGCTCGTCACCAGCCAGGACATGGTCTCGGTCGATGACGTGATCCGACTCAAGCACTCGACCCGGATGCTCGCCGCGGAGCGGATGGTGGATGACCTGGTGGCGGCGGCGCGGGCGACGAACCCGACCGGCGACCTGGCCCAGGCGGTCGAGGTCCTCGCGGGGTGGGACAAGACGGCGAGTCCGGACGCGCGGGGCGCGGTGCTGTTCACGGAGTGGTTCGATCGCTACTACCGCGAGAGCGGCAGCAGCACCGCCGAGCGGGAGGCGCGGGCGTGGGCGACGCCGTGGAGCTCCGCCGACCCGGTGGGGACGCCGTACGGCCTGGGCGATCCGGCGCGTGCGGTGCGCACCCTCGCCGCCGCCGCGGCGGCCGTGCGGAAGGACCACGGCCGGCTCGATCCGGCCTGGGGCGACCTCGTCCGGGTGATTCGCGGCGACGTCGATGTCCCGGTCGGTGGCTGCGCGGGGATGTACGGCTGCTTCCGGGTGCTCTCGCTTCGCCCGACCGGCGACGGCCGTTACCAGAATGCCGGCGGCGACGGCTGGGTGCTGGTGGTCGAGTTCACCAAGGACGGTCCGCAGGCGCGGTCGGTCCTGGCCTACGGCGAGAGCAGCATCGCCACGAGCCCTTGGTACAGTGACCAGGCGGCGATGTACGCCCGCGGGGAGCTCAAGCCGGTGGCGTTCAGCGAGGCGGAGATCGCGGCGCAGCTGGTGCGGGCGTATAGGCCGGACTAGAAGTGAGAAGTGAGTCCTGAGTCGTGAGGCGGGAAGCAGGACCCTCATCCCGAGCGAAGGCGGCGTAGCTCGCGTCAGCTCCTCATCCTGAGCGAAGGCCGCGCAGCGGCCGAAGTCGAAGGATCTGCCGTTCCGCGGCGAGAAGCAGATCCCTCGACTGCGCGGCCCTGCGGGCCGCTCCGCTCGGGATGAGGGTCGACCCGACGATTCGGGCGACGGGGCCGCCCTGCTCGTGATCAGGACCGATCCAGTGGAGATACTCATGAATCGACAGGCGTACGGTGCACTCCTCACCCTCCTCCTCGCCTGCGCCGGCGACGCCGAGCCGGCGGCGGATCCCGCCGCCCTCGCCGCGGCCCGCGCCGACTCGCTCGCCCGCGTTGCCGCCGCGGCGGCTCCGGCGCTCCGCGACTCGGCCCAGGCGACCCTCGCCGCGCTGCTCGACACCCCCGCCAGCGCGACCTTCGACTCGGTCGTCGTGATCCAGCCGCCGATGGACGGCGATCGGCTCCCCGGGATGGTCGTCTGCGGCCGGATCGGCGGGCGGCCCGGGATCGGCGGCAGCCGGACGCCGGTGCGGTTCATCTACCAGAACCGCTGGACCGTCTTCGTCGAGGAGGCCGCCAACCGCGCCAAGTTTGGCGAGCTGTGGGACGCGAGCTGCGGCGAGGGGAGCGGGACCGTGGTGCGGGTTCCGCCAGCGGCCACCTTCGATGATGACCCGGGGAGATAAGGCGATGCCCACCGATGTCGCCGCCTATCACGCGGCGC